>NZ_JADWYX010000249.1 GCF_016786355.1 Frankia sp. AgB1.9
GTCGGCCCCACGAAGAAGATCTTCTCCAAACCCGACAACAAGGTCACCGAGGACTACGTCGCCGGCCGGTTCGGCTAGCCGTCACCGCCCACGACGTCGCGTCGACCTCGCAAGGGGACGGGATCGCCACAGGCGGCCCCGTCCCCTTGCGCGCGCGCCGCACGCCGAACCCTCCGTTCGTTCCCGTCATCGACGGGATAGCTGTGCTCTACACCCCCGCGGGTGTGGCTGCGAGGCGGACGCCACAGACCAGGACGACCAGGTCGAGGTCGGCGTGGATGCGGCGCGAGGTTCGATGTTCAATCTCAGTAGAGAAAGCGCTGACGGCGCCTTGATGCGACCCGGACCGAATCCGCGTGATCGGTCTGGTCCAACCTGATTGCCTTGATCAGTCCTTTAGTTTTTTCGTCCGTGAGGATGGCACCGGGCAGGCGGACGGTTTCTAGCAGGAGTTCCGGATCGACGGTGCCCGAAATCTCGTCCCGAAGTGAGGCGAGCGCGGTCGCGGTGCAGTATCGGATGGGGATTTTCAGGTCAGTCGAGAGGATCTCAAGTTTCAGTGTCAGCGTGCCGGTCGGAGTTGGCCCGCAGATCAGCACAAATCTCGGCTCAAGTTCCGGCGGTCCGTTCCGCACGCATCCGAGGTATTCGGTGAGCGCGCGCCGGTCTCTTGTCGGAAACGAATACCGGCCCGGGGTGCTCTTCGCGACGGCCAGGAAGCTGTACGCCTCGGCGCGAAGGAGATAGAAGATGACAGCCGTATCGGCATCTTCGTCGCCCCGCTCGGAGCCGATGACCGATGCCCCTAACGTCGCCCAGAGCTGAGCGAAACCCTGCTCGAAGAGCCGGGAGAGGTTTTCGTCGCCATACATGTCGATCGCGTAGTCGGTGCGGGCCGCCAGATCGGGTAGGTCCCGTAGCCCGATCTGCGCGAACGCGCTGCGAGGCTCGAACATCGGACGGCTTGCGACGATCCCGTCGAGGTAGAGCTTCAGCCGGCCGAGAGAACCATCCAGCAGCGTGGCAGCGACGAGACCACCTGCAGGCTCGCACCCCGCCAGCCGGCCGAGTTCCGCGAGCGATCTGGTCACCTCTGCCTCCAGGTCACGAACGCCCATGCCATCGCGGGTGAAACCGCGCCCGCTGGCCATGCACGCCGAGGTATAGGAAACGGCGTGCAGATAGCTCCGCGCGAGGGTTAGGTCCCATTCAAGCGCTGCCGGAATGGTGTACCTGGCCGTGACGGAAGTCAACATTGCGAGTGCGTCAAGGAAATCGGCCGGCGGGGGCGGTCCGGTGAGGAGGGTCGTCCCTTCCCACAGTCGCGCAAGGCAGCCTTCAACGGCGAGGGGCACCGCGCTCAGCAGGTCTCGGCCCTGTGCGCGGCCTGGTCTGGTCACCGGCGCGCTCGCCGCCGACGGCGTTTGGACCTGCTTGAGGTCCTTCAGGCGCTGAATCCAGGGTTTGAGGTCCTCGCCGCCGCCCGGCCGGGACGACGTGAAGCGAGGCAGGTCACCGGAGGGACATCCGACCTGGTCACACAAAAGGCGTAGCCACTCGCGCAGAAGGTGCGCGCACAGTTGGCCGGCAGCCTCGTTGGAAAGCCCCTCGGGTTTGAGGGAGAGCAAGGAATCGGCGGCGTCAGGTGGGAGTGAGCGGGCACGTGATTGGTCACCGCCTGCGCTTGAGTCCTCAGGCACCCGCGCCTCCCGTTACCGCTGCCGTCAGGCGCTGCGCGCACCCCTACCGCGAAGAGACCAATCGACTTCGGTGCGGGTGCGGCCGGCGTGGTCTCAGAAGCCGGCCAGCAGTCAGACGACCGCGGACGGACGCGCGGTTGGAGCCGCTGCCGATGAGTGGCTCCAACCACGCATGCGTGCCTGCCCGTCGATTCGCTACCCGCGGGCGGCCTGGAGACCCTGTCGCTGGCTCGGGAGGTGGTGTTCGCGGGTCCAGGTCTGGGCCGCGATCTGGACGGCGTCCCAGGGGGAACCCAGCGGCGGGGTGTAGGACAGGTCGAGGTCGGCCAGCGCGTCGACGGTCATGGCGTGGAACAGCGCGGTCGCGTAGGTGTCGACCCGTTTCGCGACCTCGCTGCCGCGCCGTCCGACGAGCTGGGCGCCCAGGAGACGTCCGGTGGTGGTGTCGCCGGTGACGCGGATCGCGATCGGCTCGGCACCCGGGTAGTACGCCTTATGGTCATCCGGGCTGGCCTGCGACGTCACCGGAGCGAACCCGGCGGCGAGGGCCTCGTGGTCGCGCAGGCCGGTGCGGGCGGCGACGGCGTCGAAGATCTTGACGACCTGGGTGCCGAGGCTCCCGGCGAAGGTCCGGTCGCCGCCGAGGGCGTTCTCGCCGGCGACGCGGCCCTGCTTGTGCGCGGTCGTTCCCAGCGGCAGCCAGGTCGTCCCGAGCAGCCGGTGGTGGGTGACGGCGCAGTCGCCCGCGGCGTAGACGTCGGGCAGGCCGGTTTCCATCCGCTCGTTGACCTCGATCGCGCCCCGCGTGCCGAGGGCCGCACCAGCGGCGGCGGCAAGACGGGCCTCGGGTCGGACACCGGTGACGACGAGGACCAGGTCGGCGTACCGGTCCAGGGCGACGGTGGCCCCGTCGGGCGTGGTGGTGGCGGCCTCGACGCGCAGCCGGCCGGCGGCCCCGGCGTCGGCACGCGCGACGGCGCGGACGGCGGTGCGGGTGAGGACTTCGACGCCGTGCGCGGCTAGTTCGGCGGCGACGAGCGCGCCGAGTGGCGGGTCGACGGTAGGAAGGACCTGATCGGCCATCTCGATCTGAGTGACCTTCAGGCCCCGGGCGGTGAGCCCCTCGGCCATTTCCAGGCCGATGTAGCCGGCGCCGACGACGATCGCGCTGGCCGGGCTCTCGCGGTTGAGGGTGTCCATGACGGCGAACGTGTCGCCCATCGAGTG
>NZ_JADWYX010000250.1 GCF_016786355.1 Frankia sp. AgB1.9
CGCGACGATGGCGGACCCGGCCAAGGTGGCCCCGGCCAAGGCGGCCCGGCACGGGGCTGACCGGCCCCGGGCTGACCGGCGGCGCGGCCCGCGGCGGGGCGGGCGCGGCCGGGACGGCGGCGCACGGCGCGACGCACCCCGGCGACCAGCCAGCCCGGGGCCAGCACGCTGGGCAGCCGAGGCTGGCGGACCAGCCCGCCCGCGCTCGCCCCGACCGGGCTCGGCACCGGGTAGGCGGGGTTCGCGACCGGCCGCGGCCGACTGCGCGGCATCGGCGCTGTCGGGCTGTCCCCCGCACGCGGGGCCAGCGCGACCGCCCCCGGCGCGGCGCCGGCCCCCTCGGTCGTCACCGTCCCCGCGGCCAGATCCGTGAGGTCCGTCGGTTGGGTGGTGGGCTCCCGACCGGTCGACCGGTCGGCCCCCGCCACCGCCGGTGGCCCGGCTGGCCGCGCGGCCGCGCCGACGTCACGCGGGCTGCCGCCGCCGGTCCCGATCGCGGTCACCATCGGACCGCCACGCACTCACCCAGCGCCGTGCGAGCACACTGCGCCGTCGTCCAGATTTGCCTGTGCATCAGTCCCCCAACGATGATGCTCACCTGCCTGCGCGCCAAAGACGTCGCTGTTCGCGACCATTCCGGATGTTTGACCGGCCGCCCCGACGGCCGTGAGCGCCGCTCGCCGGCGACACCCCCGAATTGCGGCAGCGCGAACCCCGCGGCCCGGATCGCCCGGACCACTGGTAGATACGTTGACGCGCGACCAGTTCGCCGTCCCTGGATAGGGCGGTTCATACCGGACCGCGCCGTCCGACCACTCCGCGCATGGCTCGGGAGATTATCCGAACCCAGGTGAAATCTGGAGGGGGAATTCTGCCCGGATGGGCGTCGCTGCCCGCTACTCCGCAGGTTTTTGCTGGTAGGCGCGGCAAAAGACGGGCAGGCATCCGGAGAGTGCCACGAAGTGGCCTCTTTGCCGCTGGGCTGGTAGGTCGGCGCGCACCGCCCATCCGGCCGGCGGCCGGCCCAACCCGGTCGCGGACAGCCGGAACCATCCGAGCCGGGGTGACGGAACCGCTAGACCGCCAAGTCGGGGACGGTCACGCTCAGCGCTGGACCGTCACGTCGTTGAGCGGTACGAAGGGCTCAATCGCCGGGAAGGCCACGAAGAGCAACAAGGTCACCACGACGATGACCAGAAGCAGAGCCAACAGCGCCCGGACCGGCGTCGGACCCGGCAGATGGCGGTAGATCCAGCCGTACACCGGTCAGCCCTCCACTGGCTCGAACGGCACTCCCACACCGGGGGCCTTCATGACGGTCTTGTCGAGCTTCGCGAACACGATGAGCCTGGTTTTCGCGGAGTACTTCGGGTTGCAGGTCGTCATCGTCATGACCGCCGCCGTCGGAACCTTGCCGGCCTGTTCGGGAACCGGATACGTGACATCCAGCCGGGTCGGCGCGACAACTTCGGCTCTGGTCATCCGGTAGACGTAGTAACGGTCGGATACCTCGACTACTACCTGGTCCCCAGGGCGCAGCTCGTCAAGCTCGTTGAAAGGCTTTCCGTAGGTGGTCCGGTGTCCCGATACGACGAAGTTACCTATTTCCCCGGGCATTGCCGTTCCCGGATAGTGGCCGGGGCCTTCCTGGAGCTGGGCCTCGCCGACGCCTTCGACGATGACCGGCGCGTAGTCGGCACCGAGGCGCGGAATGTGCAGCTCGGCGAAGCCCGCGCCGACCGCCGGATGCAGTGGCGCGGCGGGCGGCGGCGGGGCCGGCGTCGCGGGCCGGGCCGGTGCCGCCCAGGTCGCCGCCAGCTTGTTGTGCAGCCGGCTCTGGGTCCGCGCCTGGAAGATGTCCGTGATCCACAGCTCGTAGGCCAGGAACAGCGCGACGACCAGCCCGAGCGTGATCAGAAGCTCCCCGGCCCCGCGCACGACGGCGCCGCCGATCCGGGCGCGACGCGGCCGTCCTCGCCGGCCCGGGGGCGCCTGCTGGGGCGCCGCCGAGGCGGGCGGTTCCGAGACGGCGAGCGGGTCCGAGACGGCGGGGGGATCTGACGTGACGGGCGGGGCCGACGTGGCGGGCGGGGCGATGGATGGCCGGAGGTCGCCCGCGGCCGGGGCCGGCCAGGTCCCTGAGGGGTCGACCGATCGGGGCGCGGCGAGGCGATCACCGTCGTGCGGGTCGGCCTGGCGGGGCACGCGTCCGGCGAGCGGAAACTCAGCGAGCAGAGGGTCAGCGAGCAGAGGGTCAGCGAGCGAATCGGCCTGGTACTCGCCGATCGGGTCGCCGTCCGCCGCTCCCGCCATGTGGCCACCATAGGTGATTGAGAGATCACTTCTGGCGAGCAAGGGTAGGCGTCGGGCCGGTGCCGGTCGCATCCCGCGCAAACCCGGCCGACCACACCAGCCTCCAGCAGGGCGGGACACCTGGCCACCAGGTGGGCCGGCGTCCGCGACACGGGAGCAGGTCCGCCCACGACCGGCGGATCCAGAACTACAATCCGCGATGGTCAGATGACAGATTGTTCGGTCGGGTCGGACAAAGGATCCTCGTCGGTGCGCAGTCTGCGGTCAGTGTCCCCCTGGACCGGGGTGTCGGGCTCCCCGGACACCAGACGGCCAGGGGCCTCGAGCCCACCGGGGACGGCGGGCTCCGCCGGGCCGTCGGCCGGGGCGCCACGGGTGCTGCTGCTGGCCGCTCCGGACGGGACGGGCGGCGGGGTTGACCGGTACGTCGCCGCCGTCGAGGAGGCCCTGATCGCCGGCGGCGCCGCGCTGACCCGGCTCAACCACCCGCCGGCCGCCGACCCGGGCGCGGGGGGGCCGCGCGCCCCCCCGGGGGGCCGGGCCCCGCGGGGGGGCCGCCCCCCCCCC
>NZ_JADWYX010000251.1 GCF_016786355.1 Frankia sp. AgB1.9
GTCGGCCCCACGAAGAAGATCTTCTCCAAACCCGACAACAAGGTCACCGAGGACTACGTCGCCGGCCGGTTCGGCTAACCGCCCCGCCGCCTACGACGTCGCGCAGACCACGCAGCGGGGACGGGGATCGCCACCGGCGGCCCCGTCCCCGCTGCACGCGTAACCGCGCAGCGCCCGGGGTGTCTGGGCGCAGGGTCATGCCAGAGGCTTCGAGGTCGTCGTGGGTGCGGTGGGCGAGGTTCGAACTCCGTAGAGGCAGCCCTGACGGTGCCTCAAAAGGCGAACCGTGCAGGATTCACGTGATCGATCTGGTCGAGCCTGATCGCCTTGATCAGCTCCTGGATCTTCTCGTCTGTGAGGATGGCACCGGGCAGGCGCACGGTTTCAAGCAGGAGTTCCGGATCGATGGTGCCAGAGATCTCGTCACGTAGTGAGGCGAGCACGGTCGCGGTGCAGTATCGGACAGGGACCTGCAACTCGGCGGAGAAAAGCTCAAGTTTCAGTGTCAACGTACCGGTCGGGGTCGGCCCGCAGATCAGAACAAATCTCGGCTCATGTTCCGGTAGTTCGTGTCGCACGCCTCGCACGTATTCGGTGAGCGCCCGCCGGTCCTTTGTCGGAAACGAATACCGACGGTGGGTGCTCTTCGCTGCGACCAGAAAGCTGTACTCTTCGGTGCGAAGGAGAGAGAAGGTGGCCGCTGTATCGGCATCTCCGCTGCCCCGCTCGGATTCGACGATTGATGTTCCTAGGGTGGCCCAGAGTTGGGCGAGTCCTTGCTCGAAGAGCTGGGGCAGGTGTTCGTCGCCGTACATGTCGATCGCGTAGTCGGTGCGGGCCGCCAGATCGGGTAGGTCCCGCAGCCCGATCTGCGCGAAGGCACTCCGGGGCTCGAACATCGGGCGGCTTGCGACGATTCCGTCGAGGTAGAGCTTCAGGCGGTCGAGGGAGCCATTCAGCAGCGTGGCAGCGACGAGACCACCCCCGGGCTCACACCGGGTCAACCGGCCGAGTTCCGCGAGCGATCTGGTCACCTCAGCTTCGAGATCGCGAACGCCGATTCCTTCGCGGGTGAAACTCCGCCCGCGAGTCATGCAGGCCGAGGTCCAGGCGACCGCGTTCACGTAGCTGCGAAAGAGGGTGGCATCCCATCCAAGCGTCGCCGGAATGGCGATTTGTGCCGTAGCGGAACTGAATATTGCGAGTGTGTCGAGGAAGTCGGCCGGCGGAGGCGGTCCGGTTTGGAGATTCCTTCCGTCCCACAGTCGCGCCACGCAGCGTTCTACGGCGAGGGGTACGGCCCTCAGAAGGTCGCGGCGCCGCGTAGGACCTGGTTGGGAGACCTGTGTCCCTGCCAGCGGCTGCGTCTGGTCCTGACTGAGGTCCTTCAGCTGCTGAATCCAGGGTTGAGGTTTCTCGCCGTCGCGCGGCCGGGGCGAGGCGAGGCGAAGAAAGTCGCCGGAGGGAAATTCGAGCTGCTCGCACAGAAGGTGTAACCACTCGCGCAGCAGCTTGGCGCACAGGCTGCCGGCAGCCTCTTTCGAGAGCTGCTCGGGCCTGATCGACAGCACGTCGGCGACTGTTGCGTCAGCTGGGAGCGACCCGGCTGGCAGGTGGTCGACGCTTCCGTCTGAGTCCTCGGGCACCCACACCCCCCGTTACCGCTGGCGTCGGGCACCCCCGCGCACCAGTACCGCGACGAGACCTCTCGACGTAGGTGAGGTGTGTGGCCGGCGTGGTCTCAGGAGCCGGCCAGCGGTCAGACGACCGCGGACGGACACGCGGTGAAGCCGCTGCCGATGGGCGGCTCCAACCGCGCCCGCGCGCCCGCCCGTCGTTTCGCTACCCGCGGGCGGTCTGGAGACCTTGGCGTTGGGCCGGGAGATGCTGTTCGCGGGTCCAGGTCTGGGCGGCGATCTGGACGGCGTCCCAGGGGGAGCCGAGCGGCGGGGTGTAGGAGAGGTCGAGGTCGGCCAGCGCGTCGACGGTCATGCTGTGGAACAGCGCGGTCGCGTAGGTGTCGACCCGCTTGGCGACCTCGCTGCCGCGCCGTCCGACGAGTTGGGCGCCCAGGAGGCGTCCGGTGGTGGTGTCGCCGGTGACGCGGATCGCGATCGGTTCGGCGCCCGGGTAGTAGGCCTTGTGGTCGTCCGGGCTGGCCTGCGACGTCGCGGGGGTGAACCCGGCGGCGAGGGCCTCGTGCTCGCGCAGGCCGGTGCGGGCGGCGACGGCGTCGAAGATCTTGACGACCTGGGTGCCGAGGCTCCCGGCGAAGGTCCGGTCGCCGCCGAGGGCGTTCTCGCCGGCGACGCGGCCCTGCTTGTGCGCGGTGGTACCCAGCGGCAGCCAGGTGGTGCCTAGCAGTCGGTGGTGCGTGAGGACGCAGTCGCCGGCGGCGTAGACGTCGGGCAGGCCGGTTTCCATCCGCTCGTTGACCACGATCGCGCCGCGCGTGCCGAGGGTCGCACCGGCGGCGGCGGCAAGGCGGACGTCGGGGCGGACACCGGTGACGACCAGGACCAGGTCGGCATACCGGTCCAGGGCGACGGTGGCCCCGTCAGACGTGGTGGTGGCGGCCTCGACGCGCAGCCGGCCGGCGGCCCCGGCGTCGGCACGCGCGACGGCGCGGACGGCGGTCCGGGTGAGGACCTCGACGCCGTGGGTGGCGAGCTCTGCGGCGACCAGCGCGCCGAGCTGTGGGTCGACGGTGGGCAGGACCTGGTCGGCCATCTCGATCTGAGTGACCTTCAGGCCCCGGGCGGTGAGCCCCTCGGCCATTTCCAGGCCGATGTAGCCAGCGCCGACGACGATCGCGCTGGCCGGGCTCTCGCGGTTGAGGGTGTCCATGACGGCGAACGTGTCGCCCATCGAGTG
>NZ_JADWYX010000252.1 GCF_016786355.1 Frankia sp. AgB1.9
CGATCTACACCCACCACTTGGCCGGCACGGCGGTCGCCGCACTGCCGGCCCAGGCCGCGAACGCGGCGCGCGACTCCGTCGGGGCCGCGTTCCAGGTGGCCACCCAGGCCGGCCCTGGGCTACGGGACCAGCTCGTCTCCGACGTCAACGCGTCGTTCATGAGCGGCCTGCATATCGCCTGCTTCGTCGCGGCCGGCGTCTGCTGGCTCGGCGCCCTCGGCGCGCTCGCCCTGCCCGGCCGCCGTGGCATGCACGCCCCGCAGGCCGAGCCCGCGGTGACTCCCGAGGCGGCGGCCGCCGTCTGAAGCGCCTGCGGGTTGGTCCGCCTCCCCGGTCAGTGGCCGGGGAGGCGGACCACGCTGACGAAGAAGTCGTCGATGTGGCGCACGACGTCGACGAACCGCTCGAAGTCGACGGGCTTCGTGATGTAGGCGTTGGCGTGCAGGTCGTAGCTGCGCATCACGTCCTCCTCGGCCTCGGACGTGGTCAGCACGACCACCGGGATGCGGCGCAGCTTGTCGTCGGACTTGACCTCGGCCAGCACCTGACGGCCGTCCTTGAGTGGAAGGTTCAGGTCGAGCAGGATCAGGTCGGGCCGGGGGCTGTCGGCGAACTCACCCTCGCCGCGCAGGAAGCTCAGCGCCTCGACCCCGTCACTGACGACGTGCAGGTTGTTCTTGACCTTGTAGTCCGCGAAGGCTTCCCGGGTCATCAGCACGTCGCCCGGGTCGTCCTCGACGAGGAGCACCTCGATCGGGACAACGGGCTCGGGAAGCGGATTCGTCACGCTGCTCCTTCGTGCGCGGCCACCGGGAGCGCCGCCTCGGCAATCGTCGGCAAGGTGGGAACGTTGTTCGGGAGCGTCCAGCGGAAGGTCGTACCCACCTTCACCTCGGTATCCAACCAGATCGTCCCGCCGTGAAATTCGATGATCTTGCGCACGAGGGCCAGTCCGATGCCGGTTCCCTCGTAGCTTTCCCGGCGGTGCAGGCGCTGGAAGATGACGAAGATCTTCTCGGCGTAGTCGGCCTCGATGCCGATGCCATTGTCCGAACAGGACATTTCCCAGGTGCCGGACTGGGCGACGACGGACTGGGCCACGACGCCGATGTGGATTCGGGGCGTCTCCGTCCCGCGGAACTTGATGGCGTTGCCGATCAGGTTCTGGAACACGGCGGCGAGCAGGGTCGGGTCTCCGGCGATGGTGGGCAGCGGATCGGCGGTGATCTCGGCCTCGGACGCCTCGATCGCCGTGGCGAGGGCCTGCCTGGCCCGGCCCAGCGCGTCGCCCAGGTCGACCGGCACGAACTCGTCGGTGGTGCGCCCGACCCGGGAGAACGCCAGCAGGTCGTTGATGAGCTTCTGCATCCGCTTGGCCCCGTCGACCGCGAAGTCGATGTACTGCTGGCCACGCTCGTCGAGCTGGTCGCCGTACCGCCGTTCGAGCAGCTGACAGAAGCTGGCCACCTTGCGCAGCGGTTCCTGCAGGTCGTGCGAGGCGACGTAGGCGAACTGCTCCAGGTCCCGGTTCGACCGGCGCAACGCGTCGGCCTGCTCCTCCAGCTTGGCCGCCGCCTCCCAGACCGTGCCGAGCTCCTGCACCAGCTGTAGCCGCATGTTCTCCACGCTGTCGGCCAGCGCGGCGACGTCGGGTGGCCCGGCCCTGGCCACGGTGTGGCCTAGGTCTCCGCCCGCGACCGTGCTGGCGTCCTGAGCGATCCGCTCGATTGGCCCGGTGACCCAGAGCCGCAGCGAGCGCCCGATGCCACCCATCAGCGCGGCGAACGCGAGCCCGATGACGATCAGGACCGCGATGAGCTGGTGCAGCGTCGACGACACGCGGCTGCGGGCTGCTATCGCCCGCGTCGTCAGGGAGGTGTCGAGGCGGTCGTCCGCCGCTCTGATCGCGTCGAACGACGGCTTGCCGAAGTTCTCCGGGTCGATGGCGCGGGCTGCGGCGAGGTCACCGCGCCGCGCCGCCGCGGCCACCAGGTCGGCGTACTCCCGGTGCCAGTCCGCGACCCGGGTCCGCAGCGTGCCGAGGTCGTCGGAGAGGCCGGGCCGGCCGCCGACGAGCTGGTCGAGCCGGGTCAGGGCCGCGGTCTGCGCCTTGCCGCCGTCGTCGTAAGGCTGGAGCGCGTCGGACTTGCCGTCCAGGAGGTAGCCGCGCAGGCCGGTCTCCTGGTCCACGAGGCTGGTCATCAGCGTGGCGGCCTGGGTTCGGGCCGGGGAGACGATGTCGGTCCGCTCGTGAATCGCGCGCTCCAGCTGGACCAGGCTGGCGGTGGTGAGGCCGACCCCCGTGAGCAGGATGACCGACGTAATGGTCAGCGCCGCCGCCAGCCGCCGCCGCAGCGGCCAGGACCGGGCGATCGTGCCGAGCCGCCCGCCCCGGCCGGGCCCGGGTGGCGCCACGCCTTCCGGCGCGGGTGGACTCACGGTCGCCTGGTCCGTCACGTCGTCGGCCCCCTCAGCAGCAGCAGCGCGACGTCGTCGGTCAGTGGGCCGCCGTTGCGCCGTTCGATCCGGTCGATGAGCACGTCGGGCAGGTCGTCGTCGCCGGGTGGTGGGCTGATGGTGGCGATCTCGGTGAGGACGCCGTCCCAGCCGAGTCGTTCGCCGGTGGGGCCGTCGCGGCCTTCGAGCAGGCCGTCGGTGGCCAACAGCAGCTCCCAGCCTTCGGGCAGCGCAACCGTGATCGCTTCGCTGGGCAGGAGATCGTCGAGTACTCCGAGTGCTGGCCCTACCTCGGTGTCCGGGAGTGCGGCGAGGTGTGGGTGGATCATTGCGGGTGGTGGGTGGCCGGCGAGGCGCATTGTGAGTGAG
>NZ_JADWYX010000253.1 GCF_016786355.1 Frankia sp. AgB1.9
ACCATGGTGAACACCCGGACCGGTGTCAGGGCAAATTTTGGGTTTGTTTATGGCTTCCGCCAGTCGGCCAACACCCATATTACGCCACAAGACCACGCGATGTCTCGCGAAAAACGCAACCCAGCCCGGAACCGGACAGGCGCAATCCGCCGTTGTCGGTAGCCCCGTCCGTAGCGGCCAACGCCGCTACATCATCTGCCAGGCCGCCACCCGGTAGGCCAGCGCCTCCCAGCCGTCTTTCCCGCCAGCGCGCCGAGCCTGCCCGAGTACCGAGCGAGCCAGCCACGCCGCCGGCCGCCCGGCAGACAGCCCCAGCGCCGCACGCGCATGCTCCGCGGCCTGCGCCCGGTCGCCGCCCGTCAACGCTGCCGAGGACCGGTACATCTGCACCGCCGACCGCAGGCCCGGACCCTGCGCCTCCGCGAGAAACGCCGCCATCTCCAGGCGCGGACGAGCCTCCGCGAGCAGACCCGCCCGGACCAGCGCGCTCGCGCCGAACGCCGCCAGATGTGCGCTCGTGTACTCCCCAGGCTCAGGAGCGCCCAGCCGTTCGGCCAGGAACTCACCACCCGTCACCAGGACCACGGCGCTCTCTGAGTCACCCCGCCGGGCACTGAGGTTCGCGGCCAACATCGCCGCTGTTGCCGCGATCCAGCTCGTCCCGCCGCGCTGGCGAACCTGTGCCAACATCTTCAACGGCACGTCATAGCTGTCAGGCCGGGCCGCGTCCCAGACGTCCGCCGCGACGAGATCAGCGTGCAGCACGGTCGGGAGATCGTCGGCCGCCCGCGCCGTCACCCGGGCCTGCTGCGCCAACGCCAACGCGCCATCCGCCCGGCCACTGTCCAGATACGCACGGGCAGCCAGCAGCGACACCCGACCCGAACGCCGCCGCCACAGCGGACTACTCACCGAACCAACCGTCCGACACCACACCTTCCACCGCTCACAGTCAGCGAGGACGGCTGTCATCGGCGTCGACTCCCACCGGGCCGCATGCGTTGCCAGACCATCGTCAATCGCCGCCCCCGCCTCACCGGCACTACCCGCCTCCGACGTCACGAGCGCCCCCGGGGCAGCGACACCCGCACACAAGAAAGCACGGCGATCCGGCCCGTCCATCCATCTCCCCGTCCTCGATGGTGACCCATCGGCCACGTCCAACCGGCCCCCGCCACAGCAGAGGCGAAGATCATCGGCGTTCTGTAGGTGATCGTTTTGCGTCGACGGCTTCCGCCACGCCTCGTCCAAGCCACCCGGCTCCTGGTGGCGTCCGACCCGCGCCCGGAGGGCAGACGCGGGCCGGACGGGTCCCGGTAGCCGACTGGCCGACACGAGTCACCATCCATCACGCCAAGTCGCCTGCCAGTGACAGAAGCCGGGCGGCCAGGGACGACCATGGGCCACCGAATGGCCCCCACTCGCGAGCCAAGGGCCATTACGTGGCCCCTCTAGTGACACGGCGCCGCCGACACGACACGATCAGCACACCAGCCACACACCCCGGAGCACCCATGCCACCGAGGCCCCCACGCACCGTGCTCGCCCAGCTCATGAACGAACGAGCCTGGTCCGTCACCCGGTTCTGCCGCCGCTTCGACGCCACCGCCCACGCGATGAACCTCGACGTCGCCACCAGCGAACGGACCGTCAAACACTGGCGAGCCGGTGCCGTAGGCCGCCCCCACGAAGCCGCCTGCCGCGTCCTCGAACACATCTTCGGTATCGCGGTGGAACAGCTCCTGGCCCCTCCGGCTCCGCCGCCGGCCCGCGTGTCGCGGGTCGTGTCTGTCCCGGCCGTCGAGATTTACAGTGAGGTCCGAGGGAGGGAGAGCCCCACGGACCGGCGGGAGTTCCTCGGTGTCGCCGCGCTGTCTTTGGCAGCAGCGGAGACCTTGCGGCAGACCCAGGACGGCGCTGACGCGCTCACCATTGCTGACCTCGAATCCGACGTTGACGACGTCGCCGCCAGCTACGACCGCACGCCGCCGGCAGACACATTGCCGATCGTCGCCGCCGGCTGGACCAGGACACGATCGCTTCTCGGCCGCGAGCGTCTCACCGCGTCCGACGAACGTCGGCTCACCCTCCTTGCGGGCCAGTTCACCTATTTCCTAGGCCGGGTCATGTTCGCTGAGGGCCGTTACCGCGAGTCCCGCCGCTTCGCGGAAACCTCAGAGCGCTACGCCCTCAAGACCGACGACCCGATGCTCCCCGCAAGCCTCGCCGCGCTGCATAGCTCCATTGCCTTCTACACCGGCCGGTACATGGAGGCAGCCCTGTACGCCGGCAGCGCACGAGCCGCCGCCCCGGCATACCTCGCCGCCAGACTGGCCGCCTACGAGGCCCGAGCATGGTCCGCAGCCCGGCAAAGCCGACCAGCGACCGACGCTCTCGCAGCCATGCGCACGATGCTCGTCGTGGACAGTTCCCCGCTCCCAGGATCGTCACCGTTCACACCCGCGTCAGCGGACATGTTCACCGCGGTCTGCACGGTTCGCCTCCGGGACGGCCACACAGCCCAGCCCTACGCCCAGGCTGCTGTCGAGCGGCTCAGCGGCAGCGAGGGCAGCTACGAGGAACGAGGCCACGCCTTCCTAGCGCTCGCCAACTCCTTCCTACTGCGAGACAGGCCCGACCCGGCCGCAGCAGTCGCCGCAGCCACAGCGGCCGTCAGCCTCCCGACGGGCCACGTGACGTCGTCCATCACCACGGCCGCCAACCGTGTCTGGCGCAGGCTTGAGACCTGGCACGACGACGCCGACGTCCGCCACTTCGGCCAGCTCACCGCATCCGCC
>NZ_JADWYX010000254.1 GCF_016786355.1 Frankia sp. AgB1.9
TGTCAACGGTTTCTGAAATTTGACCCCCTGGGGGTCCGTGAAATGTGACCCCGGGTCGATTTCAAGATCAGGTAGTGCGGTGTTCTCGGTGGTGCGGGTGTGCCGTGGCGGTGGTGGTCTTCCCGGCGTGGTGTGCGCGGGTGATCAGGCCTGCGAAGACGGCGGTGGTGGTCGCTTCCCAGGTGTGGGTGAGCCAGGCGACGATTCGGGCGTCGAACGCGCCGAGGGTGACGCCGGCGTCGGTGACTGCCTGCAGGAGGTGGTCGTGGCGGGCGGCCGGGGGCAGGTGGGGGTCGGTGTCGGGGCGGCGGGCCAGCAGGCTCTGGTGGGCCTCGGCCTCGGTGGTGAACGGGCCGTCGGGTGGGGCCTGCGGGGTGGTGGTCATTGCCGGTCCTGGTCGGGGCGGCCTTTGGTGAGCAGTTCGCGGCGTTGGCGGGTGCGGTAGGAGTCGCCGGTGAGGGTGAGGACCTCGGCGTGGTGGACGAGCCGGTCGATCATCGCGGCGGCGACGATGTCGTCGGAGAACGTCTCGCCCCAGCGGCCGAACGGCAGGTTGGAGGTGACCATGACGGAGGCCTGTTCGTAGCGGGAGGCGATGAGCTGGAAGAACAGGTTCGCGGCGTCCTGGCCGAAGGGGATGTAGCCGACCTCGTCGATGATGATGAGTTTGTAGCGGCGGATCTTCGTGAGTTCGGCGTCGAGCCGGCCGGCGTGGTGCGCGTCGGACAGCCGGGTGATCCAGTTGCTGGCGGTGTCGAACAGGACGGAGTAGCCGGCCTGGGTGGCTTTGACCCCGAGGCCGATCGCGAGGTGGGTCTTGCCGATCCCGGGCGGGCCGAGCAGGACGACGTTCTCGGCCTTCGCGACGTAGGTGCTGGTCGCGAGGTGGGCGAGCAGGTCGCGGCGCAGCGAGGGCAGGTGGTCGAGGTTGAAGTCCTCCAACGTCTTGACGGTCGGGAAGTGCGCGGTGCGAATCCGCATGACGGTGCCCTTGGACTCGCGGTCGGCGACCTGGCGTTGCAGCAGGGCGGCGAGGTAGTCCTCATGTGACCAGTTCTCGGCGCGGGCCTGGTCGGCGAGCTGTTCCCAGAACGCGCCGATCGTCGGGGTCTTCAACACCCGGGTCAGATAGGCGATCATCGCGGGCAGGCCGTCCCGGGCCGCGGCGGTCGTGGTGGTCATGGCTGGTTCTCCGTTCCGGTGGGGTCGAAGTCGACGCCGAACAGGGCGTCGTAGTCCGGCAGCGCGCGCAGCGCGACCGGGTGTCCGTCGGCGTGCCGACGGCTCTGACGGGCCTGACGGTCGGCGGCCAGGGCCTGGCGCATGGCCTTCGCGGCCGTGGCGTGGGCCGGGTCGGTGACCACCGTGTGTGGTGCCCAGCTGCGGCGGTGGGCGGCGACGGTCTGGCCGTCGCAGAGCGCGGTGACCGTCTCGAGTGAGGCGGTGACGTCGACGAACCGGCCGATCATCCGCGGGTCGACCGAGTAGTCGGACGCGTCGACGCGGACGTAGTAGTCCCGTCCCAGGCGGACCCGGCTGGCCAGGCCGACGGGCGGGGCGACCGGAGGCAGCGCAAGCATCGCCGCCCTGTCGGTGGGCAGCAGGTCGACCGGGCGGCCACTGATCGACCGGACGGTGCGGGCGTTCGCCGAGACCAGCCAGTCGGACAGCTGGACGTTGAAATCGGCCGGCGAGGCGAACCGGCGTCCCGGTAGGAACGACGTCTCCAGATAGCCGTTCGCCCGCTCGACGAGCCCTTTGAACTCCGGGTCCCGCGGTGGCGCGAGCCGGATCCTGGTGGCCAGCGTGCCCGCGAACGCCGCCGCCGGCGCGGTCGGGCGGCCACCGCCGCCGATCGCGGCCTCCCGGTCCCAGACCAGCGTCTTCGTGACCCGCCCGACGCCGCCGATCAGCAGCCACATCCCAGCGAGGATGTCCCCGGCCTGCCGCGAGGGGATCATCGTCGCGGTCAGGAACCGGGAGAACCCCAGCGCCATCACCAGCACCGGCAGCACCCGTTCCTGCCCCGCCGCGACCGGGACCGGCGCCGCCGGGAACCACAGATCACACTGCGCGACCTGCCCTGGCTCGTAGACGACCCGATCCACCGGGTCGATCCCGACATACTCCGGCCGGATCACCGCGAGCCGCCGCTTCAACGGCGAGAGCGAATAGGTCCAGCCGATCCGCTGCGCGATCACCGTCGCCGGCATCCGCGGCCACTCGGCCAGCAACGCCCGGATCCGGGGCTCGAACGGATCCACCACCGAACCCCGCGCCGGCCGCGAGTACCTCGGGGGACCATCCGACGCCAACGCCTTACGGACCGTGTTCCGCGCGACTCCAAGCCGCCGGGCGATCTCCTTGATCGGAACCTGCTCGGCCCGATGCAACCTGCGGATCTCCGCCCAGTCCTCCACCTTCAGCACCTCCCTACGCAAGCAGGAGGGTCAACTTTCGGAGGTCCCCAGGGGGTCAGTTTTCACGGACCGGCGACA
>NZ_JADWYX010000255.1 GCF_016786355.1 Frankia sp. AgB1.9
CCGGCTCGCTCGCGGCGGACACGTCACGCGGTGGGCCACACGACCGACAGCCAACAAGATCTAAAACAGGCTCTGAGGCACAGTGCAAGGACATCGAGATCGTGGACGGGATGATCGTCATGGTCTCCGGCGCCTCCCTGCTGCATAACCGGCTGGCGAGGAAGGTCGCCAACGCGATGGAGCTGGCGGGGGCCCCGGGGTGGTTCGCCGATCTTGCCTTCGATGTCCGGCTCCAGGATGTGCCGCTGACGGTCCGGAGGCCCGACGTCGTCGTATACCGGGCAAGCGCGGTCGGCGTCACACCAATGCGCCCGGAGAGCATCCTCCTCGTCGGCGAAGTGGTCTCACCGGGTTCTGAGACCACGGACCGTGTTTTCAAGCCGGAGCAGTATGCCCAGGGCCGGCATCCAATTTTACTGGCGGATCGAGCAGTCCGCTGCCGGTGTCCCTCTCGTCTACACGTACGTGCTCGACCCGGCCGCGAGAACCTACCGAGTTGGCGATGTCTACACGGGTGTCATCGAAGCCGTGGCTCCGTTCCCCGTCAAGGTTGACCTCACCCAGCCATAGTGCGAGCGGGCCGCATTCTCGACGAGTTGGCTGACCAGTTACGTTCGTTCTCCAAGAGTCTGCCGCACGAAGTCACTATGTGAATCATTGGGCGAGCATCCACCGCCAGCGACGAAGCTGCAGGACGCAGGCAGCCAGTGCGGCGGCGACGACGAGCGATGCCACGATGGACGGCCAGACCGTGAAGGCCGCTACACAGGCGGCAACCGGTTGGAGCAGCTCGAGAGCGATCGCCGGCCGGGCCGAGACCGAGATCGGCGTCTTCTGCTTCTTCGCTCCGGGCATGCCGAAAACCGTCGGCAGGCCAATCAGCAGGACGTCAGCCAGCACCGCGAGCCAGATCGACGAGGTCGCCAGAGCCCAGGGCGCGGCGACCCAGGCAATGATCTCGACCAGAAACCGCAGCGCGGAGACGCTCAGCGGGTCCGCCGCGGCGGCCGGAGCCGAAGCCTCCATCGAAGACTCCCGGGGCGGCCGGCTGCGGTCATCGTCCACGCGGACTTCCCTCGGCGGCTCCGGTTGTCGCCGCGATCAACCCGTCGACCGCGCGTTGGAACAGACGATTCCACCGCCGCCCGACCAGGGGCTTGATCAGACCCATCGTCGTACCGACGAAGATCTCGACGTTGTGGATGCGCGTGCCCCCGTCTGGCGTCGGCTGGAACTGCCAGCGGTGACAACTGCGGATTCCGTTCTTGTCGCCCGACCAGGAGACTTGCGCCGCCGGCTGGAACTCGTCGAACGTGGCTCGTTCGTGCTGGACGCCGACCGGGAAGCCGAGGCCGAGTTCCTGGTCGAAAGAGCCGCCGATCGACAGGGTGTTCGCGTCGACGGGGGCCACCGAACGATGGATCGGCGACCAGTTCGGCCAGTGCTCCAGGTCGCTCCACACCGCCCAGAGGTCCGCTGCCGTCGCCTTCGAGGTGCCGGATCCTTCGACCACGAGAGTTTTCCAGTCCGGCTTGGCCAGACCGACGCGTTCCAGGCAATACGCAACGCCGGTCTCCGGCATCCTCATGCTCCTCCCTGTCCACTGCGTCCAGACAGCTGGAAGATAGCGGCATTCCGATCAAATCGCAACAAAAGTTGCGTTAGTGTCGGCGCATGGACGCGCACCATCCCGTCGGTACGGTCCGTCCGGGCGGCCGGGCCGCGCGGGTGAGAGCCGCAGTGACCGCAGCTGTGATCAGAGAGATACTGACGGTTGGGTACTCTCGGTTACGGGTCGAGGCGATCGCGACCCGAGCCGGAGTTCACAAGACGACCATCTACCGTCGATGGCCGACCCGCGAAGCTCTCGTCACTGACGCCTTGCGCGACCAGGCTGTCGCCGCGATCGCGATACCCGACGGCGGCTCGGTCCGCACGGACCTGCTCCATTTGGCCCGCAGCGTCGCACTGAACATGCGCTCGCCAGTCGGTGGCGGCCTGTTGCGAACCTTCATCTCCGAGTCCGCGAGTGTCCCGGAGATCGCCGGTGTCGCCCGTGATTTCTGGACGACGAGGTTCAGCGTTGCCGGTGAGGTCGTCACCCGCGCCGTCGCCCGTGGCGAGCTCCCGGCCGGCACCGACCCCAACCGGCTGTTGGAGGCCTTGGTCGCGCCGCTGTTCCTCCGCACGTTTGTGCTGATGGAGTCGATCAACGATCGAGACCTGACGCTGCAGGTCGACGTCGTGTTGCGGGCCGCCCGGACGGACTGCTACGTCACCAGCCCCACCGGACCAAAACGCGCCTCGACGCCCGGCAGCTAGGGCCTGTTTCGAAAGTCAGTCAGCGTAGCCATTGGTTGATCGCGGCGATGGTGACCGTTGCCGCGTAGCGGAC
>NZ_JADWYX010000256.1 GCF_016786355.1 Frankia sp. AgB1.9
CCGGGTCCGGTACGGGACGCGGGTGATCGGGGTGTCCCGGCAGGGCCGCGACCGGCTGGTCAGCGCGGACCGCGACGAGGCACCGTTCATGATCCACGCCGTCGACGCACGCGGCGTCGAAATGCGTCACACGGTCCGCGCGGTGATCGACGCGTCGGGCACCTGGCGCCAGCCCAACCCGGCCGGCGCCGACGGTCTGCCAGCACTCGGCGAGCGGGCAGCGGCCTCCGCAGGTGTGCTGTCCTATCTGCCCCCGACCCCCACGCAGGTCGCGGCCCTGGCCGGCGGGCACGTGGTGGTCGTCGGCAGTGGCCACTCGGCGATGACCGCGGTCATCGACCTCGCCGCGGTCGCCCGCGAGGCGCCGGGCACGCGGATCAGCTGGGTACTGCGGCGCGGCACGGTCGGCGACACGTTCGGCGGCGGCGCGGCCGACGCCCTGCCCGCCCGCGGCGCCCTCGGAATCCGCTCCCGCCAAGCAGTCGACGACGGCCTGGTGCGACTGGTCACCGGGTTCCGCGTGGACCGGGTCGATCTGCGGAACGGCCAGGTCGTGCTCATCGCCCAGGACGGCCGCACCCTGCCACCGGGCGACCTGGTGGTGGCGGTGACCGGGTTCCGGCCGGACCTGTCGTTCCTGTCCGAGATGCGTCTCGACCTCGACCCGATCCTGCAAGCCCCGGTCCGGCTCGCACCGGAGATTGATCCCAATGTGCACTCGTGTGGCACCGTCATGCCGCACGGCGCCCGCGAGCTCGCCCACCCGGAGGCGGGGCTGTATCTGGTCGGGATGAAGTCCTACGGCCGGGCACCGACGTTCCTCGCGATGACCGGCTACGAACAGGTCCGCAGCGTCGCCGCCGCACTCGCCGGCGACCACCAGGCCGCCGCCCGCGTCGAACTGACCCTCCCGAACACCGGCGTCTGCTCCGGCGGTGGCCTGGCCGACGAGACGGCCGAGGACGCCGGTGGCGCGGGCTGCTGCCCGCCACCGGTCGAGGTGCTCTCGATCGGCCGCACTCCGGCATCGGCGTAGGCGCTCTGGTGGTCGACATCTCCACCGGAACGGGGCCTGCGGCGGCCGGTCCCCGACGCGCGCTAATTGCGCTGTGCGTGACCACGATCGTCAGCTACGGGGTGCTGTACTACGCCTTCCCCGTCCTCGCCGAAGAGATCGCCGAGGACACCGGCTGGTCGCGCACGGCGGTGACCGCGGCGTTCTCGGCGGGGAACCTTCTCGGAGCGGTGGCTGGCGTGCCGGTCGGCCGCGTTCTCGGCCGGCACGGGCCGCGACCCGTGATGACCGGCGGCTCTGTCCTCGCCGTCGCTGCGCTGGCAGGGGTGGCCGAGGCGCCGTCGTATGGCTGGTTCCTCGCCGCCTGGCTGATAGCGGGCGTGGCAATGGCCGGGGTGTTCTACCCGCCCGCGTTCGCCGCGCTCACCGGCTGGTACGGGCCAAACCGGGTACGCGCCCTGACCACGCTTACCCTGGCTGCGGGATTCGCGAGCACGATCTTCGCGCCCCTCACCGCCGCGCTCGTAGGCCACCTGAACTGGCGAGAGGTCTACCTCGTCCTCGCCACGATCCTCGCGGCCATCACGATCCCCGCCCACGCCTGGGCGCTCAGTCCGCCCTGGCACCCCGACCAGCACGCCACCCCCAGCCACGATCAGGGGAACCGCGCGGCGGAACGGCGCAGCGATCGCGAGGTGCTGGCAAGCCGCGAGTTCCTGCTGCTCGTCGCGGCGCTGACCTTCAGTGCGTTCGCGCTCTACGCCGTCGTGGTCAACCTCGTCCCCCTGCTGACCGGCCGAGGCCTGTCCACGACCGTCGCCGCCTGGGCGATCGGCCTCGGCGGCGTCGGCCAGGTCGCCGGCCGCCTCTGCTACAGACCGTTGGCCGCACGCCTGACCGTCCGAGGCCGCACCGCCGCCGTGATCGGCGCCGGCGGCCTGGCCACCGTCGTCCTCGGCACCCTCCCAGGGCCAGCCTTCGTGCTGGTGGCAGTCGCCGTGCTCGTCGGAGCGATCCGCGGCATGTTCACCCTCGTCGAAGCCACCATCGTCGCCGACCTCTGGGGAACCGAACGCTTCGCCCGGCTCAACGGCGTCTTCAACGCCCCCCTCACCGCCGCGACCGCCCTCGCGCCCAGCATCGGCGCCGCACTCGCCGCAGCGCTGGGCAGTTACCCCCTGCTCTTCGTCACCCTCGCCGCCGCCGGAGGACTCGGCGCCGGCCTCGTGATCGCCGCCACCACCGCAACTCCGCGCCCCACCGTCGTCCCTGCCGGGGACCAGCCGGACGGCAGCGCGGCCGACGGTCAGACCGCCGCCGCCTGACGGCACCAGTCCGGATGGCGCAGCGAGGCACGCCGGTCTCGCC
>NZ_JADWYX010000025.1:0-19529 GCF_016786355.1 Frankia sp. AgB1.9
GCGCGGGGGCGGGGGCGAGCCGCGGCGCCCGGCGGCGCCCGGCGGCAGGGGGGGGGGCCGCCGCGCCCACGGCCGGGCCGGCGGGGGTCACGCGGTCGCCGCCGGTCCGGTCGCCGGGTTCGGGGTGCCCCCGCCCCCCATGGGCAGGACCGCGGCCCGCGCGCCGGCCGGCACCGGGCTGGCCGAGGCACGGCCCTGGCGCAGGACAAGGCTCAGCAGCCCGCCGAGCAGGCTCACTGAGCCGAGCAGCAGGAACGCCACCGTGTAGCCGCCGTCCCGGGGCAGCAGGCCACCCGCCGGCGTGAAACCGGCAAGCATCGAGGCCACCAGGGCACTGCCCATCGACCCTCCCACCACTCGCAGGGCCTGGTTGAAGCTGGTCGCGCTGCCGGTCTCGGTCGGCGGCACGTGCGTGATGATAAGCGTCGGCATCGCGGCGAACGACGTCCCGATGCCGGTGCCCATCAGCGCCGTCGCGAGGCCGACCTCGAGGAGGTGGTCGCGCCGCAGCGCCAGCCCGAAGCCGGCCGTCGCGACCAGCAGGCCACCGAGCAGCAGCACGGTCGCGGTGCCGTACCGCCGCTCGACGACCCGCGCGGCCCGCGTCGCCACCAGGGTCCCCACCGACAGCGGCATGATCACCAGGCCGGCCAGCGACACTCCCCCGCCGAACCCGTAGCCGGCCGACAGCGGCGTCTCCACCAGCCGGATGATCAGCGAGACGATCCCGAACAGGCCGAAGCCCATGAAGACCGCGGCACCGTTGCTGACCAGCACCGGCAGCGGGGTCAGGTAGCGCAGCTCGACGAGCGGGGCCCTGCTGGTCCGTTCGACGGCGAACCAGCCGGCGCCCAGCACGATCCCGGCGGCGAACAGCCCGAGCACGGCCGGCGAGGCCCAGCCCCAGCTCGTCGCCTCGCTGAACCCGAGCAGCACCGTCCCGAGCGACAGGCCGATCAGCAGGGCACCCGGGACGTCGAACGGCCTGCGTGGCCGGTCCACGCCCGCGTCGGCCGGGACCGCGCCGGGGACCGCGAGGGCGATCAGGCCGATCGCGACCGCGCCGAGCACGGCGGCCAGCCAGAAGGCGAAGTGGTAGTCGACGTGGTCGGCGATCGTGCCGGTCAGCGGATAGCCGAGGCCGGTGCCGCTCGCGACGGTCACCGACAGCATGGCCACAACCCGCAGGTTCATCGGCCGGGGCAGGCAGTCCCGGGCGATCGCGAACGTCAGCGGCATCAGGCCCAGGCCGAGGCCCATCAGCGCCCGGCCCACCAGCAGCTGCGGGAAGTTCCCTGCCGTCGCCGCGACCGCCGCGCCGACGAGCACCGAGCCAAGGCCGCCCATGAGCACGCCCTTGCGCCGAGGCCCGTCGCCGAGCCGGCCCAACGTCGGCCCGGCGACCGCGCCGACCAGCAGGGTGACCGTCAGCATCCACTGCGCCGCCACGAACGACACGTGCTGGTCCCGCACGATCAGCGGGATCAGCGGCGTCCCCAGCGTCCCGATCAGCGACACCACGAGCCCGGTGTAGACCAGCGCCCCCACCAGCAACCGGGGCCGCTCCACCGCACTCCCGCCACCGCCGACCAGGCCCATCGCCGCCCCACCCCCGCCTCGACATGTCTACGTCCGATGACATCCTACGATGACATCGACCGGCGCAGGCCCGCAACGGATGCCTCCCGACGCCCCACGCTGTGACCGCCAAGGTCCGCCCGCCACCTTGATCGCCGTTTCGGCCCTCCGGTGGCTATGAAACCGGCCCGGTCACAACCACCGGAGGGCCGAAACGGCGATCATGCGGACCCGTCGCAGGATGGCGAGGGCCCCGCCTCGCGGGGTGGCAAGGCGAAGCAGCCGAAGGTCAGCCGGTGGCGAGTGGGGCTCCTGCCGCGTCGAGGATGACGCGGAGCAGCTGGTCGCCGCCGTCGGCCAGCGTGCCGTCGTTCTGGATCACCGTGTCGGCCTGGTGGCCCGGGGCCGGGTCGGGGCGGGCGAGGCGCTGCCCGATGCCGGGCTCGGGCTCGCGGCCGCGGGCGCGCAGGCGCTGGGCGCGCACCTCGTCCGACACGGTCACCCGGACCACGACCAGCCGCTGGTAGCGGTCGGCGAGCTCGTCGAGCACGGCGCGGGAGACGTTGGCGACGACGACCCGGCCGGCGCGCACCGCGGCGTCGGCCGAGGCCGGGATGCCGTAGTTCAGCCCGTGCGCTGGCCAGCACACGGCGAACTCGCCGCGCTCGCGGGCGGCGGCGAACTGCTCCTCCGTCACTGGCTCGTGTTCCTCGCCGGGACCCGGCGGCCGGGTGATGACGCGCCGCGGGAAGTGTGCGACGGCCTCGGAACGCTCGTGGGCGTAGGCCATAAGGGCGTCCTTGCCGACCCCGCTCGCCCCCACCACCGCGACGAACGCGCCGGGGCCGACGGGCTCGGTCACCGCGTCCCGGGGCCGCGCCGGTGCGGCCCCGTCGTCCTCGTTCCGCGTCGGACGAGGCACCGGCTCGCTCGCTCTCGGGGTCACGACACCCGCACCCCCTCTCGAAACACCTCGCGCACGACCGGGACGCGCAGCCCGCGCGGGTGGCGCTCGTCGCCGGGCAGGTCGTGCGTGCGCACCCGGACCAGGTCGGCGCGCCGGCCGACGGTGATCTCGCCGCGGTCGTCGAGGCCAACCGACCGCGCCGGGTTGCCGCTGACCAGCGCGGCGCCCTCGGGCAGGCCGATCACGCCGTCGGCCGCGAGCTGGAAGATGGCCTGCAGCGGGCTCGACGGCACGTAGTCGGAGGACAGGATGTGCAGCAGCCCGAGCTCCAGCAGCTCCGCGGCGGCGACGTTGCCCGACTGGCTGCCGCCGCGGACGATGTTGGGGGCGCCCATGACGATCTGCTGGCCGTGCTTCGCGGCCTCCGCCGCGGCGAGCACTGTGGTCGGGAACTCCGAGATACACCCCCCGAGGGCGACCGACTCGGCGACGTGGTCGGACGTGGCGTCGTCGTGGGTCGCCATCGGAATGCCGCGCTGCGTGGCGAGCTGGGCGATCCCGCGGCGGTGGACGTCGGAGTAGCGCGCGGACCGTTCGACCAGCGGCCCGACGAAGGCGTCGAACTCGGACTCCGCGATCAGGCCCTTGCCGACGTGGAACCGCTTGAAGACCTCGAGGTCGGCGTACTGGCGCTGGCCCGGGGTGTGGTCCATCAGCGAGACCAGCCGCACGTACGGGTCGTCGACGAACGCGCCGAAGGCGTCGAGGCAGTCCTCGGCGGACACCTCGCAGCGGACGTGCAGCGCGTGCTCGGCGCGCAGCAGGCCGGCCTCGGCGGCCAGCTCGATCGAGTCGGCCAGCTGCCGGGCCGTCCGGGCGGCCACGTCGCGGCTGCCGGAGGTGCCGGCGCCAACGCGCACGGCATCGAGGACGGTGGTCGCGCCGCCGGCCGCGAGCTGGGCGTCGCTGGCGAGCACGGCCGGCAGGGCGTCCCACCGGACGCCCGGCCGGGGCGAGAAGTGGTACTCCAGGTGATCGGTGTGCAGCTCGACGACGCCGGGCAACAGGTGGTCGCCGTCGAGGTCCTCGCCGGGGGCGGCCGGGTCGGAGCCGATGTCCGCGATCCGGCCGTCCCGGATGAGGACCGAGCCGTGCAGGACCTCCTCGGGCAGGACGATGCGGGCGTTGGTGAGGACGGTTTCGCGCGTCATCGCGTTCCTTTGCTTTCTGTCAAGGCTTCGGTCTGCGCGGGTACGGGGATCGGCCGCAGCGGGTAGACCGCGTGCAGCGCGAAGGGAGCGCCGGGCTCGGCCTCGGTGAACAGCGCGAGCGCGTCGACGGGCACGGTCGCCCCGAGGGAGGCGGCGAACCAGCCGCTCAGGGTGCGTTCCACGTCCGACTGGTGGTCCGGCGGGACTCGGTCGGTGAGGGTGAGGTGGAAGCGGAACTCGTCGAGCACATACGGGTAGCCCCACGCCGCCAGCAGCTCACGCTGGCGCGGGGTGAGCGAGGCCGGGTCGCGGCGGGCCAGCTCGGCGTCGGTCGGCGGGGCGCGGAACCGGTCGAAGCTCGTCACGACCTCGGCGGCGAGCGCCGACAGCCGTACCGCCGGCCCACCGGGCACCAGCGCGAAGAAGCCACCCATGCGGACAAGCGACAGCGCGGGGATCTGCGCCCCGTGGTGGGCCGCCGCGAAGCGGGCCAAGGCGGCGTCGAGCTCCTCGGGCGTACGCCCCTTCGCGAGGCGGAACGGCGCCTTGAGCGTGCCGTGGAAGCCGTAGCGGCGGGCGTCGACGGTGATCGCGTCGAGGCCCGGACGGGTCCAGCCGGCGGGCGTGCCGGGTGGGACCGGGTCTCCCGAGACACTGCGGCCGAGCCACTGCTCGGCCCGTTCACGCAGCGCCGCGCCCAGGGCGTCCCCCGAGCCGGTACCGGGCGCCGCGTAGATGGCGAACCGCCTGGTCACGCGGCCGCTCCGAGGGCGGGGGCGAACCGCTCGACCTCGATGACGCGGTCGGCGACGGCCTCGCGCACCGCGGCGTCGTGGAAGATGCCGAGCATCGCGGTGCCTCGGGCGCGCTTCTCCCGGATCAGCTCGGTGACGACGTCCCGGTTGCGGGCGTCGAGCGAGGCGGTCGGCTCGTCCAGCAGCAGCAGCGGCAGCGAGGTCACGAAGCCGCGGGCGATGTTGACGCGCTGCTGCTCGCCGCCGGAGAACGTCGCCGGCGGCAGGCTCCACAGCCGTTCGGGGATGGCGAGCCGGGTGAGCAGCTCGGCCGCCCGCTCGCGGGCAAGCGCCGGGGCCGTGCCGCGCTCGACGAGCGGCTCGGCGACGATCTGCAGGGCGCCCACCCGTGGGACGCAGTGCAGGAACTGGCTGACGTAGCCCATCGTGTCGCGGCGGGCGACGAGGACCTGGCGCGGGGCGGCGGCGGCGATGTCGATCGCGGTGCCGACGGCGCCGCCCGGGGGTCGCAGGACGATGCTGCCGCGTTCGGCGGCGTAGTTGCCGTAGACCATCTTGAGGATCGAGCTCTTGCCCGCGCCCGACGAACCGCCGAGCGCGACGCACTCACCGGCGTGCACCTCGAAGGACAGGCCGCGCAGCACGGGCAGGAGCTGGCCGCCCTGCAGGTGCATGGTGAAGGTCTTGTCGACGCCGGACACGGCGAGGACCGGTGTGGTCATGGGCGTGGATCACCCCTGCAGGATCGAGGAGACGAGGAGCTGGGTGTAGGCGGCCTGCGGGTCGTCGAGCACCCGGTCGGTGAGGCCGGACTCGATCACGCGGCCGTCCTTCATCACGAGGGTCCGGTGCGAGATGAGCCGGGCGACCGCGAGGTCGTGCGTCACGATGATCACGGCCAGGCCGAGCTCGGTCACCAGCGAGCGGATCAGGTCGAGCAGCCGGGCCTGCACCGACACGTCCAGGCCGCTGGTCGGCTCGTCCATGTACACCAGGCGCGGCGAGACGACCAGGTTGCGGGCGATCTGCAGCCGCTGGCGCATGCCGCCGGAGAACGTGACCGGGGCGTCGTCGATCCGGTCGTCGGGGATCTCCACCCGCCGCAGCCATTCGGCGGCGGCGGCCCGGATGCGGCCGTAGTGGCGCCAGCCCGTCGCCATCAGCGGCTCGCCGACGTTGCCGCCAGCGCTCACGTGCATCCGCAGGCCGTCGGCGGGGTTCTGGTGGACGAAGCCCCACTCGGTGCGCCAGAGGTCACGCACCGCGCGCTCGCCGATCTCGGCCAGGTCCACCACCGCGCCGTCGGCCGTCCGGTAGCGGACGGTGCCCTCGGTCAGGGGCAGCCGCTGGGCGAGCGTGCCGAGCAGGGTCGACTTGCCCGATCCGGACTCGCCGACCACGGCGACCACCTCGCCGGGCCACAGGTCGAGGTCCACGTCGCGGCAGCCCCAGCGGTCGCCGTAGCGGTGGCCCGCGCCGCGGACCTCCAGCAGCGGCTGCGCGCTGGCCGGGGTCAGGTCCCGGACGGTCACGCGGTCACCTCCGTGTCCTCGGCGGCAAAGGCGGCCGTGTCCTCGGCGGCCGCGGCCGCGCTCTCGCAGTGGTCGGTGTCGGAGCAGACGAACATCGATCCGCCGACGTCATCGGTGATGACCTCGTCGAGGTACACGCCGGTGGAGCCGCAGATCGCGCAGGGCGCGTCGAAGCGCTGCGGCTCGAACGGGTGGTCCTCGAAGCCCAGGCTCTCGACGTCGGTGTACGGGGGCACCGCGTAGATGCGCTTCTCACGTCCGGCGCCGAACAGCTGCAGGGCCGGGTTGCGGTGCATCTTCGGGTTGTCGAAGCTCGGGATCGGGGACGGCGCCATGAGGTAGCGGCCCGCGACCATGACGGGGTAGTCGTAGGTGGTCGTGACGTGCCCGTACCGGGCGATGTCCTCGTAGAGCTTCACGTACATCAGGCCGTAGTCCGCCAACGCGTGCAGGCGGCGGGTCTCGGTCTCGCGCGGCTCCAGGAACCGCAGCGGCTCCGGCCCGGGCACCTGGTAGACGATCGTCTGGCCGTCGGCCAGCGGCGTCTCAGGGATGCGGTGGCGGGTCTGGATGACGCTCGCCTCGGCGGTCCGGGTCGTCGTACGCACCCCGGCGACGTCGGCGAAGAACGAGCGGATCGACACTGCGTTGGTCGTGTCATCGGCGCCCTGGTCGATGACCTTCAGCACGTCGTCCTGGCCGAGGATCGCGGCGGTGACCTGCACGCCGCCGGTGCCCCAGCCGCGCGGCATCGGGACCTCGCGGGACGCGAACGGCACCTGGAAGCCGGGGACCGCGACGGCCTTCAGCAGCGCCCGGCGGATCATCCGTTTCGTCTGCTCGTCGAGGTAGCCGACGTTGTAGCCCACCAGGCCCGGTGTCCGCGCCGGCTCGGTGGCAGGGTCGGCGAGCGGGGAGGTCAGGCTCATGCGCCCGCCTCCGCGAGGGCGCGGATCTCGTCCGCGCCGGCCGGGGTGGTCTGGGCGAGGGTGGCCGCCTCGGCCGCGGCGCGGGCGTGGAACTCGGCCTGCAGGCGGCGGACGAGGCCGAGCTCGGCCTGGAAGTCGACGTAGTGCGGCAGCTTCAGGTGCTCCACGAAGCCGGTGGCCTGGACGTTGTCGCTGTGGCTGATGACGAACTCCTCGTCCTGTGCCGGGGCGACGACGCGCTCGCCGAACTCGCCGGCGCGCAGCGCCCGGTCGACCAGCGACATCGCCATCGCCTTGCGCTCACCGCGGCCGAAGGCCAGGCCGTAGCCGCGGGTGAACTGGGCGGGGGTGTCGCCGTTGCCCTGGAACTGGTTGATCATCTGGCATTCGGTGATCTCGACGCGGCCGAGCGGCACGGCGAAACCGAGCTCTGGCGCGTCGAGCTCGACCTCGACCTCGCCGACGCGGATCTCCCCGGCGAACGGGTGCGTGCTCCCGAAGCCCCGCTGGGTCGAGTAGCCGAGGCCCAGCAGGAACCCCTCGTCCGCGCGGGCGAGCGCCTGCAGCCGCTCGGCCCGGCTCAGCGGGAAGACGCTGGGCTCGCGGGTGAGGTCGGCCGGCTCCGGGTCGCCGGTGCCGGTCGAATGGTCGGGTTCGACGAGCGCGCTCGCGCCGAGCAGGTCGGTGACCCGTGGCATGGCCGGCGCCGGCCCGGCCGCCGCGGCGGTCCGCGGGCCGCTGGTGGGGCGGTCGGTGAACAGGCGGTGGGTGTAGTCGAAGGTGGCGCCGAGCTGCTGGCCGCCGGGCAGGTCCTTGAACGTCGCCGAGACGCGGCGCTGCGGAGGCAGCGCGGCCGTGTCCACCGGCAGCGTGTAGCCGAAGCGGGGCAGTGTCGTGCGGTAGGAGCGCACCAGCGTGACGGCCTCCAGCACGTCGCCCTGGGCCTGCAGGATGGCCCGCGCGGCCAGCTCCGGGTCGTACAGCGACCCCTCGGCCATCACGCGCGACACCAGGACCCCGAGCTGGCCGGCGACGGCGGACAGGTCGATCGGTGGCAGCCCCGGGTCCCCGCGTCCCTGCTTGGCGAGCAGGGCGTGGGCGTTGGCGATGGCACGTTCCCCGCCCTTGACCGCGACGTACATCGGTTCAGGCCTCCTCGTCGGAGTCGGAGCTGGTGACGGAGTTGGTGTCGGCGTCGGTCAGGCGCGTGGTGCGGGGCAGGGCGGCGACCGTGTCGGAGCCGACCAGCAGCAGGTCGACGCCCCGCGGGAAGAGCCCGGCGTTGTGGCGCCAGGCGTCGGCGAAGCCGGCCGGCGCCCACGGGGCGGCGAGCGTCGCGACCCCGTCGATGCCGGGTCCCCGGGCCAGGAACCGGGCCGGTCCCGTGGCGGCGCGGACGTCGAGGACGACCGTCGCGGACAGGTGCGGCGCCTCGTCGGTGCCGAGCGCGAGCGAGGCCAGCGGCGGCAGCGCGTCCGGGCCCGTCAGGACGAACCCGGCCGCGGCCGGCTCGTCGACGCGTCGGGTACCGGTGTGGAACCTGAGCCAGGCGGCCGTCTCGGGGTCGCGCCCAAGCGCGCCGCCGAGCCAGACGGCGCAGTCCTCGTCGAGCAGAGCGAGCGCGACGGCCGCGAGCCCCCGGCCCAGCGCGGCGGGGGGCTCGGCCGGCCCGGCCAGCGGATACGAACGAGTGGGATGGGCAAGCGCGTCGAGCACGGCCCGGAACGCGCGCTGCGCGTCCCGCGCGGGGTCGGCGAAGCCGGGGGCCGGGATGGCGGGAACGGTTCCCGCGGCGGGGCTCACCCGTGCTCCCTGGCGACCGAGAAGAAGTCCACGAGCGTGCTGCGGGCCTCGGCCTGGCGGGTCTCGTCCTGCTTGACCTGGGCCGCTTCGAGGGGGGCGATGACCTCGGCCAGCACCCGCTCGCGCTGGCCGGCGTCGGTCAGCAGTCCGTCGAAGATGGCCGCGAGCCGGGCGTGCTCCAGGTCGATGCCGAGCGCGTAGCAGGTGCCGACCGCGTCGGCGGCCAGCGGCTCGCCGTGCAGGCGCACGGTGGCGCGGGTGACGGTCGCCTCTCCCAGGTTGAACCGGGCCCCGCCGCCGTCGATCCGCGCCCGCACCATCACCAGGCCCGCCTCAGGCCCGCGGACCGCCTGTACGGCTGGCTTGGGCGCCCAGTCGAGCCAGGCCGCGGCGAGGGCGGCTGGGCTGGCCGTCGCGAGCGTCCGCATCCATCGCCGCCGGGCCTCGAGGGCCGTGCCCTCGGTCGGGAGCGTCTGTGACGTCACCGCATCCTCCGTCAACCTTGTCCAGCTAGTGGTCCGCTAGGTTGTCGTCGTAAGTTGTCCAGCTATCTGGACAACTTGACGCTACCGCACGACCGGGCATTCGCGCCACGTCGGACAAGCAGCGATCTGTACGACAGCGGGTGAACGGCCGGGAAACGCCGCTCGTGGAGGTGGGTAGAGTTCCGAACGCCATGACGACGCAGAGCAGGTCCCCCAGCGGTTACGCCGCCTGGCGCCTGATCGCCGAGGAGCTGCGCCGGGAGATCGTCGGCGGCACCCGCGCACCGGGCGCGAAGCTGCCGGCCGAGGGCGAGCTCGCCGAGCGGTTCGGCGTGCATCGCAACACCGTGCGCCAGGCCATGGCCGCGCTCGCCGCCGAGCACCTGGTCGTCGCCCGCCGCGGCAGCGGGACCTTCGTCGCCGAGCACACGGTGCTGGTCCACCGGATCGGCGCGCGCACCCGCTTCAGCGACAGCCTCGGCAGCCGCGGCGGTGCCGGGCGCCGGCTGCTCGCATCCGCGGTCGAGCCGGCACCCCCGGCCGAGGTCGCCGAGCGGCTCGCCCTCGGCGACGGCGCGGCCCTGCGGCTGGAGACCGCGTCGTCCATCGACGGGCTGCCGACCTCACGGGGCACCCACTGGTTCGCGGCCGACCGGGTACCCGGGCTCACGGATCGCTTCGGCCTCGACGGGTCGATCACCGCGGCGCTGCGGGCCGTCGGGATCGACGACTACGTGCGGGCCGCGACCACCGTCAGCGCGCGGCACGCCACTGCGGCCGAGGCCGCCGACCTCGGCCTGACCGCCGGCTCGGTCGTGCTCGTCACCAGGTCTCTGGACACGCTGATGGACGGCACCCCGCTGCAGCTCGGCATCACCCGGTTCGTCGCCGCCCGCGTCGAGCTGGACATCGGCCACGCCGACCTCGAACTCGACGGCCCGGCCTAACGGATACTCGGCAGCCTGCCATCGGGACCGCCGCCTGGCCGCGGACGCCGGCGCCGGGATCGCCAGGGTCAGCTTGTGCCGTACCCCGGACAATGCCTTGATCGCCGTTTTGGCCCTGGGATGGTCGTGACTAGGGCGTTTCCACAACCACCCCAGGGCCCAAACCGCGATCATGAGGGGTCGAGCGGATCACGCGGGCGGAATCACCGCCCGGGTCTATCGGGTCATGGCTCGAAGCCGGCAGGAATAGTGCCGAGCGCGGCCCGTGACAGCGCGTCGGCGCGGCGAATCGCCTCCGGCTGGCGGAACCCTCGGCACATCGCGAGCGTCATTTCCGCCGCGTCCCCCAGGCCCACCCGGTGGCCTACCGAGACGAACACCGGCCTGGTTCGATCCTGGGTCCGCAAGGCGCGGCCGACGACGTCTCCCTGGTCGACCAGTGGAGACCAGGCGCCTCGCTCAGCCCCGGGCTCGCCGAAACGTGCCGTGAACGACGTCTTCGCGACTCCGAAGGTCGGCAGGCCGGTCGCGACGCCGATATGACACGCCAGGCCGAACCTGCGCGGGTGCGCGAGCCCGTAACCGTCACACACCAGGACATCAGGAGCCGCAGTTAATCGTTCGAAGGCGCTCAGCAGCGCCGGGACCTCACGGAAAGCCAGCAGTCCGGGCACGTACGGAAATTTCACCCGGCCGTGCACAACAGCCGATTCCCGAACGGCGAGCGTCTCGAAGTCCAACACGACAACGGCCGCCGCGAGCAGGTCCGAATCCTTCAGATAGGACACGTCGAGGCCGGCGACGGTGCGCGGTGGGATCCGGGCCGAATTCTCCAGGTCCACCAGTCCGCGCATCTGGTCCTGGATTCGCGCGGCCTCGGCGACGGTCGGCACCACATCCTGGTCGAACCAGGACCGCTGATGATCCAAGGTCTCCGCTTCCAGCTGGTCGGACGGACTGCCCTCCGTCACGTCGGTTCTCCCGCCCCGGCCGACGTGGCGCCGGTCAGCCCGCAACCGGTGGCAGGCGGGTGAGGAAGTCGCCGAGGCGGCCGGCGAAGACGTCGTTGTCGTCGCCGGCGACCATGTGGCCGGCGCCGGTGACGTCGACGTACTCGGCGTGCGGGATGAGCTCCAGCAGCTCGGCCACGCCCTCGTCGCTGACGATGTCGGACTGCTTGCCGCGCACCAGCAGGGTCGGGACGCGGATCGCCTGGGCGGCGGTGCGCAGCGAGTCGGTCTGCAGCGTCTTCTCGGCCTCGGCGGCGAACTCCTGCGCGGTCATGTCGGCGGCGCCGGCGAACAGGTCGGGCCGGTTCGCGTCGGGCAGCACCTCGTCGCCGAGCTCGCGGCGGGCCTCGTCGCGGATCTTCATGAACGCCGGGTCCCAGTGCCAGTGCCAGCGGCCGTCCCGCAGCCGCAGGTTCTTCTTCAGGCCGGACAGGTTGGTCGGCTTCGGCCGGTTCGGGTTGTAGGCGGCGATCGCGTCCGCGGCGTCCTCGAGAGTCGCGAACCCGTCCGGCGCGGACGTCATGAACTCGAAGATGTGCTTGATGCCCGCTGGCTCGAGCCTGGGCGTGATGTCGACCAGCACGAGGGCCCGGCCCAGCGACGGCGTGCGGGCCTGGGCGAGCAGCGCCGTGATGCCGCCCATCGACGCGCCGACCAGCACCGGCGGCTCGCCGAGCTGGGCGACGATCTCGCCGAGGTCGTCGGCCATCGCGTGGTGGCTGTAGTCCTGGCCCGGGTCCCAGTCGGTGTCGCCGTGGCCGCGGGCGTCGACGGCGACGGCCGACCAGCCGAGCTGGGCGAGCCGCTCGCCCGTGCGGCGCCAGGAATGCCGGGTCTGGCCGCCGCCGTGCAGCAGTAGCACGAGGCCGTGGCGGGGCCTGCCTGCCGGCGGGTCCCAGCGGTCGGCGGCGAACCGCAGCCCGCCGGCCGCGAAGCTGGTCGCGACCGCCCGCGGCCGTTCGCCCCCGCCGTCGCCGCGCGGGCTCGGGTCCTGCTCCTGGACGCTCACCGGCCACCCTTTCCGCGCCGCCACGACCGCGCCGGGCCACTCCTGACCCACCGTCACGCCTGGCGGCGCACCACCCTGACCCCACCACCGCCGGCGGGCGGCGCCACGGCCGACCCCCGTCGACTTCCCAGCAAATCACGAGTCATCGCCCGATGACATCAAACCGGTCCCGGTGGCCGGGCCGGCGACCCGCTCGATACGGTCAGCGTGACGGGCGGGCCGCCCTGGGCGAACCGGGCACAGCGGAACAGGCACTGACCAGGCAGAGGAGCGTGGCGGCATGAAGCTGGACGGCGTCGGCATCTGGAGCATGCAGCTGCGGTTCGGTGACCCGGGCGCCGCGGCGGCGGCTGCGGCCGAGCTCGACGAACTCGGCTACCGGGCGCTGTGGATACCCGACATGGGCGGGCCGCTGTTCGACGCGCTGGAGCACCTGCTGGGCGCGACCCGGCGGGCGGTGATCGCCACCGGCATCCTCAACCTGTGGATGCACGAGCCGGCCGACGTCGCCGCCGGGCGGGCGGCGCTGGTCGAGAAGTTCGGCGAGCGGCTGCTGCTCGGCATCGGGGTTAGCCATGCCCCGCTGATCGACCAGCAGGAGCAGGGCCGCTACCGGCAGCCACTGCGTGCGATGGCGGGCTTCCTGGACGCCCTCGACGCCGCGGCCCCGCCGGTCCCGGTCGCCGACCGGGTGCTCGCCGCGCTCGGCCCGAAGATGCTGGAGCTGGCCAGGACCCGGGCCGGTGGCGCGCACCCGTACCTCGTCACGCCGGAGCACACCGCGGCCGCCCGCGCCGCGCTGGGTGCCGGGCCGCTGCTCGCCCCGGAGCAGACCGTCGTGCTGACCGAGGACCGGGCGGCCGGGCTCCCGATCGCGCGGAAGTTCCTGGCGGGCTACCTCCAGCTGCCGAACTACGCGAACAGCCTGCGCCGGCTCGGTTTCACCGACGACGACGTCACCGAGGTCAGCGACCGGATCGTCGACGCGACGATCGCCGTGGGCGACGAGGCGGCGATCGCGCAGCGGGTCCGTGAGCACCAGGCGGCCGGCGCCGACCACGTCTGCGTGCAGGTCATCAACGCCGACAACTCCTTCCCCACCGAGGCATGGCGCCGGCTGGCTCCCGCGCTGCTGGGCTGACCACCGGGGAGCGGCCGGGCGGCCGCCCGAAAACCGGTCAGGGGAACCGGCGGGTCATCGGCTGGCGCTGGTGGGCGGCCCTGGTCAGCCACCGCAGTGTCGGTGCCTTCGGCTCGGCCCGTACCGGCTGGGTGCGGCCCGCCGGGCCCACGGGCCACTCGGTGACGGCCGCGCGGCGCGGCAGGAACGCCACGTCCGTCCAGTCGACCCGCAGGCCCCCGCAGGCCGCGCAGCGACGCCCCAGCGCCGGCGACGGCACGGGGACGCCTCGGTGGAAGTACGCCTCGAAGTCGTCGCCGTCGTAGTCCGACCAGCGGACCAGCTCGAAGCTCTCCCGCCACTGCCAGCCGCAGCGGCGGCAGCTGAACCGTACGTCGAGAGGGCGTTGTTCGATCTCCATCAGGAACTCCCTAGCAGCGAGGCCGCGGGACCGCTGGTCACCGGAGCCTCCCGTCTCGGGTCAGACCGGGTCGACGCGGGCAGGAACGGGTCCAGGGCGCCGGCCCCGCGCAAGGAATGCCCAGCGATGTCCTCGTCAACCGATCGAGGCCCGCTCCCCTGTTCGGTCAGACCGCGCGAGTCGGTCAGGCCGCGCGAGGCACCGGCTGGCGGACCCCGCGGTTGGCCCGCGGGCCGAGGCGGCCTATGGTCGACACCCCGCTGCCCCGGGCCCGATCGGACCGGCGTTGCGGACAGGGACAGGGCGAGCACGCTGACAGGGTGAGGACCGGGGAGGGCCGACCAGAAGATCATGGCTGAGAAGCGGACGGCGACGCGCCGGGACACCGCGGGCTGCCAGCTGGGCCTCGCGGAGCATCTGCGCACCCCCGAGCTGGTGTTCGGGATCGTGCGGACCGTCGGCACCGAGATCGCGCCGGTGGTCCAGGAGCTGCACGCCGCCCTCGCGGCGGCGAACTACCAGGTGTTCCGGATCGACCTGGACACGCTGCTCGCCCCGCTGGTCTCGTCCCCGGACACCCCGGCGGACGAGCCGACCCGCCGCGAGCTGCTGATGGACGCCGGGGACCGGCTGCGCGACGAGCTGGCCCGGGCCGACGGGGTCGCGCTCGCCGGCGTCCGGGAGATCCACCGGATTCGCGGTGACGCGTCGATCGACCACGCCCGGCCCCGCGCGTTCGTCCTGGACGGTCTGAGCCACAAGGCCGAGGTGGAGACGCTGCGCCAGGTCTACGGCCGGCGGGCCTTCTTCATCGCCGCGGACGCGCCCCGCCCGGAGCGGGCCAGGCTGCTCGCGCAGCTGTTCGAACGCAGCTCCGGCCTCGACGCCACCGACGCCGAGCGGGCCGCGACCCATGCCGTCGACCGGGACTTCGGGCTCGCGACGAGCCTGACCGCGCCGCCGGTGGGCCGCGGGATGCGGCTGTCGTCCTCGGCGGCGCTGGAGCGGTGTGACCTGTTCGTCCGGTGTGACGACCCGACCCAGACCCGCCGGCATGTGCGCCGGCTGGTCGAGTGCATCCACAGCCATCCGTTCCACACGCTGACGATGGACGAGCTGGGGATGGCCGCGGCGTACCGCGGCTCGCTGACGACGGCGGTGCTCGCGCGCCGGGTCGGCACGGCGATCATGGTGGACGAGCAGATCGTCGCGGTCGGCGCGAACGAGGTGCCGAAGGCCGGCGGCGGCTACTACCACACCGAGAGCCAGCCGGACGGCCGCGAGTTCATGGCCGGGCTCGACGCCTCCGACGGCATCCGGGCCCAGATCCTCGCCGACCTGCTGGCCCGGCTGCGCCCCGGCTGGTTCACCCCGGAGCTGCAGAAACGCACCATCGCCGAGCTGACCCAGCTGGCCATCAACGACGAGGACATCCGGGACGCCGACCTGTTCGACGTCATCGAGTACGGCCGCACGACCCACGCCGAGATGGTCGCGATCACCTCGGCGGCCCGCCGGGGCATCGCGATCGGCGGCGGCACGCTCTATTCCACGACGCTGCCCTGCCACGAGTGCACCCGCAACATCATCGCCTCGGGCCTGGCCCGGGTCGTCTACCTGGAGCCCTACCAGAAGAGCAAGGGCGGCGAGCTGCACCGCGACGCGATCGACCTGTTCCCGGAGCCGGTGTCCCCCAGGCCCAGCCATGCCGGGCCAACCGGCCGGCCGGACCGGGTCTCGATCGAGCCGTTCTCCGGCTTCTCCCACAACCGGCTGTCGGACCTGTTCTCCTGGGTGCCGCGCAAGGCCGACGACGTGCGGCGCACGGCAGGCGAGCCGATCCGTCTCGACGGACGGGCCGTCATCTGGCGGGCCCACGAGGCGGCGCTGCGCCCGAGCATCAGCGACCCGGCGTTCGCGGAGACCGACGGCCTGACCCGGCTTGTCACCGAGATGCGCGTCCTCGCCGCGCTGCCCGACGGTCGTCCCCGGGCCGACTGCGCGCCGCTGGCCGACCTGGAGGCCCTGCTGGACAGGATCGCCGGCACCCTCGACGGCACCGCGTCCTAGGACCGGCTCCCCGCTACACACCGCGACAGCGTGGCGGCCTCCACCGAAAGGTTCGGTGGAGGCCGCCACGGCGCTGCCACACAGGCCAGGAGTACGCGTTCTCAGCGGGCGTTCAACGGCTGTGATCTGTTACGAGAACAGGTTCACCGTGGCCAGCTTGCCGCTGATCGGCCTGGTGATGACGCGGGTGCGGCTGAAGCTGTCCGCGCCGTTGCTGCACTCGACGCTGAACGTCGCGACGGTGCCGACCGTCGGGACCTGCTGAAGGCTCAGGCTGTAGAAGCCGGTCGCGCTGACCCCGGACGAGTCCGACTCACCGGCCGACGTGGTGATCGCCACGCCGGTCGCGATGCTGGCCGGACATCGGGCGGCACCACCGACCAGGACGTTCGGACTGTTGGGATCCGCGCCGGCGGGAAGAGCGGAGCCCAGGATGAGCGCGCCGGCGGCACCGGTCGAGGCAAGAAGACTCACAGTCTTTCGCATTCTCATGATGAAGCAACCTCTCCTGACAGATACGACTCCTGTCCGCCGATTGGGTTACCCGATGTTGGAAACGTTATTCGCGGCCGTCGAGGTATTTGAAGCGACAGAATTCAGGTTTGTTTCGACACAGCGGTTCGACGCGAAAATAGGACCGATAATCGTCCAATGAATGCACCAGACCGCCGGCTGCGAAGAAAACTCGCGAGAAACACCGGACCACCCGCGTCGCGGCCACCTCATGAGGGTGAGCGCACCCGGGTGACGCGGATGTGCCGTCCTACCTTCGGCGGATTGGCGTCACGCTGGGTGACAGGGTGGGTCGGGAGCCGCCGACGGTTGGATCGGGCAGGAATGGAGAAGCGTTGGGCGCCGGTCCGCACCTAGCGTCACCGGCATGGCTTCCATCGACTCCGTCACCCTTGAGGTGGCCGACCTCACCGCCGCCACCGCCTTCTACGACGCCGCCTTCGGGCTTGGCGACCAGCTCCGGCTGCGCGCCTCGGACGCGCCGACCGACGGCTTCCGCGGCTTCACGCTCTCGCTCACGGTGGCCCAGCCCGCCAACGCCGACAGCCTCTTCGACGCGGCCCTGGCCGCCGGAGCGACGGCGCTGAAGCCGGCCGCGAAGTCCTTCTGGGGCTACGGCGGCGTCCTGCGGGCCCCGGACGGGACGATCTGGAAGATCGCGACCTCGGCGAAGAAGGACACCGCCCCGGCCAGCCGGGAGGTCGACGAGCTGGTGCTCCTGCTCGGGGTGACCGACGTGGGGGCGAGCAAGCGGTTCTACGTCGAGCACGGCCTCGCGGTGGCGAAGAGCTTCGGCCCCATGTACGTCCAGTTCGACACCCCGTCGAGCCCGGTCAAGCTGGGGCTTTACCGGCACAAGGCCCTGGCCAAGGACGCCGGGGTCTCGCCGGACGGGTCCGGGTCGCACCGGCTCGTGATCGGTGGCGATGTCGGTGCGTTGACCGACCCGGACGGGTTCGCCTGGGAGCTCGGCGCACCTCGGGCATCAGGCGCACCCCGGCCGTCCGCCGAGCTCGCCGCCGGCTAGCTCAGCCCGGCCGCCGGCGAAGGGCCTCGGGGTTGATGACGTTGATCGGCCGGCCGGCGGCGTAGGCGTTGATCTGGTCGAACACGTCGGTGAACTGCAGGTCCCACTCCTCCCTGGTGACGTAGCCGATGTGCGGGGTGGCGACGACGCCCGGCAGGGTGAGCAGCGGGTGTTCGGGGTCGCGCAGCGGTTCGTCCTCGAACACGTCGACCGCCGCGCCACCCGGCCGGCCGGCGCGCAGCGCGGCCACCAGCGCGCCCGGTTCCAGCAGGCCCGCGCGGCTGGTGTTGACGAGCACCGCGGTCGGCTTCATCCGCGCGAGGTCCGCCGCCGTGACCAGGCCGCGGGTCGCGGCGACGAGCCGCAGGTGCAGGGACAGCACGTCGGACGTCTCGAAGAACGCTTCCTTGCTGGCCGCCGGGGTGTGGCCGTCGGCGGCCGCCCGGGCGAGCGACTCCGGCCGGCCCCACACCTGCACCCGCATGCCGAACGCCCGCCCGTAGCCGGCGACGACCGCGCCGATCCGGCCATACCCGTAGACGCCGAGGGTCCTCGACCGAAGGGTGTGGCCGACGCCGGCCTGCCAGGTTCCGGCCCGCAGCGACTGCATCTGCTGGGGAATCTGGCGCATCGCCGCGAGGACCAGGCCCCAGGTCAGCTCGGCCGTCGCGTAGGAGGGCGAGTCGGTGTGCAGGTTCGACGACACGACGACCCCGGCCCGGGTGCACGCGTCGACGTCGATGTGCGGGTAGACGCTGCGCTGGCTGATCAGCCGCAGCCGGGGCAGCCGCTCGACCAGCGGCGCCCGGACCTCGGTCCGCTCCCGGATGAGCACCAGCGCCTCGTGCTCGCGCAGGCGCTCGGCCAACAGGTCGACGTCCTCGACGTGGTCCTGGAAGACCGTCACGTCGTGGCCGGCGAGCCGCCCGAAGCAGTCGAGGGTGCGCAGGGTGTCGAACCAGTCGTCGAGTATCGCGACCTTCATCGCCGTCTCCTTGCCGGGTCGGTCGGCGGGCGCCCGCCGCGGATCGTGGGTCGCGCGTCGTGGGTCAGGCGTGGATGTCGCAGCGCTGACCGAGGTAGTCGCTGATGTTCTGCAGGGAGTCACGCAGCTCCTGGCCACCAGCCTCCTGGGAGAGCGCCGGGCCGGGGGTGCCGTTCTCGGCGAGCAGCGCGTGCTCGAAGGCGTCGAACCGGACGAAGTCGGGGTGGATGGCGGCGGGGGCGGCGGTGGTCAGGTCGTCGATGTTGGCCAGGACCTGGCGCTCCTGCTCCGGGGTCGTCGAGTCGCCGTCGAACACGTTGAGGTTCGCGGCTCCCTTCGCCCGGGCCAGGGCGCAGAACGCCGTGTCCGCGTCGGCCGAGGTGCCGGTCCGCGCGGGCGACCCGCTCGCGGCCGGCGCCGGCCGGGTTGTCGAGGTGGGGCGGCTCCCGTCGCCGGCGGGGCAGCCGGCGGCCACCGCCAGAGTGAGGACGACGAGGGCCAACGGTCGGGCTTTGCGGCGCATGCTGATCATCTCCTGGGTGAGGCGTCGTCGGGGCGGGAGGCGCGGGAGCGTTCCCGCCGCCGCGCGAGGACCATCCGCGCGATGTACGCCGGTCGCGGCGGGATCCAGCCGAGCTGTTTGGCCATGTCGAGGTCGTCACGGACCGCGTCGTGCTCCGCGATCGCCCCGTCGGCGACGCGGAACCAGTGCACGTGCCGGGCGGCGAAGGCGCGCCCGGTCGGCGGGAAGACCTCGGTCACGGCGCCGTCGGGCGAGTCGTGGACGACGAACGGGCCGGTGTGGGTGGCGTGCAGGGTCGCCCAGACGGTGGCGCGGTCCCCGGTCACCTCGATGTGGTGGATGTCGAAACGCGGCTCACTGAAGGCGCGCCGCAGCCAGAGCGCCGTCGCCTTGAGGGCCTCGGGGCCACGCTGGCGGGCGGCGGGCGGCTCGTGGCCGGCCCGGTGGTTGACGAAGTCCGGGGTGACGTTGCCGTCGGCGAGGTCGAGGTCACCGGTCTCGATGACCGCGAACTGCTCGCGGACGAGGCGTTCGACGGTCGCCGGGTCCGGCGCGGCGGCGGGTGCCGGGGCGCCCGGGACGACTGGGTTGATCATGGAGACTCCCCTCGGGGGGGGGGGGGGGGGGGGGGGGGGGGCGGCGGGGGGGGGGGGGGGGGGGGGGGGGGGGGGGGGGGGGGGGGGGGGGCGCGGGCGGGGGCGGGG
>NZ_JADWYX010000025.1:19539-77302 GCF_016786355.1 Frankia sp. AgB1.9
CGGGCGGGCCGGCCGGGGGGGGCCCCCCCCCCCGGCTCTGAAGGTGTTCGGTCGTCAGATCGCGGCGGTGACCGCGACCTGCGCCGCGAGCTGGTCGACGCCGACGTAGGCCCAGTGCCGGATGCCGCGGGCGCCCTCGTCGCACTGGACGATGTGGAACTGCTCGACGGCCACCTGGCTGCCGGTCGGCGCGATCCCGAACAGCGGTGCGCCGGTGTGGGTGCCGGTGAGGTGGACGCGGGCGGCGACCCTGTCCCCCTCGGCGACCAGGTCCTCGACCGAGGCCGCCAGGTCGGGCAGGGCCGCGCGCAGCATCCGGATGTTGCCCTTCAGATGCGCGCGGAAGTCCGGCTCGTCGTCGGCGAAGGGGTGCCGGTCGACGGCCTCGGGGGCCAGGCAGGCGTCGACGACGTCGAGGTCGCCCTGGGTGAAGGCCTCCTCGAAGACGCGGCGGACGGTGCGCTTGTTCGCTTCGGTGTCCACGACCTGTTCCTTTCCTGATCATGCGCCTGGGCGCGAGTCTGGGTGCAGTCGATCTGCTTTAACTGCACTCGTGATGCTTTTAATGCAGCATCACTGCATCGAAGGCAGTGCTACTGTACCCACGTGGCTCCGGCTGTCAACACACCCACGTATCGGCAGATTCAGGCGCAGCAGACCCGCGACCGCATCGCCGAGGCGGCCCGTCGGCTGTTCGCGGCCCGGGGCTACCGGGCGACGAGCATGGAGGCGATCGCGGCCGAGGCCGGCGTCGCGGCGAGGACCGTCTACTCGGCCTTCGGCGCGAAGCGGGAGATCCTGTCGGCCATCTGCGAGCGGTGGCTGGAAGAGGCCGGCGCTCGCCCGCTCGCCGAGGTGACGATCGCCGAGCCCGACCCGAGGTCGCGCCTGCACGCGGCCGCCCACTGGCTACGGGCGCTGTACGAGGCCGGCTTCGACGTCGTGACCCTGTTCGCGGCCGCCTCGGACGAGGACGCCGAGACCCGGGCCCTCCTGCAGGCGAAGCTCGCCGGCCGCAACCGGGTGATGGACGCGATCATCGCGTCGCTCGACGGCACCCTGCGGGTCCCCGTCGCCCAGGGACAGGCGATCTACCGCGCGCTCGCGGCTCCCGGCGTGTACGGCGAGCTGGTCGTCGAGTCCGGCTGGCCACCCGACGCGTTCGAGCAATGGGTCGCGCACACGTTGGTCCGCGAGCTGCTCGATCCAGCGCCGTCGACGCCCCAGCCGCCGCCGTGAGCGGCCGGGCTGATCGCTGCTCTTGACCCTTTGAGTGGACCCGTCCGGCCTTCTCGGGCCTTCAGACTGTGCCAGACCCGATGGCCGGGGAGTCGACGGCTCTCAGCGTTCGAGATGATGACGCTGTGGCTGCACGAGATCATCTCAAGGTCGTGTTGCGGACGATCGTCGGTCCGTTTCTCCGTGAGCAGGGCTTCAAGGGGTCCGGGACCTCCTGGCTGCTGCGTTCGGCATCGAGTGATGTTGCTGTCGTGAACGTGCAGAGTTCCAAGTTCAGTAATGCCGACCGGCTGGACTGCTTGATCAATTTGGCTGTGGTGCCGGCGCCTTGGTGGGAGTGGGAGCACAAGGACCTGTCGGCCGCGCCGACCTCGACGCCGAAGGAATACGACGGGTTATGGCGCGATCGCCTCTCTCCGACGGGGGCCGAGCCCGGCTACGAGGCGTGGTGGACCATCACCGACGAACAGTCCTCGGCCGTCGTGGCCGTGGACATGGTCGACAGGCTCCAGAGCCGCGGTGTGCCGACCCTTCGCAGGCTGTTGGACCGATCCGAGTTCATCGCGAGTGTCCGCCGCGCTGACCTCGGACCTCTGACCGGTCTAGTCCACCGCCGCTTTCTTGATCGCGCACTCGCGATCCTGCTCGCCGATGACGGACCGAGTACCGAGCTCGACGAGGTGCTGACGCGGCTCGCTCTCGATCCCGGCGAGGTAGGTGGCATCGCAGCTCCGGACCTCATCGCGTGGGCGAAAGCCCGCGCATCCGGTCGCGCGAAGGACGGGACCACGGGCGGATGACCGGGTCCGATGGCGTCGCGCGGCGGGTCGCTGTGGGATGCCCATTCCCCGTTGTGCCGAAAGGTCAATAGCTCGCGGGCCCTTGGCCGAGCGCTCCTGGGCTACAAGTCACACGGTTCGGCTGCTTGGCTGCCGGCGTCGAGCTGGGACGCCTCCCGGCCGGCAGGCAAATAGCGCGCGCTGCAGCCGGCGCTCACAGGAGGCACGGCTAGAACACCCATGCCATGAGACGGTCGCGCTCGACGACCCACGAGCTGATCTGACCAGCCGCAGCCCAGCTGACCGGCGACCGGCCGTAGATCATCGATCAGCCGTAGGGTGGGCGCAGAGAGCACGAGGCGTGTGATGTGGAGAAACGGGGATCGATGACTCGGCGGTTCAACACAGCCGGCCCGTGCCTGCCCACCGAGCACTACATGATCCCGGCTCTGTCCCGGCTGCCGGAGGCCCCCGAACTGGTGGACCTCAAGGCCTACTTCGTCGTGCACGCACCGCGTCAGACCGGCAAGACGACCGCACTTCGCGCTCTCGCACACGAGTTGACTGCGCAGGGCACCTACGCCGCCCTCATGGTCTCCTGCGAGGCAGCCCGCGCGGCAGGCGACGACTACGCCGCGGCGGCGCGCATCATCCTCGATCGAATCCGCGCCAGCGCCGAAGACACCCTGACAGCCGACCTGCGTCCCCCGCTCTGGCCACAGGCGTCGGGAGGCTCGCTACTCGTCGAGGCGCTAAGAGTCTGGGCCCACGACTGCCCTCGCCCGCTGGTGCTGTTCCTCGACGAGATCGACGCGCTCCAGGGCCAAACGCTGCTCAGCGTGCTCAGCCAGCTGCGCGACGGCTACAACAGCCGGCCCGCTCCCTTCCCCTGGTCCGTAGCCCTCTGCGGCCTGCGCGACGTCCGCGACTATAAGGCCGCTGCGGGCGGTAATCCGCTCCGACTCGGCACATCCAGCCCCTTCAACATCAAACTTAAATCGCTACGACTGGGTGACTTCTCCCCCGACGAAGTCGCCAACCTCTACGGCCAGCACACCTCCGACACGGGCCAGCAGTTCGCCCCCGGCGCCGTCGAACGCGCCTACGAACTTACGGGTGGACAGCCCTGGCTGGTCAATGCCCTCGCTCAGGAGGTCGTCGAGGAAATCCGGGTGCCAGCCGCAGAGCCGATCACAATTGCGCACCTTGACCAGGCCAAGGAACGCCTGATCCTCACCCGCGCCACCCACCTGGACTCGCTTGCCGCCAAGCTCGCCGAACCGCGGGTCCGCAGCGTCATCGGCCCACTCCTCGCCGGCGACCCACTCCAGCTCGACCCCTACGACGACGACCTCAGCTACGTCCGCGACCTCGGCCTCATCGCCCCCACCGCACCCGTCCGACCCGCGAACCCCATCTACCGCGAAGTCATCGCCCGAGTCCTCTCCTCCAGCATCCAGGAAAGCGTCACCGCCAACCCCCACTCCTTCATCCGACCCGACAACACGTTCGACTTCCCCAAGATGCTCGACGAGTTCGCCGAATGGTGGACCGAAAACGGCGATTTCCTCATCAGCACCGGCTACTACAGCGAAGCCGCACCACAGCTCATCCTCATGGGATACCTCCAACGCGTCGTCAACGGCGGCGGACAAGTCGAACGCGAATACGCCGTCGGCTCCGGACGCATCGACCTCCACATCCGCTGGCCCTACGAAGCGCCCGACGGCACCCACCACCTCCAACGCGAAGCCATCGAGATCAAAACCTGGCGCGCCAGCCGGCCGAACCCCCTCAACGCCGGCCTCAAACAGCTCGACCGCTACCTCAGTCGACTCGGCCTCAACACCGGCACCCTCGCCATCTTCGACCAACGCCCCGACGCCCCCACCATCGACGAACGCACCACCCTCACCACCGAGACCAGCCCCGCCGGCCGCACCATCACCGTCCTCAACGGCTGACCCCACACGATCAGCGCCGGGTCTCGCTTCGCTGTCGACGGCGAGGGTGGGCGCGGTCGGTCACCTGGACGCGAACGCGGCGCGGTAGGCCTGGGGGGACACGCCGACCAGCCGCCGGAAGTGTGGCCGTAGTGCCACGCCGTCCGAAAAGCCGGCCAGCCCGGCGACCGCCTCGACGCCGAGGTCGCTCGACTCCAGCAGCTGCCGCGCCCGCAGCACCCGCTGGCCGAGCAGCCACTGCAGGGGCGAGCTGCCGACGTGTGCGCGAAAGCGCCGGTCGAAGGTCCGCCGGCTCATGTGCGCGCATCCGGCCATCGCGTCGACGTCCAGGTCGACGTCGGCCAGGTTGGCCAGCGCGAACTCGACCGCCGCCGCCAGCGCGTCGCCCGTCCGCGGCGTCGGGACCGGGCGTTCGATGTACTGCGTCTGGCCGCCGGCTCGATGCGGCGCGACGACGAGCGCCCGGGCCACCGCGTTCGCCGCGGCCGGGCCGTGCCCGCGGCGCAGCAGGTGCAGGCAGGCGTCGATGCCGGCCGCGCTGCCGGCGCTGGTGACCACGCTGCCCTCGTCGACGTAGAGCACGTCGGGGTCGACGCGAACCTCGGGATGGTCGTGGGCGAGCGTCGCGGCGTGCGCCCAGTGCGTCGTCGCCCGTCGCCCGTCCAACAGCCCGGCGGCGGCGAGCACGAACGCGCCCAGGCACAGCCCGACGACCGTGGCTCCATCGCGGTGCGCCGTGACCAACCCGTCGAGCAGCTCGGTGGACGGCGGTTCGCCGCGGCCCGGCTCACGCCAGCCCGGCACGATCACGGTCCCGGCCGACGCCAGCGCGTCGAGCCCGTACGGCGGGTCGAGGGTGATCCCGGCCGAGGTACGCAGCGGCGCCGGCTCGCCCGCGACCGCGAGCACGTCGAACCGCGGCACGTCGGGATGCCCGGCGGCGCCACCGAACACGCGCGCGGGCACCGACGCCTCGAACATCGGGATGTCGTCGCCGAAGACGACCGCGACGGTGGAAGCGCTCCGCGCCCGGGGGCCGTCCGGTGTCGAGGCGTCGAAGATCATGGCTTGATCCTATCGGATGGTGTCTTTCAGGCCACTCACGATCGGACCGGCGCAGGCGCGAACCTGAGGGAGTCGCCGGCGCGGGCCGGCGTCCCAACGCTCAGGAGGGCCACGCCGATGACCGAGAGACCGACGATCGAGACGACCGGGGCCGGTTCCCTCCGGCGCGCCCTCGTCGTGATCGACGTGCAGAACGAGTACGACGCCGGCGGCGCGCTGCCGGTGGTCCACCCGCCGTTCGCCGTGGGGGTGGCCAACGTGGCCGCGGCGATGGACGCGGCCCGCGAGCGCGGGCTGCCGGTCGTCGTCATCCAGCACGACGCGCCCGCGGGCTCCCCCGCCTTCGCCCCGGGCAGCCCAGGCTGGGAGCTCCATCCAGCGGTCGGCGGGCGTCCGCGCGACGCGCTGTTCCGCAAGACCCTGCCCGGTTCGTTCACCGGCACCGGCCTGGAGGAGTGGCTGCGCGCCCACGCGATCGACACCCTGACGATCGTCGGCTTCATGACGCACTGGTGCGTCGACACCACCACCCGCCAGGCGGTGCACGCCGGGTTCTCCGTGGAGGTGCTGGCCGACGCCACCGGCACGATCGCCTACGCGAACAGCGTCGGCACGCTGGACGCGCGGCAGATGCACGAGCGGGCGCTGACCGTGCTGCACGGCGGCATGGCGGCCGTCGGCACCACCGAGGCCTGGCTCGCGGCGCTGCGCGACGGCGGCCGGCTACCCGCCAGCTCGCTGCCCGAGTCCGCTCTCGCGGCCACCGTCACCTGAAACCACCGGCCTGGGCGCCGGCTCGGACTCCGGCCTGGGCTCGGGCACCGGGTGGGGCCCGGAGTCGCCTTCGAGGCGGGGCAGCGCGCGGTCGAGCCAGCCGGGCAGCCACCAGTTGGCCCGACCGAGCAGGAACATGGCCGCCGGGACGACGACCAGTCGGATCAGGGATGCGTCGATCAGCACGCTGGCGCCCAGTCCGAGCGCGATCATCTTGATGACGACGTTGCTGGAGAGCAGGAATGCGAGGAAGACGCTGGTCATGATGAGGGCGGCGCAGGTGATGACCCGGGCGGTCGCGGCGAGCCCGTCCGCGACGCTGCGGCCGTTGTCGCCGGTGGCGAGCCAACGTTCGCGGACCCGGGAGAGCAGGAAGACCTCGTAGTCCATCGACAGCCCGAACACGATGGCGAACATCATCATCGGCACGTACGACTCGATGGGCACCTTCTCGTCGACGCCTAGCAGCGAGCCGCCCCAGCCCCACTGGAAGACGGCGACGACGACGCCGTAGGCCGCGCCGATCGAGAACAGGTTGAGCAGCGCGGCCTTCAGCGCGAGGAACGGACTGCGGAAGCTGACGAGCAGCAGCAGGAACGCCGCGAGGATGACGACGGCGATGATGATCGGCAGCCGGGCGGAGACCTGGTCGCGGAAGTCGAGGTTCGCCGGCAGGTTCCCCGTCACGTAGGCGTGGCCGCCGGTCGCGGCGACCACGGCGGGCAGCGTCTCGTCGTGCAGCCGGGCGAGCAGGTGGTCGGTGGCCGGGTCCTGCGGGCCGGTGGTCGCCAGGACGGTGGCGACGAGCAGCGCGCCGTCGCCGGTGGTGCGCGCCGGGATGACCGTGGCGACGCCCGGCGTGCCGGCCAGTGCGCGGTCGAGGCCCGGAGCCAGGGCCGCGCCCGACTGGCCGTGGGCGAGCTGGATGACGACCGTGAGCGGGCCGTTCGCCCCCGGCCCGAACGCGTCGGTGATGGCGTCGTAGGCGCGGCGGTCGGTGTAGGAGGTCGGGTCGGCGCCCGCGTCGACGTGCCCGAGCGTCATCGACAGCAGCGGGACCGCGAGCACGGCCAGCGCGGCGACCCCGGCGCCCAGGAACCGCCATGGGTGGCGGCCCACCGTCGCCGCGTAACGGTGCCAGCCGGTCTCGCCGGCCTCGGTGGGCGCCTCGGCGACGGGGCGGCGCACCCGCAGCCGGTCGATGCGGCGCCCGGCCAGCCCGAGCAGGGCCGGTACGAGCGTGGTCGCGGCCAGCGCGGACACCGCGACGGTGATCGAGGCGGCCAGTCCCAGCTTGCCGACGAAGCCGATCCCGGAGGCGAACAGGCCAAGCAGCGCGATGACGACCGTCGCGGCCGCGACGAGCACGGACCGGCCGCTGGTGGCGAGCGTGCGGGCGACCGCCTCGGCCGGCTCGACCCCGTCCAGGACGAGCTGCCGGTGCCGGGTGGACAGGAACAGCGCGTAGTCGATCCCGACGCCCAGCCCGATCATGATGCCGAGCGTGGGCGACACCGACGAGAACGCGGTCACCGACGCGGCGACGCCGAGCACCCCGATGCCGGTTCCGATGCCGAACAGCGCCGTGAGGATCGGCAGCCCGGCGGCGTAGACGCTGCCGAACCCGACCAGCAGCACCACGATCGCGACGGCGATGCCGATGATCTCCGAACGTGCCTCGTTCGCCTTCGGCCGCGCGGCGTTGCCCAGGGCGCCGCCGTAGTCGACCTCGACCCCGGCATTTCGGGCCACGGCGACCGCCCGGTCGACGGTCGCCAGGTAGGACCGCCCCAGGGTCACCGGTTTGACGTCGAAACGCACCGTCGCGTAGGCGGTCCGGCCGTCCTTCGACACGGTCGTCACGGCGAGCGGGTCGCTGACGGCCAGGACGTGGGGAAGCCGCGCGAGGTTGTCCGCCGCCGCGGTCAGCTGGGACGCGTGGGAGCGCAGCGTGCCGGCCTCGACGGTGAACACGACCTGGCTGCCCAGGCCCCCGGCCTTCGGCGCGTGGGCCCGCAGCAGGTCGGCGCCCTGCTGGGCCGACGAGCGGGGCAGCTGGAAGTCGTCCGAGTAGCCGCCGCCTGTGACGCGATGACCGAGCGTCGCCGCGACGAGCAGCAGGACCCAGGCGGCGACGACCCACCAGCCGTGCCGCGCGCAGAACCCGCCAGCACGGGTCACCGGACCCGACCGAGGCGCTGTCATGACCGACACGGTAGGCGATGCGATGTCCGCCCAGGCCTGATCTGGGCCGCGTTGGGCCGGTTGTCCGGCAGGATGGGCCGGTGGACCGAGAAGACGACCAGGACCTGCTGCGCGCCGCCGCCGGGCTGGCGCTGGAGTACGCCGCGACGGTCGACGACCGCCCGGCGGCACCGGACGCGGCGGCGCTCGCGGGGCTGGCCGCGTTCGACGAGCCGCTGCCGGCGACCGGCGCGCCCGCCGCGCAGACCCTGAAGCTGCTGCACGCCGCCGGCAGCCCCGCCACCATGGCGTCCGCCGGCGCCCATTACTTCGGCTTCGTGATCGGCGCGACGCTGCCCGCGGCGCTCGGCGCCTCGTGGCTGGCCAGCGCCTGGGACCAGAACGCCGCCCTGCCCGCGATGTCTCCGGTGGCGGCCCGGCTGCACGAGGTGACCCGGGGCTGGCTGCTCGACGTCCTCGGCCTGCCGCCCGGCGCGGCCGTCGCCTACGTCACCGGAGCCACGATGGCGAACGCGGCGAGCCTGGCCGCCGCCCGCGACGCGCTGCTCGGCCGGCTCGGCTGGGACGCGCAGGCCGACGGCCTGTTCGGCGCCCCCGCGTTCGACGTCGTCGTCGGGGCCGGTGCCCACTCGACGCTGCGCAAGTCGCTCGGCCTGGTGGGGCTGGGTCGTTCCCGGGTGCACCTCGTCCCGACCGACGACCAGGGCCGGCTGCGCGCCGACCTGCTGCCCGACCTGCCCGGCCCGGTGCTGGTCTGCGCCCAGGCCGGCGAGGTGAACACCGGCGCGTTCGACCCGTTCGACGAGATCGCCGACTGGCTGGCCCGCCGCCCCGCCGAAGCGAAGGGCTGGCTGCACGTCGACGGCGCGTTCGGCCTGTGGGCGCTGGCCGACCCGGCCCGCCGGGACCGGCTGTGCGCCGGGCTCGACCGCGCCGACTCGTGGGCCACCGACGGCCACAAGTGGCTCAACGTCACGCACGACTGCGGCATCGCCTTCGTCCGTGACCCGGCCCACCTGCGGAACACGTTCAGCGCGGCGGCCGGCTACGTGCCCCTCGGCGACACGTTCGACGCGATGCACCACACCCCGCAGTCCTCGCAGCGGGCCCGCCAGGTCGAGGTGTGGGCGGCATTGCGCACTCTGGGCCGCGCCGGGGTCGCGGACCTCGTCGCCCGGTCCTGCGACGCGGCCGCCCTGATCGCCGACCGGCTGCGGCCCGAGCTGACGGTGCTCAACGACGTCGTCCTCAACCAGGTACTGCTGCGCGTCGACGGCCCGGCCGGGCCGGACGCGGCGGCCACGTCGGCGCTGATCGCCGAGATCCAGGCCGACGGCCGGATCTGGTGCGGCGGCACCCAGTGGGACGGCGCGCCCGCCCTGCGGGTCAGCGTCTCGTCCTGGAAGACCGGCCCCGACGACGCGGCGTTCGCCGCCGACGTCATCCTCGCCTGCGCCGCCCGGGTCCGCGCCGCGGCCTGACGCCGTCGGTCTCACCGGCCCGGGCCACCAGATCGTGGGCGGCCTCGGGCCAGGTGGGGAACTCGAAGGCGAAACCCGCGTCGAGCAGCCGCCCCGGCACCACCCGGCGGCTCTTCAGGAGCAGCTCGGTGTCGCTGCGCAGAACGAGGGCACCGAGCTCGGCCATCCACCGCGTCGCCGGCAGCCCGATCGGGACGCCAGCCGCCTCGCGCAGGGCCGCCATGAACGCGCGCATCGGCAGCGGACTGGCGGTGGCGAGGTTGACCGGGCCCGCGACGTCGTCCCGGTCCAGGAGGAGGTCGACGGCCCGGGCCAGGTCGTCTCCGTGAATCCAGGACATGTACTGCCGGCCTCCGGCGACCGGCCCGCCGAGGCCGCTCCGGGTCAGGCGCAGCAGCATGTCGAAGGCGCCGCCGCGGGCGGGGGCCATGACGATCGACGTGCGCAATGCGACCTTGCGGGTGTCGGGGGTCGCCGCGTCGGCCTGGGCCTGTTCCCACTTGCGGGCGATGTCGACGCTGTAGGCCCAGTAGGCCGGGACGCCGGCCTCGGAGCCGCCGAGGACGCCCGTCGCCTCGTCGTTGGCGTGCTCGTAGGTATGCGCGTAGATCGTGGCCGTGCTCATCTGCAGCCACACCCGCGGCGGCCTGGCGGCCTGGGCGATCGCGGCGCCGACGACGGTGGCCGAGTCGACCCGCGAGGCCATCATCTCCCGCAGGTTGGCCTCGGTGTAGCGGCAGTTCACGCTGCGCCCGGCGAGGTTGATCACCGCGTCGGCGCCGTCGAGCTCGGCGGCCCACTCCCCCGTGGTGCGCCCGTCCCAGGGGACGACGCGGGCGCCGGGCACCTGCGTGTCCGGGCGCCGACTGAGGACGACCACCTCGTGTCCCGCGGCCCGCAGTGAGCCCGTGAGCAGGCGTCCCAGGTGTCCGGTACCGCCCGGCATGACAATCTTCATAGCGTCCCGTCCTCGCTATCGGTGGTCGGCGCTCACGCGCAGGTCGGCCAGCAGGGTGTGCAGGTCTTCGGCGGCGGCCCTGAGCACCGGGAGCCGGGTGAGGGAGACGGTTCGGGCGATCATCCGGGCGGACGAGTCGACCAGCCGGCGGGTGCGGGCTTGGCCCGGCGAGGTGTCGTAGACCCAGAAGAGCGTGATGCCGAGGTAGGCGAGCCAGAGCAGTTCCGGGAGGTCCTTCGCGAGCGGGCCTCCGGGGCGGGTGTCGGGACCGGCGAGCACCTCGCGGAACAGCCCGATGGCGGCGGAACGGGCCGCGGACGACTCCGGGCTGAACGGGCTCGACGTCGAGGTCGGCGAGATCGCCACCCGGATGAACGACCCGGCGAACTCGTGGTAGGGCGACATCTCGTCGATCCCGGCGTGCAGCACTCCGCGCAGCCGCTCCGCGAGCCCACGGCCCCGCAACGCGTCGGCGGACCGGAGCCGGTGTCCTTCCTGGATCAGGGCGTAGAACTCCTGAACCAGCTCCTCCTTCGAGCCGAAGTAGTAGTAGGCGTTACCCAGCGAGACTCCGGCGGACTGCGCGATCCCGCGCATCGTCGTCTGGTCGTAGCCCCGGTCCCGGAACGACGCCAGCGCGGTCTGGAGAATCAGCGCCCGCGTCGCGGCACCCTTCGCTCGCTCGGCTGGTCGGACGACCTGATCGGAACCGTCGCCTGTACTCATCCGCGACTCCCGGGGCAGAGTTGAACACGTTCAAACCGCACAATACCGAACGATCTGAACGTGTTCAACTCTGCGTACGTCCTACGTGGGGGTGGTGAATCTCGTCTGCGGTGGAGCGCGGGGTAGGAGCGGAGCCTGACCCGGGCGTCCGGGTGATCGGGAAGCCGACGCGCGGCGTTCAGTCCCGGTATCGAGAGCCGCTCCACCCGTCATGATCGCGGTTTGGGCCCTGCGGTGGTTGTGAAAACGCCCTCGTCACGACCACCGCAGGGCCAAAACGGCGATCAAGGACTTGCCAGCGCGCCTCACCGCGAGCAGGGCCACGCCCCGCCTCGGGCTAGGCGATGCGGTTGGCGGGGAACCAGGCGCCGGAGGCGTCGCGGAACATCTGGTAGAGCCGGTCGGCGATGCGGACGACCACTTCCAGGTGGCCCTGGAACGTCGACTGCATCATCGCGACCGCGTCGACCTTGCCGAGGTTGGTGGCAAACGGCCGCGGGCCGCTCCACGGCGTGCCGAACGCCTGGTTGTTCCGGTAGAAGTGGATCAGCCCGGAGGTGGCGGACGGGACGATGACCTCGAAGTTGCGGGCGCCGGGGAAGCTGCTCTCGATCAGCACCGGGTTGCCGGCGGTGCCGTCGCCGAACCAGGCGGTCAGGTGCCAGGCCGCTGCCGGCGTCTGGTCACGGTAGATGTGCCCGAGCTTCGTGCCGGCCCGGATCACCGCCTCCAGCGCACCCGGTGGGGTGCCCCGGTCGCCCTGGATGAGGCTCACCGCGTCGATGTGGCCGAGCTCGGGCAGGATCTGGCGCGGGTTGCTCCACGGGTAGAGGAAGGCGTCGTTGTTGCGCCACATGGTCATCAGGCCGGTGCCGGTGGCGGGGTAGAGCATCTCGAAGTTGCCGTGGGCGCCGTAGCCGCCCTGCACGAACGACGGCACCCCGGCCGCGCCCGTCGCGATCTTGCTGGGCGTCGACCAGACGAAGGCCCCGGTGCTGTCCCGCCACAGGTGGTAGAGATCAGCCCCGACCCGCACGACGCACTCGATCGACCCCGGGTTCGACAGGGTGGACTGGATCATCGTGACCGCGTCGAGCTTGCCGAGGGCCTGCGCCGTCTGGAACGGGTCCTCCCACGGGTAGCCGGGCTGGTCGAAGTTCTCCCAGCGGTGGGTCAGCCCGTCGAACGACGACGGCACGACCAGCTGGAACTGCCCAAGCTGGCCGAGGCCCTTGGACTGGACCAGCACCGGGTTGCCCGACGCGCCGCGGCCCCAGCCGATGTGCGCCGGGGTGAACCGGCAGAACGCGAAGGTGTTGCCCCGCATCAGGCAGTCGACGGGGTTCGCCGCGCACGAGTCGCAGTTGCCGTTGGGCGCGCCGAAGCGACCGAAGGAGCCACCACAGTCGCAGCCGGACGAGCCGTACTCGTCGACGGCGCCGAAGACGTGGCTGGACTCGTGGGCGAACACCCGGTCGAGGTTGTCCGGGCCCCAGCCGTCGTTGGCGTAGGTGAGCACGATCCGCGGGCCGCCGATCGCGGCGTAGGCGAAGTACTGCACCGGGTACTTGGTGACGAACGCGACATAGCCCCACGCGGTCCCCAGCCGGGAGCGGATCGCGTTCGCGTAGTCGTAGACGCCGTCGAAGTTGGCCTGGTAGCCGAGCTTCGCCATCGTCGGGTCACGCCAGTAGGCCTCGAGGTCCGACTGGGAGGCGTCCGCGGGCTGGGTCAGCCGCACGATCTGGATGTCGTAGCTGAAGGTGATCCCGGCGGCCGGGTTGCTGGTCGCCAGCCATGACAGGCCGTTCTGCGCCTCGGCGACGACCTTCGTCCGCTCGGCGGCGGTGAACTGCAGGTCGGCGGTCGGCCCCTCGACCATGATCAGCCCGACCGCGACGGCACCTTCGAGGTAGGAGCTCAGTGGCCCGGCGGTGGAGTTGGCGTCGCTGGCCGCGCCGCCGCCGTCCCCGCTGGTGGCTGTCGCGACGAGGGTCGCCGCGGCGGCGGGAGCCCCGGCTGCCGGCGGGGCGGCCGGACGGGTGTGGCGCGAGGCGCCGTGCGGGGGCGCGACGTCGGTGCAGGGGCGGTCCATGTCCCACGGCTCGCCGGCGCGGGGTCGGACCTGCTTGGCGCGACGGTAGGCGGCGCTCGCGCGCAGCCGGAAGGCCTCCAGGCCGAGGGTCTCGGTGCGGTCGAGCCCGGCCAGGCCCGCGGTGGCGACGACCGCGCCGTCCACCGGCCCGTAGGAGCCATTCACGGCACCCGGGACCGGCTTCGCGACGGCGGTCGCCGGCCCGTCGCCGCTGCCGGGGGCGCCGAACACGTGGACCCGGCCGTAGCGGTGCAGCGTCCGTTCGCCCGTCCCGGGGTCAGCGCCGGCCTCGGCGCCGGTCGGCGCGGCGGTGGGCTGCTGACCGGCTGGCCCGGCCGCGATCACGGCCTCCCGCGGTCCGGCCGCCGTGGCGTCGGACGCGCCGGGCGCGATGAACACCCGCTCGTCGGCCGGAACATCCCCCGCCATAATGATCTTTTGTCCTCTCATTGGTGCGCCGTGGGGAGACCCGTGGGGATTTGTATCGCGCCAAACCCGCCGGATGTCATGGTTCCGGAGAGCTAGACACCGTCCTACCGCGTCTCGCTATCGCGTCCGGACGTCCGGTCTGATACCGGCCCAATCAGAGCCGCTGGATTCGCGGCTGGCTCAGCCAGGCATCCGGTGCTGCGGGCCGCCACCGGTCGACGGGCCGCCGGACATGTCGGGCCAGGCCGGCATCTGCATCGGCATGCCCGGTGAGAGGCCGTTCTGACTGGCCTGCGCGGCCTGCGCGGTCATGGCTTCGGAGACCTTACGCATGATCGCTTCGACGAGCCGGACCGCTTGGCCTGTTGCCAGGTTGAGCACGATCTCGGAGTCGCCGGCGACCTGGAAACGAACCGACACGTCGGCCATCCGTGGTCTCCTCTTCGTCGTAGATGCCAGACACGTCCCGATGTGGGCGGTCTGTGTGGCAGTGACCGGAGAAACGTAGCGCGTGCGTGTCGGCGGAGTTCTCCGGTGGGCGGCCAGAAGACGGCCCGGTGGGAATTCGCGCGGCCGTCCCAGCCGGCCCGCGCCGCGCGGCCGTCTGCCCGCGCGCCGCCGGTAGGGTCGGGTCGATGACCGATCTTCCGAACGCGGCGCCGGCCGGAGGTGCCGGGCGACCGGCGACCGTGGCCGACTGCGTCGCCGCCCTCGAGGAGGCCTACCCGCCTGGGTTCGCCGAGTCGTGGGACGCCGTCGGGCTGTCGGTCGGCGAGCCGGGTGCCACGGTGGGCCGGGTCCACTTCGCCGTCGACCCGACCGTGGAGGTCGCCGCCGAGGCGGCCGCGCTCGGCGCCGGCCTGCTCGTCACCCACCACCCGTTGTTCCTGCGTGGCGTGCACGGCGTCGCCACCACGACCGCCGGCGGCCGGGTCGTCACGACGCTGATCCGGGCCGGCGCCGCGCTCTTCACGGCGCACACGAATGCCGATGTGGCCTGCCGCGGGGTCAACGACGCGCTCGCCGCCGCGCTCGGCCTCCTCGACGTCCGCCCGCTCGCCGAGGGCCGCTCGCTCACCGAGGGCAGGTCGCTCACCGAGGGCAGCTCGCTCACCGAGGGCACAGCCAACCCGGGGCTCGGGCGGATCGGCGAGCTGCCGGCCGTCGAGCCGCTGTCGGCGTTCTGCGCCCGGGTCGCCGGCGCGCTGCCGGCGACCGCCGCCGGGGTCCGCGCCACCGGTGACCCCGACCGGCCGGTCCGCCGCGTCGCCGTCTGCGGCGGCTCCGGCGGGGAGCTCGCCGGCGCGGCGGCCGCGGCCGGCGCCGACGTGTTCCTCACCGCCGACGGGCGCCACCACCACGTGCTCGACGCGGTCGCCGCGCTGCCGGTCACGATCGTCGACGTGGCGCACTGGGCCAGCGAGTGGCCGTGGCTCGACTACGCGGCCGAGCGGCTCACGACCGCCCTCGCGGCCCACGGCCGTACCGTGGTCACGTCGGTGTCGACGCTCGTGACCGACCCGTGGCGGCTGCACCTCCCCACCGCGCCCGCGGACGACACAGCCAGCCCGGCGGCTGGCGCGCCCGCCACCGAAACCCAGAAGAGCCCTGCCTGCCGAGGAGTCCCTGACATTCGATGAAGGCCGACCCAGCCACCCAGCTCCGCCTCCTCGACCTGCAGGTCCTCGACTCCAGCCTGGACCGGCTGGCGGCGCGGCGCCGTGACCTGCCGGAGCTCGCCGTCATCGCCGAACACGCGAAGGCCGTCGAGTCGTTGAAGGCCGACGTCGTCCGGGTCGAGACCGAGATCAGCGACCTGGGCCGGACGCAGCGGCGGCTCGACGACGAGATCGACCTGGTGCGCTCCCGCGCCGACCGGGACCGCCGCCGGCTGGAGTCCGGCCAGGTCGGGAACGCCCGCGAGCTGGAGAACCTGCAGGCGGAGCTGGCCTCGCTGGCCCGCCGGCAGGGCGTCCTCGAGGACGAGGCGCTGGAGAAGATGGAGGCCGCGGAGGAGCTCGACGGCCGGCTGGTCAAGCTCGCCGCCGAGCGGGACCGGGTCCAGGCCGAGCTCGACGCCGCCGTCCGGGCCCGGGACGAGGCCTTCGGCCAGATCGACGCGCAGGCCGGCGACCAGCGTCGCGCGCGCGACCAGCTCGCCCCGGTGCTGCCCGCGCCACTGGTGACGCTCTACGAGAAGATCCGCGCGAGCTCCAGCGGCGTCGGCGCGGCGAAGCTGGTCCGCCGCCGGTGCGAGGGCTGCCACCTGGAGCTCTCGGGTGCCGAGCTGCGCGAGGTCGCGACCGCTGCCGCCGACGAGGTGGTCCGCTGCGAGGAGTGCCGCCGGATCCTGATCCGCACCGCCGAGTCGGGGCTCTAGGTGGCGGCGAAGGTCGTCATCGAGGCCGACGGCGGGTCGCGGGGCAACCCCGGTCCGGCCGGCTACGGCGCCCTCGTGCGGGACGCCGACAGCGGCGCCCTGCTGGCCGAGCGGGCCGGCGCGATCGGCGTCGCCACCAACAACGTCGCCGAGTACCAGGGGCTGATCGCCGGGCTGCGGGCCGCGGCCGAGGTCGCGCCGGACGCCGACGTCGAGGTCCGGATGGACTCGAAGCTCGTCGTCGAGCAGATGAGCGGCCGGTGGAAGATCAAGCACCCGGCGATGCGGCCGCTGGCCGCCGAGGCGGCCGAGCTCGTCGCCGCCCGGCCGGCCCCGGTCCGCTACCGGTGGATTCCGCGCGAGCGCAACAAGGACGCGGACCGGCTGGCCAACGAGGCGATGGACGCTGCGGCCGCTGGCCGCACCTGGGAGCCGTCGACGCCGCAGTCCCCCGATCCGGCTCCGGTCGAGACCCCGGCCACGCGCCGGCCGACCGGCTGGGTCGCGCCGGCGCCGGCGACCTGGACGGTGCTGCTGCGCCACGGGCAGACGAAGGTGTCGGTCGAGAAGCGGTTCGGCGGCCTGGTCGACGCGCCACTCACCGAGGTCGGTCTGGCCCAGGCCGCGGCGGCGGGTGCCCGGCTGCGCGGCGAGGCGTTCGACGCCGTCATCACCTCACCGCTGCGCCGGGCCCGCCGGACCGCCGAGGCGGCGCTGCCCGGCCTGGTCCCGGCGGCGGGGCGCGACGAGGTGGAGTTCGTCGTCGACGAGCAGTTGCGGGAGACCGACTTCGGGGCGTGGGAGGGGCTGACGTTCGCCGAGGCGCGGGAACGCCACCCGGACGAGCTGTCCGCGTGGCTGGCCGACCCGGCCGTCCCGCCGCCCGGCGGGGAGAGCCTCGCGGCGACGATCGAACGGGTCCGGCTCGCGCTCGACCGGCACCGGGCCGAGCGCCCCGGCGGCCGGCTGCTCGTCGTCACCCACATGGGGCCGATCAAGTCGGCCGCGTCGCTGGCGCTGGCCGCCGGCCCCGCTGTCTTCTACCGGCTGCATCTGGGCCTGGCGTCGCTGACGACGATCGCCTGGTACGCGGACGGACCGGCCGTCCTGCACGCCTTCAACGACGTGAGCCACCTGCCGGGCGCCTCGCTGGCCGGCGAGTAGCTCGCTCAGCCCGTGGCCGCGTCGGGAGGCTCGTAGCCGGGCGCGTCCCAGGGAAGGCCCTGGCCGGTGCGGTCGTCGTCGCCGTGGTGGGCGTCGTGGTCCAGCCGGCTGAGCCAGGCCCGCACGAAGATCAGCTCAAGGTCGCCGAGCGTCGCGAGGACCTCGGGGGGCGGCGCTGCCTCGTAGACGCCGACGACGTAGGGCAGCGCGGCGATCCGCGGCGCGTCGGCGACCGGCAGCTCGACGAGGACCAGCCGGGGCGCGTACTCGTGGTGGACCGGGACGACCTCGCCGAGTGCCTCCAGCGCGGTCAGCGGCCGGGTCGGCGGGGGCGGCGGCGCGTACGCCGGCCGCGGGCCGACCGGTGGGACGGGGACCGGCGGCGGCGGGGCGCCCGGGCCGGGCGGTGTCCCGCTGCCCGGGGCGAGGACGACCAGCAGCTCCACCGGCTCGCACCCGGTGGGCGAGTCGTGCGCGCCGTCGGTCGTCTGGCCGGTCACGAGACGCCACCTCCCCCAACGCCACGGTAGCGCGCCGCACCGGCCGCCGGAACTGTCCGATGCCGGGCAGCCGATGACAGATCCGACAAACTTGACAGCGGATCGTAGCAGCACCGCGACACAGCGGTCATCGCCGGCTCGCCGCCGTGCGACCGGGGCCGCGAGCCTGGTCATGGCCGGGGCACACAGGTGGTCGCGGTGCGACGATGGGCACCGAGGGACGGAGGCGACGACGGTGACGGACGATCCCACCGACGCGGGCGGCGCGGCGGGCGACGACCCGACAGACGGCGGCGCGACGGGCGGCGAAGCGGTGCCGCGCCCAGCGGCGAACGAACCGCCGACCGAGCGGCTGGCGCTCTTCCCGCTGGGGACCGTGCTGCTGCCCGGCCTGCTGCTGCCGCTGCAGATCTTCGAGCCGCGCTACCGGGAGCTCGTCGGGGAGCTGCTGGAGCTGCCCGACGACGCGCCCCGCCAGTTCGGCGTGGTCGCGATCAAGCTCGGTCGGGAGGTCGGCGCGCAGACCCCCGAGCTGTACCGGGTCGGCTGCACCGCGCTGGTACGCCGGGCGGAGCTCCTGCCGGACGGCCGGTACTCGCTGCGGACCGTCGGCGAACGCCGGTTCGTGCTGCGCTCCGTCGACGCCGAGAGCCGGCCCTACCTCGTCGGCGACGTCACCTACCTGGCCGACGACAGCGGCGACGCCCAGGCCGCCGCGGCCCTGGTGCCGGTGGTCCAGGGCCTGCTGCGCGACTACACCGCGAAGCTCGCGGAGAACAAGGCCCTCGACATCGAGCTGCCCGACCTGCCCGAAGACCCGGTGACGCTGTCGTATCTGGTCGCGGCCGCCGTGGTCCCCGACATCGCGCGGCGCCAGGAGCTGCTGGAGGCCCCGAACGCCCTGAGCCGGCTGCGCGCCGAGCAGTCCCTGCTGCGCCGCGAGCTGGGCCTGCTGAACTCGATCACGACCGTCGCCAGCCCCAACCTGACCCGCATCCCTCCCAGCCTCAACTAGGCTCGGCGCCCCCGGGTCTCTCGCGGCCGCGTCAGTCGCGTAGAAGCTCGGCCAGGACCTCGGCCTCGCTGATCTCGGGCCGCCGGGTCGCGGTGAGCAGCGTCAACGTCGCGCCCCGCGCCAGCTCGCGCAGGTGCGCCAGCGCGTCGGCCCGCTCGGGCTCCGCCAGCTCCTGGCGGTAGCGGCGGCCGAACTCCTCGAAGCGCTCCGGGTCATGGGCGTACCAGGTGCGCAGCTCGGTGGACGGGGCGACCTGTTTGCACCACTCGTCCAGGCTCGCCCCGGCCTTGGCCAGCCCACGCGGCCAGAGCCGGTCGACCAGGACGCGGGTGCCGTCGGTCTTCGCCGGCGCCTCGTAGGCGCGCCGCACCTGCACCTTCGCCGATGTGCCCATCGCCGCTCCCCCACCGCGCGTGCCGTCACGTCGCCTGCCGACGACGTCGTCCCGCCACCGGCGTCGCACGACCTTCCTACGACCTTCCTACCCCGCTGGCCGCGTCTTGCGTCAATCTAGCCACCTGGCTATAGTCGCCTGACTAGAGAGGGAGGAACGCCGATGTTGCCCGAGTCCACCAAGATCCTCTCAGCCGACGACCACCTCATCGAGCCCGCGCACCTGTGGGTCGACCGCGTACCGGCGAAGTTCCGCGACGACTGCCCGCGCATCGTCGAGGTCGACGGCCGCCAGGCCTGGCGCTACGAGGGCGAGCTCACCTACATCCCGATGGGCTCGTGCCGCCCGCTGCCCGGCTTCTCCGAGGCCGGCTACCCGCCGGCGCCGGGCACCGCGCGTTTCGACGAGATCCGGCCCGGCTGCTACGACCCGGACGCGCGGCTGGCCGACATGGACATCGACGGTGTGTGGGGCCAGCTCTGCTTCCCCAACTACGCGCGCTTCGCCGGGCACCGGTTCTTCCTCAACGTCTCCGACCACGAGCTGGCCCAGGCCTGCCTGCGCACCTACAACGACTACCTGCTCGACGAATGGTGCGCGACGGACCGCGACCGGCTTTATGGGGCGGCGATTCTCCCCCTGAACGACCTCGACGCGGCGGTCGCCGAGCTGAAGCGGGTGCTCGCGAAGGGCGCCCGAACGGTGGCGTTCTCGGAGAACCCGACCGTCCTCGGCCTGCCATCCGTGCACACCGACCACTGGGACCCGCTGTGGGCCGTGGCCGACGACGCGGGCATCCCGATCTGCATGCACATCGGCTCGTCGTCGCGGCTGCTGACCACGTCGGCGGACGCACCGCCGCCGGTACTCGTCTCGCTGATCGGGCTGAACTCGATGATGGCCTGCGTCGACTGGCTGTTCAGCGGAATCCTGGAGCGATTCCCACGGCTGAAGGTGATGCTCTCCGAGGGCGGCGCCGGGTGGGTCCCCTACATCCTGGAGCGGGCCGAGAAGGCGTTCCACGACAACCGGATCAGCACGGACATCACGATCGGCCAGGCGGGAATCAAGGACTCCCGGCCGCCGCGTGAGGTCTTCGCCCGGCACATGTACGCCTGCCTCGTCGACGAACGGTTCGCGCTGCGCAGCCTCGGCGACGTGCCCGTCGACAACCTGCTGTTCGAGGGCGACTACCCGCACGGCGACGGCCTGTGGCCGAACAACCGCGCCTACCTCGAGAAGACGCTCGCCGACGTTCCCGCCGAGGACGCCGTGAAGATCGCCGAAGGCAACCTGCGCGCGCTGCTGCGGCTCTGACGACCCGCGCCGCCGCGCGGCCAGCGGCAGGCACCAGCCGACAGCCCACGAACGACGACCGGGCCCAGGAAACACGCGCCCTTAGAAAACGGAGTGCCATGCCCTACGACCTGCTCTCCGGAGTACGCGTGGTGGAGGCGTCGATGTACGCCTTCGCACCGTCCGCCGGAGCGGTGCTCGCCGACTGGGGCGCCGACGTCATCAAGGTCGTGCCGCCCGGCACGCTCGACCCGATGAACGGCAACCCGATCGCCGGCCTGCCGGACCGTGAGGTCGGCGTCGCCTTCATGTGGGAGATCACCAACCGGGGGAAGCGCTGCGTCGGCGTCGACCAGCGCACCCCCGACGGCCAGGCGGTCCTGGCGACGCTGGTCCGCTCGGCGGACGTGTTCATCACCAACCTGCTGCCCGACGCCCGGCGCCGGTTCCGCATCGACGTCGACGACCTGACCGCCGTGCGCCCGGGCCTCGTCTACGCCCGGGCGAGCGGGCACGGCCCACGGGGGCCGGAGCGCGACGCGGGCGGCTTCGACCACACCGACTTCTGGGCCCGCACCGGCATGGCGCAGGCCGCGAGCCAGGTCAGCGACGAGTTCGTCCCGCAGCCCGGCCCGGCGCTCGGCGACCTCGCGTCCGGCGCCTTCCTCGCCGGCGGGATCGCGGCGGCCCTGTTCCGCAGGGAACGGACCGGCAAGGGCGCGGTGGTCGACGTCTCGCTGCTGTCCTCCGGGCTGTGGATGTTCTCCCCCGGCGTCGTCGCGAGCCAGCTTTACGACATCGACGCGATTCCCCGCAACCGCCACCTGGCGTTGCCGAACCCGTTCGTCGCCGCCTACCAGACCCGTGACCACCGGCTGGTCTACCTCTCCGGCATCCAGACCGAGAAACATGTCGTCGAGTTCTTCCAGGCGGTCGACCGGGCCGACGTCCTCACCGACCCCAGGTTCGCGACCGCCGCGGCCCGGGCCGCGAACGCGCCGGCCTGCATCGCCGTCCTCGACGAGATCTTCGCCGGGCAGGGGCTGGCGTACTGGGCCGAACTGCTCGGGCGGCTCGCGACGCCGTGGTCGCTGGTGCAGACCGCCCGGGAGGCGGCGAACGACCCGCAGGCCCTGGCGAACAGCTTCGTCACGACCGTCAAGAAGGAGTCCGGCGAATACCCGCTGGTGGCGAGCCCCGCGCAGTTCGACGACGCGCCACCGGCACTCTCGCCGGCCCCCGGGCACGGCGAGCACACCGAGGACGTCCTGCTCGAACACGGCTACACCTGGGACGACATCCTGCGCCTCAAGGAATCAGGCGCCGTCCTCTAGTTCGGTTACCGGAAACTCGTCGCCCGATTTCCCGGCCCTGCCATGCCGTTTTCCGGGTGACAGCAGACAAACAGGGAGGCTTTCTGATGGGCAGGACCCGAAGACTCGCGTCACTCACCGTCGCTGGAATCTTCTTAGTCACCGCCGCCGCCGCGTGCGGCGGCAGTGGCACCACCTCCCCGAAGGCCACCGGGGCGGCCACGGTGGGGCCGGCGGCGTTCACGCCGGGGCCGGACACGGGCTGGAGCAACAGCGGCATCACCGTCGACCCGGCGAAGCTCGGCTGCGCGAACCCGACCGGGCCGCAGAACCGGGGCGTGACCGACACCGAGATCAAGGTCGGCGGCCTGATCACCCAGACCAGCTCCAGCGGACCGGTGAACACGGGCATGGACGTCGGCGCGAAGATCCGCTTCGAGCGCGCCAACGCGGAGGGCGGCGTGAACGGGCGCACGATCACCTACGTCGGCACCCGGGACGACGGCTCCGACCCGACGAGGCTCATCACGCAGGCCGAGTCCCTGGCCAACGACGGCGTCTTCGCCGCGGTGCCCGCCGTCGCCCGGGCGGGCAACTTCTCGGACGTGTTCTGCAAGACGGACACGCCCTTCTTCGGCTGGGGTGTGAGCGCGGACTACTGCGGTACGGCCCTCGGCTTCGGCATCACCGGCTGCCTGGTCTCCGGCCCCGGCGGCAGCACGATCCCGAGCGCGTGGGGCATGGCCGCCCGGTCGATCCTCGGCGGTGACGGGTCCGGCAAGAGCGCGGCCGTCGTCGGCGTCGACCTCGACTCCGCGGTCAACGGCGTGAAGCTGTCCGCGAAGGCGATCAAGGCATCCGGGATCACCGTCCCGTATGTCGAGAACCCGGTGCCGGCCTCCGGGCTCAACGACCCGACGGCCATCGTGAACGCCCTGATGCACGCCAACCACGGCGCGCCGCCTGACCTGGTCGTCACGATCGTGGACTTCTCACCGGCCATCAAGATCATCGATGCGCTCCGCGCGGCCGGCTACCAGGGGAAGATCCTCACGCCGCTCGGCTACGACCCGCGGCTGGCCGGTTTCAAGGACCTGGACGGGACCTACACGCTGCTCCAGTGGGCCCCGGCGGAGAGCGGCTCGGCGGCTGACGACCAGATGCGGGCCGACTTCGCCAGGTACGCCCCCAACGAGCCGATCGGCCTCACCGCGATGGCCGGCTACTGGTCGGCGGACATGTTCCTCGACGCGGTCAAGAAGACCGGCCGCGACCTCACCGTCGCCAGTCTGCTGAAGACCATGAACGGCGGCGGCTACAGCTACAACGTCGCCGGTGCCGTCGCCCAGACCCAGTGGCCGGTCAACCACACGGCGTCCGCCCCCTGCGCCGCGGTGGTCCAGCTCTCCGGCGGCAAGTACCTCCCGACCGTCAAGCTCTCCTGCACCCCGCTGGTGGCCAACCAGTAGCCCAGGCCAGCGGCGTGGCCACACCCTGGGGTCGGGACACGGTCCCGGCCCCAGGGCAGGAAGACAAGGGAGGGCAGCGCATGACCGAGCTGGACGAGGCGACGCGACAGGCCAGGACGGTTCTCGCGGCCGACCGGGTGAGCTTAGGCTGCGTCGCCCCACGGACCCGGGCCGGTGTCGCGGCCGCCGAGGCAGCCGGCGCCGAGGCGCTGTGGGTCGGCGGCCATGTCGCGTCGCCGAACGGCGGCCCGGAGGCGCTGGCCTGGCTCGCCCGGCTCAGCGCGCAGGCCGAGCGGGCGGTGGTCGGGACCGCGGTACTGCTGCTGCCGCTCTACCAGCCCGCGATCGTCGCGAAGCAACTCGCTGACCTCGACGTGGCCACCGGCGGGCGCCTCGCCCTCGGTGTCGGCGTGGGCGGCGAGTACCCGGCCGAGTTCGACGCCTGCGGGGTACCGCTCGCCGGCCGGGGGCGGCGCACCGACGAGGCGATCGGCCTGGTCCGCGAGCTGTGGACGGGTGAGCCGGTGACCTGGGACGGCCCGCTGTTCCCGATGAAGGGAGTGCGGATGGCTCCGGCGCCGAGCCAGCCGGGCGGGCCTCCGGTCCTCGTCGCCGGCCGGGCGCCCGTCGCGATGCGTCGCGCCGCCCGGCTCGGGGACGGCTGGATGCCGTACCTCTACTCGGCCGAGCGGTACGCCCGCTCGGTCGCGACGGTCCGGGCCGAGGCCGCGGCGGTCGGCCGGGACCTCGACGGGTTCACCTGGGCCGCCTACCTGCCGTTTGTCATCGACGACGACGGCGAACGGGCCCGCCGCCGGGCGGCCGAGTTCCTCGGCGGCACCTACCGGCAGGACTTCGCGGCGATGATCGACCGCGTCGCGGTCGCGGGGACCCCCGAGCAGGTCGAGGCACGCCTCGGCGAGTACATCGCGGCCGGCGCGCGCCATCTCGCGCTGCTGCCGGCCACCCGGGACGGAGGAGAAGACATGGTCTTACAGGCCCTGACGGATCTCGCGCCGCGGCTGCGCGCCGCCGGAGCGAGGTCATGACCGCCCCGGCGGCGCCCACGTCGCCGCCGCTGCCCGACACCCTCGACGAGCTGCTCACGCCGGGGTGGCTCACCGCCGCGCTGGGCAGGCGGTTCCCCGGGGTTGAGGTCCGGACCGTCACGCCCGGCGCGGTCATCAGCCGGGTGGCGACGAACGCCAGGTTCCAGGTCGAGTGGGTCGACGGCGCGCCCGCCGCCGGCCTGTCGCCGAACCTGTGTGCCAAGGGCTACTTCACCGAGGCGGGGCGGGAGTTCCGGCAGGCGGGCGAGCCGGAGGCGTTCTTCTACCGCGACGTCGCCGCCGGCACCGGCATGCGGACCCTGCGCACCGTCTACGCCGACGTCGACCCGGCGTCCCACAACGCCGTCGTGATCACCGAGGACGTCGTCACCGAGGGCGCGACGTTCCTCGACGCCCGCAGCCCCTACACCCCGGACCAGGCGGCCGAGAGCCTCGACCAGCTCGCCCGGCTGCACGCGGCGACCTGGAACCGGCCCGCGCTCGCCACGGCCGGCTGGCTCGCTCCCCGGTTGGACACCTACCTGATCCGGCGCGGCGTGACCGAGATCCGGGAGAACTTCGCCGGCCCGATCGGCGCCGGCGTGCCCGAGCCGGCCCGCGACGCCGAGCGGCTTGCCGCCGGCTACCGGACCCTGGCCGCGCGGTCGGCCGCCGCCGCCGACTGGGCCGTGATCCACGGCGACGCGCACGTCGGCAACCTCTACCTCGACGGCGCCGGCCGGCCGTCGTTCGTCGACTGGCAGCTCGTCCAGCGCGGGCCGTGGTACCTCGACGTCGGTTACCACCTCGCGTCGGCGCTGACCGTCGAGGACCGCCGTGGCGCCGAGCGCGACCTCGTGCGGCACTACCTGGACCGGCTGCGCGCGGGCGGCGTCGAGCCGCCGGCCTGGGACGACGCCTGGCTCGGCGTCCGGCGCGGCATCGTGCACGGCTTCTTCCTGTGGGGCATCACGTTGAGGGTCGACCCGGCCGTCACCGCCCTGCTGCTCACCCGTCTCGGCACCGCGGCGGCCGACCACGACGCGCTGGCCGCCGTCGAACTCGACAAGGAGTGGTGATGACCACCTCGACCGCGAAGCCGCCCGCGCCGTCCATCGAGGACCGCTGGTTAAAGCTGGCCCCCATCAAGATCGGCTGGCTGGGCATGGAGTGGGCCCGGTTCGAGCGCGAGATCCGGATGGCCTTCGACGAGGGGACCGAGCGCGGCCTGCTCGACCGCCGCTACGAGTTCGTCTTCGAGCAGGACGCCGGGCTGCCGCAGGGCACGGCGAAGGGCGGCATCGACGCGTTCCAGCGTCTCGTCGACGCGGGCTGCCTGGCCGTCGTGGGCGCGAACTACACCGACTCGGCGCTCGCGCTCGCCGAGCACGCGAACGCCGCCCACGTCCCGCTGGTCAGCATGTGCGGCACCGACGGCTTCCACGGCGAGTACTGCTTCCGGCTCGGCAACGGCGACGTCGGCGGCGACCCGGCCCTGATGGTCAACTGGCTCAAGCGCCAGGGCCACCGCAGCGTCGCCGTCGTCGCGCCCTGGTCGCCGATCTCCGAGGAGTACGTCCGGTTCTTCCGGCAGGAGACCCGCCGCCTCGGGATCAGGGTCACCGCCGTCGAGGAGATCACGAACACGACCACCGTCGACGAGCTGGCCGACGCGTTCGGCCGGCTGCGGGCGGCCAACGCCGACGCCCTGGCCTGGCTGGGCTACGGCGGCCTGGTCGTCTCCGGAGCCGTGCGTGCCGCGCTGGAGCGGGCCGACTGGGACCCGCCGAGGATCATGACGACCGCGTTCATGCAGTACATCTGGGGCTTCGAGCAGCTCGAAGGCTGGGTCGGCATCGACCAGTGGTGCCCGGCGAACCCACGGATGCACCGGTTCCACGAGCGGTTCGTCACCCGGTTCGGCGAGGACCCGTGGATGTGGCCGAACGCCATCCCCGGCCTCGCCTACGACATGGCCGCGACCGTCGTCGAGGCGCTGTACCGGGCCCCGGTTCTCACCGGCCAGGGGGTCAAGACCGGCCTGGAGCGGATCCGGTTCATGCCGGCCGTCACCGGCGGACCGAACACCCACATCGCCGGCGGGCCGTTCGACCACCAGATGTTCAAGGGTGACTGGCTGCACTACGGGCGTGTCCGGGACGGCAAGCTCGAATACGAAGGCCTGTTCGAGACGACGGACGACTACTGATCCACCGGAGGAACCGCGGTGTTGACGAAAGCAGCCGTGCTGTCCGAGCAGCCCGGCAAATGGGAGCTGGCCGAGGTCGAGCTGGAGCCGCCGCGCCAGGACGAGCTGCTCGTCCGGATGGTGGCGGCCGGCCTGTGCCACTCCGACGACCACATCGTCACCGGCGACCTGCCCGTCGCGGACGGGTCGCTGCCGATGGCCGGTGGCCACGAGGGCGCCGGCATCGTCGAGGAGGTCGGCCCGAACACGCCGGGGTGGCGGGTCGGTGACCGGGTCGTACTGTCGTTCCTGCCGATGTGCGGGACGTGCCGGTGGTGCGCCTCGGGGATGCAGAACCTGTGCGACAACGGGGCCCGGGTGCTGTCCGGGGTTCGCGCCGACGGCACCCGCCGCATGACGCTGGGCGGCCGGCCCGTCAGCCAGGCCGCCGGCGTCTCGACGTTCAGCGAGCTCACGACCGTCTCCGTGCAGTCGGCGGTCCGCTGCCCGGACGGGATCTCGTTGGAGGCGGCCTGCCTGACAAGCTGCGGGGTCAGCACCGGGTGGGGCGCCGCCGTCCGGTCGGCCGAGGTGCGGCCGGGTGACGTCGTCATCGTGATGGGTGTCGGCGGGATCGGCATCAACGCGGTGCAGGGGGCCGCGCACGCGGGCGCGTCGGTGGTCATCGCCGTCGACCCGGTCGAGTGGAAGCTGGCGGCGGCGCTGACCCTCGGCGCGACGCACGCGGTCGCCACGATGGCCGAGGCGACCGATCTGGCCCGTGGCTTCACCAACGGGCAGGGCGCCGACGCGGCCATCGTCTGCGTGGGCGTGACCAGGCCTGAGCACATCGCCGCCGGCGTGGCCGCGATCCGCAAGGCCGGGACCTGCGTCCTGGTCGGCCTGGGCCGCGCCGACGAGGACCTCGGCATCCCGGTCTCGATCCGCGACCTCGTGCTGTACCAGAAGCGGATCCAGGGCTCCCTGTTCGGCGCCTCCAGCCCGTCGAAGGACATCCCGGCGATGCTGGCCCTCTACCAGCAGGGCCGGCTCAAGCTCGACGAGCTGATCACCAACACGTACACCCTCGAGACCCTCAACGAGGGCTACGCCGACCTGCGCGCGGGCCGCAACCTGCGCGGTGTGGTCCGCTTCGACGCCGCCAGACCCGGGGAGGCGTGACCGAGGACGGGCTGGACCGGCCTCCCCGCCTGCGGACTGCGCGGTGCGGCCGGCGGGGCGCGCCCGGGTCAGGCGCGCGCCTCGCCGGCCTGGACCGTGGGACGCGTGGGTGTACGGGCCCGGTGCCCCCCGGCACCGGGCCGTGTCTCGGGCCGGTCAGCCCGTGGCGGCGGCCGGCACCTCAGCCGCCGGGGCGTCCTCGCTGTCCTTGTCCGTCTTCTTGACCTGCTGCGGCACGCCGTGGATGCGCTCCAGCTCGATCTCGTCGGCGTCCGGCACCCGCGGTGCCGGCTTCGTCAGGGCGAAGGCGACGCAGACGGCGGCCAGGATCAGGTAGCCCAGGGCAACCTGGCCGTTGGCGTCCCACTCGACCTTGGGTCCGTGGATCAGGCCGATGAACGACAGCACCGAGCCGATCGCCGAGAAGATCGCCGCCGAGACGAACCGTTTGTCGATGATGAAGGCCACGATCGAGCCCAGGACCAGGCCAGCGAGGATCGCCCCCTCACCAAAGATCATCAAGCCCTTGTAGACGACTCCCGCCTGGTTGATCTTGTCGTAGCCGACCTGGGACGCGCTCGTGCCGGCGGCAGCCAGCACGTTGTCCATCAGCCCGGTCGCCCACGAGGCGATGTTGGGCAGGAGCGCCGCGACCACCGCCGCCGCGTGCGCGCGGGGCGAGACCTGGAACGCCTGGGCACCGATCAGCAGGCCGATGTAGAGCAGGATCGGCACGATCGCGGGGAGCGGGAGGATCGAGCCGAGCAGGCTGAACAGGCTGAAGAAGCACAGGAGCGCGATCACCAGTCCGGTGGCCAGCGAGTAGCCGGTGCGGCCGCCGGCGCCCTTCCAGCCCGGGTGGCCGATGTAGACCGCGGGCGGGAACGGCGAGCCCAGGCAGGAGCCGATCACGGCGCCGAAACCGTCTGCCAGCAGGATCGCGCGCAGGTTGTAGCTGTCACCTGCCGACGCGGCGCTCTCCACGTTGGTCATGCCCTCGGTGAAGTTGTAGACGCCGAGCGGGATGGCCGTGGCCAGCAGCGGCGAGAGGTCCTTCAGGCCGTGGATGAGCATGTCGAACCGGAAGTCGGGCAGGGCCAGCGCGATGTCCTTGGCCGCCGAGGTCACCTCCGGCGGGTGCATGTAGCCGCCGGCCCAGCCGATCGCCGTGCCCAGCAGCAGCGCGACCGCGCCGATCGGCAGGTTGAACGGCAGCTTGATGTCGGTCATCAGCCCGACGATGAGCAGGGCGAAGACGGGCAGCGAGATCCAGGCCGCCTCCCACATCTGCCCGGCCGGGCGCATCGAGATGAAGGCGACCGAGATACCGGCCAGCGTGCCCAGCATCGCGGCGCGGGGGGCGTACCGCCGGATCGTCGGGCCGACGAAGGCGCCGAGCATGACGATCACACCGATGATGAAGGCCCAGGCCATGCCGGCTTCCCAGGCCTTGAACGGGTCCTTCGTCTTCAGGTAGATCGGCAGCATGATGACGAACGTGACGATGAACATGTGCGGCACGCTGGGGCCGTATGGCATCGCCGTGACGTCGGACCGGCCTGTCTTCGCCGCGAGCCGGCGACCCAGGTAGGTGTAGTACACGTTCCCGATGATCAGCGCGATGCCGAGCGCCGGCAGAATCGTGCCGAGAACGTCACCCTTCGGGATACCGACGACGCCGATGCACAGCCCGGTCAGGACCAGGACGTTGACCAGGACGTTGATACCGAGCCCGAAGAACGCGTTGAGGTCCCCCCGGACCCACAGCGGCGGACCGGCGGTCGCTGTGCCGCCCGTCCCTGGAAACTTCACCATGACAGACTCCTCAATGACTGGTGGGCACGGCCGCGGCGCGGCTGCCCCCGTGCTGTTCGCGGACGCGGGCCGGTCCCCCCGGAGCGCGGCGTCCGAATTCCCGCGTCGCCGCCAGTGCTGGCCCGGCGGCGCGACGGGTGTTGCTGAGGGCTGGTGTTACTGGGCGGCCGACGCCGCCGAAAGGGACGCGAGCGCCTCGATGAACGCGGCCGATGGCGCGACCCACCCGAAGATGCCGCCCTGCGCCGCGATCATCTCCAGCGCGACCCGCTGGAACTCGGGGAAGTAGCTGCCGACGCAGTCGGAAAGCACCAGGCACTCGTAGCCCCGGTCGTTGGCCTCCCGGACCGTGGTGTGCACGCACACCTCGGTCGTCACCCCGGTGACGACGAGGCTCGTGATGCCCTTCTCGGTCAGGATGTCGCCGAACGAGGTCGCGTAGAAAGCGCCCTTCCCTGGCTTGTCGACGACGAACTCGCCCTCGATCGGCGCGAGCTCGTCGATGATGTCCTGGCCGTATTCACCGCGAATGAGAATGCGCCCCTTCGGGCCCAGGTCGCCGATTTTCAGCGACGCGTTCCCCCGGTTCAGCTTCGCCGGGGGAAGGTCCGAGAGATCCGGCAGGTGGCCTTCCCGGGTGTGAATGACGGTAAGGCCCGCGGCACGGACGGCGGCGAAGACCGCCGTCAGCGGTTCGATGGTGCTCCGCAGCTGGGACACGTCGTTGCCGAGGCTTTCACCGAAACCGCCCGGCTCCATGAAGTCGCGCTGCATGTCGATGACGACGAGGGCCGTCGTCGCTGGATCAAAGGTGAAGTCGTATGGACGGGCCGGGACGGTGAGTGGAGCGCTCGTCATTCCAGGGTCCTGTCATCGGCGGAGACGGGGACGGAGTGCGGTGGCCTGAGAATCCAAACCGGCCAGGGCGGCCGTCGGCTCACGTCACGGATTGCCGGGCCGGGGACAGGGATCGGCGCCGGGGCAGGAGTGAGCCGCTCGGTCACCCGGATTGGGGAGCCTCGCGGTGCGGTTCGGTCGGGACCTCGGGCTGGATGCCGCTGCCTTGCGAAGACTCTGGGGCTGTCCGGTTTCGGGGCGCGTGTCGCTGTGTAACGGATCAGTAAAGGACGTATACAGCCCCGGATCCGATCCCGTATACAGATCCGGTCGAGGCGGCCCGCACGTCCGTCCGTAGTTGTTTAATTACCTGCCGTCGCGCCGGTTCGTTAGAGGCCGGCTGGTACGGGTACCGAGCCCTGAGTTGTCCGCTTGCGCGACGAGAGCGGCGGCCGTCGGCGCGCGCCACGGGCCGGACCTCGGGGCCCAGGGCGCCGCGCGCCGCACCGGCACTCGACGGAGGGGCTCCCCGATGGTCACGACCGTGATCCAGCACGTGCTGAACCGGCTGAGGGATCTCGGGATCCGCCACGTGTTCGGGGTCCCGGGCGACTACGCCTTCCCCGTCGACGACGCCGTGATCGCGCATCCGGACATCCAGTGGATGGGCAACTGCAACGAGCTGAACGCCGCGTACTGCGCGGACGGCTACGCCCGGGTCCATGGAATGGGGGCGGTGAGCACCACATACGGCGTCGGCGAGCTGAGCGCCATCAACGGCATCGCCGGCGCCTACACCGAGCATCTCCCGGTCTTCCACCTGGTGGGCATGCCGAAGATGCCCGTGCAGGCCCGCCACGCACTCGTGCACCACACCCTGGGAAACGGCGAGTTCGACCTCTTCCAGCGGATGTCGGACCCGGTGGTCTGCGCCAGCGCGATCATGACGCCGCAGAACGTGGCCGCCGAGACGGAGCGCCTGATCGCCGCGGCGATCTACCACCGCCGCCCGGTCTACCTGGCGTTCCCCGCCGACCTGGCCGAGCTGCCGGTGGCGAGCGAGGCGCCGGAGCTGCCCGCGCCGGCCAGCGACCCGGCTCAGCTGGACGCCGCGGTCGCGGCGGTGTCGGAGCTGCTGCGCCACGCGAGCAGCGCCTGCCTGCTGCCCGGCGCCCTCGCCGTCCGCGCGGGCCTGGGCCGGCACCTGCAGCGGCTGGTCGACGCCTCCGGCCTGCCCTTCGCCACCATGGTCGCCGACAAGGGGGTGCTGGACGAGGACCAGCCCGGGTTCGTCGGCATGTACGACGGCAAGCTGATGAACGGGGACGTCCGGCGCCTGGTCGAGGACGGTGACGTCGTGATCCTGGTCGGCGCGCTGATGCACGACTTCAACTCCGGCGCGTTCACGGCCAACCTCGACCCGGCGAAGACCGTCGACATCCGTCACCACCACGTCCAGGTCGGCGCCATGACCTACCCGAGCGTGGAGATGCGGGACCTGCTGACCGCCCTCGCGGCCCGGCTGCCGACGCGGACCTGGCCGCAACCCGCCGCCGACGTGGTCCGGATGCGCTCCGAACCGGGCAGCGGCGACGACCCGATCACGGCAGGCAACCTGTATCCCCGCTGGGAGCAGTTCCTGCGGCCGCGCGACATCGTCGTCGCGGAGACCGGGACCTGCTCGATGGGCATGGCCTTCGCGCGGCTTCCCTACGGGGCGACGTTCGAGAACCAGACGCTGTGGGGGTCGATCGGCTGGGCCACCCCCGCCGCGGTCGGAGCCGCCGTCGCCGCAGGCGCGGACCGCCGCGTCGTGCTGATCACCGGCGAGGGCTCGCACCAGCTGACGGCCCAGGAGATCAGCCAGTTCGGCCGGTACCGGCTCAAGCCGGTGGTCTTCGTGCTGAACAACTCCGGCTATCTGATCGAGCGGCTGCTGTGCAAGCACCCGGACCTCGCGTACAACGACCTGGCGCGGTGGAACTACGCGGAGCTGCCCAGGGTGCTCGGCTGCGAGGACTGGTTCACCGCGCGCGTGTCGACCTGCGCCGAGCTCGACCGGGCGCTGGACACGGCCCGGCACGCCAGCGCCGGCTGCTACATCGAGGTGCTGACCGACAGCCATGCGGCGCCACCGCTGGCGACGCGGATGCACGAGAACGTCGGGAGCCTCTACGCCGGCGGATAGCGGCCGTGTCCGCCTCACCGCTCACGCGGGCTGATGATGACGGCTGGCAGAGTTGGTCCATGACTTACGTGGTCGAGGTCGAGACCGTCGCGCCGAAGGTGCTCGCCGCGGTCCGCAGGCAGGTCCGCCCCGGTGAGGTTCCGACGGCCTTCGGGGCCGCGCTGGACCAGGTCTGGGCGTTCCTGCGCGGGCAGCCGGGCCTGCGCGACGACGGCCACAACGTCTTCGTGTACCACCACGGCGTCGGCAGCCCCGACGCCGGCCTCGACGTCGACTTCGGCGTCGAGGTGACCCGTCCCTTCCCGCCGCAGGGCCTGGTCGAGTGCGTCGAGTCCCCCGCGGGCCGGGCCGCCCTGACCGTCCATCGCGGCGGGTACGGCGGCCTGCCGGACGCGCACGCGGCCATCCACGCCTGGTGCCGCGAACACGCTGAGACCATCGGCGCGTGGAGCATGGAGATCTACGGCGACTGGCACGAGGACGAAGCCAAGATCGAGACCACCGTCCTCTACGCACTGGCCGCCAGCACCGAATGATCTCCCCCGTCAGCAGGCGCTACGGGCAGGGCTCGGCGCGGTCAGCCGACTTGACCAAGCTGGGCCCGGCCCGCCGGCGTCGCCCCGGCCACCAAGGCGCCTATTTTCCTGCGCAGACGCCGATCATCCGGCTGGTTGGGCAAGCTGCCAGACCGTGATCGAGAACTGCGCAGGGAAACGGTGGACAAACCAGGGCATCGAACGCCGTCTTGCCTGCGCAACGAATGATCAAGGCGTCCCGCTGGGGCAGGCGACCCCCTTGATCGCTGGCTGCGCAGGGGAAACTCGGGCGGCAGGGGCTGGGTGTGGGACCGATCTTGCGGTGGCCGGACCGCGGGTAGCGCCCCGGCCTTCCGAGGGTCCTGGCGTGGTCGAGCGGGTCCGGGCGGTGCCGTTCGACGTCCCGGCGACCTGCCGTCCGAGCCTGAGTGTGTGTCGCGCGAGCGGGCAGACCTGGTCGTGACGGCAGCGTCACCGCCTCTGTCCTGGGATCGGGGGTTGCCATGAGACTGCTCGCCGAGCGGCACCCGGCGCCTTACCGGACGCCCTACCCTGCGTCGTCTCTTTCCGCTCGCCCTGGCCCGTCGCGCGTGGCCGTCTCCGCGGCCGATATCGGGCTGCTGCTCCTGCGGTTGACCGTCGGCCTGCTGCTCGCCGGGCACGGTGCGCAGAAGCTGTTCGGCCTGTTCGGCGGAGAGGGCCTCTCCGCGACCGGCCGAGGCTTCGAGCAGCTGGGCTATCATCCGGGCACCCTGTTCGCCGGGCTTGCCGGCGCTTCGGAGCTCCTCGGCGGCCTCGGCCTCGCGGCCGGCCTGCTCACCCCGCTGTCAGCCGCGATCGTCGTCGGCGTCATGATCAACGCGATGGTCGTGACCGCCTCCCACGGGCTGTGGGGCACCAACGGAGGCATCGAGTACCCGCTGACCATCGCGATCGTCGCTCTCGCCGTGGCGGCGATCGGCGCCGGGCGTCTCGCGCTCGACCGCTTGTTCCGGCGCCGAGATGGCGGACTACCCGAGATGCTCTTCGCCCTCTGTCTGGGCGGTGCCACCGCCGCGATCGTCCTGGCCATCTGAGACGACCTGCCCAGGTGGCACTGGGGCCGGGAATGCGATGATCGTGGCTGTGCGGCCCAGTAGACGGACGATGCTGCTGGCCGTTCCGACGGCCGCGGCCGGGGCCGTCGCCGGCGCCTGGTGGGTCCGGGAACCGGGCGGCCACGCGGCGCCGGGGCTGGTGGCTCCGCCGGGCGGCGGCCCGGCGGGACGGCTTTCGCCTTCGCTGGCGGCTGCCCGCGCCGCGACGGTGGTGCCGACCGGGCCTGCCCTGGTGACCCCGACCGAGTTCCACAGCGCCGCGCGTGGCCGGACCGTGTCGATGGTGGTCGTGTCGCCGGTGGTGGGCCCGCTCGACGGCCTGCCGGTATGCCTCGTCCTGCACGGCCGGGGCGACGACGCCCGGCGCGGGGTGGCCCTGCTCGGCCTGGACTCGGCGTTGGCGACGGCGGTGCGGGCGGGAGCCTCGCCGTTCGTGGCCGTCGCGGTCGACGGTGGCGAGACCTACTGGCATCGGCGCGCGGCCGATGACGACCCGGAGCAGATGATTCTCACCGAGATCCTCCCGCGGCTCGCGGCGCAGGGGCTGCGGACCAGCCGGCTGGCGGCGTTCGGCTGGTCGATGGGCGGCTACGGCTCCCTGCTGCTCGCCGAGCGCCACCCCGACCTGGTCGCCGCCGTGGCCGCGAGCAGCCCGGCGATGTGGCGGACGTACGGCGCCAGCGCGCCGGGGGCGTTCGACTCCTCCGCCGACTTCGCCGCCCACCGGGTGCTCGGGCAGCCGCCGGCGACGGGCGTCGCCTACCGGATCGACTGCGGGCGCGGCGACCCGTTCTACGCGGTCTCCCGCCAGTCCGCCGACGAGCTGGCGGCCGGCGAACGCGCCTTCGGCGCGGGCGGGCACGATCCAACGTTCTGGCGCGCGGCGCTGCCCGCCCAGCTCGCCTTCGTCGCCCGCGCGCTCGCGCCGCCGTCGCCCCGACCGACCACTGGGTGACGCGCCCCGAGCGCCCCGGCCTTCCATGATCGTCGTTTCGGCCCTCGGGTGGTCGTAACCAGCGCTGGTTCGTAGCCACCGGAGGGCGAAAGCAGCGATCAGGACTTGACGGTCACGGCACCAGGCCGGCCCGGCGGAATCCGCGCGGGGGGCCGTGGCCGCTGATCACACGGGTGGCGCGAGGGTGGACCGGGCCGCGGCCAGCGCCTCCTGGGCCTGCGCGTGCCACTCGGCGACCAGGTTCCCGGCGGGCGCGTCCCGGCTGAGCGCCGCGGCCTGTCCGGCCCAGAGGTTGACCAGCTCCGGGTCGCCGCGTCGTCGTCCCTCGGCCCGCAGCGGCGCGGTGATCCGGTGGACCTGCGGGTAGGCCGCCGGCGCGTGGGACCCGTGCTCGCGGGTGAACGCGTTGTCGAGCCCGCGGGCGAGGCGCCCGGTGAAGGCGCGGCTGACGACTGTCTGGCGCCCGCTGGTCAGCGCCGCCCGGTGCACCGGCGAAGTCCCGGCCTCGGGCGTGCGCAGGAACGCCGTCCCGACGACGGCCGCGCTCGCGCCGGCCGCCAGCGCAGCGGCGACGCCGGCGCCGTCCGCGATGCCACCCGCCGCGAGCACCGGCAGGTCGACCGACGCGCGGACCCTGGCCAGCAGCGGCAGCAGGGCCAGCCGACCGGTGGCGCCCTCGGTGTCGTCCGGGTCGATGCCGCCGCGGTGGCCGCCGGCCTCCCAGCCCTGGGCGATGAGCGCGTCAGCGCCGCGCCCGGCGGCGGCCAGTGCCTGCCGCTCGTCGGTGACGGTGATGGCGACCGGTATGCCGGCGTCGTGGCAGCGGTCGACGGCCTCGCTCGGCGGCAGCCCGAACGCGAAGCTGACCAGCGCCGGCCGGGCCCGCACCAGCACGTCGAGCTTCGCCGCGAAGTCGTCGTCGTCCGCGTCACCGCCAGGAAAGGGCTCGCCGGGTGCCACGCCGAGCTCGACCGCGAGGGGCCGCAGGCGCTCGGCGTAGTCCGCGACGGCCTGGGTTCGCGTGGCCGCCGGCCCGCCGACGAACAGGTTCACCGCGAACGGCCGGCCGGTCAGCGCGCGGGTGCGCGTGATGTCCGCGGCGAACCGGTCGGCGCTCAGGTATCCGGCCGCGAGTGTCCCGAGCCCGCCGGCCGCGCCCACCGCGGCGGCGAGCTCGGGGGTCGAGGGCCCACCCGCCATGGGGGCGCACACGATCCGGGCCGGGACGTCTGGCAGCTCCATACCGGCGACTGTGCCACGGCCGTCAGATCGGACCGGGCGGTGGACCGGCCCGCTTGACGCGACGACTTGCGTTGCGCAAGTCTTGCATCTGTGAAGAGAACCGCGACCGCGCCGGGGCGCGTCGAGCCACCTGAGGATGTCGCCGCGCTCGAAGGGCTGACCCGCACGCTGGTCGGGATCACTCTGGCGAGCCTGGACGCCCTGGACGGAGCCGTGAGCGTGCCGCGGTTCCGGGCATTGCTCACCCTGGACGCGCTGGGCCGGGTGCCGTCCTCGACGCTCGCGTCCGAGCTGGGCATGGTCGCCTCCTCGGTCACCCGCCTCGTCGACCGGTTGCAGGCATCCGGACACGTCGCGCGCGGCGCGGACCCGGCGAACCGCAGTGTCGTCACCGTCGAGGTCACCGACACCGGCCGCGACCTGGTGACCGCCGTTCTCAACCGACGCCACGCGCTGCTGGAAACCGTGCTCGACCGGATGGGGCCGGACCAACGCGAGGAGGTCCGGCGGGCGGCCCGCGAGGTCACCCGCTGTGCCGGAGAAACCGTCGTACCGGCAAGCAGCCCGCTCCCGCTGTGACGCCCACGATCCGGAGCACCGGGCACGACCGTCCCGCGCACCTGGGCGACTTCACCCTCACGCCGCGGGTCCTGTTCGTGGCCGCCGTCGCGCTGCCGGTCGGCGCGGCGAGCGCTCTGGCCGCGTTCGCCCTGCTGCGCCTCATCGGCCTCATCACCAACCTGGTCTTCTACCAGCGGGCGGCGACCACCCTGGTCAGCCCGGGAGGCGGGCACCACCCGGCGTGGCTGGTCCTGTCGGCGCCGATCGTCGGCGGGCTCGTCGTCGGGGTGATGGCCCGGTTCGGCTCGGAGAAGATCCGCGGGCACGGCATGCCCGAGGCCATCGAGGCGATCCTCATCGGCGGCAGCCGGGTCTCGCCCCGGGTCGCGGTCCTCAAGCCCGTCTCCGCGGCCGTCAGCATCGGCACCGGCGGCCCGTTCGGCGCCGAAGGCCCGATCATCATGACCGGCGGGGCGGTCGGCTCGATCCTGGCCCAGGTCCTCACGCTGTCCGCCGACGAACGCAAGGCGCTCCTCGTCGCCGGGGCCGCCGGCGGGATGGCCGCCACCTTCAACGCTCCCCTCGCCTCCGTGCTGCTCGCCGTCGAACTCCTGCTCTTCGAGTGGCGGCCCCGCAGCCTGATCCCCGTCGCGGCGGCCGTGTCCACCGCGGTGATCTGCCGGGGCCCGCTGCTGGGCACCGCCCCGGTCTTCCCCGTCACCGACCTCGTCCGGCCCGGCGCGGGCGCGCAGGCCCTCGCGCTCATCCCCGGCCTGACCGGCGGCCTGCTCGCGATCGCCGCCACCTGGCTGGTCTACGCGGCTGAGGACGCCTTCGCCCGCCTGCCCGTTCACTGGATGTGGTGGCCGGCGATCGGCGGGTCGGTCATCGGCGTCGGCGGACTCATCGAGCCCCGCGCGCTCGGCGTCGGCTACGACGTCATCGACAGCCTGCTCACCGGCCGGGCCGCGCTCTCCCTCATCCTCGGCATCCTGCTCGTCAAGACCGTCATCTGGTCCCTCTCACTCGGCTCGGGCACCTCCGGCGGTGTACTCGCCCCCGTATTCATGATCGGTGGAGCGCTCGGCGCGCTGGAAGGCATGGCACTACCCACCGTGTTCCCCGGCTTCTGGGCCATGGCGGGCCTGGCCGCTGTCGTCGGCGGCGTCATGCGCTCCCCACTGACCGGCGTCGTGTTCACGCTCGAACTCACCCACGCCTGGAACGACGCCCCATCCCTGCTCGTCGCCTCCATCAGCGCGTACGGCCTGTCCGCGCTCCTGCTCAAACGATCCGTGCTGACCGAGAAGATCGCCCGACGTGGGCTGCACCTCACCCGCGAATACAGCACCGACCCCCTCGACGCGTTCTACGCCCACGAGGTCATGACACCCGCGGACCGTGCGTCGGACCCGGACACGCGACCGCCCGTCGTCGTCCACGCTGACAACACCCTGCGAGAAGTCGCCAACGCACTCGCCCACCACGGCGTCACCGAAGCCACCGTCATCCACCGTGGCGACGCCGCCGGGCCCGCGGGCGTCATCAACCTCGGCCAGCTTCTCCACGCGCGCCGACATGACCTCCATGAAGAGCACCACCGCGAACGCCATATCCCCACCCATCGCGGACCCACCCACCTCACAAGATCTGAGCGCCCGGAGAAACGACCGCCCGAGGTGCCGGCCTGACGCCAGGACCTTGCTGCCCCCGACGCAGTCCTGCTGTCGTCGAGACCACCGCCTGTTTCCGCCTGGTTGCCGAGCCATCCAGATTGATGACATGATGCTGCCGCCAATCTTGTCGACTGGAATTGGGGATGATAGTGGATCTTGGATTAGGTCGCGGCGTGGCACGGCAGGCGGCGGTGCGTGGCGGGCCCGGATGCGTGTGCCGGGATGCCCAGCCCGGTTGGGGTGACCTGTCCGGATGACCGGTCCACTGGCGGGGAACCAGCTGGCCGCCTCCGTGATCGGGTCGGACGTGGAGGCGATCGGCGCCGCGCGGCGCTACGCCGAGGCCATCGCCGACGAGGTGATCGAACGGGACCGCTCGGGCTCCGTGCCGGTGGAGGCCTTGGCCGCGCTGGATGCCAGCGGCCTGCTGGGGATCACGGTGCCGGCCGAGCACGGCGGCGCCGACGTCTCGCCGGTGACCCTCGCCGAGGTCGTCCGCGTGATCGCCGCCGTCGACCCGGCCATCGCCCAGGTGCCGCAGGGCCACTTCCTGTTCGCCGACGTGCTGGCCGGGTGGGGAACCGCGACACAGCAGCGACGCCTGTTCGCCGACATGCTCGCCGGTGCCCGGTTCGGCAGCGGGCTCGCCGAGCGCGGCGGCCGGCACGCCCAGGACCTGAGAACCAGGCTGCGCACGGACGGCGACGGGCTACGCCTGGACGGGATCAAGTACTACTGCACCGGGTCGATCACTGCCCGCTGGATTGGTGTCACGGCGCTCGACGAGTCCGGACGCCTCGTCCTGGTGTTCGTCGAACGCCACGCCCCCGGCGTCACGGTCGACGACGACTGGGACGTCATGGGCCAACGCGCGACCGTCAGCGGCACGACGATGCTGCGGGACGTGCTCGTGGACCCGGACCTCGTCATCCCCTACCACCAGGCGTTCGAGGGTCCCCAGCAGCTCGGGGCCCGCGCGCAGCTCGTGCACGCCGCGATCCAGGTCGGCATCGCCGGCGGCGCGCTGCGCGATGCCGGCGCGTTCGTGCGCGACCGGGCCCGGCCGTTCTTCGAGGCCGCCCGCGGCGGCTGGGTCGAGACCGCGGCGCAGGACCCGCACACGATCCTGCGCTACGGCAGGCTGGCCACCCGGGTACGTGCCGCCGAGCAGCTGCTGGCCTGGGCCGCCGGCGAGCTGCACGAGATCGGACGGCGGCCCCAGGACGCGCGGGCAGCCGCCCGAGGCTCGCTCGCGGTGGCGCAGGCCAAGGCCTTCGGCAGCGAGATCGCCGCCGAGGTGGCCAGCGACCTGTTCGCCCTCTCCGGCGCGAGCGCCACCGATGAACGCCACGATCTGAGCCGGCACTGGCGCAACGCCCGTACCCACGCCAGCCACGACCCGGTCGACTGGAAGTACCACCACGTCGGCAACTTCCACCTCAACGACGCGCTTCCCCCGAACCACGGCCAGATCTGACGTGTCGGCCTCATCGCCTGACGGCCGCGTCAGCGGCGTGAGCCGGGATCGGGAGAGGCCTCGGAACGGTCCGGAAAGAAGATGTCCTCGATGGTCAGTTCGAAGATGCCGGCGAGGGTGAACGCGAGGGGCAGGCCGGGGTCGTAGCGTTCGGTCTCGATCGCGTTGATGGTCTGGCGGGACACCTGGCATCGGTCGGCCAGGTCGGCCTGACTCCAGCGGCGCTCGGCTCGCAGCGCGCGCAGCCGGTTTCTCACCGGTGCAGGCGGGTGCGCAGGTCCGCGATGCCGAGCCAGACCGCCACGCCTCCGATGACGATCACCTCACTGAGCGGACGTAGCCCGACGATGTCGGCGGCGTCGAGCAGGACGGCGGCCTGCAGGCCCACGAGAACGGCGGCGAAGGCGATCGCCATGCTCTCCAGCTGGATCTTGCGCTGATACTCGTCGGCGCGACGGAAGGCCCGCACCAGGACCCAGACGACGGAGAGCGTGAAGGCGCCGGTCACGCCGAGCCACCAGCCCTTCTCGGCGGTGGTCTGGTCGGGGGAACTGCCCAGCGCCAGCGCGATCATCCCGAAGAGGGAGACCGGAATCCCGTCGATCAGGATCGCCCTGCGGGCGTCGCGGGTCACCTTGTCCTGTCGAGCTTCGTCAACCATAGATCGAATGTAAAGATTGCTTTCCATCTAGTCAAGCTTGCTTGTCATCCAGGCACGCCCAGACTCAGGCCGGAGATCGCCCGTGTTCGTCGTGACGCACGAGAAGCGTGACCTCCTGGGAGGGGGCGACCACCTTCCACCCCGTCAACGACGGCATCGAGACCGCGCTCGACCAGGCCCGCGAGGGCCGTGGCCCTGGATCCGGCTGAGCCAGCTGGGAGCGGCCGGTAGTCAGCAGTAGTGACCATGAACTACCTCGGCGCCCTGCGGCACCATCCGTTCGGGCCCCCAAGTCCGCCCGACCGCTACGGATGGTGTCGGGGGCGACCGCTGACTCCTCCCGTCAGCGCGCGGCCGACGAGCCGGGAGACCACACCGTCGAGGCAACCAGTGCTCACCCCACGAACTCGCTGGCGTGACGCGATCCCCCAGACCATGCGGTCGGCCACGCCCCCAATATCGAAAGTAGCGGGAACTGCCCCGGCCACCGCTCCTGGCCGTCGGGGAGTACCCATTCCTCGACTGCGGTTGGCGTGCGGCAGCCCAGCCGACGAGGGACTAGTTCTCCGGGGAATGCAGTGGAGCCTTTAGTCCCTGCTCGTTAGGGGATAAAGGCTCCGACACGATCGCTACCGGCTGGCCCGCGCACCCAGAGCCGCAGCGGCTCGGTGCGCGGCGACCGACGCAGTCCGACTCGGGGGCTCCGGCTTGACGCAGGCCCAGCGGACCGCGCGCTGAGCAGCGCCTCGGCCGGGGCGGTCGGCCGACGGTGCGGGCGACTGCCGCGGCCGTGCGAGGCCGGCCGGGTTGGTCGCCCTGGAAATCTCATGGCGTACGCGGTCCGCGAAAGTCGACCGCGTCGCACCTCGCCCCTGAGACGCGCGGCCGATCGCGCGGCAAAGGTGACAGCATCAATCGACGAGACGACCCCGCCGGGACACGTTCTTCGACTAGGCGCAGCTAGGTTAAACCAGCGCCTCGGCCGGCCGCTCATACGTTGACGCCGTGCCCGCGGCGGTGCGCCCACGATGAGCCTCATCGCTGGCGGAACGACAACGAGACGCACCGGCTTCGCGAATCCGCCCCCGGCCCGCACCGGGCACATGACCGCGGGTCATGTTCGGACCCGTGACAACGATCTTCACACCGTGTGTCCGGACCTTCCCTGGCGTCGCCGACCTCGGGTCATAGCAGGACCGTCACATTGAGCCACTCCTCGATTGGTCAGGGGGAGTTCTTGCCGCTCCCGGGTGGGATGCGGGAAGCTTTCGCCGCGGCCGACGGCGTCCATTCCGACTGGCCGAAACCAATCCCGCCCACTGCTGGCGGGACCTTGCCTGTAAACGCCCACCCAGTACCGCGTCTATGGCCCATTCAGGTAGGGCCACACAACGCCATGTCTTGCGGAGTATTCCGCGCGGCAACCATCTGTTCCCTCGTCCGCGATCACTTATTCGCGTTCCGATCAGCCATTCGGCAAGCATGGGCGATTTCAGGCGATACCGACCGAGGCGCGGCGACTCCGTCCCGCGGCAACAAAGATGGGTGATGCATGCCATGACCGAGCCTGTCAACGCCACCACCGAGGCACAGGATCAGCCGCTGAGCCTCAGCACCGCGGCCGCGAGGAATCTCGCGACCACCACCAAGTCCGTTCCGCAGATGCAGGAGATCTCGTCCCGGTGGCTGCTGCGGGTCCTGCCCTGGGTGCACACGGCGGGTGGCGTGTACCGCGTTAACCGCCGTCTCACCTATGTCGTCGGCGACGGCCTCCTCACGTTCACCAACACCGGGTCGGACGTCCGCGTCGTCCCGGCCGAGCTGACCGAGCTGCCGGTGCTGCGCGGCTTCGACGGCGGCGAGCTCACCACGCTGGCTGACGCCTTCGTCCAGCGTGAGTACTCCCCAGGTGAGATCCTCGCCGAAGCCGGCGCCGCCGCGGCCGAGGTCGTCCTCATCGCCCACGGCAAGGTGGGGCGGTTCGGCCCCGGCGCCTTCGATGACGAGCGGTCGCTCGGAATCCTCAGCGACGGCGAGTACTTCGGCGCCGACGTGCTGGTCGAACCGGACACGACCTGGGACTACACCGTCCGCGCGCTGACCACGACCACGGTGCTCGCGCTGCCGCGCCAGCGGTTCCAGGAGATCGTGGACGCCTCGGACACGCTGCGGGCCTGGATTGACGACTACCGGAGCCGTCCCGCGCCGGCGCGGAACAAACAGGGCGAGGCCGAGATCTCGATCACGGCCGGCCACGTCGGCGAGCCGGCCCTCCCGGGCACGTTCGTCGACTACGAGCTGGCTCCCCGCGAGTACGAGCTCAGCGTCGCCCAGACCGTGCTGCGGATCCACAGCCGGGTGGCCGACCTCTACAACGAGCCGATGAACCAGCTCGAGCACCAGCTCCGGCTCACCGTCGAGGCGCTGCGCGAGCGCCAGGAGCACGAGCTGGTGAACAACTCCGACTTCGGGCTGCTCCACAACGTGGACCTGCGCCAGCGCATTCACACCCGTTCGGGGCCGCCGACCCCGGATGACCTGGACGAGCTCCTCAGCCGGCGGCGTAGCACGCATTTTTTGCTGGCGCACCCGCGCGCGATCGCCGCCTTCGGCCGCGAATGCACCGCGCGGGGCGTCTACCCGGCCACGGTGGCGTTCCACGACCAGCAGGTGCCGGCGTGGCGCGGCGTTCCGCTACTGCCGGTCAACAAGATTCCCGTCAGCGCGTCCGGCAGCACGTCCATCATCGCGATGCGCACCGGCGAAGAGAATCAGGGCGTCATCGGACTGAACAACGTGGGCATTCCCGACGAGATCGAGCCGGGCCTCTCCGTCCGATTCATGGGAATCAGCGAGAAGGCCATCATCTCCTACCTGGTGACGGCCTACTACTCCGCGGCCGTCCTCGTGCCCGACGCCCTCGGCGTGCTGGAGAGCGTCGAGATCGGACGCTAGGACCGCTCGCCGGCGCCCCCACTCCCTTTCAGAAAGGAGGACGCGGAGCACCATGAAGCCTTTCACGCTTCCGCGGTTCTACGTCCCCTACCCGGCGCGACTGAGCCCGCACCTGGACGCGGCCCGGACGCACAGCAGGGCCTGGGCCGCCGAGATGGAGATGATCGGCCCCGGCCCCGGCGGCGAGGTGATCTGGAGCGAGCAGGACTTCGACGCCCACGACTACGCCCTGCTGTGTGCCTACACCCACCCGGATGCCTCGGCCGAGCGGCTCAACCTGGTCACGGACTGGTACGTCTGGGTCTTCTATTTCGACGACCATTTCCTGGAGCTGTTCAAACGGACTGGCGACATGGCCGGCGCCCGCGACTACCTCGACCGGTTGCGCGCCTTCATGCCGGTCGACGGAGTCGCCGCGGCCGGGGAGGCCCCGACCGGCCAGGATGCCCCGACGAACCCGGTCGAGCGCGGCCTGGCCGACCTGTGGGCGCGTACTGTCCCGGACCGGAGCGCGGCCTGGCGCCGGCGGTTCGCGGTGAGCACGCGCAACCTGTTGGACGAATCCCTCTGGGAACTGGCCAACATCAACGCGAATCGGGTCGCCAATCCGATCGAGTACATCGAGATGAGGCGCAAGGTCGGCGGCGCGCCGTGGTCCGCGAACCTGGTCGAGCACGCCGCGGACGCCGAGGTGCCCGCGGCCATAGCCGGCCTGCGCCCGATGCGGGTGCTGCGAGACACCTTCGCCGACGCGATTCACCTGCGGAACGACCTGTTCTCCTACCAGCGCGAGGTCGAGATCGAAGGCGAGCTGAGCAACGGAGTCCTGGTCATCGAGCGTTTCCTCGACTGCGACACCCAGTCCGCGGCCGAGCTGGTAAACGATCTGCTCACGTCCAGGCTGCACCAGTTCGAGCACACGGCGATCAGCGAGGTCCCACCTGTTCTCGAGGAGAACGGGATCGACCCGCTCGCCCGCGCCGCCGTCGTCGCGTACGTGAAGGGTCTGCAGGACTGGCAGTCGGGCGGCCACGAGTGGCACCTGCGGTCCAGCCGGTACATGAACGACGGACCTCGGCCCGAGGGTATCGCCGAGACCTCGGAGCGGGTGGCCGATCGCATTCTTCCGCACGGTCCGACCGGGCTGGGCTCATCCATCGCCCGGCCGCTGGAATCGGTCCTGGCGACCGCGCCGCAACGCAGGCGCGCCTTCAGCCACGTCCCGTTCCAGGTCGTCGGGCCTTCACGGGCGCCAGCGCCGTACATGCCGTTCCCGGTGGGCGACAACCCGCACCTTTCGGGCTGCCGCCGGGACACCGTCCGGTGGGCCCGGGACATGGGGCTACTGGCGCAGGTGCCGGGAATCTGGGACGAGCACAAGCTCGTCTCGTACGACTTTCCACTCTGCTCGGCCGGGCTTGACCCGGATGCGAGCCAGGCCGAGCTGCTGCTCTCGGCCTGCTGGCTGACCTGGGGCACCTACGCGGACGACTACTACCCCGTCATCTTCGGCCGGACGCGGGACCTCGCCGGGGCGCGGGCGTGCAACGAGCGCCTTCGGCAGTTCCTGCCGGTCGAGTTCGCCACCCTCGCCGGGGCGATGCCGCCGCCGCTCCTTCCGCTGGAGCGCGGGCTCGCGGACCTGTGGGCCCGCACCGCCCCGCCGTTGAGCCTGAGTGCGCGACGATCGTTCCGCGCGGCGATCGACCTCATGCTTGACAGCTGGCTGTGGGAACTCGCCAACCAGGCCGAGAACCGGATTCCCGACCCGATCGACTACCTCGAGATGCGGCGGGCGACCTTCGGCTCCGACCTGACCATGACTCTCACCCGGGTGAGCGGCGAGCGGCTGGTGCCAACGGAGATCTACGCCAGCCGCCCGATCAGGGCACTGGAGAGCTCGGCCTCGGACTACGCCACCCTTCTCAACGACATCTTCTCCTATCAGAAGGAGATTCAGTTCGAGGGCGAGCTGCACAACGGCGTCCTGGTGGCCGAGAAATTCCTGGGCTGCTCCCGCGACCGTGCCGTCACGGTGGTCAACGATCTCATGACCGCGCGCATGCTGCAGTTCGAGCACATAGTCGAACAGGAACTGCCGGCGCTGTTCGAGACGTACGACCTGGCCGAGGACGCTCAGGGCGCGCTGCTGACCTACGTCGAGGATCTGAAGAACTGGCTCGCCGGAATCCTGCGGTGGCACCAGGGCACCCGCCGTTACGACGAATCCGAGCTACGTCAGCATCCCGCGGCCGGTGTTCCACCGTTCGGGTCTCCGGTCGGTCTGGGCACCTCGGCGGCGCGGCTGGCAAGCCTGACCCGCGTCACCCGCGCAGGCGCCACGTCATCGGCGGCGCCGTAGGCCCCGCGGCCGGCTGGACCAGCCTGGGTCTGTGTCGTCGGTCGTCAGGCGGTCTGGGTGCGACTTCGTCCCCATCCCGGCCGCGTGGCCACGGCCCGCCGTCCACGCGACCGGGATAATCACGTCATGAGCGAGATCCGCGTGGACCGTTGGGGGGTCCCGCTACAGGCGGCCGACGGCGGGGCCGTCGGCGTGCTGGACCAGGCGATCGAAGATCTTGTCGGGCTCACCGGGGACCCGGTCGGCGGGGCCGAGGCCGCGATCGCGGCGGACGGCGAGCTGGCGCTCGCGCGGATCTTCCGCGCCTACCTGGCCCTTTACGCGACCACCGCCGCCGGCGCCGCCGAGGCCCGCCAGCTGCTCGAACCGTTGGGGCCGTTCGACGCGGGCCCGGCCGCCCCGCGCGAGGCCCGTCACCTGGCCGCGGCCCGGGCCTGGGCGGACGGCGACTGGCACGCGGCCACCCGCGCGTTGCGGCGCGCCCTGGTCGCCAACCCCCGCGACCTGCTGGCCCTGAAGATCGCCCAGGATCTCTCCTTCTTCCTCGGCGACCGCCGCGAGCTGCGCGACCTCGTGGCGAGAGTGCTTCCCGCCTGGCCGGAAACCGACCCGGCCTGGGGGTTCCTCCAGGGCATGTACGCCTTCGGCCTCGAGGAGAACGCCGACTACCGGGCAGCAGAGGACGCCGCCCGCCGGGCGCTCGCCCGGGACCCCCGGGACGTGTGGGCCGTGCACGCGCTGGCCCACGTCTTCGAGATGGAGGGCAGCCTCCCGGCGGGCGTGGCGTTCCTGACGTCGTCGGCGCCCGACTGGCGGGACAGCTACTTCGCGGTGCACAACTGGTGGCATCTCGGGCTGTACCTGCTGGAGCTGGGCCGGGCCGACGACGCGCTCGCGCTGTACGACGAGCGGGTCCGCGCCGTCAGCTCGACCGAGTGGCTCGACATCGTCGACGCGGCCGCGCTGCTGTGGAGACTCGCCCTGTACGGCACGGACGTGACCAGCCGCGCAGTCACGCTCGCGACCGACATCCGCGACCTGGTCGGCACGCCGACGTACATCTTCAACGACTGGCACGCGGTGATGGCCTTCGGGCTGGCGGGCGACCACGCCCGGGCGGCCCAGGTGGTCGCCGCCAACCGGGACCTGACCGCTCCCGCCAACCGCCAGGCCGCCGAACGGGCCGGGCATGGCCTGCTCACCGCCTTCTCGGCGTTCGCCGACGGGGAGCCGCGGACCGCTGTGGACCTGCTTCTGGACCTGCGCTCCGACGCCCACGCGGTCGGCGGGAGCCACGCCCAGCGCGACGTCATCGACCTGACCCTGATCGCCGCCGCGGCGCGGTCCGGGCAGGCCGGCCTCGCCCGCGCGCTGGTCACCGAGCGGGTCGCGCGCAAGCCACCAGCCGAGCCCTCGGCGCGCGCCCTGCTCGCCGCGAACGGCGGCGACGACACCTGGCTCACCTGGTGACCGCCGCCGGCCAGCGCCGTCGCCGGTGAAGGACGCCGCCGGCCGGATCGCCGCGAATCCGCTCGAAGGCCGCCCGGCGACGCCGTAGGAGGGCCGCCCACGCCGTAGGTTGGCCGCCGGGACGTCGCCATCGCGAGATGAGGTCGGGTACGTGCGGATCCTGCTGCCGCCGAGTGAGGCGAAGGCCGAGGGTGGCGACGGGCCGTCGCTGCGGACGGCCGGGTTCGGCGACGGCCCGCTCTCGGCGGCCCGGGCCGAGGTGGCGCGAGCGGTCGCCGCGTTCTGCCGTGACGACCCGGCCACGGCGATCGTCGCGCTGCGGCTGCCGGCCTCGCGGGCCGAGGCGGACCTGGCCGCCAACGTCGCGATCCTGGACGCGCCGACGACGCGCGCGCTCGACCGGTTCGTCGGCGTGCTCTACGAAGCACTCGCCCCGGCGACGCTGCCACCGGCCGCGCGAGCCGCCGCCGACCACACCCTGTTCGTCTCCAACGGCGCCTTCGGCCTCATCGGCGCGGCCGAGCCGGTTCCCGACCACCGGGTCGCCATGGCGGCGGCGATCCCCGGCCTGGGCGGCAGCGCAGGATCAACCGTCCTCGCGACCTTCTGGCGCGCCCAGCTCGCGCCGGTCCTGCCCGACCTGCTCGCCGCCGCCCCGGCCTCCGCCGGCGAGCACCTCGTCGTGGACCTCCGCTCGTCGGACTACGTGACCGTGCCCCGCCTCGCCGGACCGCTGCGGGCGGGCGCCCTGCCCGTTCGTGCTCTGACGGAGAAACGCGTCGGCGGACGCTGGGTTCGCCGACCGCTCAGCTACCAGGCGAAGCAGGTCAAGGGCCTGCTGACCCGGGCGCTCCTGCTCGCCGAGGCCGCCGGCCGCCCGGTGAAGACCATCGACGACGTGGCCGAGGCAGCCGAGGCAGCCGGCCTCGCCGCCGAGCCGCACGGCACCCCGACCGCCCCCACCCTCGACGTCATCACCCGCTGGACCCCGCCAGGCAAACCCACGCGGGCCCCTTCAGGTACGTGACACAGTCCCGGCGGACAGGGCCGGGTCGTAGACGACCAGCCTGCGGGAGCGTTCGCGTTTCGCGGCGTACATGGCCAGGTCCGCCTGGTGGAGCAACGTGTCGGGGCACGTCGGTCCGGCGGCGCGGTCGAGGGTGACGAGGCCGAGGCTGGCCCGCGGGTCGTAGCGGCGGCCGGCCAGCTTGCAGGGCGCCTCGACAGCGGCAGCGAGTCGCTGGGCCAGCTGGACCGGCTCGTCCGCGCCGTCGCCGTCGAGAATGACGGCGAACTCGTCGCCACCGAGGCGCGCGACCGTATCCGTGGCGCGGACCGCCCCGCGCAGCCGGGCCGCGCTGATCTTCAGTAGCTCGTCGCCGATGGCGTGCCCGAAGGCGTCGTTGACCCCCTTGAAGTGGTCCAGGTCGACGAACAGGACGGCGACGGCCTCGCGGCCGGCGAGCGCGCCGTCGCCGCCCGGCGTGTCGCCGTCGCCGCCCGGCGCGTTGCCGGGGCCGACCGCGCGGGCCAGGCGCCGGCTGAACAGGGCGCGGTTCGCCAGGCCGGTCAGCGGGTCATGAAAGGCCTGATGCCGCAGCTGCCGCTCACGCACCCGCACCTCGGCGAGCAGGTGGGTGTTCTCGGCGATGGTCATCATCTGCCGGGCGAGCGCGAGGACGAGCAGCGAGACGGTTCCATACGCCTCGACCCGGTCGAGCGGCGCCCCCGCCACGAGCCTGGTCAGGATCAGCACACCGGCGACGCCGAGCACGGCATACGGCAGGGCGGCATGCGCCCACATCGCCCGCGGATCGGGCATGGGCTCACCGTCCTGACTCCCCTGGCCGCGCACTGGCACCAACGCGGCCAGGGTGATCAACTGAAGGGAGACGATGATCGGCAGCAGGCTCCACCCCGGAAGGTCGTAGTCGCCGTGGGCGAAGCGATAGACGAGTAGGCCGTTCGTGAGGGCGTAGGCCAGCAGACCGGCTCCCAGCAGCGCCAGCGTCGCCGGAGACCGCGGCCGGCGGAACGTGCCGATCAGCAGCACCGTCGCAGTGAGGATCAGCGCGGCGACCTGGTGCACGAGCGCGAACGCGACCTCCGCGGGGTCGGGCGACCTGGTCCGGACGAGGCCCTCCAAGGACGTCCCCCATTCGACGAGGAGGACCGAACCGACGATCAGCACACTGTCGAGCACGACGATCACATGCCACCGGCTCGGCCCGCCGCGAAACCGGCGAGCACCCCGGTCCTCGAACGGGCAGGTCGGCAGGGACAGCAACCCGGCCAGGGCCAGCCCGTAGAAGACGATCAGGCCCGAATACTCCGAGGTCACGTTGCCCACGACCGAGCCCGTGCTGAGCAGCTTCACCAGCGTCAGCAGGCCGCCCGCGCCGAGGCCGGCCGCGAAGATGCCGATGAGCACCCGCCATCGCCGGTCACCGGGCGCGGCGCGTCGAGCGCTCCAGAGGCAGGTGATCGAGGCGGCGGCTTCGGAGACAACGGCGACAACCAGCGTGGCGATCTGCGCGGGACCCGAGCCCAGCACCGCCACGAACACCCCGGCCGACGCGACGAGCAGCGCACCGCAGACCGCGGCCCGCCGGAACATCCAGGACCCGCCGGTCCGCCCAGCCGACCGCCGAAGGCCTGGTGCCGCGCCCCCGGCTCCGCTGAGCCCCGCCACCACACACCCCCTTCACCGCAGCGCAACCAATTGGATACTCCAAGCGACCGGCGCACCGCCACAGGTCTCGCCGAGGCACCGCGCCGCCCTCGGAAGTCCTGCCCGACCCCCGGACGGCGAACCGACCAGCGGCGGCGACGCCGCAGTCATGGCCAGCGCTTGCACGGGTTCTCGGCGGCGGCGGCCGGGCACGCTCCGGGTTGGTGGCCACGACGCGGGGTAGAGGCCTCTACCGGCGCAGAGCCGCGGCCGTCGGCGGACGGGCCGCGCGGCGTCCTGCCATCGGCGGGGAGGCGACGTGTCGAGCGGCGGCGACGAACACGACCGGGAGATGGGATTCGTCGACCTCTTCCATCAGCTTGAGGTGGGTCTGACGGTCACCCGCATCTCGGACGGCCGGCTGCGCCGCGTCAACACCGCGGCCTGCGCGCTGATCGGTCGCGGCGAGTCCGAGCTCGTCGGCCTGGACTGGCGTGAGATGATCGACCCGACGCAGGTCGACGAGCTGAACGCGGCCTTCAGTCAGCAGTCCTGGAGGCGCGTCGGCGAGGCGGGCCGCCGGGTGATCCGGTTCCTGCGCCCCGACGGCACGGTCGCCCACGTCCTGGCGTCGGGGGGCATCGTCACCATCGACGGCGACCGGTGCTTCCTCACGCAGCTCCAGGACATCACCGAGTTCGTCTCGACCCACCAGCAGCTCCAGCTCGTGCTGGACAGCACCCCCGTCTCGGTCTTCCTGCTCGACCACGAAGGACAGGTGGTCGCGAGCGCCGGAACGGCCCGCGAGTCGCCCGCGACCGGGCCTCGGGACAGCGCCGGCTACGGCCTCCACGAGGCGCTCGGCGACGAGCCCGCCGTACTGGAGATGGTGCGCAGCGCGATGCGCGGCCAGCGCGTCCACAGTGTGGTGCCGTCCGGCCGGTGCTGGTACGACGTCCATCTGGTCCCGGTGTCGGGCGCCGCAGGGCGGACCGCGGTCGGTGGGGTCGTCAGCGACGTGACCGAACGCGAACGGGCGACCGCGGAGCTGCTGGACCGGACTGCCCGCCAGACGGCGCTCGCCAACCTGGCGCAGTACGCCCTGGAGATCGGCGACGAGCGGGCCCTGTGGGATCTGGGCATCAGCGCGCTCACGGATCAGGTCAACGCCGACCGGATCACGGTGGAGCCCTGCCCTGACAGCGCGGCCGCCCGGGCCGGTCTCGACGCCGAAGCGGGCCGGGACGAGAGCGCAGGCGCGGCGCCCACGCTCGTCCGGATGCCGGTGGGCCACATGGGCGAGCCGGTCGCGACCGTCACCGTCCGCCGGGCCGCGCCGGGCCTGACCGGCGACGACGTGGCTTTCATCCGCTCCGTGGTCGCGATTCTCGGCTCCGCGGTGCTGCGGATCCGGATGGAGAACGCCGCCCGGTTCCGGTCGCTGCACGACCCGCTCACCGGCCTGCCCAACCGCGTCGCGATCCTCGATCACCTCCGCCGAAGCCTGGCCAGAGGCCAACCGGACACCCGCCGGACCGGCGTCCTGTACATCGACCTGGACGGCTTCAAGGCCGTGAACGACACGCTGGGGCATCACGCCGGCGACGAGCTTCTCCAGGAGGTCGCCGGCCGGCTGCGCCAGCTGGGCCGCCCGACCGACCTCGTCGGCAGGCTGGCCGGCGACGAGTTCGCCGTGCTGTGCGACGGAGTCGGCGGCCTGGACGACCTACGGGCCGTCGGCGAGCGGGTGATCCACGCGCTCGCGCCGCCCGTCCGGCTGCGCCGCCTCGTCAGCGTCGGCGCCAGCATCGGGATCGCGTTGGCCGGCCCCGGCCTCACCGACGCCGAACAGCTCCTCGACGCCTCCGACCTCGCCATGTACGCGGCCAAGCGGCGCGGGCCGGGACGCTGCGTCGCCTACGACGACACGATCCGCGAGACGGTCGCGACCCACCTGGCGGGGGTGACGGAGCTGCGGCAGGCCGTCGCCGCCGGGCAGTTGACGCTGCTGTTCCGGCCGATCGCTTCCGGTTCCGGCGCGGTGGTGGCCGCGGAGGCCGTTCCCTGCTGGACGCAGCCCTGCGGGCGCCTGCTCGGACCGGAGGAGATCGAGCCCGTCGCCTTCGAGGCAGGGCTCAGCGGTGACATCGACCAGTGGCTCGTCGACGGCGCCCTGCGCACCGTCGAGTCCGCCACCACTCCCCCGCCGCTCGACGGCGCGGGCAGGAAGGCCGACGCCCCAGACGCCGACCACCCGGACGGTGGCGCGTCTCGCCAACTGTGGATCCGGATCTCCGAGCGCGGCCTGGGCGAGTCCGCGTTGCGGGAGAAGATCATCACGTATTTCCTGGACTCCGGAACGCGGCACCCGCGCGGCCCCAGGCTCGGCGTGCTCATCCCCGACGCGATGTGGCAGCTTGACTATCGCAACGTCAACACGGCCATCGGGGAACTCGCCGCGGCGGGCGTCGAGACCCGCCTCGACTTCACCGAGCTGGGCCCGATCCGAGCGATCACCAAGGACAACATTCCAGCTGGCCTCGGCGGCATCCGCCTCAGCGACCGGCACATCCACAACCTGGACGACGGCGACGTCGGCATCGCCATCATCGCCGGAATCGTCCGGTTCGCCGACCTTCTGCACCTCGCCGTCGCGGCGCAGGGGGTGGACACCCCGGCCCAGCTGGCCAGGGTCCGCGCGCTCGGCTGCGACCTCGCCCAGGGCGCCGCCGTCGGCCCGCCGACGCTCACGCCCCCTTGGTGACCGCGGTCAGGCCGGGACGCCCCTGATGTCGGTGGCGCGGGCGGCGTTCGCGACCACGTCGACGAACTGAAATCCCGGTCCGGACGGCAGCCGACCGCGGCGCCCGACGTCTGTGAGCGCCGTCTCGATACGGCGCGGCGCCTCCCGGGCCTGTTCGACTATGTCGTCGTGCGAGACCGTCGGGAGCGCCCCGCCTTTGAGGACACGAGCAGGACCAGCTGGGTGATCGTGTCCCGCGCGGTGCCGGCGGCGGCCCGATGACGGTCTCGGCCACGCCGGCCGACGGCGCCGACGAGGTGATCCGCCGCGTCGAGGGCCCCGTCGGCCGCCTCACCCTCAACCGGCCGAAGGCGATCAACGCGCTGTCCCACGCCATGGTGCTCGCGATGACCGAGGCACTCGACGACTGGGCCATCGACGACGCGATCACCTGCGTGCTCGTCGACGGCGCCGGTGCGCGCGGGCTGTGCGCCGGCGGCGACATCCGGCTGTTCCACCACGACGCCCTGACCGGCGGAACCGCCTCAATCGATTTCTGGGCCGACGAGTACCGGCTGAACTCGTTGATCGCCCGGTACCCGAAGCCCTACGTGGCGCTGATGGACGGCCTCGTGATGGGCGGCGGCGTCGGGATCTCCGCGCACGGCTCGGTCCGCGTCGTCACGGAGCGCTCGAAGATCGGCATGCCGGAGACCGGCATCGGGCTCGTGCCCGACGTCGGCGGCACCTGGCTGCTGTCCCGGATGCCGGGCGAGACCGGCACCCACGCCGCGCTGACCGCCGGCACGCTGTCCGGCGCGGACGCGATCGCCGGCGGCCTCGCCGATCACCTGGTCCCCGCCGACCGGCTGCCGGAACTGGTCGACCTCCTGGTCGCCGGCAAGCCACCGGCGGATGCCATCGCCACGCTGGCCGTGCCCTCGGGTGAGGGGAACCTCGCCGCCGCCCGCGGCTGGATCGACTCCTGCTACTCGGCGGAAAGCGTCCCGGACATCCTCGGCCGGCTGCGCGCGCACGGCGACCCGGCGGCCGCCGCCGCGGCGGACGAGATCGCGACGAAGTCGCCGACCGCGCTCGTCGTCACCCTCGCGGCGCTGCGCCGCGCGGCGACGCTCGCTGACCTGGACGCGGCGCTGGTGAGTGAGTTCCGGGTCTCCGTCGCCTGCCTGCGCCACCACGACCTGGCCGAGGGCATCCGCGCCCAGATCATCGACAAGGACCGGTCGCCGCGCTGGTCACCCAACATGCTCGCCGACGTCGACGACGCTCGCGTCGCGGAGTTCTTCGCCGCCCCGACCGGCGGTGACCTCGTACTCGCCCGGGGCGTCGCCCGCGCGAGTACGAGGTGAGCCGCCGCCCGGTTCCTACTGGATGCGGCCCGCGTAGCGGCGGGTGTAGCCGTCGGCGGTGTCGGCCTTGACGATCACGTCGTAGTAGCCGTTCGCGTCGACGGGCCAGGTGATTGTGGCGGAACCGTTGAGGGCGATCGGGACCGTCTGGGTGGTGCCGGCGTAGTCGTTGGGCGTGAGGGTGTAGGTGACGGCCGGCTGCCCGGCGTTACCCAGGGCGATCTTGAGCGCGGCGACTCCGCCACCCGCCGCCGCTGTAACCGGGGTCGCCGACACCTGCGGAACCGCGACGGTGGTCTGACTGGCCGCCACCACGGTGCCGACGAACGAGCGGACGAACCGGTCGGGCCCGTAGATGGAGAAGGCGTACTTCGCGGACGTGGACGACGTGTTCCAGGTGTAGGTCTTGTTCGTACCGTTCACCACGGTGAACGGCGTCGCCGAGGCGGTCAGGTACTGGTCGGGGAAGACGAACAGCGAGACGCCCAGGCTGCCGGTGTTGGACATGGTGGCGGTGACCACGCCGGTGCTGCGGTTGACCGCGACGTCGGCGTGCGGCATGTGGCGCGTCGGCCGGTGCTGGCGGGTGCCCGCTTCCTGGACCGGCGCCACCTGAGCGCCGGAGGCGGGCGGCTTGACCGCCGGAAGGGTCTTCGCCGCGTCCGACTGGTTGATCAGCGGCACCGTGTCCGGCAGCGCCGGAATCGAGAAGTCGGGGTTCGCGAAGTCGAACGCCGCGGTCAGGTCCGAGCTGACCAGGTTGCGCCAGGCGGTGACGTTCACCAGCGGGGCCCCGGTCCAGGTCTGGAGGAACCGGTTCATCGAGGTGTGGTCGTAGGTGTTGGAGTCGACCCAGCCGCCACGGGTCCAGGGCGAGCAGATGAGCATCGGCACGCGGGTGCCCATGCCGATCGGCTGGCTGCTGATGAACTCGTTGGTGTAACTCGTCTCCGGTGCCGGAGGCAGCGTGTGGTCGAAGTACCCGTCGTGCTCGTCGTAGGTGACGAACAGGGCCGTGCTCTCCCACAGCGCCTGGTTGCCCATCAGGGCCTCGAGGACGGCCCGGGTGTAGTGCGCGCCGTAGGCGGGACTCGCCGCGGGGTGCTCGGAGTAGGAGTAGGGCGCGACGATCCACGAGACCTGCGGGATCGTGCCCGCCGCGCAGTCGGCTTGGAACTGGGCCAGGACGTGGTTGACGTGGTTCGGCCCGAGCGCGGTGCCCGCGCTGGCCTGCCAGGGCTGGACCGCGCCGCGGATCGCCAGCTGCTGGCCGGCGGTCGTGTTGGCCTTCATCGACGTCTGGTACTGCTTGTAGAACCACAGCGGGTTGTCGCCGTAGTCGCCGACCCAGCCGTCGGCGCCGCTGCCGTCGCCGACCTCGTGGTTGGTGTACACCTGCCAGCTGATGCCGGCCGCCGTCAGCTGTTCCGGATAGGTTTTCACATTGGTGAACTTGACCGTGTAGTCGGCGGGGTTGGTGGTCGCCCCGCTCGACGTGCCGGTCCAGAAGTACATCCGGTTCGGGCTGGTCGGCCCCATGATCGCCTGATGGTAGCCGTCGCAGATGGTGAAAGCGTCGGCCAGCGCGTAGTTGAACGGCAGGTCGGCGCGGGTGAGGTAACCCATCGACTGCTCACCCTTGGCCGAGACCCATTTGTTCCACAGCCCGGAGTTGCGAGCGCTGTGGTCACCGGTCCAGGAATGGTCCAGGTCACCCGCGTTCATCGCGTTCATCGTCGCGGAGTTCATCCGCCACGGCAGCAGGTAGCCGCCGTCGCTGCGGCCGGTGTCCGGCTGCTGGAAGATGGTGTTGCCGCTCTGGAACCTGAACGCCTGCTTGTCGCCGAAGCCGCGGACGCCCTGCAGGCTGCCGTAGTAGTGGTCGAAGCTTCGGTTCTCCTGCATCAGGATCACCACATGCTTCAGGTCCGAGATCGTCCCGGTGGAGCCGGCCGCGGACGCGCTCGCCCTGGCACTCGTCGCCTCGGCCACGCCGCCGGGTCCGGCCAGCGCCATCGCGCCGGCGACCGCGCCGCCCCATTGAAGAAACCGGCGGCGGTTGACGGACGCCACGAAGGGCTGCGGAGCGCGGTAGTCGGTGCCGGACCCCGGGTCGTCGAAGCTGGCTCCGCTGTTGCCGTCCATGCTGTTCACGTCCTCCGATTGGATTTTCCGGTGAGAGCGAGGTGAGATGAGTCGTTCGCCGAGGAAGTCACCGCGCGATTCCGCGCGGCCGGCGCCTCAGGCTCAGCCAAAACGCTCCTTTTACCGGGCCGAGATGGACGCCGCGACGCTACTGGCAGACACCAATCCGCGTCCGGATCGTTTCGATGAATCCCAGCGGAACGCCGCCCGTCCGGTACCCGTCAGGCCTGTCTGCCGAAGATGAACGACGGTGGTCCGCAAGGCGACCACGGGACAAATCACCCGGTCTCGGGACCTGTGGTGCATCTCGGCGCGCGCGGAGAAGACCTCAGCCAGGGATGGCGAGCGCGTGCCGCGTTGGCCGGGGACGGTAGACACGAGGCACGCGGCTTGGTTCGGAGTGCCGGTCGCGGTGGGTCACAATGGGGGCTGCCGCGGCCACCCGGGATGCGCTGGCGCGCTCACGCACACCTCGGAGGAGTCAGATGATCTTCATCGTCGTCAAGTTCCGGGTGCTGCCCGCGGACGCGGACCGCTGGGGGGCGATCGTCGAGGACTTCACCCAGGCCACCCGCGGCGAGCCGGGCTGCCTGTGGTTCGACTGGTCGCGCAGCCTCGAGGAGCCGACCGAATACGTGCTGGTCGAGGCGTTCCGGGACGACGAGGCCGGCGCCGCCCACGTCCAGTCGGCGCATTTCATCGCCGCGCAGCGGACACTGCCCGAGCATCTCGCGGAGACCCCGCGCATCGTGAACGTGACCGTTCCCGGCGACGACTGGTCTCAACTCGCCGAGATGACGGTCCCGAACCGGCCCTGACCGTCGGGGCCTCCACACCGGTCATGATCGCCGTCTGGGCCCTGGGGTGGTCGCGGAAATGCCCTAGTCATTGGCGTTGGGACATATGTGGCATGCGTCACGCCTCTGGCTGGCCGCCCGAGACTGGAGGGCTATCGCCTACGCAAGTGGTGCGTAGTAGCAACGCCTGACCTGGGCGTACTCGTCTGACGGCTGATGCGGATGGGCTTGCTCAGCGTGTCCGCCACAGCCGCACGGTGTTGTCGTGGCTGCCGGTGGCGAGGGTGCGCCCGTCCGCCTTGAACGCCACCGACGCCACGCCGCCGGTGTGGCCGGTGAGGGGTTGGCCGATCGGTTGGGGTCGGGCCGGGTTGGTGACGTCCCACAGCCGCACGGTCCTGTCGTCGCTGCCGGTGGCGAGGGTGCGCCCGTTCGCCGTGAACGCCACCGACCTCACGATGCTGGTGTGGCCGGTGAGGGGTTGGCCGATCGGTTGGGGTCGGGCCGGGTTGGTGACGTCCCACAGCCGCACGGTCCTGT
>NZ_JADWYX010000025.1:77402-95175 GCF_016786355.1 Frankia sp. AgB1.9
CGGTGCTGCCGGTGGCGAGGGTGTGCCCGTTCGCCGTGAACGCCACCGACCACACGCCGCCGGTGTGGCCGGTAAGGTGTCGGCCGATCGGTTGGGGTCGGGCCGGGTTGGTGACGTCCCACAGCCGCACGGTCTTGTCGTTGCTGCCGGTGGCGAGGGTGCGCCCGTTCGCCGTGAACGCCACCGACCTCAGAGCGCCGTTGCGGCCGGCGCGAGGTTGGCCGATCGGTTGGGGTCGGGCCGGGTTGGTGACGTCCCACAGCCGCACGGTCCTGTCGTAGCTGCCGGTGGCGAGGGTGCGCCCGTTCGCCGTGAACGCCACCGACACCACGGCGTCGGTGTGGCCGGTAAGGGGTTGGCCGATTGCTCGGGGTCGGGCCGGGTTGGTGACGTCCCACAGCCGCACGGTCCTGTCGCGGCTGCCGGTGGCGAGGTTACGCCCGTTCGCCGTGAACGCCACCGACCGCACGCCGTTGGTGTGGCCGGTGAGGGGTTCGCCAATCGGTCCGGGATCGGCGGCTGACGGCGCGGGTGCTGGCGGGGTGGCTTCGGGATAGGCGGGCTCGTGGACCGGTGGGGCGTCTCGGACGGGTACCGGGAACGTCGGGGCGGTCGTGGGTTTGGCTCGGCCGGTGACACTGCCACTGATCTGACTCAGCAGATACCGGTGGGCGTCGCGCGGGTCACGGCCGAACAGGTCAATAGACACGACCCCGCCAAGTAGACCCGGCCGGAGACAGTCCTCGACCCGCACGGGTAGGAGCTTGCGGGCGAAACCGTTGGGGTCCGCGGCCTGGGCAGCCTGCCACTCCTGGCGGCCATAGACCGACGTCAGATAGGCAGCCGACAGGATCGCGATCGTCCGCTCCGCGCGTCGCACACCCTCGTCCATCCGGAACTGCCAGTTCGACCCCGCCACGAAATCCCACGCCTGGATCAGGACACGATGCCCCGCGTCCTCCAGCTGCCAGGCCACCCACTCCGCCCACGCCCGATCCCTAGCTGTGTAGGAGACGAAGAAGTCCCAGCCTTCCGTCTCCGGCGCACCCCCCGAAGCGACCACACCACCGATCTTCCCACCATGCCCGGACCGTGCCATCCGCTGGTCGACCGGCGGCCAGGCCGGCCCGGCTCGGGCTGGCGGCGTGGTCCTGCTGGTCGCTGTGCTCGCGTCGGTGTGGCTAGCGGCGGTGGTTGCGTGGCCTGCGTATCGCAGCGGGGTGACGGCCTGGTCCTGTCGGATATTCGCCGCGCTTTGCTTTGCGAGCGGGACGGATTCACCCTCGATGATTGTTAAGATTGATACCGGGATATGGCCCTGTGGTTGATGTTGTCCACCGCGATTCCAGGGGTCTTTACGGCGATTTCCATGGATCTTCGCGGGCATTAGCCCGTGCCTGGGTTCCGTGAATTGGCCGACTTTGCTGTCGGTCTGGTTTAGAATGGTAGGAGATCGACAATTAAATGGGCGGCCCGGGACGGTGTTGGTAGCACCAATTCCCGGGCCTAAATCCCAACTTTCGTACTAGCGAAAGGTGAGACCTGAGATGAGTATGTCAGGTGGGGTGCGGGCTGTGTCCTTCACCCGTCACGGTGCCGGCGCTGCCCGGCTGGCTGTCCAGCGGGAGGCGTTCCGGGCTGCGTGCTCGGAGCGTGGCTGGGTCGCTGGTGGTGAGGTGTGCCAGATCGGCGCGGGTGGCGGCCGGGGTCGTGCCTGGGCTGCGGTGCGGCGGTTGGTGCGGCTGCGTCGGTATGACGTGGTTGTGGTTGACGGGCTGGACACGATCGGCGCGTCGGAGGGTGAGATCGCCCGTGAGCTGGTGTTGCTGCGGCATGCCGGGGTGCGGCTGCTGATCGCGTCGACCGGCTGGGACACGGCGAATCCGACCGTGTCTGACCTGCTCGTGGGTGCGCTGCGTACCGTCGGCGCCGGGGCGGTGGCGGCGTGATCGACGTGCCGTTGGTGCGTGCGGTGGCGCTGCCCGGGAGCGGCTACGGCCTGGAGGTCCTGGTAGGCGCGACTCCGGGTGAGATCGTGTCTGTCGCGTCGGGGTTGCCCCCGGCGGCGTTGGTGAGTCACATGTCCATCGGCGGGGGCGTGAACCTGTTGTTCCGTCGGTTCCCGGCCGGCGTGCCCGACCCTGCCGCCCCGGCCGGTAGCGGTGATGGTGGGCCGGATGCGGTGACGGTGCCGGGCGGTTGGGTGCCGGACGTCGTGGGGTTCCCGGATCGTGGGCTGACCCCGTACCAGGTCGCGGTAGGGCTGCTCATGACGGCCACCGATGATCCGGCGATCGCCGCGCGGATCTACGGCCTGGTGCAGCGTGAGGAACCGGAAACGATGGTCGCGCTGGGCAGCGTGGTCCGTCCTCGGAACTGCCGCTGCACCTGGCCCGGATAGACCCGCCCTCGGCATAGTGACGGCCGGTGATCCCTCGCGGGGTTACCGGCCGTCGTCATGTCCGGGGCGCGGAAGTCCGCGCGGCGCGTCTGCCTGCGGTTTCGCGGTTAAACAACCTATAGAAAGTTCGCGACAATGAAGTCATGAAAGCGGCCCGAACCAGCGGTGCAACGCCGGTCCGGGCCTATGTCCCCCCTGCGTCATCAGGAGGAACGATGAACAGGCTACAAGCGAAAGCGGCAGCGTGGCAGGCAGCGACGGACGACGGGCCGTTGTCGGACTACCAGGCGGTGATGTCGGGTCTGGTTGAGCGGCTTACGGGGACCGGGCCGGGGGCCTGGGCGCAGGTCGCGGATACGTGCCTAGAGATGGCGGCCCTGGAGATCAGCGCCGGCCGTGCGGACCTTCCGCCGGAAGACCACTCGCAGGTGTGCGCGCTGATGGCGGCGGCAGGCGTGATCCGGCGCATCATGAACCCTGGCGACCTGGGCGCGCTGGAAGCGGCCACGGGCAAGCTGGAAGGTCTCCAGGTCGAGATCGCGACCGGGCTCACCGAACTTCACTGGAAGCGCCGGCCCTGGTGGTCTCGGCGGTAGCCGACAAGCGGGCGCCCGGGGGCCTGGCTTCTGGGGCCTCGGGGCCTTGCCCCTGCATACCTCGGCCTGAGCGGGGCTCCTCCGGCGGGCAGGCAAGCTGCGCTTTGTTCCAGGGTTCTCGGCCGTGCAAGATCCGCCGTATCTGCTGGCACCGATCGTGTCGGGTGCGGGTCTTGCGCGGTCGGGGTTCCTGGGGCAACCCTCCGGGTGCCTGCTCGCCGGAGGAGACACGCGGACTCTCGCCGTCCCTCCCCCTCCTCTGGTGGAAGGGCCGGGGTCCGGGGCAGAGCCCCGCATCACACCCACTGAGCCGCGACCGCCCGGCCGAAACCGCGTCAGACGACAATCCGCGCAGTGCTCGGACGGAATCCGCGGTGCGGTCTTCCCGGGATCAGCGACGGGGCGACGCTCCGACACGCGCGGGCGGGTGGCGGCCCGACACGGCCGGTGGGGTGCCGAGCGAAGCGAGGCGGGGCCCAACCGTGGCGTGTCGGGCCGCCGGGTCCTGCCCGTGCGTGGCGCGTGCGGCGGCATGGCGCGGCGGCCGAAGGCCGCCCTTGAAGTAGTACAGAAAGTCCGCGATGGCGATCTTCACACTCAGATCCTTGCAGCGTCTTCGCGGCGTTCTGGTCAGCCACGAGACCTGTCTACTGCAGGCTACTTCCGGCCGGCCGATGTCCCGGTCGCGGGCAGCCAGGCTGCCTCGTGGCTCGCTATCGCCATGGTCCTCCCGAACCGGGACGCCTACGCGCGGTTCGACGTGTCGCGCTAGCTACCTCCCCGTGCGGCTCAAACGGTGCGAAACTAGTCCTGTGATCGACGGGGGTGGCAAGGGCACCACAGGAGGCGAACCTGATGGCTGGGACTTCTTTATCTCGTACACGGCGAGTGATCGGTCTTGGGCCGAATGGATTGCCTGGCAGTTGGAAGCGGCCGGCTATCGCGTCCTCATCCAAGCGTGGGATTTTGTCGCAGGAACCAACTGGCAGATTCGCATGCAGCAGGGCATGGAGGGCGCTCGACGCACCGTCGCTGTGCTATCTACGGCCTATTTGTCCTCGATCTACGGTCAGAACGAGTGGCAAGCGGCACAGGCAGCCGACCCCAAGGGTTTTGAGCGCAAACTTCTACCTATACGGATCGAGGAATGCGTGCAGCCGGGACTCCTTGGAATGATTGTATCAATTGATTTGTTTGGCCGTGACCCGGGCGAGGCCAGCGACTATCTGCTCAATCACATAAAAAACTCGGTCATTGGGCGAGCGAAACCGACTGCTCCGCCCGCCTTTCCTGTTCACAGAATCGACGCACCCGTTGGCGAGCCTATCCTTCCGCCTGAGGGAAGACACTCAGGGTCGGCACCGCGGCCAGACGATATGCAGGAATCTGAAGAGCCCACCTTGAGCTTGCACCAGGCGCTCAGCGACGACCAACTCGACGCGGGCGTTAGGCGGAACGAGGGGGCCGGCGCGCCGAACGATCTCAATGGGAATCCAGAGTACCTTACTGTCAATTTCGAATATGATGCAGATTCGGCCTGCGTCGAAGTGGTTGCCATTCGAGAAATCGAGAACTCGGACAGGCCGCTAATGTATTATACTCGCCGCGAGTGGGAGGAATTCGTTGAAGGTGTACGTCGGGGCGTATTTGACATGTGAAAGAGCCCGGCGCGACACGGCCTCCTGGCTCTTGCGCAACGAGGGACGTAGTGTCTCTGTTCGCAGTACTGTCCAGATCTAGGGATCTCGGACCGGGTCGGTCTGCTGCCGAGGCAACCTAGGTGCGAGAGGTCGTCGACGGCAGTTGAGGCCCGCGCGAGACGGCGTTGGCCTGTGACACGCGAGAAGAACCGAGTTCTCGCGCGCTAGGCCGGTGCGCCTGTCAGGCAGGACTAGACAACTCGTCCCGGGCGGGGGTCGGGTCAATGCGGGCAGTCTGACCAAGCACTGGGGCAGTGAACGACTCGATCGCCGCTGCGGTGTCGCGGGCGGCTTTGGAGTCGCGGAATCGGTCGTCCCGGAGTGCGTGGGCGACGCGGGCGACGCTGGTCCGGATCTGGTGGACGCGACGCTCGGGTGGGACGTCGAGGATCGGAGTGACGGCGTCGGTGGCACCGTCTAGGACTCCTTGTCGAATGCGGGCTAGGGCGAGGTCGGCGCGCGCTATCGCTTCGGAGTTGTAGGAGCGTTCGTGTGGGGCGGCGGTCTGGAACGCTTCGATGGCGTTCTGGGCCGCGCGTTCGGCGTTGGGAGCGTCGGGGAGCCATGCGGCGGTTCCAGCGACGATTCCGAGTTGCTCGGGTAGGGGCAGAGCGAGGATGCCGCCGATGGCGTCGAGGTCGTCCGGTCGGACGTGGTCGCGCAGGTCGGTGGCCCTGGCGAGGGCGGCGGCTGAGCGGTCAGCGCGGCCGGCAGCGGCCCAGGCGCGTGCTTCCTGGATGGCAGGCAGGACAGAGAGTGAGCCCGTGAACGACGGGGCTTCGGCTGCGGCAAGCATGGCGAGGTTCGCGGACTCGGAGTAGTTGCCGGTCCAGTAGGCGGTGGCGGACTGTTCCGTTCGCACGAAGACCCGTAGCCCTTGGTGGCCGGATCGTTCGGCGCATAGGAGGGCGCTTTGTTGGTAGGACAGGGCGGCGTCGCGGTGGCCCATGTCGCGGGCTGTGTGGGCGAGCATGGCGCAGATGGTGCCGGCGAGAAAGTAGAGGTCACGACCGTGCGCTGGTGAGTTCGCTCGGTCGAGAAGACGGAACGCGGCGCGACGGGCCAGGACAAGGTCATCCGCTAGGAATGTCAGGTGATCTCCGTACGCGCGTGCGAGCCGGCGGACATCGGAGGTCAACAGGTCTACGAACTCGGCCGGCGCGGCGTCGTCGGTGCGCACCAGGAAGCGGAACGCGTCCTCGGCGTCGCCTGTCACGAGAGATGCCCTCTCTGATGGACCCCGCGGCTCGGGTCGCTCCACCGGCCTGGGTACTTCTCTATCCGTATCGACACGGTAGGCCGTGGCCTGGGTACGCGGCTCCGTCCGGCCTACCTGGTGTGAGGCAAGTCGCGGCTTCGGCGGGGCCAATAGGTCCTCGACAGAAATCCCGAAGATCTGTTCGAGGACGCGGCAGGCGGCCTCGTGGGGGCGGCCGACTGCACCCGCTCGCCAGGTTTTGACGCTCCGTTCGCTTGCCGCGACGTCCAGCTTCATCGCGTGCGCGGTGTCGTCGAAGCGGCGGCAAAACCGTGTCACAGACCAGGCGCGTTCGTTCATGAGCTGGGCGAGCTGGGTGCGCGGGGGCCTCGGTGGCATCTGGGCTCCGGAGTGTGCGGCTGTTAGTGCTGATCGTCGCGCGCCAGCCGCGACGTGTCACCAGGAGGGCCGTGGAACGGCCCTCGGCGTGGCGGGTAGGGGCCATTTGGTGGCCCATGGTGGCCCTTGACGACCCGGGTTCTGTGACTGGCAGACGGTTGGCTGCGACGGATAGTGACCCTTGTCAGCCGATTGGCTGCCGGACTCGCCCGGCCCGCGTCCTTTCCCCCGGGGCGCGGGTCGGGCGTCACCACGGGAGGACTGATCGATCATGTCGGATTCGCCGGTGTACACGGATGAGCAGCGTCGGAAGCCCGATCTGTCGGGTGTGTCGGCGGGCGACCTGGACTGGGTCCATCCGTCGGTCTCCAACGGCTCGGGCGGGATGTGCGTGGAGCTGGCGTTCGTGCCGGGTGGCGTCGCGCTGCGGGACTCGGCCAACCCGGACGTGATGGTCGGGTTCTCGCGCGGTGAGGTCGACGCTTTCCTGGCCGGGGTGGTGGCTGGGGAGTTCGACGGGTTCCGGCTGTTGGCGGACCGCGCGTCGGCTCGCGCTACCGCCTAGGAAACGGGCCGGGTGTCCCGGGTCGGTCTGGTCGTGAGGCCGGCTCGGGACGCTCACGCGCGTTCGGCTGAGGAATCGGGGTGGTCGGGGTGGGTCTGCCGGTGTGTGTGGCGGGGTTGGTGGATGGGTCGGGGGCGTTGTTCGTGCCGGCGTTGCCGGTGGAACTGCCACCGGAGGAGTCGGGTGTGTTGGTGCGGCCGGCTGGGTCGGCGGATCTGCGGTTCGTGGCGGCTCATCCTGCGGGGCTGAGTACGCGCGCTCTGGAGTTGGCGGGTTCGTCGGTGGGGGCGTCGGTCGTGGTGTGTCCGGCCGGTGTGGAGGTGGAACGCCACGCGATGGCGTTGGCGGTCGCCGATGTGCTGGGTGTGCGGCGGTCGGGTGGGGCGTCGGTCGTGACGTCCGCGCTCCTGCCGTCACATGCGCCGTTTGTCCGTGCGGGTGCGCAGTGGTCGGCGGTATTGCACGAAGTCCGGCTGCGGTCGGTTCCAGGGGTGATGGTGGTCCGGGCGGTCTGGGAGATCGTGGGGTGGTCGGCGGTGGCCGGCGCGCTGGCGACGTTGGCGGGGGCGGCGTGATGGCCGGGATCGCGCCCCCGTCGGGGGGTGAACGGGGCCTGTGGTCGCTGTCGGACTATGCGCGTCTGGATGTGGCCACGTCGGCGCGGGTCTGGGATTACCTGGCGGGTGGGAAGACCCACTACCCGGCGGATCGCCTGGTCGGCGAGCAGCTGTTAGCCGTCGCGCCGGACATGGGGGGCGGGGCGGAGGCGAACCGGGCGTTTCTGGGTCGCGCGGTGCGGATGTTGGCCAGCGAGGGGATCTGCCAGTTCCTGGATGTGGGGACGGGGATGCCGGCGGAGCCGTATCTGCATGAGATCGCGCGGGCGGTGATCCCGGAAACCCGGATGATCTACATGGATCACGACCCGGTGGTGAGCATGTACGGGATGGCGCTGCTGCGCGGCTATCCGGCTCGGGACACGTTGTGCTTTACGGAGGATCTGCGTGAGCCGGAGCGTGTCCTGCGGGAGTGCTGGCTGCTGGATCTCGACGCGCCGGTCGGGTTGCTGCTGGGCACGGTCCTGGACTACTGCGCCGACACCGACAACCCGGCCGCGCTGGTGGCCGAGTTGGTCGAGGCGCTGGCACCGGGGAGCTATCTGGTGCTCAGTCACGGGACAGGGGACTTCCGGGCGCTGGGCGCAACGGCGGCGGTCGAGGACATCTACCAGGGGGCCGGTATCACGCTGCGGCCCCGTAGCCGGGGAGAGATCCAGGCGCTCATCCCGCCGGAGATGGAACTGCTCGATCCGGGGGTCCAGATGGTGCACAGGTGGCGGCCGGAGGACACGAAGAAATCCCGGGTCGCGGACGCGCAGGTCGCGGTCTACGGCCTGGTCGCGTACAAGCCATGACCGCGACCCTCGGGCAGGAGACGGCGGGGCTGGTCTGGACGGCGCGGTTCGCCGACGGTGCGGGCGGCGAGTACACCGGACTACTGCCGGCTGAGATCCCGGCGGACCGGGCGGGGCTGCTGGTTGGCCGGTGCTGGACAGAGGCGGTCTCCGGCACCCCGGAGGACCCGTCGGCGGCGCCGACAGACGCCTTGGCGGCGTCGTCGCAAGTGGAGTTCATCCCGGTGCATCCGGGTGAGCTGGCCCGGGTGGCGGTGGTCATGGGCCAGATGGTCCACGTGACGTCGGTGGTGATCTGCCCCGCCGGAGTGGACCAGGAAGCAACCGCGCTGGCGTTCTGGGCCGGCAACATCCTGCGAGCCCAGCGGGACGGCCAGAAAGCGGCGGTGATGTGCGCGGTGTGCCCGCCGCTGGGGTCGGGCCGGTCGGCGATCCCGCATGAGATCTCCATCAGCGACGGTGAGGCGGCCCGGGTCCGGCACGTGTGGGAAGTCGTGGGCTGGCCGGATCTTCCGGACTGGCTGGACAGCCTGGCTCCCGGCGCGGGGGCGGGCGCGTGAACGGCGCGGCGACGGGGCTGGGCATGGCGTGGCTGTCTGGTGGCGGCTGCGGGAGGTTCCTGACCGAGCTACCGGCCGGCTTCCCGGTAGGCGAACGGGGGCTGTTGGTCGCGGAGTTCCGCGCGGCGACAGCCGTGGACGCGGGCGGGAACGGTGCGGGGCTGACCGGCTGGTCGGGGCCTGCGCTCGACGTCCAGGTCCGGGAGTGGTTCGTGCACTGGCTGACGGAAGGACTGGCGGCGCCGGCCCTGGCGATCGCTCGCGCGCCGGAGGTGGCATCGGTCGTGCTCTGCCCGGCCGGGGCACCGCAGGAAGCTACCGGGCTGGCGTCCCTGGTCGCCACCCTGCTACGGGCGCGACGAGGCAGAGCGGCAGTGACCTGCGGCGTCGACCCCGGAGTAGCGGCCGGTGGATGCCGGGCGGTCGTGTGGCCGGTCTGGGTCCAGGCCGGCGATGGTCTGGAGGAACGCCAGGTCTGGGAACTGCTCGCCAACGACGACATGAACGACGCGCCGGGCGGCCCGGCGGTGCCCGCGTGAACGACCAGACGATGCCGATCAGCCTGCCGTGGTCGCACGGGTGGCGGATTCCGCCGTACCTGGCTCCGGTGTCGTTCCCGGAACAGCTCGCGGCGGCCCGACTCTACGCGGCGGCCGAGAAGAAGAACGCCCGGCCTGGTGACCAACCAGACGCGGGTACGGACGCGACGGGCGACGCTGGTCCCGACTGACCCCGGACCCGGGGCCTCAGCGTTCGTCGGGCAGGGGCACAGACACGGCGTCTGTGCCCCTGTCTCGTGTCCGGGGGTTGGTCCGGGTGCGGAGCGAATCCGCGGTGAGGTTCAGCGGGGTTGGCTGCCTCGGCGGCTGCGGCCGGTGCGGGTCGTGCGGGTGGTGCGGGTGGCGCGGACGACGGAGATCAGTGGCGGGGGTGTGCGGAGCAGGGCGATACGCCATTTCGGGGGTGTGGGCAGGGTCGCTGCCGGGTCGGCCCGTTCGGCGAGTGCGTCTACGAGCATGTCAATGCCCTGGGGTTCCCAGGTCTTCGCGTAGTGCCCGGCGCTGAGGTCGTAGCCGGCGGCGGCACGGATACGGCGCTCCAGCATGGTGGTGCGTGGGGGTAGTCCGATACCGAGTAGGGCGCGCATGGCGTCGGCGTGAACGGTCGGCAGCGTGCCGAGTGCCTCGGTGACTTTGGTCCAGGCGGTGGGGGCGGCGGCGCGGTCGTGGCGGCCGGTCATCAGAGCGAGCAGCGTCTTGGCGACGCGGGCGAGTCCGGCCGGGGTCGGGTCGCAGGCGTGGATGAGCGCGCGGACGTCGGTCTCGATGCGCTGCCGGATGTAGGGGGTGATCCCGGGGGCGGCTGGCGGTGCCGGTTGGTGGGGGACGTCGGGGGGTGGCGTAGCTGGGGCGGCCGGGGTGGTCGGCTCGGTGGGTGTGGTCGTGGGTAGGAATGGCCGGATCATGGGTGCGGGGTCTCCTGTATCGGGGCTTGCTGGGCTGCGGTGTGCGGGGTGGCGCTCCGGGCTGTGTGTGTCGGCGGTTGCATCGTGTCCGGGCTGGCACTGGCTGTGTAGGTGGGTTGGGCGGGGTTGGCGTGGTTCGGTGCGGGTTGGCGTACTACCGCCAGCAAACGGCGTCCGGGCCGGTAGGGCTGGCAGGGCCGTGACCTGCGCGATCACCACCAAATGATGAGCAAATCACCACCAAATCGTGCGCGGATGACGAGCAAATCGCGAGCGGATGACGCGCGGATCGTCACCAAATCGCGAGCGGATGACGAGTGGATCACCAGGAACGGGCTGCCGGCGTCGCGTGATGATCCAATGATGATCCAATGACGCGCAGATAACGACGAAATAATGACCGCACGACACGACAAGGCGCTGTGCGGCGCGGGATGGTGATTGCGGCGCCGGTCAATCCGGGCCGCGTCTTCCTTCCCTTCGTCGTGTTCGGGAGTGTGTATGTCTCCTCCATTGTCGCGCGGGCCGATTTTCTGGCCCGTCGTGTTCTGGGTCTGCGGCCTTTACCTGACGCTGGCCGGTCTGGATGGCCAGTTGCCGGTGTGGGTCGCGCTGCTGGGCGTCGGTCTGGGGCTGGCGGGTCGGCGGCTGCGCCGGGGCCGGTCATGACCGACGCCAACGCCGCAGCGGCCGGCGGCGAGCACGACGCTGACCAGCGGGAAGAACTGACGGCAGCGCGGCTGCTGGCGGTGGTTCTGCTCCTGGTGAGCGCGCAGGTCGTCGCGATGGCGGTCGGTGTGTTCCTCGGCTGGTCGGCCGGCCGGGTGAGTGGCAACGACCGCCCGGCGCCGGCGGCACCGCCCCCGGTCGTCGTCATCCAAGCCTAAACCTCTTCTCCTTTTCCCTGTTCGGTCTCGCGCGGCTCGACTGCGCCCGAAAACAGGCCACGCGCCGGCCATTCCCGCCGTTCCGCGTCCCCTTCTTCCTCTTCTTTGGAGTAGCTATGAATGTCATCCCGGTCGATATGAGCCAGGTCTTGGCGGCGGTCGTGATGTCGGGCGCGGTGCCGGCGATGTTCGACGGCAAGCAGCGTTCGAACTTCGACGGCGTCCCGCTGTGGGAGGTCGAGGTCGCCCTCGCCGTCACGGGTGGTGGGGCGTCGGTGTTGCGGCTGCGGATCGCTGCCGCGTCCGCCCCGGGGGTGTCTGTCGGGCAGTCGGTGAAGCTGTCCGGCCTGCGGGCGCGGGCCTGGGAGATGGAAGGCCCGGACGGGACGCGCCGCCACGGGGTGTCGTGGTCGGCCGATTCGATCGCGCGGGCCGGGCTGCCCATGACTCCGGGCGCGGGCTCGGGGTCGGGTAAGCGCGAGAGCTGATTTTCGCTGCGGCGGGCGGCGGCCCTGGACCCCCTGTGCGGGTCGGGCTGGCCGCCCGTCGTCGTCTTCCGGCCCGGTCACTGGGCCGGCTCCTCCTGATCTTTCTGGCCCTGTGATCGGAAGCGGGTACGGGTGATGTCTCGGATGTTCTCGGTGGCGTCGGGGCGGATGACCCCCCGGGGTTTCAGGTTGACGGTGCGTCCGTCGGTGGCGTGGATGGTCACGCGGCTGGTGGCTCGGTGGGTGTGGGACTGGCGGCGCGAACTCGCCCTCGGGCTGGGTGTGCTGCTGGCGGTGGGCATGTTCGGCGGGACGACCGGCGGCCGGGTGCTGCTCGTGGTCGCGGCCGGGCTGGTGCTCGGTGTGCGCCGGTTGCGCTCGGGCTTGGCGGGTTGGCTGGTGGGTGGTCGGTGGCGGCGTCGGTGGGCGGGGGCGTGCCGTGCGTGCCGGCTGGCGGTGGCGTGGGAGCGAACCCCCCGGGTCCGGCGCGTGCGGGCGACTCCGGCCGGCGTGGAGCTGGCGGTGCAGGTTCGCCCGGGGCAAGCGATCACGGACCTGGTGAGCGGGTCGGACGCGCTCGCGGCGGCGCTCGGGGTCCGCTCTCTGGCGGTGTCTGCGGACCCGTTGCACGCCGGGCGGGGAACGGTGCTGCTGCGGATGCACGATCCGTTGGCGGCTGCGGTGGACCCGATCCCGCTGCCCACACCCGAAGCGGCGGCGGTTCCGGTGGCGTTGCGTTCGGCGGGCTGGCCTGCGGTCGACGGCCCGGCGGCTGGTGGTCCTGGGGCTGTGCTCGCGGTGCGGGAACCGGTACCTGTGGCGGGCCGGGGGCTGGTGCCGGTCGCGGTCGGGATCGCCGAACTCGCGGGCCTGGGCGGGCTGGTCATCGGCCGGCGGGAAGACGGCGGCCCGTGGCAGTTGCCGCTGCTTGGCTCGCATGTGCTGGTCGCGGGGGCGACGGGGGCCGGTAAGGGCTCGGTCCTGTGGTCGATCGTGCGGGCCTTGGCCCCGGCGGTCCGGGCCGGGCTGGTCGAGATCTGGGCGTGCGACCCGAAAGGCGGGATGGAACTCGCGGCCGGCGGGCCGCTGTTCGCGCGGTTCGCCTGGGACCTGGACAGCATCGCGGACCTGTTGGACGAGGCGTCGCAGGCCATGACCGACCGCGCCGGGCGGCTACGGGGCGTGACCCGGGCGCACACGCCGGTGCCGGGTGATCCGCTGATCGTGGTCTTGGTCGATGAACTCGCGGACCTGACCGCCTACACGGACGGCGATCTACGTAAGCGGATGGCGGGATCGCTTCAGCGACTGCTGTCCCAGGGCCGCGCGGTCGGCTTCTCCGTGGTGGGCGCGGTGCAGGACCCGCGTAAGGAGACGCTCCCGTTCCGGGACCTGTTTCCCGTGCGGGTGGCGCTGCGGCTGGCCGAAGCGTCGGTGGTGGATCTGGTGTTGCGGCGGGGGGCGTGGGACGCGGGCGCGCACTGCGAACAGATCCCGCTGGCCCTCGCGGGCGTCGGCTACGTGCGCACCGATACCGAACCGCGTCCGGTGATGGTCCGGGCCGGCTGGCAGGACGACGACGACATTCGCACAGTCGCCCGGGTGTTCGGGGTGCACGGGCCGGCGGCTACGTCTGAGTCGGCTGTCGTGTCTGAGGTGGCGCCGGGGCCGGTGGCTGGGTGGGTGCCCGATCTTGATGCGTACGGGTCGGGGTCTGGCCCTGCTGCGGCGCCTGGTGCGGGTGCGGAGGAACCTCCGACGGTTCCGTTGCGGGGCTGGTCGCCGCCGCCTCCGGCCGCGTTGCCTCCGGCCGGCGGTGAGCTGCCTGGGTCGGCGCCTGGTGGGTCCGGTCGGATCGATGAGAACGACGTGGCGGCCTGGGAGCGGTGGGCGGCGGGCTGGCGGCGGCGCAACGGCCTTGATGACGGCGGGGCGTGACCCGTGGCCACCGACGAGCAGACGCCCGAGCAGGGGCCGTCTGGGGAGTGTGTCCGTCCGATCCGGCTGGCGGGGCAGACGGATCATGTGGACCTGGCGACGGGTGAGATCCGGCGCGTGTCGGGTCCGCCGGTCGTCCACGTGCGGTGCAACAACCGGCGTGCGTCTGCGTGCCCGACGTGTTCGGCGCTGTATCAGCGGGACGCGCGGCGGATCGTCCTGGGCGGCCTGGGCGGTCGGGATGCCGGGGACGGCGATGGTGGCCGGTTGGCGGGGTGTCCGGCCTGGTTCGTGACGCTGACGGCACCGAGCTTCGGGGCGGTGCACTCCCGCCGTGCGGGCAAGGGCGCGGAATCACGGGTGTGTCGGCAGCGTCGCGGGACCTGTGAACACGGCCGGGCACTCGGCTGCACCGTGCGCCACGGCGCGGATGACAAGCGGCTCGGGGAACCGGTCTGCCCGCGCTGCTTCGACTACGGCCGGGCCGTGGTCTGGAACACGATGCTGCCGACGCTGTGGAAGGCGACGCGGGATCGGTTGGAATCCGCGGTGGCCTTGGCGGCCGGGCTGACGGTCACCGGGCTGCGTCGTCAGGTTCGGGTGTCGTTCGTGAAGGTCGCGGAGATGCAGCGCCGGGGCCTGGTCCACCTACACGTCGTCATCCGGGTCGACGGCCGAGACGCGGACGGCGGGCTGACGGTCGCGCCGGGCTGGGCGGCCGGTGAGCTGATCGCGGACTGCCTGCGTGACGTGCTCGCCACGGTGACGGTGGACGCTCCCGACCCTGCCGGGGTCGCGCTGCTGGACACGGCCGGCGCGCTGCCCGTGCAGCCCTCGACGGATGGCCGGTATCCGGTCGGCTGGGGCGGTCAGGTCGATATCCGCCGTATCCGCCTGGGTGGGGACACGGACGCGGGGAAGGTCGCGAACTACCTGGCCAAGTACCTGACGAAGTCGACGCTCGACGGTGGCGCCCTTGACAGCCGGGTTCGGTCGCTGGCTCACCTGGCGCGGCTGCGGCTACCCGCGCACCAACGGCGCTTGGTGGAAGCGTGCTGGCGGCTGGGGATGGACCGGGCGTTTGCCGAAGCGTTGGACGCTGCGGCGGGCCGCACCCCCGGCCGCACGGTCGGGCTGCTGCGCTGGTCGCACGGCTTCGGGTTCGGCGGGCAGTAACCCGTCCAACCTATAATCAACGTATGGTAACCAGCCGAAACGGGGCAGTCCGGCCCGCGGCCGTGGCACCGCCCGTGGCCATGTCCCCGTTGGGCGCGGTGCCGAGTTTCGAGGGTGTCCGCTTCGGCCTCTACACGCGGATCTCCGATGACGCGGATGACGACGCGAAGGGCGTTGCCCGCCAGGAGGCGGACGAACGCGCGTGGGTGACCTCGGTCGGTGGGGTCGTCTGTGAGCCGATCTATGAGGAGAACGACACCTCGGCGTACAAGAAGAAGCGGATCGTTCAGCCGGACGGGTCGTGGGTGTATCGGGTGATCCGGCCGGTGTGGCAGCGGATGCTCGCCGACCTACGCGCCGGAGTGATCGACGCGGTGATCGTCGCGGATCTGGACCGGTTGGCCCGTGACCCGCGCGACCTCGAAGACGCGATCGAGATCGTGGAGCATCACCGCCGCCCGATCGTCGGATTGACCGGCGGGTTTGATCTGCTGACCGATGGCGGGAAGTTCACCGCCCGCATCCTGGTAGCGATGGCGAACAAGTCCTCTGCCGACACCGCGCGCCGGGTGCGCCGCTGGCACCTGGACATGCAACAGACGGGAAAGATTACGGGTGGGCCGAGGCCGTTCGGATGGAACGACGACCGGCGGACCCTGCATCCGATCGAGAGCGAGATCCTGACCAAGTGCGTCGGCCGCCTGTTGGACGGGGTACCGCTTACCGCGATCGTGACCGAGTGGAATCGGGACGGGATCACCGGCACCCGCGGCAAGGCATGGCAGCTCACCCAGGCCAAACAGATGCTGCGCAACCCCCGGCTGTGTGGCTGGCGAGGGCGCACCGTCTACGAGACCGACCCGGAAACCGGCGAGCAGTGCACGTTCGTCGAAGTCGTCCACGGCCCCGACGGCACCCCCGTCATCGGCGAATGGGAACCGATCCTGACCCCCGAGAAGTGGGAACGGGTCGTGGCCGTCATCGGCGCGCGGCCGGACGGGAAGCGGAGCCGAGGCCAGAACGCGCGGAAATACCTGCTGACCGGGATCGTGCGGTGTGGCGAGTGCAACCGGCCGATGATGGGAACCGCGAGCCCCTACGGCCATCACTACCTGTGTCCCGCGTCGACCTACGGCTGTGGAAAGGTCGCCCGCAACGGGCCCAAGACCGACAAGTACATCACCGCCGCACTGATCAACAAAGTCGAGTTGGAGCTAGCCGACGCCCCGCCGGCCGTGGACGAGGCGTGGCCGAAGGAAGCCGAGCTAGCCGACGTCCGGACCCGGATCGAGGAGTTGAACGCCGCCTACCGGGCCAAGCAGATCTCCGGTGACCGCTACTTCCCCCAGATCAAGCACTTCGAGGACGAGGAACGCGGCCTGTTGGCCAACCGCGCCCGCCACACGGCCCGCGTCGAGACCGTGAAAGCCGCCCCGGCGAACATCCGCGCCGAGTGGGACAGCTACACGCTGCCCCACCGCCGGGCGATCATCGAGGACTACCTCCACGCCGTCATCGTCGCCAAGAGCCCGCGGCGCGGCGCGCCGTTCGACCCTGACCTGTTGGACCCCCAATGGAAGTAGCCGGCCGTCCGGCCAGGTCAGGCCCGGCGCCACACCCGCGCCACCGCCGGCAGCGCCGGCAGGGCCGACGCCGGCTCAGGGGGCACCAGACCGAACAGCGCCGCCGCATGCGCCCGCTGTTCCGGTGTCCACCGGGGCGCCCGTAGCGCCTGCACCCGGCCCCACTCCTCCGGCGACGCCACCGCCGCACGACTCGACGCCCGGCCCGCGCAGCGGCCCCGACGCCGAGGACCCGACGCACGACCGGCCGACGGCCGAGCGCCTCCGCACGACTGCTCACCGGAGGCGAGCACCGCGGGCGACCGGCGGGCCCACCCACCCAGCCCCTCCGGTTGCGTCGCCTCAGCGACCACAACAACCGGAACAGGCTCAACGGCCCGGAGTGAACCTTCGGTACTCACCGCCTCGCCAGCCACCAGCCCCGGCACGTCCGAACGGCCCGCCGGCTCCTGCTGGTCGTCCTCGAAGGGCAGCGCGACCTCACCCGCCACCCGCCGCGGGGCACGGGCCCGACTCACGACCCACCACCCGAACCGCCCGCATCCGAGTCTCGATCGCGGCCCCGGCCGGCGTAGCGCCACTGGCCGACGACGACCGTTGCTGGATCGCCATCCGGGCGGCCGAACTCATCGAGTGCCACGAACCCGCCCGCATCGTCGGTGCCGAACGGACGGCCACTCAACGCGGCCGAGAACACCCGCGCCCAGCGCCGCCGCACCGCGCGCACCGCACCGAACGTGGTCGAATAGCGCCGACTTTTCCCGACCCAGTGACCACCGAACCCATGCGCATGCGACCACCGGATCAACCCCGGCAACCGGCCAGGAGCACGGCCCGCCGCCTCATCCAGCGCCGCGCTGAATGCCTCGTCAGAGCCGAGACGCCAGCAGGTCTCCACCAGCCGCCGCTGGTGATCCCGCAGCCGCAGCCGGCGCAGATGGCCGAGCGAGCGGACCGGGGCGTTCAGCGCGTCGTCGTCGCCGACGGACTTGGTCAGATACTTCGCCAGGTAGTTCCCGACCTTGACCGCGTCCATCTCACCGCCGAGCCGGATGCGACGGATGTCGACCTGGGCGCCCCAGCCGACCGACCAGCGGCCATCCGCCGCCGCCTGCACCGGCAACGCCCCCGACGGGTCGAGCAGCGCGACCGACGCCGGATCCGGCACGTCGACCGCGACCGACGCGACGACGGCCCGCAGGCAGTCCGCGACCAGGTCCCCGGCCGCCCAGCCCGGCGCCGCCGTCCGATCGCCGTCGGCCGTGCGCCCGTCGACGCGGATGACCAGGTGCAGATGGACCAGGCCCCGGCGCTGCATCTCCGCGACCTTCACAAACGACACCCGCACCTGACGGCGCAACCCCGCCACCGTCAGCCCGGCCGCCAAGGCCACCGCGGATTCC
>NZ_JADWYX010000257.1 GCF_016786355.1 Frankia sp. AgB1.9
CCCCCCCGGGGGGGGGCGGGGGGGGGCCCCCCCCCCCGGCCCCCCCCCCCCCCGCCGCCGGCACGGCGGGCGCGTCGCCAACCGGTCGCCCGGCGCCGGCCGCGTCGACCAGCCAGTAGCCGCGGCCGGTCGCGGTCGGCGCGATCGCGACCGCGCCGGGGTCGGCGCCGCCGCCGGCGACCGCCTCGGCGGTGCCGCGGGCGAGCACCGCGCCGTCGGCCGTGAGCAGCCAGAACCCTGGCGGCCGTGGCGAGCCCTGGTCGGGCGGGGTCGGCGCGTGGCCTGGGGACGGAGTCGGTGTCGCGGGGCCGGTCGGCCGGCCTGGCGCACCGGCCGAGCCGCTGGGCGGACCGGTGGGCGCGGGCGCCGTCGTCGGCTGGGCCGCCGGCGGTTCGGCGGACCCTGGTGTCCCGTCCCCGGCCTGGGCCGGCGACTGCGCGTCTACGCCCGCCCCGGCCGCCGCCTGCGAGCCGCCGGTGCCGACGCCACCGCCCGCTCCGGCCTGGTCGGTGCCGCCGGTCTGGCCGCCGCCCGGGCCGGCGGAGCCCGTCGGCTCGCTCGGCGGTTGCTGGCCGGCGGTCGGCTCCGGCCGCGGCGGGGCCGCGGTGGTGCTGACCGGCGGCTCGGGCTGGCCGGAGCCGGTCGGCCGGTTCCCGGTCGGCTCGCGGGTCTGCCCACCCGGCTGGCCACCGCCCCGGCCGTTTCCGGCCCCGGTCCGGTCGTCACCACGCCCGCCGGTGCCCCGGCCCGTGCCGTCGTCTAGCCCGCCGCCGTCGCCCCGGGTACCGGGTCGGCTGGGCGGGGTCCAGCCGGGCCAGATCAGGCCTGGCCGGCCGCCTGCCCCCGTGCCACCGCCCTGGGACGACGGCTGGCTCGCGGTCGGCGTCGGGCCGGGCGGCAGCGGGCGTGGTGTGTTGGTGCGGGTGCCTCCGGGCAGGGCCGCGCCGAACTTCAGCAGGGTCCGCCGGCTGGCGCCGTTGACGAGGACGACCGTCGGGCCGGTCTCGTCATTGATCCACAGTTGGCCGCTCTGGACGTCCAGGCTGATCCGCGACGGGGTGCCGACGGGCGCGACCGGCACCGGCGCGGCGAACCGAGCCGTCGCCGGGTCGAAGTCCCAGACGACGCCGGCGTTCGAGTCGGGCACGTAGACCTGGCCGTCGTGGGAGACCGGCGCGCCGACCTGATGCCCGGCGCCGGTGCCCGTGCCCGTCGCCGCGGCGAGGGCGGACACGTCGACGTCCGCCGCGCCGACGGCCGGCAGCGTGGTCGTGCTCACCCGACCGGTGGCCAGGTCCGCCAGCAGCAGCTCGCCGTTCGCCGGCTGGGCGAGCGCCAGGACCTGACCGTCGGTGCTGGTCGGCAGGAGCAGCTGGTCAGTGGTCTTGGGCGTCGCCCGGGCACCCGGAAGCTGGATGGCCGCGTCGGCGTGGTCCACCCCGAGCCGGGCGACCGTACCAGCCGTCTGGTCGACGACCACCGCGGACCCGCCGACCGTCGTGACGTCGATCCGGTCGCCTGCCGGCGCCACCGGAATCGGCGTCCCCGGCGTCCCGGCGCGGATCGGGACGACCGTGCCCGCGCTCGAGACCGGTACCCACAGCGTCCCGTCCGGCGTCTGGGCCACGGTCCCCAGCCCGGCCGGGAACGTGATCGGCGCGCCGAGCTGGGCCAGCGTGCGCGGGTCGAGGCGGATCACCCGGCCGGTGGCGGCGTCCACCGCGTAGGCGTCCCCGGCCGCCGCGAGGACGACGGCGCCAGGCGGCAGCACGACCGAGGCGCTGATTGTCAGCAGCGACGGGTCGACCAGCCAGACGGTGCCCGCGAGATCGTCCACCACGATCACGGCTTCGGCCTGGTCCGACGGCCAGCCGGCGCCGAGGTCCGCCGCGGCCGCGGTAGCGGTGGCTCCCTGTGTCCGCGCGGCCGCGGCTGACGGCGTCGCCGTCGCGGCGGACGCCGACGAGCGGGTCCCGGCCGGGCCGGACGGAGCCGCGTCGGTGGACGGCGCGGCGGCCGGCCGGGCGAAGCCGGTCAGCACGGTCAGCGGGTGCCCGGCCG
>NZ_JADWYX010000258.1 GCF_016786355.1 Frankia sp. AgB1.9
CCGCAGCGCGGCCGCCAGAGCGGCGGGCTGCGCCGGCTCCAGCGCGGCCGCCGCCGCCGCGCGGGCGGGGCGGGCCGCCTCGACGCCGGCCACCGCCGCGTCGAGCCCGCGCCGGGCGTCGGCGTGCGCGGTGTCGGCCGCGGCCCGGGCCGGCGCGAGGCGGGCGAGCTCGTCGTGGCCGTCGCGGGCGCGTTCCAGGGCGGCCCGGTTGGGCGCCGCGTCGAGGGCGGCTCGGGCGTCGGTGTCGGCCTGCTCCGCGGCTCGCCGCAGCGCGCCGGACTCGGCGGCGGCCCGCTGGGCGGCGCGTAGCCGCGTGGCCAGCTCGACGACGCCCGGTGGTGTGCGGACGGCGGCCAGCCTGTCGCGCTCGGCTCGCAGCCGCGCGACCTCGTCGGCGACGGCCTGCGCCGCGACGGCGGCCTCGTCGCGAGCGGCGGCGCCCGCGTCCCGGGCCGCGCGGGTGTCGGTGACGGCCACGGTGAGCCGGTCGAGGGTGGCCAGGGCGGCGGTGTAGGTCGCCTGTGCCCCCGGCTGGGCGGCCTCCAGCCGTGCCAGCTCGGCGTGGTCGCGGCGAGCCTGCTCCAGCGGGGCGCGGTCAGGCGCCGCCGCCAGGTCCGTGCGGGCCGCGCTGTCGACCCGCTCGGCGGCCAGGCGGGCCGCGGCCACCGTGGCGGCGGTCGCGGCGGTGGCGGCCAGCCGGGTCGTCAGCGTGACCACGTCAACCGGCATCCGGACCGCCGCGAGCAGGTCGCGCTCGTTCTGGACGCGGGCCAGCTCGGTCGTCGCCCGCTCGGCGGCCGCGGCCCGGGTGGCGATCTCGCCGAGCGCGGCGTCGACGCTCGTCACGACCTGGGTCAGCGTGCCCACCCGGGCGGCGGCGGCCCGCGCGGCTTCCTCGGTGGCGTCCTGGTAGCCGGCGAGCTGCTTGTCCAGCGCCTCGGCGCCGTGCTGGCTCGTCTTGGCCTGCTCGTTCGCGGCGGCCCGGATCTCGTCGTAGACGCCGAGGCCGAGCAGCCTGGTGAGGATCTTCTGACGGTCGGCCGGCTTGGCGTGCAGGAACTCGGCGAACTCGCCCTGCGGAAGCACGACGCAGGCGCAGAAATGCTCGAAGGTGAGCCCCAGCAGAGACTCGACCGCCCGGCTCACCTCCGAGTCCGCCGCCACGACCTCGGTCGGCGCGCCGGGCGCGGCCAGGCCGGCGGGGTCGGCCAGCCGCTCCAGCCGGGCATTGCGGACCGTCACGCTTCCGTTGCCGAGCCGGCGCAGCTCCCGTGCGACGACATACCGGTTGCCGGCCGCGTCGAAGACCAGCCGGACGGTGCCGCGGGCGACCGTCGGGGCCAGCGCCAGCGAGACCAGGCCGCGATGGTTCCACCGCGGCACGGACCCGAACAGCGCGAACGTCATCGCGTCGAAGACCGTCGACTTCCCCGACCCGGTCGGCCCGACGAGCGCGAAGTAGTCGGCGTCCGCGAAGTCCACCGCCGCGGCGTCCCGGAACGAGCCGAACCCGGCTATCTCCAGCAGTACCGGCCGCATCCGTTCGCCACCCCCAAGAACGACTTCCCGGTCAAGAACCACCCAGCGGCTCGCGTAGCTCTCCGGGCCAGCAGGCCACAAGCGAAGCGAAGTGGCCTGACTGGCCCGGCGAGCGGAGCGAGCCCCGTTGGCGGCGGGGGACCCCGGCCGGTGGGCTCCGCCCCCGCGCAGCAACGCCGGCGCCCTACGCCCCCGCCCGGCCCCCCCCGACCCCACAACACACG
>NZ_JADWYX010000259.1 GCF_016786355.1 Frankia sp. AgB1.9
CGGGCCGCGCCCCGGGGGCTTCAGCCGACCGGATTTTGGCGGGGGGGGGGCGGGGGGGGGGGGGGGGGGGCGCCCCCCACGGCGCGCCCGGCTGGTTTTCGTCCGAAGTCGAGGCGAGCGTCGGCGACACCCGTGGCGTTACATTCATACATGTCCGTTATGTGTGTGTGACGGGTCACAGGGAACCACGGCCGTGGCGGCGGGTGGACGCGACCGACTGGCTGGAATTTCCCAGTACACGGATGTCGCCCGCCCACTGACGAGGAGCCCTTGTGATGGCCACCAACAACACTCGCAACATTCTGGACGGCATCTCAATAGACCAGCGGCTGTCCACCGCCAGGGCCGAGCTCAGCCGCATTATCGTCGACCGCCTGACCGAGGAGATCGCGGTTTACGGCACCCTGCCGGCCGAGGAGTTACGCGGCGAGATCACGCGCATCACCGCCGCGAACATCGGAACATTCATCGACATGGCCCGCGACCCCGAGGCGCCGTCGGCCCGCCAGGTCGAGATCATCAGGGAGTCCGCCTCCCGCCGGGCGGAGGAGGGTGTCCCCCTCGAGGCAATCCTGCGCGCGTACTTCCTGGGAACCGAGATCTGCGCCGAGCGCATCCTGGCCGACACCAGTCCCACCGACCTCGCCGAGGTGACGGCGCTGCACCGTCGGCTGCTGCGCTTCCTGCGTATGACCACGACCGTCATCGCGAACGTCTACCTGTCCGAACGGCAGGCCACGTCGGGAAAGAACGACCGCGACAGCCGCGCCGCGATGCTTTCGGCGCTGCTGAACGAATCCCCTGAGATGGCCGAGACGGCCGCGCGGGCCGGCATCGCCCTGCCCGCCTGCTACCTCGCGATGAGCATCGCCGTGTCCAGGCATCCAGACGAGCAGACCGCCGGAACCGACCCGGCGATCGCCGGTCGTCGCAAGATCCGCCGCATCCGCGCCGCGATCGAGCGCCACGCGTCACCCAGCGCGCTGTGCAGCCTGTCCGGCGACCAGGGCATCGTGCTGGTTCCCTCGTCCACGGCGGCGGCCGACCTGAGTGCCGCCGACTGGCGCCAGATGTCCGAGCTGGTCGAACGCCTGCGCGACGCGGCCGGCGCCGACATCATCGCCGGGCTCGCCGCCGCCGAGCCGGTCTGCGTGGCCGCGGCCGCCAGGCTCGCCGCCGAGATCCGCCAGGTCGCCGAGACCTCCGGCCGCCCGCCCGGCGCCTACCGGCTCGTCGACGTGCTCGTCGAGTACCAGCTGACCCGACCGGGGCCCGCCCGCGACCACCTCGCCGACCTGCTCCGGCCGATCCGGGACCGACCCGACCTGCTCACCACCCTGCGCACCTACCTCGCCTGCGACCTCGACCGCAGGAAGACCGCGACCCGGCTGCGCATCCACCCGAACACGGTCGACTACCGGCTGACCAAGGCGGCCACCCTGACCGGTCTCGACCCGACCCGGGGCACCCACCTCCCGACCATCCACGCCGCGATCGCGGCCCACGACTCCCGCGGCGCGCACCCGGGGACTATCTCGGTAACGGTGTTTCCGGCTGATTTGATCTAGTAGGTCTCGGCGGACGGCCAGCGGTCACTGAACG
>NZ_JADWYX010000026.1:0-6738 GCF_016786355.1 Frankia sp. AgB1.9
CGACGACCTGGGACCCGAAAGCCCCGAGCAGCGCGTCCGCGAAGGCCAGCAGGAGTTCGCCGACGTCAACCTGATACAGGCTCCCCCGTCCGACTCGCCGTACTTCTACGCCGGCATCCTCAACTTCGTCTTCGGGCACGTGTGGCGCCGCCCGGGGCTCTCGCGCAGGGACCGCCGCCTCGTCACGCTCCCCTGCGTGGCGCTGTCGGACGCGCTTGGACCCATTCACTCCCACGTAGAATCCGCCCTGGGCTCGGGAGACGTGACCTACGACGAGATGCAGGAGATCTGCTTGCACTTCAGCGCCTACTACGGCTTCGCGAAGGGCGAGGTGCTGCAGGACGCGGCCGAACGCTGGCGAGCACGCTCCACATGACAGCCGTCCCACGCGACGTCCCGACCAGCGCGACCGCGCTGCAGCTCCTGACGACCGCGGAACGCCTGTTCGCCGAGAACGGTCTCGCCGGCGTATCCCTGCGTCAGATCGCCGCGGCGGCGGGCTCGGCGAACAGCTCCGCGGTCCACTACCACTTCGGCACCAAGGACCGGCTGATCGAGGCGATCTTCGCCTACCGGCTGCCGCAGCTACTCGAACGTCGGGCCCTCCTGAAGACGCGCCTGGACCCCGACGATCTCCACGGACATCTGGAAGCCCACCTGCTCCCCGTCCTCGAACTCGCCGAGTCGCCCGGCAACGCCTACGTCTCCTTCGTCGAGCAGCTCCAACGCAGCCCCGAATCGCGGCGGGTGTTCGCCACGCAACCCGACATCTACCGCTCCGTGCAGGACTTCCTCGCGGACATTCGGCAGTTGCTCCCGGACATCCCCACCCCGCTGCTGACCCTCAGAGCCACCCAGGCCCAGTCGCTGAGTATCAACGCTGCGGCCGGACGGGAACGCGCGATCAGCAACCACGACAGCGTGATCCCGTTCGGCCTGTTCGTAGCGACCCTCACCGACGGCCTCACCGGTTTCCTCGCGGCTCCCGTCTCACCGGAGACCGCCCGACTTCTCACCCGGACACCTGACGACGTCCTCGACCCGACACTGCCGACACCGACAGGCTCGGTGGACAGGTAGCCCGGGTGAGAAAGGGTACCGTCACGACTAAGCGCCCGCGACCGCCAACCGGATGAACTCGGGGTAGCGGCGAATACACGGTTCCCCAGGGCGCCCAGGGGGTTGGGACCGGGTTATGGACCTGTTCGACCGGATAGAGATTGGATTGGCGGCCTTCGGCCTCGCCAGTCGCCGGGTTCAGAGAGTGAACCCGGCGACCTGCCGTATCCTCGACCGCGCCGAGGCCGAGCTCATCGATGTGACGTGGGAAAGCCTGATACATCCGCATGATCGAGACATCCAGGCCGCGATGGCGCGGCAGCATCTGGCCGCCGGACACGGCAGCTGGCAGCAGGTCATCCGATTCGTGCGGCCGGACACGTCGCTGGTCCACGTGCTGGCGACATCGGTGATAATTGCCGACGAAGTACCAGAACCATATCTCCTTGTTCAGTTTCAGGATATCACCCACGAAGTAGAGTCGTACCAGAGCCTCCGGCTGATAGCCGATAACACCTCCGTGGTGCTGTCGCTGATTGATCGAAGTGGGCACACGGTACTCAGCGAAGGCGTGCCGGAAAAATATCGCGGGCTCGTGACCGCGGCCCGTCACACGTCGGTCTTCGACGTGTTCGCGGATCACCCCGCGGCGCTGGCGCCGGTTCGCCAGGCATTGGCCGGCGAGTGCGCGTCGGGAGTCTTCGAGGCCTATGGGAAATGGTTCGAACAGAGCGTCGTCCCGATCTTCGGAGCGGACGGCACGGTGGACTCCGTGGCATCGATCACGACGGAGGTGACGGATCGAGAGGAGGCTCTCGCTCAACTGCGACAACGCTCCGCCGAGCAGGCGATCGTCGCGGAGCTCGGCCGACGGGCGCTCGACAGTCCCGATCCCGAGTCGGTCTGGCGGCGGGCGACGGCGGCGGTCGCGCAGCACCTCGGCGCTGATCGGGTGACTCTACGGGAGACGGCGTCGTCAGGCGGCCAGCCCGGTCTGGTCATCGCGGCGGACACGCGTTCGTCCCGGCCGGCAGGGACCGCCACGACCCTACCGGCAGCCCCGGGTCCCACCCGGGGACGCGACGGTCGAGACGGCGCGGAGGCTGGTCCGGCCCGTCCCGTCTCGCCGCTGTCGAGACCCGTCGGTCGATCTGACGATCCTGCGGCCGTACTGACAGTTCAGCGCGGCACACCCGGCGACTTCACCGATCACGAGGTCGCCTTTCTGGACGGAGTCGCGACCGTGCTCGCGGCCGCCGACGCGCGGTTCCGGATGGAACGCCAGGTCCACTATCAGGCGGTGCACGACGGGCTGACTGGCCTGCCGAACCGAACCGCCCTGCTCGACCGGTTGCAGCGCGCGGTGGCCCGCGCCCGACGCTACCGGCGCCGCGTTGGTCTGCTGTTCATCGATCTCGATGGCTTCAAGACCGTCAATGACTCGCTCGGCCACCAGGCCGGTGACCAGTTGCTGTGCGACGTCGCCGACCAGCTCCGAGACGCGGTGCGACCCGTCGACCTGGTCGCCCGCATGTCCGGGGACGAGTTCGCGGTCCTTTGCGACGACGATCCGACGCCCGATGCCGTGCGGGGGGTCGCGGACCGTCTCGTCACCAGACTGGCCGCTCCGAGAACCCTCGCCGCCGAACCCGTCATCGTGACGGGCAGCATCGGCATCGCGCTGATCGACGCGCATCCGAACCGCAACGGGGAGGACCTCGACGCCGACGGGCTCCTGCGCGCGGCCGACCTCGCGATGTACGCCGCCAAACGGCAGGGTGGCGGTCGCTGCCTGGTCTTCGAAGAGAACATGCGTACCGACGTCGTCCATCGGGTCGAGATCGAACGGGATCTCCGACGGACACTCGAGTGCGGGAACACCGACCTGCGGCTGCTTTATCAGCCGTCGGTGTCCACCTCCGGCCAGGTTGCCGGTGCGGAGGCGCTTGTCCGCTGGCGTCATCCGGACCACGGTCTGCTGGAGCCCGACGCGTTCGTCCCGATCGCCGAGGAGGCCGGCCTGATCGTCCCGCTCGGCCGATGGGTACTGGAGACTGCCTGCCGCACAGCCAGTGGATGGGGACCTTCGCCGCCGGACACCCCCAAGCCCCGCATCGCCGTCGGCATCTCACCGATCCAACTCGCCGATGACCGACTACTGGCGGATGTCTCCACGGTTCTCGCCGCCACCAATGCCGACAGCACCTTTCAGTTGTGCCTGGAGATCACCGAGGCCGCTCTCGTTCGATACCTCTCCGCCACGACGGGCGCCCTGCGCTCGCTCCATGACCTCGGGGTGTTGGTGTATCTGGACGACTTCGGTTTTGGGCAGTCCTGTCTTGGCGGTCTACCCGACCTCCCGATCGACGGCATCAAGACAGACCACCGCCTCATCGCCCGGATCACCACCAGCCAGACGGACCGTGCCGTCGTCGAAGCCGTCATCCGGCTCGCCCACGCCCTCGGCCTGACAGTCACCGCCGACGGCGTGGAGACCGCCGACCAGGCCGCCGAACTTCGCCGCCTCGACTGCGACCTCCTGCAGGGCCACCAACTAGGCCAGCCGCGGTCCCACCTGCCAGACCTGGGCCTCGCCAGGAGCCAGTAGGAACGTGCTCGGGCCCGTGGACGAGGTCCGGCGATCAACCGCACGAACCGCGACCCTGCGCGGCGCCGGAGCCCCGCCCAGGTGACGACCGGCCGGCCAGCGCCGACAGCGCACAGACAGTCACCCAGACGCACATAGCACCCGCCATCCACGCATGCTATGTTACGCGTGTTACAGTTCGATCCCGACTCAGCCGAAACCTCGAAGTCCACGATCCCGAAATGGACCGATCTAGGAATTGGCTGCGCACGTGATCGCCGAACCGAAAAAGAGACGGACGACGCCGAGAATTAGAACTTCGAGCCGCGCTGGCGACTGGATGGAACGGAGAGATGATGGTGTTCTCGTCCGACTACCCGCACGGTGAAGGCAACGCGGACCCCATCACGCTCATCGCGGACGAACTCCAGGAAATCCCCGAGGACGTGCGGTCGCGCTTCCTCGGCGAGAACATCGCCGAGGTCTTCACTCGGATGGGTGACCCGGTGACGTGAACCGGTCTCCACACCACTGGCACGTCTGGCGGCCAGGCCAATCTCGCACGATTCAACGTTTCACCTTCTATCTACGACCGACGGTTTGGGAGTACGGGACGGAATGAGCCTTCAGGAGACGGTCGACGGACTCGGCCAGCTGATCAACGGTGAACTGGTGACCAGCGGAGAGACGATCGCGGTCGTGAACCCGGCCACCGGAGAGGTCGCCGCGCAGTGCCCGGCGGCCACCACCGCGATGGTCGACGACGCGATGGCGGCGGCAGCGTCGGCGTTCCCGGCGTGGTCCACCACGCCGGAGGCGCAGCGGCGGGCGGTGATCCGCCAGCTCGCGGACGCGATCGAGGCGGTCTATCCCGAGCTGGAGACGCTCGCGGCCGTCGAGAAGGGCAACGCCGGGGGCGCCGCCGAGGGGTTCGCCGCGATCTGGTTCGGCCGGCACATCGCCGAGCAGCACCTGGCGGTCGACGTCATCGAGGACACCCCGGACCGTCAGGTCACGGTCGTGCGGGCGCCCGTCGGGGTCGTCACCGCGATCGCGCCCTGGAACGCGCCCATGCTGATCATCGTCGAGAAGATCCTCACGGCGCTGCTCGTCGGCAACACGGTGGTGGCCAAGACCTCGCCCTTCACCCCGCTGGCGACGCTGCGGATCGCGAAGGCGTGGAAGGACATCGCGCCGCCCGGGGTGGTCAACATCCTGGCCGGCGGCGACGAGGTCGGGAAGGCCATGGTCGCCCACCCCACGGCGCGGATGATCAGCTTCACCGGCAGCGCCGCCGCCGGCCGGAGCATCGCCGCGCCGGCGGCGGCGACCCTGAAGAACGTCCTGCTGGAGCTGGGCGGCAACGACGCCGCGATCGTGCTCGGCGACGTGGACGTCACCAAGGTCGCCGAGGGGATCTTCGCGTCGGCGTTCCTGATGAGCGGGCAGGCCTGCGCGCTGGTCAAGCGGGTCTACGCGCACGAGTCGATCTATGACGCCCTGGTCGCGGAGCTCGCCGAGATCGCGCAGAAGAAGGCGGCCGAGCTTCCCCCGCTCACGACCAAGCCCCAGTTCGAGCGGGTCAAGATGCTGGTCGACGACGCCATCGCCCACGGCGGCAAGGCGGTCACCGGCGGCTCGCCGACCGGGACCGGCTATTTCTACCCCCCGACGATCATGACGGGCGTCGGTCCCGGCGTGCGGGTCGTGGACGAGGAGCAGTTCGGCCCCGTGCTCCCGATCGTCCCCTTCAGCGACGTGGACTGGGCCATCGAGCAGGCCAACGGCACCGAGTACGGCCTGTGCGGATCGATCTGGACCGCGGACGTGGCCCTCGGCGAGCAGCTCGCCACCCGCCTGGTCTGCGGGACCGTCTGGCTGAACCAGCACACGGAGATCGACCCGAAGATTCCGTTCGGCGGGGTGAAGTCCAGCGGAATCGGGCGCAACAACGGGCAGGTCGGCACCGACGCCTACGCGGAGCTCCAGACCCGGATCTTCTACAAGAAGTCCGACCGGGTCTAACACCGCGGGCGCCTCGCCTCATTCGCCGCGGATACGCGCGGACATCTCAGACGAGAGGGAAAGTTCGTGGAAGACCTCGATGGCAAGATTGCGGTCGTCACCGGCAGCGGCGGCCCGCACGGCATTGGCCGAGCGACCGCCAAGCTGCTCGCCGAGCAGGGCTGCACGGTCGTCCTGTCCGACGTCGACACCGCCGCGCTGGAGGCCACCGTCGGCGATCTCGCCGCGCTCGGTCTCAAGGTCGCCGGCGTGCCTGCCGACGTCGCCAGTCTCAGCTCCGTCCAGAACCTGGCCGACACCGTCTTCGCCACGTACGGGCGGGTGGACATCGCCTTCCTGAACGCCGGGATCAGCGGCGGCGGAAGCCTGTTCGACGACAAGATCGACGACTGGCACAAGGTGATCGACGTCAACTTCTACGGCATCCTGCACGGCATCAAGGCCTTCGTGCCCAGGATGGTCGCTCAGGGCACGCCCGGGCACGTGCTCGGCACGTCCTCCGGAGCCGGCGCGGTCGGGGTCATGTACCAGACGCCGGCCTACTCCGCGTCCAAGGCCGCCGTCTGCACCCTGCTCGAAGCGCTGTACGGGCAGCTGCGGGACATGAACGCGCAGATCAAGGCACACGTCGTGCTCCCCCCGCTTACCAAGACGAACCTGGCCGGCGACCCGCAGCTGATGGGTTTCGTCCAGCAGGGACTCGAGGCCGGCGGCGCGACGGCCGTCCTGGCCGAGCCCCAGGACGTCGCGGTGACCGTCCTGGAGGCGATCCGCTCCGGGAACTTCTGGGCCCACCACGACCACGAGGCCGACAAGCGGCTGAGTGACGGCAAGTTCGCCGGCGACATCGACTGGCAGGACGAGATCATCCGGGCTCGGGCGACGGCCATCATCGACCGGTCGGCGCCCGACCCGTACCTGTGGGGCATGAAGTCGGGCTGACCGCCTCCCCCGCACAGTGCGGCGGCTCGACGCCGCACGGCACACACCCCGGTGCTGGCCCGCCCCGGCCCGGCCGGGCGCCCCCCCCCCCCCCCGGCCGCCCCGCGGGCCGGGGGCCCGGGGGC
>NZ_JADWYX010000026.1:6748-94512 GCF_016786355.1 Frankia sp. AgB1.9
GCCGCCCCCCCCCCCCGCCCCCCCCCGGGGGGCCCCCGCCCCGCCCCCCGCGGCCCCCCACCCGCCGCCACGCGGCCGCACAGCTGACCTGGGCCCGGGAGCCTGCCGTCCATCCGACCGGCGGGTGACCCGAGCCATGCCCATTGATAGTTTCTACTATGTGGCGACTACCATAGAGCGAACGTTGATCTCGCCCTAGCGGCCGCCAGTCGAGAAACCATCCGGCCTCCTTTGGTCGGCAAGAAGAGGAGACAGCTATGCGGCGACCTCACCGGGTTGCTTTAGTTGTGACGGTGGCCTGCGCCGTAGGCCTCGCCGGTTGCGGCGGCAGTAGTGGCGGCGGGAGCGCCGCCCCGGTCACGGTGGACCCGGCGCTGACCAAGCTGGGGCCGGATCACGGCTGGAACCAGACCAACGTCACCGCCGACGCCGCCTCGCTCAAATGCAACACGGCCGCCTCGGACCCGAACCGCGGCATCACCGCGACCTCCATCAAGATCGGCGGGCTGGTCTCTGTTACCAGCCCCGCCGGCGCCGCGATGGGTGACACGACGGCCGGCGCCGAGGCACGCTTCGGGCGCGCCAACGCGGACGGCGGCGTGAACGGCCGCAAGATCGATCTTCTGGACGTGCGCGACGACGGCAGCGACCCAGCCCGCGACGCCGACCAGGCCAAGGCGATCGTCGAGAAGGACAAGCCCTTCGCGTCGCTCGTGGCGACCACGGACGGGAACTACATCGACTCGTTCTGCTCGGGCGAGATGCCTTTCTTCGGCTGGGGCAACAACACCGGCTTCTGCGGCAACGTGATCGGCTTCGGCATCACCGGCTGCCAGACGCCGGCGACCGGCAGCCCGCGCGCCGTCGACACCACCGGCGGCCTGCTGGTGGGCAAGTCCGTCCCCGCCGGAGCCGCCAAGACCATCGCGCTCATCGGGCTCGACAACGACGCGGCCCGCCAGGGACTCGTCACCGTACGGCAGAGCTTCGACATCGCCGGGTTCAAGACGGTCTACAACAAGAGCCCGATCCCGGTCTCCGGCCTGACCGATCCGACCTCGATCGTCAGCGAGGTCATGACCGCCGACGCGGGCAAGCCGCCGGCCGTCGTCTTCTTCATCTCCCAGTTCAATGACGCCATCAAGCTCACCGGCGCGCTCAAGGCGGCCGGCTACAAGGGCACGATCGTCTCGCCGATCTACGACCCGCGCGTCAGTGGCCTCAAGGAGTTCGACGACACCTACGCGCTGCTGCAGTGGCAGGGCGGCTTCAACACCGACATCCCCGCCGTCGCCCAGATGGTCGCCGACTTCAAGAAGTACTCCCCCGACGCCGCGCTCAGCCTGACCGCGGTGGCCGGTTACTGGGCCGCCGACATGCTGGTCACCGGCCTGCAGAAGGCCGGGAAGGACCTCACGGTCGACTCCTTCCTGAAGACGCTCAACAACAACTACTCCAACTACGTCCCCGGAGCGCTGCCGGAGACCCGCTGGCCGGTCAACCACGTCGCCCCCGCGCCGTGCGAGACGGTCGCGCACCTGACGAACGGCACGTGGTCCGCCGGCCCGCTGCAGTGCGGCGCCATCGCCCGGACCAACTGACCGGACGATCCTGGCCGGCCTGGCGACCAACCCCCGCCGGACCGGCCAGGCATCAGGCCGCCACAGCGGTCGCCCCCACCACATAGCAAGTGCTACGTTCCGCACGCCCACGGATTCCGCGGGGTCTTCGGAACATCGCTAGCGAGGAGAGTCGACGTGCGGCGAGAGCTCTTCGGGCCCGACCACGAGGCGCTGCGGGAGACCGCCAGGACGTTCGTCGAGCGCGAGGTCGTTCCCCACCAGGACACCTGGCTGGAGAAGGGCCTGGTGGACCGGTCGGCCTGGCTCGCGGCCGGCGCCCAGGGGCTCCTGGGTATCGCCGCGCCGGCCGAGTACGGCGGCGCCGGCGAGCACGACTACCGGTACCGGCTGGTGCTCGTCGAGGAGCTGGCCCGGGTGGGCGCGGCGTCCTTCAACGCCGGCACCTCCGCGCAGGACGACCTCGTCGTCCCCTACCTGCGGGACCTCGGCACCGCAGAGCAGCAGGCGGCCTGGCTGCCGCGGCTGTGCACCGGCGAGGCGATCGGCGCGCTGGCGATGACCGAGCCGGGCGCGGGCAGCGACCTGCAGGGCATCCGGACCAGCGCCGTTCGCGACGGCGAGGGCTGGCGGCTGTCGGGCAGCAAGACGTTCATCACCAACGGCATCCTGGCCGACGTCGTCATCGTCTTCGCCCGGACCGAACCCGAGGCCGGCTCGCGCGGGTACAGCCTGTTCCTGGTCGAGAGCGCGGCGGACGGCTTCCGGCGCGGCCGCAAGCTGGAGAAGCTCGGCCTGCGCGGCAACGACACCGCCGAGCTGTTCTTCGACGACATCGTGCTGCCCTCGACGGCCCTGCTCGGCACCGAGGGGCGCGGCCTGGCTCACCTGATGGAACGGCTGCCACTGGAGCGGCTGTCGATCGGGGCCACGTCCTACGCGTTCGCCCGCGCCGCCTACGACTGGACCGTCGAGTACTGCTTCGGGCGCCGCGCCTTCGGCCAGCCGATCGGCGACTTCCAGAACACCCGGTTCACCCTGGCCGAGATCGCCACCGAGCTGGATGTCGCGCAGGCCTACCACGACCGCGCCGTCCTGGCCCTGGGCGACGGCTCACTGACGGCGGTCGACGCCGCCAAGGCCAAGTGGTGGCTGACCGACCTGCAGAACCGGGTCGTCGACCGGTGCGTGCAGCTGCACGGCGGCTACGGCTTCATGTGGGAGTACCCGATCACCCGCGCCTACGCCGACGCCCGGATCCAGCCGATCTTCGGCGGCACCAACGAGATCATGAAAGAGATCATCGGCCGCGACATCGCCCGAGGCGCCAATGCGGGCGGCGCGACGGCGTAGCACGACCGCCCGCACGGCCGGCCGCCGGAAGACCGCAGGTGGCCCTCCCGGCGGCCGGAGGCGGCCAGCCTCCGGCCGCCGGCTCCGTTTGCGGCGCGTCAGGTCCGCCGATAGCATCTACTATGTGGCGGACACCATAACCCCGGTCGACGCGACCGTGCACCCTGTGCCAGCGGTCACCGCGGACAACGAGTTCTTCTGGACGGCCGCCAGCGAGGGCCGGCTGGTAGCCCAGCGCTGCACGGGCTGCGGCCTGCTGCGCCACCCGCCGGCCGTCGCCTGCCCGGCCTGTCACTGCCTCGACCACGAGGTCGTGGAGCTCAGCGGGCGCGGCGAGGTGTACAGCTACGCGCTGCTGCATCATCCCCGCAGCCCGCGGTTCCAGTACCCGGTGGCGGCCGTGCTGGTCGATCTGGAGGAAGGCGTCCGGGTGGTCTCGAACCTCGTGGACGTCGACCCGGCCGCCGTCCGCGTCGGCCTTCCGGTCGAGGTCGCCTTCGAGCCGACGGACGACGACGACCTCGCGGTCCCGGTCTTCCGCCCCCGGGCCGGCGTGGCACCAACGAAGGGAGTCGCCCGATGAGCGGCGGCGGGTTGGGCGGACGGACCGCGATCGTCGGCATCGGGTCGACCGAGTTCTCGCAGGACGCCGGGCGCAGCGAGACACGGCTCGCGACCGAGGCGATCCTCGCCGCGCTGGCCGACGCCGGGCTGTCGACCGATGACGTCGACGGCCTGGTCAGCTACACGATCGACCCGGTCGAGGAGACCGAGCTGGTTCGCGCGCTCGGGATCCCGGAGATCGGCTGGTCGAGCCGGGTCCCGTATGGCGGGGCCGGCTCGCAGGGCGTGCTCCTGCATGCCGCGGCCGCGGTCGCCTCCGGCGCCGCCGACGTCGTGGTCGCCTACCGGGCGGTGCGGGCCCGGTCGGGAGCACGGCGGTTCGGGGCGGCGAAGGCCGGCGGAGCGACGTCGTCGCACTCCGGCACGACCGCGGGACAGTGGTGCGCCCCCTTCGGCGTCCTCACCCCGGCGTCCTGGATGTCGCTGAACGCCACCCGCTACATGCACGCCTTCGACGTCACCAACGAGGACTTCGGGCGGGCGGTGGTCGGCCTGCGGGCCTACGCGGCCACCAACCCGGCCGCGCGCTTCTTCGGCCGGCCGATCACCCTGGACGACCACCAGGCGTCACGGTGGATCGCCGAGCCGGCGATCCGGCTGTTCGACTGCTGCCAGGAGACGGACGGCGCGATCGCCCTGGTCATCACGTCGCGCGACCGCGCGCGGGACACCCCGGCCCCGGTGACCATCGCCGCGGCGGCCGGCGCGGCGCTCGCCGGCCAGGAGGTCGCCACCGACCACTACTCCCCCGACCTGTCGGCGATGGCCGGATCGGCGGCGCTCGCCCGCCGGCTGTTCGACCGGACCGGCATCGACCGCTCCGACCTCGATCTCCTGATGATCTACGACGCGTTCACCCCGGTCCTGTTCATGCAGCTCGAAGGCCTCGGCTTCTGCGCGCCCGGCGAGGCGAAGGACCTCGTCGCCTCTGGCGTGTTCGCGCCCGGCGGGTCGCTGCCCCTGAACACCAACGGAGGCCTGATCGGCGAGGGCTACATCCACGGGCTCAACCTCGCCACCGAGGCGGTCCGCCAGCTGCGCGGCACGGCCGCCAACCAGCTCGACCGCGTCGAGCTCGCCCTCGTCAGCGCCAGCCGTACCGGCGTCGTGCTCGCCAGCGCGTGACGAGTGACCCACCCTTCGCTCCGGCCAGGAACGTCCCAGCATGCGAGGATCTACTTGCAGAGGGAAAGTCCGGGAGGAGAACAGTGACGGAGACGGCCGAGAACGGGACGTCCTACGCTCCGCGTGACCGCTCACGGTCGCGTCGGCAGCCGAAGGACCAGGCCGGGCGGACCCAGATCGTCGACGCCGCCGTCGCCTGCATCCTCGAGCTCGGCTTCTACCGCGCGAGCAGCAACGAGATCGCCCGGCGCGCGCACCTGAGCTGGGGCGCGATCCAGTACCACTTCGGCACCCGCGAGGCCCTGATGCTCGCCGCGGTCGAGGAGATCAACCGCCGCTTCATCGCCTCGCTCGCGCAGTGTCACGTCGAGGGCGAGACGCTCACCGAGCGCGTCGAGTCCCTCTACGACCTGCTCGCCCAGCACTACGGCGCCTCGTCCTACCTGGCCAGCATGCAGATCATGCTGAACTTCCAGCACGACCCGAACACGTCGCCCGCTGCCAACGAGGCGCTCCACGCGCAGCACCAGCGGGTCGGCGACGAGATCCGCCGCCTGCTCACCGAGACGTTCGGCCCGGACATCGACCACGCCCAGCGCACCGCGATGTTCCACGCGATCCGCGGCTACGCCATCAGCACCCAGCTGCGCGACCTCGTCGCGGCCGACCTGGCCGGCCCGCTCCAGCCCGAAGCCCGCAAGTTCTTCCTCGCCGGGCTCGTCGCCGGCGCGGAACCGACCAGCTGACCAGCTTCACGGGCGCCGTGGCGCTTTCGGCGCACGCTCCAGTGACGGGCAGCGAGTCCGCCGGCGGTTGTGCCATTTCCCCGACCCAATTGGCGATCATCACGCCCTTGTCACAGGCCACAAGCGCGTCGACACGAACACGGCACCGCGATCGATCATCGCATCGACGCGGACGTTCGCGCGCGGACCGGGAACAGGAGAAGCAGGCGTGACTTCCTTCGAGCAGATTCGCCTCGACAGCGCGGATGGCATCGCCACGATCACGCTGAACCGGCCGGAGGCGCTCAACGCGTTCACGGACACGATGGAGGCCGAGCTCGTCGCCGCCTACGACCTCGTGGACGCCGACGACGCCGTCCGGGCGGTCATCCTGACCGGCGCCGGGCGGGCGTTCTGCGCCGGCATGGACCTCAGCGACGGTGGGGCCGTCTTCGACGCCTGGACGTCGAGTGGCTCCCCGTCCGACGGTGCGCCGTCGCCTGCCCGGGAACTGCGCCGCGATGGCGGTGGCCGGGTGGCGCTGCGCATGTACGAGTCCCGAAAGCCGATCATCGCCGCGATCAACGGGCCCGCCGTCGGGGTGGGCATCACGATGACCCTGGCCGCCGACTTCCGCCTGGCGGTGCCGGCGGCGAAGATCGGTTTTGTCTTCTCGCGTCGCGGCCTCGTTCCCGAGTCCTGCTCCAGCTGGTTCCTGCCACGCCTGGTCGGGCTGCAGACGGCGCTCGACTGGATGTACAGCGGGAGGATCTTCACCTCCGAGGAGGCGCTCGACGCGGGGCTGCTGCGCGGTCTCCACGAGCGTGCCGACCTTCTCCCGGCCGCGCGTGCGCTGGCCGTCTCGCTCACGGCGGAGTCCGCGCCCGTGTCGGTGGCGCTGACCCGCCAGCTGCTGTGGCGGATGCTCGGCGAGAACCATCCGATGCGCGCGCACGAGGTCGAGACCCTCGGCATCAACGTTCGCGGGGTGAGCGAGGACGCGCGTGAGGGCATCAGCGCGTTCCTCGACAAGCGGGCGGCGGTTTTCCCGCAGGACGTGTCGACGCAGACGCCGGACCTGTTCGGTGACCTGCCCGCTCCGGCCTATCGGGAGCCGCGATCGCCACGGTGACTGGCCCGCCTCGGCTGCCCGCCCCGCTCTGGCGGGCAGCCGGGCGCGGCGGTCAGGGGAAGCGGCGCATCAGGGTCACGTTGAACCCGAACCACTGTGCCGGGTCGAGGATGAGCTGGTGGACGGCCGCGGACTGCTCGTCGGCGTTGCCCTTGCGGCTGTCGTACTCGTAGACGATGTTGTAGTCGTGCTCCGCGAGCCAGGCGCGGGTCTCGTCGATGTCGGCGATCTGCCAGACCAGGGGGCCGATCTGGCCCGGCCCTCGTTCCAGCTTCGCGGCGAAGCTGCCCTTTCCGTCGACGGGAGCCACCAGCTCGATGAAGCCGTCGAAGGCGGTCGCCGACAGCACCGGCATGCCCTGAATCGGGTGCGGCTTCGGCAGGCCCAGCCCGAAGACCTCGTTGAACTGCTCGACGGCCTTCTCGATCTCGTCCTCGCGGACGACGAGCTCGACCCGATTGAATCCTAAGTGGTCCACTTTTCCTCCTGCATATAGGAAATGAATGCGGGCTGGGTGTGTCCGGTCGTGCTTTCAAAAGAAGACGGGCCGCGTCGCCAGGGGTGTCGGGTCACCACGACACGCCGCGCGCACCGCCGCCGTTGACGGTCAGGACCTGGCCGCTGACATACCCGGAGTCGTCCGAGGCGAGGAACGCGACCACGTCGGCGACGTCCTCGGGCAGGCACACCCGGCCCGCGGCGGACGCGGCGCCGAACTTGTTGATCATCTCGTCGTCGAAGATCCCGCGGATGCCCTCGGTCAGGACGAAGCCGGGCGCCACCACGTTGCTGCGAATGCCGGCCTGGCCGAAGTTGGCTGCCGTGTACAGGGACAAGGTCTCCACCGCGGCCTTCGCCGTGCCATAGGCGACCCGGGTCGCTGTCGCGGCATGGGCCGCGCCCGAGCTGGTGGTGATGATCGAGCCGCCCCCGGTCTTCACCATCACGGGAATGGCATGGCGGCACCCGTAGACAGCCGCCATCACCACCACGTCGAAGGTCGACCGCCACAGCGAGTCGGGGGTGCGGACCGTGTCGGTGTCCTCGGCCGACGAGCTGACGGCGTTGTTGTGCAGGACGTCGAGCCGGCCGAACCGCTCGACCGCCGTGTCGACTAGGGCCGCGACGGCGGCCTCGTCGGTGACGTCGGCCTGGCGCGCCACGACCGCGTCGCCGAGCTGCTCGGCCACGGCTGCCACGGCGTCGGCGTCGATGTCCGAGGCGACCACCGACGCGCCGTCGGCGGCGAGGCGGCGCACGGTGGCGGCGCCGATGCCGCGACCAGCCCCGGTCACGATCGCGACCTTGCCCGCGAGCCTGGCGGTCATCGCTTCGCGCCGCTGTAGTTGACGATGATCGACCGGGGGTCGGCCGGGTCGACGAAACCGAACCCGGTCATCCAGAGCTGCCCGTTCTGGTGCCAGGTGAGGTCGAGGCCAGGCCCTCGCTCCGTGATGGTCCAGGCGAACGGCCCCCAGGTCGTCCCGCCGTACCCGTCGTAGGTGATGGCGTACGTCCCAGGGAACCCGTCCCTGGCGTCACCGATCGCCCGGCCACGCAGCGCCTCGTGCTGCCCGGATGTGGCCGACATGATCGAGCAGTAGTAGGCGTCGATCGTGTACGGGTCGCGGATGGTGTACCGCACGATTCCCGTCGGCGCCGCGTCGCCGGTCCAGCAGCTGAGGAGGACCGTCGAGGGCGACGCCTCGTCGCGCAGTCCCATGCCGCGCCACACCGTTCCGTCGACCTTCGCCTCGACGTCGACCAGGGCTGTGCCCCGGGTGCTGACGTCGAGCTCGATGGCGAGCTCTGTGCCGTCCGGCAGCTGTGCGGCCGCCTGGTGGTGCCCGGCCGTGTCCAGGCCGCCCGTGGAGAAGCTGAGCAGCGCCGTCTGGGTGGCCGCTTCGGAGTCGGCCTGACCAGGCAGCAGGTAGGTCACGGTGACTCGTTCCGGTGCCGCCGCGTCCCAGGAGCAGGTCGCCACCGCGAGCGCGGCCGACCCGGCGTCGTCGTCGGTCATCTGGTTCCGCCCGTCCTGAATGGTGTTCGGGGTCGTCGGTACGCCGGCCCACCGAGGTGACCGCGGATGCGGCCGGTCGGTGGGAAGCCTGGCGCGGACCCTTGCGGGATGAGGTTCCAGCACTGTAGTACTCGCTATGTGGCGCACGCCATGCCTTCGGCGTGTTGTCAGGACCAGGGCCCACCGGGAGCCAACCAGCGTCTCGGACCGCGCCACGCACTGAGCGTTGGGACACGCGGCCGTCGAGGAACCGAGGAGGAACGGGAGTGGACTTCGCGCCGAGCCCGAAGGCCGCCGAGTACATCGCACGGCTGACGGAGTTCATGGAGGAGCACGTCTATCCGGCTGAGCCGAGCTACGAGGCGTACCGGCGGGAACGCGGGTGGGCCGACAACACCGTTCCGCCGGTGGTCGAGGAGCTCAAGGCCGAGGCTCGCCGGCGCGGGCTGTGGAACCTTTTCCTGCCTGACGCGGATGACCCCGCCCACGGCCTGTCGGTCACCGACTACGCGCAGCTCGCGGAGATCACCGGCCGCAGTCTCGACCTCGCGCCGGAGGCGTTGAACTGCTCCGCGCCGGACACCGGCAACATGGAGGTCCTGCACCTGTTCGGCACCGCCGAACAGAAGGAGACGTGGCTGCGCCCGCTGCTCGACGGGCGCATTCGCTCCGCCTTCGCCATGACCGAGCCCGACGTCGCCTCCTCCGACGCGACCAACATCCAGACGTCGATCCGCCGCGACGGTGACGAGTACGTCATCAACGGCCGGAAATGGTGGATCAGCGGTGTCGCCGATCCCCGCTGCGAAGTCATGATCGTGATGGGCCGCACCGACCCCGAAGCTCCGACGCATCGGCAGCAGTCGCAGGTCCTGGTGCCGCTCGACACGCCAGGCGTGGAGATCGTCCGGCCGCTGCCGGTGTTCGGGTACTGGGACCAGCACGGGCACTGCGAGATCACGTTCACCGACGTCCGGGTACCGGTCCGCAACCTGATCGCGGGCGAGGGCGACGGCTTCGTCATCGCGCAGGCTCGGCTCGGCCCCGGCCGGATCCACCACTGCATGCGCTGCATCGGGGTCGCCGAGCGGGCGCTGGAGCTGGCGTGCCGGCGGGCCAGCACACGGGTGGCGTTCGGGATGACGCTGGCCGAGCAGGGGGTCGTGCAGCAGCAGATCGCTGAGTCGCGGATGGAGATCGAACAGGCCAGGCTGCTGACCCTGAAAGCGGCCTGGCTGATCGACAACGGCGGCGTGAAGGGCGCCAGGACCGAGATCGCGGCCATCAAGGTGATCGCCCCGCGGATCGCGCTCGCCGTGCTCGACCGCGCGATCCAGATCCACGGTGGTGGCGGCGTCTCCGACGACTTCCCGCTCGCCTCGCTGTACGCCCACACCCGGACGCTGCGCCTCGCCGACGGGCCCGACGAGGTGCACGTCCGCACCGTCGCGCGCCAGGAACTGCGTCCCTACCTCAGCCGCGTCTGACCCCCGCACCAGCCGGCTCCTGCCTGCCGGCCACCAGACCGTGACTACTTCAGCTTCACCTTCACCTGAGGACGGAACTTCATGGCATTTGGACTGGGGAGGAAGGCCAGCGTCGTCGGTCGCGTCGGCGCGGCCACGTTGTTATGCCTGGTCGCGGGTTGTGCCGGGACGAGCGCCGACGCAGGACAAGCGGGCTCATGTGACTCGCCCGGCGTCAGTGCCGACGCCATAAAGGTCGGGTTGGTCTACCCGGACACGGGGGCCCTGGCGGCAGCGTTCGCGACGGCCCGCGGCGGTTTCGAGGCACGCATCGACCTGGCGAACGAGCAGGGTGGTGTCCACGGGCGTCGGGTCGAGGTCGTCTGGGGCGACGACGCGGGCGCCCTCAGCGGCAACCTCGCCGTCGCCCAGGACCTCGTGCAGAAGTCCGGGGTCTTCGCCCTGGCGGAGCTCACCACGGTCGCGTCGGGCTCCGCTCCCTACCTCGCGAACGCCGGTGTCCCGGTGGTCGGACTGGCGACCGAGCCGTCCTGGAGCCAGTACGACAACATGTTCTCGACGTCGTACGACGTCTCGGACCAGAAATCCATCTCCACCTACGGCGATTTCATCGCGGCGCGTGGTGGCAAGAAGGTGGCCATCGTCGAGGACCAGGGCTCGCCCGCGACCCGTGCCGCCACCAACACCCTGATAACCAGCCTGACCGCGGCGGGCATACAGGTAGTAGCTCGTATCCCTTACACGGCGGGTGTCACCTCCGCCGTACAGACTGCTTCGAAGATCGGGGCTAGCCGGGCGGACGTGCTGATCGGCGAGCTCGGTGCCGACAGCATCAGCGAGATCGTGGCCGCGACCCACCAGGCCGGTCTCCGCCTCAAGGTCGTGCTTTCGGGCTCGGTGTACGACAAGACGCTGCTCGCGCGCTACGGAGCCGACCTCGCGGGCATGACGGCCTACATCACCCACCTGCCGTTCGAGTCGAACGCACCGGCCGTGACCACGTTCCGCTCGGCGGTGCGGCGCTTCTCCCCGGAGATCGACGACCCGGACCAGAGCGTGGTGCTCGGTTCCTACGGGCAGGCGGACCTGCTGCTGCGCGGGCTGGAGGTCGCCGGCGCGTGCCCGACCCGCCAGGCGTTCATCACCAACCTGCGGTCCGTACACGACTTCAACGCCGCGGGATTCCTCCCGGGCGGTGTTGACCTGAGCACCAACCGGGGCTCCCCGACGGTGTGCCTGGCCTTCCTCACGGTCAACGCGCAGGGGACGGCGTTCGAGATAGACCGGGCCCCGGACGGCAAGGAACAGTGGTGCGGCACCCGGATCGGCACCTGACCGACCGCGGCCCGCGCGCCCCGGGCGGCGGCGGGTACGCCGGAATCTGCGCGGCCACCCTGCCCGAGATCGGCTACTCGGCCATGGGGGTTTTGCCGTCAATCCGTGACGTCAGGGCCTGGGTGCCGGTTGGGTAGCGTCGGCGGGGGCGAGAGATTGGGCAGCGAGGGCGGACGGTCGGGCGCCTCATCCGTGTTGTGCCCGCCGTAGTAGTACCTCACGGGACCGTCGCTGGCTATCAGCGGAGTCTCGCCGGCCGGAGTAGCGGCCTGTAGGACACGCCCGCGTCGCCCGACTCGGCCTGAATCGATGGCGAAGCTGCCGATGATGGTCACGCCGTCCTGCTCATAGACCGGGATCAGGTTTGGTTGTCCGGCCGCTTCCCGTTCGGCGAGGTTCATGTTCCATGCAGACAGCTCGGACGGGGGTAGATGGGCGCCGGTCGCGGCGTCGACTTCGGTCCGCCTGATGTAGCCGCTCTTCCAGTCCGTGGTCCACGCGGAGATCAGGTCTGGCCGGTTGCCCGGGAACAGGGCGGCCAGATCCGAGCCGTAGGTCTCTCCGGCCGCGTTGGACGGCCAGAGCGTCACGTGGCCGGGACGAGCCTGTTCGGACGGACGAGGGGGCACGGGCGGACCTGACTCGTTGTCGGGCATGCAACCTCTACCAGCATCCGAAAAGATCACCAGATTGCCCGCCGTCCTTCACCGCGCGACTGTCACTCGTCAGCACTCGCCAAATTTCACCTCATACGAAGGCCCAAGTTCGTCCGCGACGCGGACGGCCAGCGCGCGACCTCGGGTGTTCAGATCGATCCGGGCCTGTTCGTCGGGCCAGGCACAGCCGTTGGCGAGAAGCGTCTGGGTGTAGTCGTCCGACCAGCGGGCGAGATCCTCGCGCAACGGCGCTCTGAGCGGCAGCGCGTCAGGCGAGAGCATTCCGCCTCGCTCGCCTCCGGACCACAACGGAAACGCGTAGTAGTCGGCCATCACGGCCACCCGCGACACAGGCACGCTGTCAGGATAAGGCGGTTCGCGGGACGGCGCGGACCATCAGTGAAGGCGCTGAGCCGGAGCGACGCGGCATGTCGTTCCCGGCATCAGGTCCACGACGAATACCAGGAGCACCGGAAGGCCGCCTGACCACCTCGAATAGCGACACGGGTAACGTGACCGGAGGCACCTGCGGCCGGTTTGCTTTTCTGGCACCCTTGGGCCCGTGAGCGCCTCCGACTTGGAGCAAGGCACCGAAGCTGAGCTGCTTCGCGAGTGGACCTTGTATCGCCAGGAGATCGATCCCGCCGCCCGAGAGTTACTCGCGGCGAGCGACTCGTGGGACGCACACGACGCTGCCCTCCTCCTCTGTGGCGTGCTCGTCGAGCACCTCACGTGGCTGCCACATGGCGGTCGGGTCTACGCCGCCTGGGCCGAACTCACTGACCTCTACGAAGTCGGCGACACCCCGAAGGACATTGCTCACCGCGTCTTGCGTAACGCGGCGACACGGTGGGTCGAGACGCCTACGACACCTAGTCCTAGGTACATCACAGACTGGCTCATCGCGACGCACGCGGACATCCGGGAGACCTTGGCAAGTCAAGCCGGTCAGTGACGGAATCCGCGCGGCGGCCCCTTCTCGCGCGGCCGACGCATCCGACACACGCGGGAGGGGTGGCATCCCGACACGTCCGGGGTGCCGAGCGAAGCGAGGCGGGGCCCGGGTCGTGGCGGGCTGCCACCCCTTCGGCAGCGTCGCCCCGTCGCTACAGGACGGCGGCTGAAAGCCGGTGCCACACTGTCGTCGCCAGTCCGACCGACACGGGTTGGCGCAGAGTAACAGTTGAGACCGCGCATAAACTCTGCGCGTGGTCGCTCTTTCGTTCCAGCCCGAACTTTCCCCGGTCTCGACGACAGGTACGGACTGCGAGGTGCCAGGTTGTGGCTGACTTTCGCGTTGCCGTGTTCGCGTCACACGAGGGGACCAACCTGCGGGCGTTGCACCGAGCCTCCCTCGAACCGGGGACCGCGTACAGCCTGACTCTGGTCCTGAGCAACAACAGAGACTCCGCCGCGCTCGGTTACGCCCGGACCCATGCCATACCGGCCGCGCACCTGTCAGGGATGACCCATCCCGACCCCGTCAAGCTGGATGCAGCCATCTGCGCGCTCTTGCGCGAGCACCAGGTCGACCTGATCGTGACGGCTGGCTACATGAAGAAAATCGGTCCGCTCACGCTGGCGTCCTACGCCGGCCAGATCATTAACGTTCACCCGTCCCTGCTGCCGCGACACGGCGGTCAAGGCATGTATGGCCGCGCTGTGCATGAAGCCGTCCTCGCTTCCCTCGATCCCGTGACCGGCCCCTCGGTCCATCTCGTCACGGCCGAATACGACACAGGGCCCGTCATCGCCCGCCACGAACTCCCGGTACGCCCAGATGACACCGTCGAAAGCCTCGCCAGCCGAGTCCTCGCGGCCGAGCACGACCTACTGCCCGCCGTGGTCCAGAATCTCGCCGCACGCGCGACCAGCCCGCCGACGCCCGCGGACTCCCTCAGAGCACCCTCTGCGACCAGACCCAACGGCCATCCGCGCACGACGCCCTGAGGTGGCACCCCAGGCGTCGCCCGACGGGGCGCCGAGGTTCTTCATGATCGCGAGTTGGCAGGGGAAATCGTCGTTCACTGCCCTGGCTTGTCGCACTTATTCATGCGCAACTGGCGATCACTGCCGCCACTCACCACCGGACCGCACGAAGATCGCCAGATGGGTAGGCGAAATCGTCGTTCTGTATCCTGATTTGCGCTTTTTATCCCTGCGCAACTAGTGATCATGGCCGGTCAGGCATCCGGAATCGACCGAAGATCGCCAGTTGGGCAGGCAATCCGGCGTCTGCGCGCGGAATGAGGAGCCGCCTCGGGTGGCCCGGCGAACGTCGTCGCCGGACGTCGCCGCGCGCCGAACGGGCCCGAGCGCCAGCGGCGTCCGGGCCCGTCCGGGTCGGTGGCTACTTCTTGACGAGCACCGAGCCGCAGCTGAGCGAGCCCAGGAGGTGCCAGGCACCGTCCTTGAGCTGCGAGAGCGTGCTGCACGGTGTGGCCACGAAGTGGTTGAGCGGCCACCGGGTCTGGGGAAGCGCGCCTGGGAGCTCATACGTGTAGTTGGTGTTGAGGACGGACAGCAGCTTGTCCACCGTCAGGTCGCGGCCGGCCTTCTGCGCGGCGGTGATGAACATGTCGGCGGCGAAGTAGCCGGCCATCGTCGCGAGACTTGCCGCCTGGCCCGGCGCGTACTTGGCGAGATCCGCGCGCATCTGGCGGATCGCCGGGTTGCTGTCGTCGAGCGCGGGCAGCCACTGCACGGTGCCGTAGGCGCCGTCGAGGTCCTTGAGCGCGGCGAGTCGGGGGTCGAAGGTCGGGCTGATCTGCTTCCCGGTGTACCCGGCCGCCTTCAACGCGGTCGTCAGCTTCAGCACCGACTGGAAGTCGGACGTGTGGAAGACGACGTCCGGTGGCTGGCCGTTGTTGGACCGCATCACGGCCTGGACCACCGGCGTCGGGTCGGTCAGGCCGCTGGCCGGGATCGGGTTCTGCGCGTAGACCACGTGCAGGCCGCCGGCCTTCGCGTACGCGGCGAGGGTCGTGACCCCGGCCCGGGCGGAGTCGTTGTCCACTCCGACGAACGCGATCGTGTGCGAGGCCGGCTGTCCGCCGAAGGCGGCGTTGACCGTGTAGGCCAGGCCGTTGTTCGCCAGGTTGCTGGCGGCGAACTGGCAGCCGGTGATGCCGAAGCCGATCGTCGTGGCGCAGTAGCCCTGGTTGAAGCCCCAGCCGAAGAAGGGCACCACGTTCTTGCAGAAGGTGTCCAGGTAGCCGGTGTTGCTGGTCATCAGCGGCACGGCCGCGAAGATCTTGTCCTGCTCGACGAGCTTGTTGGCGGCCTGCGCGTTGCGGGTGATGTCCTGGCCGTCGTCCAGCACGCCCACGAACTTGATCTTGCGGCCGTTGATGCCGCCCTCGTCGTTCGCGCGGTCGAACCGGGCCTGCGCGCCGGCGTCGGTTCCGGCCATCGAGCTGCCATTAGGGCTGGTCAGATAGGCGAGGCCGCCGATGGTGATGCTGTCCGAGGTGACTCCCCTGGTCGGGTCGGCTGCCTTGGAACCGCATTTCAGGTCGGCGTTGTTGACCTGGTAGCCGCCGTCGCTCCAGCCCGAGGCAGGTCCGGCGGTCGGGCCGACCTTGATGAAGCCCGAACCGGTCGAGGTCGGCGCCCCGCCGGAGGATCCGCACGCGGCGAGCCCCAGCGCCAGGACGGTTCCCACGACGCCCAGCGCGCGGTACCGGGAACTCCTTCTCATGATCGGCATAACGGGAGCCTCCCGTTCGCGTGCTGCGCGAGCGGGTGAACCGACCCCGCGGGCCCGGCCGGCGGCCGTGCCTTATCAGGCCACGAGCCGCGTGGCAGATCGAGCATGATCACTCCTGTGTCGTGGCGGACCGAACGTCCGGCGGCGGGTCGGCGACGCGAGCGGCAGCCTCGACGGCTGCCGCCAGCCCCGCGGGTCCACACCTGTGACCGGCCGCCCAGGCAAGCATGTGAGCTAGGGCACATTAGCATTTACTATGTGCCCACTGCTACTCACGTGTTTCGCTAGCCCGGAGAGGCGGCCGTCCTGGCCAGCGCCACAGGAGTGATCGCGATGGAAGCTGGACCACCTCGCCCCGAGGTCAGGATCGACCGAGACGGCCCCCTGGCCGTCGTGACCGTCGATCGCCCGGGTACGCGCAACGCGTTCGGGCCCGACACGCTGCATCACGTCGCGAGCGTGATCCGACACGCGACGGACGACGGCATCCGCGCGCTCGTCCTCACCGGCGCCGGCGAGGTGAGCTTCTCGTCAGGAATGGATCTCAAGGCACTCGCCAGCGCGCCTCGCGAGCAGCTGTCTGCCGCCGTGGAGGCCTTCGACGCGGCGATGGACGCGGCCGAGCGGCCGCCGCTCATCGCCGCCGTCAACGGTGCCGCGACCGGCGGCGGTTTCGAGATCGCGTTGCGTTGCGACCTTGTCGTGGCGGCGGACCACGCGACCTTCGGGCTGCCGGAGGTCCGGCGCGGGATCGTGCCGGGCGGCCGCGGCACGCTGCTGCCGAGCCGCATCCCGATCGCCGTCGCGCTCGAGATCGGGATCGTCGGCGAGCCGATCAGCGCGGCGCGGGCCTACGAGCTCGGCCTGGTGAACCGGGTCGTCTCCGCCCCCGAGCTGCTGGACGTCGCTCGGGACCTCGGGCGCCGGATCGCCGCGAACGGCCCTCTGGCCGTCGCGCGCACCCGCGCGCTGATGTGGACGGCCGCGACCGAGTCGGCCGCGCTCGCCTGGGAGGAGACGCGGCGAGTACGAGACGACCCCGGCCTGGCCCGGGAGATGCGGGAAGGCGTCACCGCCTTCCTGGAGAAGCGTTCCCCTCGCTGGTGACCGCCCGGCGAACGTCCGCCTGAGGCCCGTCCCGCGCAGCGGCTCTCCACACCGAGCGTGCGGTCCTGTGACGGTCCACTCACGCCTCAGCCGGGTCGGTGACAGACCTTCCGACGCGGAATCATGTCAACATAGCAAGTACTATATTCATCGACCGAGGGGCGTACATGCGGGACGCAGTGATCGTGGAGGCCGTGCGGACGCCGGTCGGCAAAAGGAACGGGTCGCTGTCCGGGGTACACCCGGTGAACCTGTCCGCGCACGTCCTGCGGGCGCTGGCCGAGCGCAGCGGGATCGACCCGGGCGTCGTCGACGACGTGGTCTGGGGCTGCGTGTCCCAGGTCGGGCAGCAGACCCTGAACATCGCCCGCAACGCGCCGCTGGCCGCGGGCTGGCCCGAGACGGTCACCGGGGTCACGGTGGATCGGCAGTGCGGCTCGTCCCAGCAGGCCGTGCACTTCGCCGCGGCCGGCCTGGTCTCGGGCCAGTACGACGTCGTGGTGGCCGGCGGCGTCGAGTCGATGAGTCGGGTACCGATGTTCAGTGCGCTCTTGGACGAGGACCCGCTGGGTTCCGAGTTCCTGGCCCGCTACGGCGGAGTGGCGCCCAACCAGGGCATCGGCGCGGAGATGATCGCCGAGCGGTGGGGATTCTCGCGCACCCAGCTGGACGAGTTCTCCCTCGCCTCGCACGAGAAGGCCGGCGCGGCGCAGGACGACGGCCGGTTCGACGCGCAGATCGCCCCGGTCACGCTGGACGACGGCACGGTGGTCAGCCGGGACGAGGGGGTGCGCCGCGGCGGCACGGTGGCGAAGCTGGCCGGGCTGAACCCCGCGTTCAAACCGGACGGCGTGATCACCGCGGCGAACAGCTCGCAGATCTCCGACGGCTGCGCCGCGCTGCTCATGACGACGAGCGAGAAGGCCCGGGAGCTGGGGCTCACCCCCATCGCGCGGGTGCACACGGCCGTGCTCGCCGGCGCCGACCCGGTGATCATGCTGACGGCGCCGATTCCCGCCACCCAGAAGGTGCTGCGCAGGTCCGGGCTGCGCCTGGACGAGATCGGCGCCTTCGAGGTCAACGAGGCCTTCGCGCCGGTGCCGCTCGCCTGGCTGGCCGACATCGGCGCCGACCCGAAGGCGCTCAACCCGAACGGCGGCGCGATCGCGTTGGGCCATCCCCTCGGCGGCTCCGGCGCCCGGATCGCGACCACCCTGGTGCATCACCTGCGCGACAACGGCATCCGCTACGGACTGCAGACCATGTGCGAGGGCGGTGGCCAGGCGAACGCGACCATCTTCGAGCTGCTCTGACGAGCTGCTCTGAGACAGCGCGGCGGCGACGCGGCGGCTACCGGGTCGGGTGGCTGGCGAGGAGCCGCTCGGTCTCGTCCCAGAGCCGCTGGGCCAGGTCGAGGTCGGCGGCGACGGGACTGAGCGCCGCCGGCCTCCCCCGGTCGAAGTAGACGCCGGTGGTGCCCGCCAGCTCCGGGGCGGTCGCGAGGGTGATCGAGGGGGCCGCTCCCCTCGCCGGGCTCATCGGCTCGGGCAGGTTCGCCAGGGCGGCACTCGACGCGGCCGGCTCCTTCGGCATCGCCACCGCGTGGGCCAGGTCGGCCTCCCGGGGCTGGCCCAGCTGGGTCGCCACGTAGCCCGGGTTGACGGCGTTGACGGTCACCCCGGTGCCGGCGAGCTCGCGGGCGAGGACGTGGGTGAAGTAGATGTTGGCAAGCTTGGACTCGGCGTACACCCGCAGCGAGTGGAACTCCTCCCGGTGCTGCAGGTCGTGGAAGCAGAGGCCGTCCGGCGCCGCGCGGTAGGCGCCGGAGGAGACCATGACGACGCGGGCCGGTGCGCTCTCGACGAGCCTGGCCCGCAGCAGGCTCGTCAGCAGGTGCGGGCCGACGTGGTTGACGCCGAAGGCGGCCTCAAGACCCTCCGCGGTCTCCCACCGGTGACCGCCCGGTGCGAGGCCGGCGTTGTTGACCAGCACGTCGATCCGTGGGTAACGGTCGAGCACGGTCGCGGCGAACTCGCGGATCGAGGCGAACGAGGCCAGGTCGAGCCGCACCAGGTCGGCGGGCCCGCCGGACCGGCGGCGGATCTCGGCCACCGCGTCGGCGCCGCGGCGCTCGTCGCGGGCGCCGACGACGACGTGCCAGCCGCGCTCCGCGAGGCCCGCCGCCGTCTCGAAGCCGATGCCGGTGTTCCCACCAGTGACGATCGCGACAGGTCGCGGGGCGTCGCCGTCCATGGTCTGATCCCTCCTGGAGTTACGCCTGGCGAGGTGAGGGCCGCGGTTCTCAGGTGTCGGACCAGTCGGTGCTGACCTGGCCGTGCCATTGCGGGGCTCGCCGTTCGAGGAAGGCGAGGACGCCCTCCCTGGCATCGGGTGCGCCCATGGTGTGGTGATGCGCCGCCGTCTCGCGTTCCTCGACGCCCGCCGGGTCCAGTCCCCAGCTGTCCCAGAGCAGGCGCTTGCTGTACGCGACGGACAGTGGCGCGGTGTTGGCGGCGATGTCGCGGGCGAGCGCGAGGGCGGCGGGCAGGACGTCCTCGTTCGGCAGCACCCGGCTGCAGACGCCCAGGCGGTGGGCCTCGTGGCCGTCGAACGTCCGGCCGGTCAGCAGGATCTCGGCGGCGGCGGACATCCCGGCGATCCGGGGCAGCGTCCAGTGCGAGTAGGCGTCGCCGAGCACCCCGCGGCGGACCTGCACGACGCCGTACTTCGCGTCCGCCGCGAAGATCCTGATGTCGCACTGCAGGGTCAGCGTGAAACCGATCCCGATCGCATGGCCGTTGACCGCCGCGATGACGGGCTTGCGGACCCGCCAGGCCGGCACGGACAGCCCCGCCGCGCTGAAGGCCGAGGCGTCCCGGCTGGCGAACGTGTCCCCGCCGGCGGTCATGTCCGCCCCGGCGCAGAACGCGGGCGGCGTGCCGGTGAGCACGACCGCGCGGACCGCGTCGTCGGCGTCGCAGTCGCGGTAGGCCTCCGCGAGGTCGCGGGCCATCGCGCCGCCGAACGCGTTGCGGACCTCCGGCCGGTGCAGGGTCAGCGTGGCGACCCCGTCGCTCACGTCGCGCAGGACGGTCATGACGCGGCCGTCCCCGCGGCCGTTCCCGCAGGCGTGACGCCGGCTTCGACGGCCGGCCCGGACGCCGCGCGCAGGGCCCGCGCGAGGTCCGCGAGCAGGTCGTCCCCGACCGGATAGCCGGGGAAGTAGGCGCAGACGCGGTCGCAGTGCCCGAACCGGCGGACGATCTCCGCGGCGACCTGGTCGGGGGTGCCGAACACGCCGAGCGTCCCGAGCATCTCGTCATCGATCAGCTCGGTCATCCCCGCCCAGTCCCCGCGCTTCGACCGCGCGTTCAGCTCGGGCTGCAGGTGCCCCCAGCCCTCGACCTCGAGCACCTGCCGGTAGGACGGTGTCGAGCCGTAGAAGCCCAGCACTCCGCGGGCGGCCCGGGCGGCGGTCAGCTCCTCGTCGGTGCGCCCGACGGCGACGATGACCTCCGCGGTGACCGCGATCTCGGCGCGGGACCGGCCGGCCGCCGCCAGGCCGGCCTCGATGGCGGGCATCGTGCGCTCCCTCATGTGCCGGTCGCTGTTGAACGGCATCACCAGGTTCCCGTCCGCGACCTCGGCGGCCATCTGGTTCATCTTGGGGCCGAGCGCTCCGACCAGCACCTTCGGCAGGCCGTACGGGTTCGGCCCGGGGTTGAATGCTGGGGTCATGAGGGTGTGGCTCGTGTAGTCGCCGCGGAAGTCGAGGCGGGTGCCGTCCTGCCAGCTGTCCAGGATCGCCTTGGTGGCCAGCACCCACTCCCGCATCTGGGCCACCGGCCGGTCCCACCGGGCGCCATACCGCTTCTCGATGTGCGCCCGTACCTGCGAGCCGAGCCCGAGCCGGAACCTCCCCCGCGACAGCAGCTGCAGGTCGTAGGCCGCGTGCGCGAGATGCAGCGGGCTGCGTGGGAAGGCGATCGCGACGTTCGTCAGCAGGTCCAGCGAGCAGACCGGCGCCGCCGCGACCAGCGGGAAGAACAGGTCGTGCGCGTTCTCGAAGCTGAAGACCCCGTCCACGCCGGCGCGCTCCAGCGCCTGGGCCCGCTCGGCCGCGTCCACGACCGACCCGGATAGCATCACGTCCAGTTTGAGCGGCATCGCCCGGTCCCTCTCCTCGTGTGGCGCGTGTATCGCCGTCTTCTTCCCGCACTGTGAGACCGCCGGTCGCCGTCGGCGCCCCCGCGTCGCCGGCCGCCGAGGTCGTGGCAGCCATCACCGCCGTGGGCGACCTGGCGCCTCGGGGCTGAGCCCGCCGAAGCCGCATCCTCGCCGATTGGCATCCGATGACGTCGAGAAGGACGGAGAGGCGCGATGGATGACCGGAACGCGACCGTGTTGTTATCCGACGGATTCACCTTCCCAGAGGGACTGCGCTGGCGGGACGGCTGGCTGTGGGTCGCCGACCAGACCACCGGCACGGTCTGGAGGATGACCGAGGACGGCGTGGCCGCACCCGTGGTCGAGGTCGCCGGCGGCGCGTCCGGCCTCGGCTGGTTGCCGGGCGGCGACCTGCTGGTCGTGTCGATGGCGGACCGCCAGGTGCTGCGCGTCGACCCGCGCACCGGCGCGACCACACCGCACGCCAGCCTCGCCGGCCTGCCCGGCTACCGGCTCAACGACATGGTCGTCGACGCCGACGGACGGGCCTACGTCGGCGACTTCGGCTTCGACCCGCAGGCCTTCGTCGCGCGGTTCGGCGGCGCCGCCCTCACCGGTGGTCAGGCTCCCACGTCGATCCTCGCCCGGGTCGACCCCGACGGATCGGTCCGCGCCGTCGCGGACGGCCTCCAGTTCCCCAACGGCTGCGTGATCACCGCGGACGGCCGGACGCTCATCGTCGCCGAGACCTTCGGGGGCCGGCTGACGGCGTTCGACCGGTCCGAGGCCGGCGACCTGTCCGGGCCGCGGACCTGGGCGAGCCTCGACGCCCGCCCCGACGGCATCTGCCTGGACGCGGACGGCGCGGTCTGGGTCGCGAACGCCGGAGCCCCCGAATGCCTGCGGGTCGCGCCGCCCCGGGCCGGACAGCCCGCGGCGGTGGTCGACCGGGTGGCGACGGGAGCCCCGGCCTACTCGTGCGCCCTGGGCGGCGCCGACGGTCGCACCCTGTTCGTCGCGACTTCCCAGCGCTCCCCCGGCGGCGGCGCGGGCCGCGTCGAGGCCACGCGGGTTGCCGTCCCCGCCAGCTGAGCGTCCCATCAGGTCGGCTACAGCGAGTTGATCAGGTGCTGCGGCCGGTGGTATCCGTCGAAGCGCAGCTCGCCGCCGCGCAGCTCCCGGATCGTGAGGAAGTCACCCTTGTAGCCCTTGTGATCCCAGGGGCCGAACTGGATGTAGGTGGCCGGCCCACCGTTCGTCGCGGGCATCCAGCGGATCCGCTCGATGCCTTCCTTGACCTCCTCGGGCGTGGCCATCGCCGCGTTGGCCACCCCGTGGATCGCCACCCGCGCCGTGTCGTAGCCCAGCGCGACGACGACGTTCTTCGACACCCGGCCGAAGCGCTTCGCGAAGCGGTCGACCATGGCCTCGTAGTTCGGGTTCGTGCCCTCGACGCCGAGCTGGTCGATGCCGTGCCAGCCCTCCAGGCCCTCGGCCCAGCGGTTGGTGTTGGAGTAGAACATGAACGCGGTGCCCATGACCCGCGGCGGGTCCCAGTCGAGCGCCTTGAACGCCTCGGCGAAGTGGAAGGTCGAGTAGCCGTAGCCGCCGTAGTAGAGGCCGGTGATGCCGTCCTCGCGCATGGACCGCAGGTGTTCGGTGAGGCCGCGCGGGTTCGGACCGAGCCTGATGTCGCGGGCGATCGTCAGGCCGAGACTGTTGCACTCGTCGCGGAAGAAGCCGGCGTAGTCACGGCCCGAGCTGCCCTGCTCCCAGAACATGCCGACCTTGCTGTGGCCCTGGGCCTTCAGCCACTGCGCGCACATCACCGCCTCGGTGGGGATGTCGCCGTTGGCGATGGTGAAGCAGTACTCGCTGGCGAACCGCCAGGCGCCGGTCCACGCGAGGACCGGGACCTTGCGCCGGTTGACGAGCTCCTGCAGTGACAGCGAGTTGTCGCTGATCTCCGGCCCGATCACGACGACGCAGCCCTGGTCGCACAGCCACTCGTAGCCGGTGCGGGCCTTCTGGAAGTTCTCCCGGGGCAGGCCGCGGGCGTCGGCGATGACGAGCCGGACCGGCCGGTCGTAGATGCCCTCGTTCAGCGCGTCCTCGAAGGCGAGGATGGTGGCGTTGACCCAGTCGAAGATCAGCTGGCCGTTCTCGATGTCCATCAGCAGCCCGATCTTCACGGGCTCGAACGCGTCGCCCTGGGTCTGCAGGCCACGCGAGGGCGGATAGACGACGATGTCCGCATGGGCCTTCTCGCCGATGCGGCCGCCGCCCTCGTACCACCGGGTGGCGTCACCGGCCGTGGGCGAGTCGGTGCCCGAGACGACGTTGCTGACCGCGCGGTCGGGCTCGGCGATCCCGTGGTCCGCCGGCTCCGGGAACATCCGCTCCACGAACTCGCTGTCCGAGTATGAGCTGCTCATCCACCGCTCCATGATCCGAGAGGTTAGAATTATTACGTGTCACATCATAATGTAAACGGGAGCCAGGTGGCCACGGACCCCGCGGAATCGTCCCGTGGGCGCCCTCGCGACCCTCAGGTCGACGAGCGGGTCCGCCTCGCCACCCTCGAGCTGCTCAGCGAGAAGGGCTTCGCCGACACCACGATCGCCGCCGTCGCGCGCCGGGCCGGCGTCGGGGCACCCGCCATCTACCGGCGCTGGCCCACCCGGATCGCGCTGATCGAGAACGCGATCTTCCCCGGCTTCGACCAGGTCATCGTGCGGCCCACCGGCGATCTGCGCCATGACCTCAAGCGCTACGTCGACGCGTTCATCGCGACCTTCGACCAGCCGGCGGCCCGCGCCGCGCTGCCCGCGCTGCTGAGCGTCTACCAGTCCGACCCCGAGAGCAACGCGCTGATGGGCCTGCGGGTCGGCGGCAGCGTCCGCGAACCGTTCCGCGAGATGCTGGCCGAGGCCGTCTCCGGCGACGAGAACCTCGATCTCAACAGTGACGACGTGCTCGACATGCTGATCGGCTCGGTCGTGTTCCACGTGTTCATCCGCCGGTTCTCCGGCCGGGACATGACCGGCGACTACATCGTCGAGCTGCTCGCCCGCGCCGTGACCGCCGGACCGGCCGCCTCCTAGCGGCGACTGCCTGCGACGTCGACCGCGCTGGCATCGAGCGTGCCTACTCGTCCAACGTGCGAGGACTGTCGAAGCTGCCGTTCACCACGAAAGGCTGACCTGGCGGGTCAGCCTTCCAGGCGGGTGCCGCACCATTGCTCGCCGTGGTTCTGGGCCGCCATTTCCGATACGCTCCCTCCCGTAACTTATCTGGCCGTGCGAGAGGCCCGAAGGAGTCGCGATGAAGGCCCGCTGTCCTGCGTGGAGCCCTCCCAGCAGTGCCGAGCCCGGCCCGGGCCGAGCCTTAGGAGCGCATCGTGTTCGCCCTTAGATTCGACATGCGGGCACCCGCCACCGGTGCCGCGGCGACGGAGCTGTACGCCGCCGCCCTGGAGATGAGTTCCTGGGCCGAGTCCCGGGGCTGTGTCAGCATGCTGGTGTGCGAGCACCACATGGCTGCCGACGGCTACCTGCCGGCACCGCTGATCTTCGCCAGCGCCCTCGCGGCGCGCACGAGTACGGTGCCGATCTTCGTCGCGGTCGTCATTCTCCCGCTGCGTGACCCGATCCGGCTCGCCGAGGAGATGGCGGTCCTCGACCTTGTGAGTGGCGGCCGGGTCTCGTACGTGGCGGCACTGGGCTACCGGCCGGCCGAGTACGAGATGTTCGGCGTCGACTTCAAGCGCCGCGGCGCGATCGCCGAGGAGAAGCTCGACCTCCTGCTGCACGCGAAGTCCGGGGCGCCCTTCGAGCACGAGGGACGCCGGATCCACGTCACCCCGGCGCCGGTCACGCCCGGTGGCCCGATGGTCATGTGGGGTGGCGGCAGCCTGGCCGCGGCCCGCCGGGCCGGGCGCCACGGCGTCGGCTTCTTCGCGCAGAGCGGCGACCCGAAACTGGGAGTGGCCTACGAGCAGGCGTCCCAGGAGGCCGGCCACGCGCCGGGCCTGTGCATCCTGCCGCCGCCGGAGCTGCCGATGACGACGTTCGTGGCCGACGACGTGGACCAGGCCTGGGATGAGCTCGGGCCCTACCTGCTGCACGACGCCGTCAGCTATGCGGAGTGGAACGACCCGGCGGCCGACACCACGAGCCTGTCCTTCGCCCAGACGGTCGACGAGCTGCGCGCCGAGAACCGCAGCCACCGCATCCTGTCCGTCGACGAGGCCGTCGCGCTCGTCCGCTCGGGAACGCCGCTGAGCCTGCATCCGCTCGTCGGCGGCCTTCCGCCGGACATCGCGTGGCGCTACCTGCGGACCGTCACCGACACCGTTCTGCCCGCCGCCGGCGCGACGGCCTAGAACGCCCGAGGGGAAGGCTTACATGCCCGACTACCGAGAAGACCAGGCGAGCATCAGCGAAGTCCTGATCCGTTACGCGACCGGGATCGACCGGCGGGACTGGGCACTGTTCCGAACCTGCTGGACCCCCGACGTCGAGGCCGACTACGGCGACATGGGGCGTTTTGACGGCGCCGACGCGATCACCGAGTTCATGACGGCCGTCCACAAGGACATGGGCAGCACCCGCCACCAGCTCTCCAACTTCGTCATCGAGGTGGACGGCGACCGGGCCACCGCGTCCAGCTACGTGCACGCCGTGCTCGCGCTCTCGCCCACCGACCCGGCTCTCTGGATCGATGCCGTCGGCGGCTACGAGGACGAGCTCGTGCGGACGGCCGACGGGTGGCGGATCAGCCGGCGCAGCTTCAGCGCCACCCGCCTCGTCAGCAGCACCGACCTGCCGAAGGCCTGACGACGACGCCCGTCGGCAATCCCTTTCACCGCGGTCGGCGTTCGGCCGACCGGAGACAGGAGCAAGCTCATGACGTTCGCTGACGACTACGGGCCCTGGGCGCTGGTCGCGGGCGCGTCCGACGGGGTCGGCGCCGCGTTCGCCGAGGCGCTCGCCGAGCGTGGCGTCAACGTGGTGCTGCTTGCCCGCCGGCAGGCCCTCCTCGACGAGGTGGCCGCGGGCATCGGTGCCCGCACAGGAGTCGAGACCCGGGCCGTCGCCGTGGACCTCGCCGCCCCGAACGCAGCGGCGACGGTCGCCGCGGCCACCGCGGGCCTTGAGATCGGCTTCCTGGTCTACTGCGCGGGCGCCGACCCGAACTACGAGCACTTCCTCGCGAACCCGATCGAGACCGCCGAGGCGATGGTGCAGCGCAACTGCACCGTGCCGATGCAGCTGTGCCACCACTACACCCCGGGAATGGTCGCGCGCGGCCGCGGTGGGGTCATCCTGCTCGGATCGGCCGCCGGCTTCGCCGGCGCGCCGAACATGGTGGCCTACGCCGCCACGAAGTCGTTCGGCATGGTCTTCGCCGAGGCGCTGTGGGCGGAGCTGCGAGACAAGGGCGTCGACGTCCTGGGGCTCGTGCTCGGCAAGACCGACACCCCGACCCTGCGCCGGCTGGAACATGCCCGCGGCCAGCTCGCCGGGCTGGACACCGCACCGAGCGACGCCGCCGCCGTCAGCGACGTCGTCGCCGAGGGCTTCGACAACCTCCGCAACGGTCCCACCTGGGTCGTCGGAGAGAAGCTGCGGGAGGCCGTCTTGATGATGGGTTCGCTGCCCCGCAACGACCTGGTCCGGTTCATGGCGCAGGCCGCCGAGGAGGCGATGGCCGGCAACGGCTCATAGCCGGCGAGACGTCGAGCGGCTCGCGCGTCCCGCTACGGGCGCGCGAGCCGCTCTTTCGCCGTTACTCGTCGATCAGACAGGCGTGGCCGATCTCGGGGCCGGACAGCTCAGGCTGGCGAGGTCCAAGCGCTGGTGACGTCGTCGTCAGGGGGTTCGGTGACCCTGTCGGCGTCGCCGCCGAACTGGCGGGTGTTGGCGGTGGCAGCGGGGTCGTACGCCGGCCAGCCGGGGTCGCCGGTGGCGGCGAACTCGGCCCAGGCTCGGGTCAGGTCCTGCTGAACCTCGACGAGTTCCGGTGTGGCTTTCCCGAAGCGTTCCAGGCCGTCGAACAGGAAAAGAAGGTCGGCGGCATGGAACGCGCCGAGGTCCGCTCCGAAGGGCTCCGCGGCGAAGAGGTAGGCGTGCGCTCGGCCTCCGGCGGCCGTCTGGGCGGCGGCCAGCCGGCTGGCGGGCAGCCGGTAGACCGCGTCGGTGAGCAACAGGGTGCGCAGGTCGGCGAGGCTGCCGTTCGGAGCCCTGCGGCGGTAGCCGGCCAGGAGACGCTCAGGGGCGGCGACACCGGCCCTGCGGATCTCGGCGAGCAGTCCCGCCTCGTCCGTGGGTTGGTAGGCGGCTCCCTGCATGACCTGGAAGAGGCGTACCTCGTCGCGGTTGGCGCCGACGAGCAGGTCGAGGCCGGCGGCGGCGCCGTCGAGGACGGCCTGGTGGGGATGGCGGGGCAGGACGGTTCCGTCGTGCACGACGCCCCAGGAGCGTCCGCCGGGCAGGTTGCGCCGGCCGATGTCGCTGTCGACGACCGAGGTCTGAACGTCCAGAATCCGTTCGACCGGCAGGTCGAGGAGGTCGTCGACCGTCCGCAGGTCGAGCGCGGCCAGGAGGTCGGCGGCGATCCCGGTGGCGGTGTCGGTGTCGAAGATCCGCGCGGTGCTGCCGCTGCTCAGGATCGCCCGGTGGAAGGTGCCCACGGCCGCGGGCATGGTGAGCAGCGCGCCGACACAGAACGCTCCGGCGGACTCGCCGGCCGCCGTGACGTTGCCCGGGTCGCCGCCGAAGGACGCGATGGTGTCACGGACCCAGCGCAGCGCCGCTGCCTGGTCCTGCAGGCCGAGGTTGCTGCTGCCCTCCCAGCCGGGGCCGCCGAGGTCGGCCAGGTGCAGGAAGCCGAGCGCGCCGAGCCGGTAGTTCGCCGTGACGACCACCGCGCCGGTGAGCCGGGACAGCGCCCCGCCGTCGGTCATGGGCGGGGCAGCGGAGCCCACGTCGAAACCGCCGCCGTAGAACCAGACGATCACCGGCCGGCGACCGGTCGGATCAGGGGTCCAGACGTTGAGGTAGAGGCAGTCCTCGTCGTAGTCGATCTTTGGTGGCCCCGCCGGGCCGGTGAGCGGGGTGGACGTCGCGGCCGTGCCGGTGCTCATCAGCGCGGGGGCGCGCTGCGGGGGTGCGGCCCGAAACTCGGTGGCGTCCCGAATGCCCGACCACGGCCGGGCGGGCCGTGGCGGGCGCAGTCGCAGTGGCCCGACGGGCGGGGCGGCGAACGGGATCCCGGCGAACAACACGCCACCGTCGTCCCGCGAGGTTCCGCGCAGCGTCCCCGCGGGCGTGTCGACCAGGTAAGGGTCGATCATCATCGTGAGCTCCCGGCAGTTCCTTGATCCATTCGTTGTCTTCTCGCCGCGAGGGCACAGCGGCGGAGCACGCGTTCACGCGACCGTGCTGTCATCGTCGGTCCGGCGTGGGGGCGCGGGCAGGTCGAGTTCGAGCATCCAGAAGCTGAGCGTCTTGCCGTGGCTGTCCAGCGCGAGTGATCGCGTCACGCCGCCGTCGAGTGCGTCATGCAGGACAAACTTGAGCGCCGCCAGTTGCGGGAGCTCAAAACGCACGATGGCACCGCGAACGCTTTCGCCGAAATGGGCGCGCACGCGTTCGGTGGTCACGTGCCGGCGGATGTGGTCGAAATCCGCGATCCGGTAGGCGATCACGGAGATGTCGGAGATGTTGCCCTTGTCGCCCGCGCGGGCGTGGGCGACTTCGTAGAGCCTCATTCGTCAGACCCGATCAGCGTCGTCCGGGCCGTCACGTCCACGCGGGGCAGGAAGACCGAGGCGATGCCGACGTCCTCGGTGGCCGTGCGGGTCACGCCGCCGCCGCCGGCGGGCCCGTTGAGCCACAGCGCCGCGACCTCCTGCCCGACCCGGCGGGCACTGCGCAGGTCCGGAGTCCGGGCCGCGACGCGAGCACGCACCTCGCCCGGCTGGCCTTCAGTGCCTGCCCCGGGGAACCCTCCGGTGCCAGCCCCTGGGAACGCGGAGTCCACCCCGATCAGCTCGTACCTGGCCTCCTGCACCGGACTGGCGTCGCGGGACAGTCGCTCCCGCACGACGTCGAGGGCGAGCCGGCCCCGTGCCACCGCGTTGGGGCCGGCGTAGGAGATCTGCCCTTCGCCGACGAAGCCGTCGAGGTAACCCACCGAGACCTTGAGCGTCTCGGGCCGAGCCGTGCCCCGGACACCGGTCACGGCCACCCGGTCGGCCCCGACCTGCGTGAGCTCGGTCGCGGAGAAGTCCGCGACGACGTCCGGGGTGACGTAGCGCGCGGGATCGTGGATCTCGTAGAGCAGCTGCTCGGTCACCGTCGCGACCGACACCTCGCCACCGGTGCCCGCCAGCTTCGTCACCACGAAAGAGCCGTCCGCGCGCACCTCGGCGAGTGGGAACCCGAGCCCGGCCAGGTCGTGGACGTCCTTGACGCCGGGATCGGCGAAATAGCCGCCCGTCAGCTGGCCGGCGCACTCCAACAGGTGGCCGACCGCGGTTCCCGCCGCGAGCCGGGTCCAGTCGTCGTGCGCCCAGCCGAACTCGTGCACGAGCGGGGCGAGGAACAGCGACGGGTCCGCGACCCGACCGGCGACGATCACGTCGACGCGCTGGTCGAGGGCGCCCAGCAGCGCGTCCATTCCCAGATACGCGTTCGCGGAGATGACCTCGGGGAGCGACGACACCCGCCCCGGGCGCTCCAGTAGGGGAGGGTCGGCGCTCCGCACGGCCGGAAGGACGTCGTCGCCCGTGATCGCCGCGATCCGCAGGCCGTGCAGCCCCAACGCGGCGGCCCGCGCCGCGACCCGGTGGGCCGCGCCGAGCGGGTTCGCGGCACCCATGTTCGTGATGATCGTGGTGCCGTGCCGCCCCGCCGGTTCGAGGACCGCGTCCATTCGCTCGTCGAGCCACTCGTTCCAGCCACCGTCGGGATCCCGGCGCCGCTCCAGCTGCGCGAGCGCGATGCTGCGTTCCGCGAGGCATTCGAAGACGAGGTAGTCCAGCTCCCCGCGGTCCGCCAGGTCCACGGCCGGGGCGATCCGATCGTCGGCGAAGCCCGCGCCGACTCCGATCCGGATCGTCCTCACCACACCACCTCCGGCGCCGATCCTGGCCCGGACGATGCATGCGAGGCAAAGACCAAAAGCGTATGCTTTTATGCATCACAGACATGGATCATCCGCGCACAGCAGCTCTCACGGTCGCGAGGGACCTCACGATCGCTCAGCTGCGATCCGTGCTCGCTGTCGCCGAGACCGGATCGTTCACCGCGGCGGCGGCACGGACGCTGCTCAGCCAGCCCGCGCTCAGCCGGACCGTGCAGGACGTCGAGCGCACCGTCGGGACGCGCCTGTTCGACCGCACGACGCGCTCGGTCACCCCCACCACCCAGGGGCGCGAGTTCCTCGCCGTCGCCCGCGACATCGTCGGCGGATTCGATGACGGCCTCGGCCGTTTCGCCGCCTACGTCGACGGCCGCGGTGGCACCCTGCACGTCACCGCCCTGCCGTCGCTCGCGGCGACCGTCCTGCCCGACGTCGCCGCGGCCTTCGCCGCCGAACGGCCCCGGGTAGGCGTCCGCGTCCTGGAAGGCAACGCCTCCCAGGTCCTACGGCAGCTCCACGACGGCCGCGCGGACCTCGCGCTCACCGAGGACCCCGGCCCGGTCCGCGGCCTCCACGTTCAGGTCGTCGGCGACGACGAGATGATCGCCATCGTGCCGCCCGGCCACGAGCTGCACGCCGCCGGCCGCACCACCTGGAAACAGCTCGCGCGTCATCCCTTCATCGCCATCGAGTCGGGCACCAGCCTGCGCCGCCTCGCCGACGACGCGTTCGCCCGTGCCGGAGCCGCACCCACGCACCGCATCGAGACGACGTCCGTCGCCACGGCTGGCGGCCTCGTCGCCTCCGGTTTCGGCGTCTCGGCCGTCACCCGCGCCGTGCTGCCCCTGGTCGCCTTCGCCCAGATCGCCGTCGTCCCCATCGACGAGCCGGTCATCGCGCGATCGATCGCGCTCGTCCGCCCGGAAGTCCCGCAGCCGTCGGCCCTCACCATGGCCTTCGCCGCCGCAGTCGCCGCCGCCCTACGGTGCCGGACCGGCTAGTCCCCGCGCGACGCCGGACCGGCTACCCCCACAGTGCCTGGGAGAGCGCGGCGCCGAGGACAGCGGCGCCGAGCGCGGCGAGCGCGCTCCCGACGACGTTCGCGGCGGCGAGCGCCCGGGAGCCGGTCTCGGCCAGCCGCAACGTCTCGTACGAGAACGTCGAGTAGGTGCTCAGCGCCCCGCACAGCCCGGTCCCGACCAGGATCGCCACCCGCGGGGAGGCCGCGCCGGCGGTGACCGCGCCGGTGATGAATCCGAGCAGCAGGCTCGCGGTGACGTTGACGGCGAACGTGCCCCAGGGGAAGACCGTGTCGTGGCGCGTCTGCACGGCCCGGTCGGTCAGGTAGCGCAGCGGAGCTCCGACGGCGGCGCCCGCGATGACGAGCAGCCAGTTCACCGGTCGCCCTTCCGTCCGACGTAGCGGATGACCTCGACCTCGTCGAGGATGACCAACCCTTCGCCGACGAGTTCGTCCAGCTCCGGCAGGAAGCCGCGGATCCGGGTCTCGTCGTCGACGATGACGACGGCGACGGGCAGGTCCTCGCTCAGTGACAGAAGACGGGTGGTGTGCACGATCGAGGACGCGCCGAACCCTTCGACGCCATGGAAGACGCTGGCGCCGGCGAGGCCGGCGTGATGCGCCCGGTGCACGATCTCCGTGGACAGTGGCCGGTGGTGCCAGAGGTCGCTCTCTCCGATGAACACCGTCAGCCGCAGCGCCCGGCCGGTCAGTCGTGTCATGCCCGCCCCCTCGCGAGTCGCCGCGTCGCCGTCGCCGCGATCCACACGGCACCGAGCGCGCCGGCCATCGTCGCGGCCAGATAGCCGAGCGCCAGGCCGGGCCGGTCGGTGTCCAGCAGCCGTTGCGTGTCCACCGCGTAGGTGGAGAACGTCGTGAACCCGCCGAGGACGCCGGTGCCGAGAAAGGGACGGACCAGGGGGTGCGCGGTCCGCACCTCGGCGATCAGGACCATCAGCACGCCGATCGCGGCGCAGCCGGACACGTTCACGACCCACGTCGTCCACGGGAACGCCCCAGCGGATGTCGGCCACGCCAACGCCGCCCCGTAACGGGCGCAGGACCCCAGCACCCCGCCAGCGGAGATCGCCAGAAGCAGCGTGACCGGCGCCCGACGCAGCTCACCCCGCTGCACCGGGACATGCAGATCGACATCAGGATCCGATGGCTGGGCTGCCCGCTCGACCTCGGTCACGGTCAACCTCCTACCTGCGCGGCGCCCAAGGCTCAGCCTCGGGCGTGACTCGTCACAAGTAGGGACCGTTGGCGGCGCGAACGCCGCGGTTCGGGTACGGCGGGCCCCACCGCCGCGGCGGCCCGCGGGCCGCCTGGCCCCACACTATCGCCCGCAGGCCGCCAGCCGCCCGGCAGCCTCCGCCTCGCTCGGAAGCCGGCGGGTCTCGCCGCCGATCAGGGCAGTTCGGGCAGACCGATCGGGCCCGGCCCCCAGCCCCAGGGCGGGTCGGGAATCTCCCGGCGCAGCACGGGCGCGATGTCGGACTGGAAGAGCTCCAGGCTGGCCCGGTGCTGGGCGGCGGTGAGACCGCTGGCCTCGGCGTGCAGGTGCAGGACGCTGTGCCCGAACTGCTCGTGGTAGCGGTGCACCTTCTCGACGATCTGGGCCGGGCTGCCGATCAGGGCCGAGCTGCGCTCGACGAAGTCCTCCAGGGTCGGGAAGACCGGCTGCATCCCGAGGCTCTTCTGGAAGGCGAGCTGGCCCTCGAAGACCGGTCGGTAGGCGTTGAGCGCGTCCTGCGAGTTACGGGCGGCGTAGTAGCCCGCCGTGCCGGCACCCACGGCGATCGCCGCCGGGTCGTGGCCGTAGTGGGCCCAGCGCTCGCGGTAGTAGTGGACGAGCTCGGCGTAGGGCTCGATCGGGTTGGTGACGTTGGCCGAGAACAACGGGTCGCCGTACCGGGCGGCGAGGTCCACCGACTCCTTGCTGGTGGCGCTGCCGTGCCAGATCCGGATCGGTCGCTGCAGCGGGCGGGGCCAGACCTCGGCCTCGTGCAGCGGCGGGCGGAACCGGGTGTCATAGGTGATCTTGTTGTCTCGCCAGAGCCGGCGGAAGACCTCGTACGACTCGGCGTTGCGGTCCCACTGGTCCTCGGGCGTGACGTGGAACAGGTCGCGCTGGGCCGCGCCGTTGCCCTTGCCGATGATCAGCTCCAGCCGGCCGCCGGCCAGGTGGTCGAGGGTCGCGTAGTCCTCGAAGGCGCGGACCGGGTCGAGCAGGCTCAGCGTGGTCACGGCGGTGAACAGCCGGATCCGCCGGGTCAACGCGGCGATGTGGCTCAGCACCACTGTCGGCGACGAGGAGATGAACGGGCGCTCGTGCCGCTCCCCCACCCCGAACCCGTCGAAGCCGAGCTCCTCCGCCAACAGCGCGCTGTCGAGTACCGCGCGGAACCGGTCCGCTGTGCTCGGCACCTTGCCGGTGATCGGATCCGGCGCATGGACGATCAGCGTGATCGTGATGAACCTCATGACGCCGCCCGGACCGGCGCCGCCTCGCCCGCCGGCAGCGGCGCCAGCCAGGTGGCCGTGGACAGGCTCCGCGTCGAGGGGCCGTCGGGGTCGTCGTCCGGGCGGTTGCCGCGCGTGACCTGCCGCTCGGCGATCCGCCAGCCCAGCGGGGTGCGCACCACGGTGTCCTGGTAGTCGCCGGACCCAGCCGTGCCGTCGCCGCGGATCACGAAGTACTTCGCCCAGACCCGCAGCGTGTCGTCGTCGACCCGGTGGACGGCCACGTCCGTGGTGTGGTGCGGAAACATCACCCGCCCGAACGGGAGCCCACCGACGACCTGCGCCAGCGGCGCCTCACCCATCACCGCGTCGGCGGTGTACGCCCCGGGCACGGCGGCCAGGGCGAGGTTGTCGAACAGGTGCGGATGCCGGGCGAGCAGGTCGCAGACCTCGGCGTAGGTGGCCGCGTCGACCGGCACCACCGTCACGCCCACGGCGCCTCCCCGTCGCCGTCTCCGATGACGGCCGGGCCGCCGTGGCGTGGGTGGACGGTGCGCCGGGCCACCCGCCAGCCGGCTGGCGTCTCGGCCAGGACGTCGAGGACGTCGGCGCTCGCCACGCTCCCGTCGCCCGCGATCGTCACCAGCCGGCTCCAGGCGGCCAGGCCGGCGGGGACGTGCTTGACCTCGGTGTTGACGACGTGGTGGGAGGGCGACGTCGCCGGTTCCAGGGTTGGCGGGTCGACGAAGACCTGGGCGAGCAGCTCCTGGTCGGCGTTGTCGATCGCATGACCGAAACGCGCGAGGACCTGCGCCACCGCCGCCGTCTCTTCGGCGGTCGCCGCGGGCAGCGCGGCGAACGCGGCGTAGGTCGTCGGCAGGCGGTGCTGCTCCACCTTCACCCCGGCGCTGTCGCGCACACCACCGGGTGGGGAACCGCCGGGTCGCAGGTGCCCCGCGATGTGGTCTGTCGTCACGGTCGGCACGCTAACTCCAATCCGCGCCACCTCGGCCGTTTTGTAACGCGACTGAAGCGTCCGGCGGTTCTGCCCGCGCCCACCCGTTCCCGCGCTGGCCGGCGGCCCGCGGCACGACTCGCGCATCGGTAGCCTCGGTCGAGGTCGGAGGGGTGGCGGCCGCTGAGAACGGGAGGCTGACCGATGACGTCCAGCGAGTCACTGCCCACGCAGGGCACGCCGGCGGCCGACGTTCTGGCGAGCGTCCGGGCGAACCGACACGATGACGCTCCGTGGCGGGAGGGGCGGATCTTCAGCCTGATCTACCACCCGGACGACCCCGAGCTGGAGGAGCTCCTCGCCGCCGTCAGCCGCGAGTACCTGGCCGAGAACGCGCTCAACCCGTTCCGTTTCCCGAGTCTCGCGCGCCTTGAGCAGGAGGCCGCCGACATGGTGTCCGGCCTGCTGCACGGACCGCCCGGGGCCGGCGGGCTGACGTCGGGCGGCACAGAGTCGATCTTCGTCGCGGTGTCCGTGGCACGGGCCGTGGCCCAGGAGCGCGGCGTCGAGACGCCCGAGATCATCACGGCCCGCACCGCGCATCCCGCGTTCGCCAAGGCCTGCCACCTGCTCGGCGTCCGCCAGACGCGGGTCGACGTCGGTCCGGATTTCCGGGCGGACGCGGCGGCGATCCGGGCCGCGATCGGTCCGGACACGGCGATGGTCGTCGCCAGCGCCCCCTGCTACCCCTACGGCGTGATCGACCCGGTGCCGGAGATCGCCGCCGCGGCGGCAGCGGCGGGCGTGCTCTGCCATGTGGACGCCTGCCTCGGCGGCCTGCTGCTGCCGTTCTGGGAGCGCCTCGGTGAACCGGTGCCGCCGTGGGACTTCCGCGTCCCGGGAGTGACGAGCATCAGCGCCGACATCCACAAGTACGGGTACAGCTTCAAGGGCGCGTCCACCATCCTGTGGCGCGATCCCGACCTGGCGTTCAAGCGGGTGTGGTTCGACGACGGGGTCTGGGGCGGCGGCCTGTACGCCACGGCGACACCGGCCGGCACCCGCCCGGCGCCCCCCATCGCCGGCGCGTGGGCCGCGCTGAAGTACCACGGCGTCGAGGGCTATCTGGCCAAGGCGCGGGCGGTCCGCGACGCGACGCGGCGGCTCGTCGCCGGTATCGAGAGCATCGACGGGCTGCGCCTGACGATCCGGCCCGACGCGGCGGTGTTCCAGTTCGCCAGCGAAGACGTCGATCTCGCCGCCGTCGCCGACGTCCTGGAGGAACGGCGGTGGTGGCTCAACCGGCAGCCCGGCGGCCTGCACCTGATGGTCTCCCCGTACCACGTGCACATCGTCGACGAGCTGCTCGCGGAACTGCGCGCGGCCGTCGACCAGGTCCGCGCCGGCCGCCGCAGCCAGGGAGCCGCCGCCAGCTACACCGGCCTTCGGACCCCGCCCACCGGCTAGGAGCCGCGGTTCAGGTCGTCGGGACCGGGACGGGCGGCTGGACTTCCGTTACGACGCCGCGGCGGCGTAGCAGGCGGCCGGCGCCCTCGCCGAACCAGTAGGCCTCCTCCAGGTGTGGCTGGCCGGAGAGGATCGCGTGGTCGATGCCCAGCGCGTGGTACTCCTCGAGGCGCTCGGCGACCTGTTCGTGGCTGCCGACCAGCGCGGTCCCGGCGCCGCCGCGGACCAGGCCGTAGCCAGCCCACAGGTTCGGGTAGATCTCCAGGTCCTCGCGGCGGCCCCCGTGCAGGTCCTGCATGCGCCGCTGCCCGACCGAGTCCATCTTCGCGAGATCGGCCTGCGCCGACGCGATCCGCTCCGGGCTGAGGTTCTCGATCATCCGGTTGGCCTCGTCCCAGGCCTGGCCCGCGGTGTCGCGGCCGAGGACGTGCAGCCGGATGCCGAACCGCAGGTCGTCGTTCCCGGCGGCTGCCGCCTTCTCGCGCATCCGGTCGAGCCGCTCCTTCAGCTGCGGCGGCGTCTCGCCCCAGGCGAGGTACACGTCGGCGTGCGCGGCCGCGACGTCCTCGGCGGCCGGGCTCGCGCCGCCGAAGAACACCGGCGGTGTCCCCCACCGGCTCGGTCGGGACGTCGCCCCCTCGACCTGGAAGTACTTGCCGTCGAAGTCGAACGGCGTCCCGCCGGACGCGCCGCGCAGCACCTGGAGGAACTCGGCCGTGCGGGCGTAACGCTCGTCGTGGGAGAGGAAGTCACCGAACCGGCGCTGCTCGACCGGGTCGCCGCCCGTCACCACGTTCAGGTACAGCCGTCCCGCCGAGATGCGCTGGAACGTCTGGGCCTGCTGGGCGGCCAGCGTCGGGCTGAGGAACCCCGGGCGGAACGCGACCAGGAACCTCAGCCGCGAGGTGACCTGCGACAACGCGGCGGTGGTGAGCCAGGCGTCCTCACACCAGCTGCCGGTCGGGGTCAGCATCGCCTCGAAGCCAAGCTGTTCGGCCGAGCGGGCGATCTGGGCGAGGTAGTCGATGTCGGGGAGACGCTCGACGGCCTCCGAGTCGCCGACGCCGCTCGAACCCGCGCGGCCGGAGCCGACGATCCCCCGGCCGTCGCCGTTCGTGGGCAGATACCAGTGCAGGTGCAGGGACATCAGCGGCCCTTTCCGTCAGCGGTCGTGTGCTCAGCGGCCCGTCGGTCAGCGGGTCGTGGGGTCGGCGAAGCGGTGCAGCAGGCGCAGCAGGCCGTCGAAGGCGATGCCGAGCACCGAGATGGCGAGGATGCCGGAAAGGACGAGCGGTGTCTGCAGGTTCACGCCGGCATTGTTGATCAGGTAGCCGAGGCCGCTCGTCGCGGCGATCAGTTCCACCGCCACGATGCTCGTCCACGCGCCCCCCATCGCCAACCGCATGCCGGTGATGATGGACGGCAGCGCGCTGCGCAGCCGGACGGTCAGCAGCGACCACAGCGGCGAGGCGCCGAGGCTGCGGCTCGCCTGCACCAGCTCCTTGGGGACCGCGTCGAGCGCCGACACCGTCGCGATGATCATCACGGGCACCACCCCGATGAGGATCAGGATGAACTTCGGCGTCTCACCGATGCCGAACCACACGATGAACAGCGGGATGAAGGCCAGCGGCGGCAACGGCCGGGTGATCTCGATGATCGGGTCGAGCAGGTGCCGGATGACCCGTACCGAGGCCATGATCCCGCCGATGGCGACGCCCAGGACGACGCCGGCGGCCCAGCCGGCGAGGATGCGCGCCGCGCTGACGAGCGCGTGCTGCCAGAGCGTCTTGCCCTGCACCGCCGGGTACTTCTGGAAGAGGTAGTGCCAGAAGGTACTCACCGTCTTCTGCACCGTCGGCAGGATCACCGGGTCGTCCTTGAGGTAGGACCCGACCTCCCAGACCGCCGCGGCCAGAACCAGGCCGAGCACCCCGTACGCGACCCGGGACCAGGAGAACGTTCGGGCCGGGGCGCGGTCCCCGGCCAGGGTGATCGTTGCCTCCGTCATCGTCCGCGCCGCGAGCTGTGCATCGCCTCCCGGCAGGCCGTGCATCGCCCCGGCGGCCTGGGAACTGGGTGACACCTCAGTGCTCACTTTCGAGCGCCTCCCTTATCTGGCGCTTGAGCCGCACGAACTCCAGGGTCTCCGTGTCGGCGATGCTGCGGGGCCGGGGCAGGTCGATGTCGATGACCGCCCGGGTCCGGCCGGGACTTCCCGACATGACGCAGACCCGGTCGCCGAGCAGAGCCGCCTCCTCGACGTCGTGGGTGACGAACACGATCGTGATCCGGTCCCGTTGCCACAGGTCGAGCAGGAACCGCTGCATCGCGACCCGAGTGATCGCGTCGAGCGCGCCGAACGGCTCGTCCATCAGCAGCAGCCGCGGGCGGTTCACCAGGACCCTGGCGAAGGCCGCCCGGTGCCGCATGCCACCGGAGAGCTCGTGTGGGTAGGCGTCCCGGGCATCGCCGAGGCCCACCGTCTCGAGCAGTTCGACGGCCCGGCCGCGCGTCTCGGCGTCGAGCTCGTGACGGGCTCGCGGCCCGTAGAGCACATTGTCGAGCACGCTGAGCCAGGGGAAAAGCATCGGCGTCTGGAAAAGCACGCCACGGTCGGGACCGGGACCGGTGACCGGCCGCTCGTCGACGAGCACCTCACCGCCGTCCGGGTGGGAGAAGCCGGCGAGCATGTTCAGCAACGTCGACTTGCCACAGCCGGACGGTCCCAGCAGGCACAGGAACTCGCCGGGCGCGACCGCCAGGTCGAACCCGTCGAGCGCGAGGCGCGCGGGCGCCCGGCGCGAGCGTCCGGCGAATTGCTTGCGCACACCGATGATCTCGACGGCGGGTCTGGTGCCGGCGCCCGCCCGCGCCTGCTGGGTGGTGGTCACGACGCGCAGTTGTCCTTCAGGGCCTGCTCGACGTAGCTGGAGTCGAGGTGGGCGGTGATCTGCGCGGCCGTCGGGACGGTCGTCACGCGGCCCTGGTCCTTGAGGAACTGCCCGGTCAGCGCGTAGGCCTTGGCGATCTCACCGTCGGCCAGCGTGCCGCCCGGCTTCTTGAACCAGGACAACTCCTCGCTGGCCGGCACGAAGGGGATGATCTTCGTGGCGGGAATGGCCTGCGAGGCGGGCGAGCCGGTCAGCCCGGAAGCCTTGGTGATGTACGCGTCCGCCTGCGGGCCGGTGCTGATCGCCTGGGCGTGCATGATCTGGCAGACGAACTGCTGCACGACCGGGCGGTTCTTGGCCGCGAAGTCGTCGGTCACGCCCAGCACGTTGAGCGACGGGAAGCCGAGCTTCGCGATCTCCTCGGCCGTCACGACCTGCCGACCCGAGTTGTTGGCCTTCAGGTCGAGAGCCTGGGCGATCTCGACGTAGGCACCGTCGATCCGGCCGGCCTTGAACGCCGCCGCGACCGCCGCCTCGCTCGGGAAGCCGACGACCTTGGTCTTGTCGGTGAGCCCCTGCTTGGACAGCCAGCCGCGGATCTCGAAGTCCTCCGAGGAGCCCTGGAGGTCACCGACGGTCTTGCCGGCGAGGTCGCCGTTGGCCTTGATGTCGGGGCCGACGATCAGCTGCGCGGCGTCGAAGTACTCCGCGTAGATGACCTTGAACTTGGTGTCGTTGGCGATCGCTCCCACCACCGGCGGGTTGCCGACGCCCGAGACGAACGGGAACGCGCCACCGCGCAGCTCGGCGAGGCCCGCGACGCCGGAGTCGATGGGGGTGAGCTTGATCTTCCCGTCGATCTTGCCGGCCAGGTCGGAGTTCCCCGCGACCAGCACCTCCGGACCGACCGTGGCGCTCTGGAAGTACCCGACGCCGAGGGTCGGGTTCGTGCCGGACGAACCCGCGGAGGCCGACGAACCAGCCGAGCCGGACGAGCCAGAGGAGCCGCAGGCGGCGAGGGCCAGCGCTCCGGCGGTGAGCAGGGAGATGCCAAGAAGGGTCTTGCGCATGAAGGGGTATCTCCAGGTTGAGGGAAGCTGAGGCCGCGCACGCGGGCCGGCACGCACCGTCAGGGGCGGCGCGCGCCTGCGGCGAACGATGATCATGCGGCGGACGATGTGGGGGCGATCGGCACTCGATCTGCCGGATCGGGAGCATCTCGGCCGGCGGCTGAGCCGCCGGCCATCAACACATCGTGACGGGACAGCTGGCGCTCGTGACGTGACCGAGATCGACGTGACGCCGACGCGTCCCCCTGAACTCAATCATCACCTTGCACACAATCCAGATCGGAATAGTGGCTGTCAACTGCGCTGTTGGGGAGGAACCGACACCGCGCCGACCGAGGAGAGCGACATGCCAGGCGTCACCGACGACCGACGTCCACCCGCCGCGCCCCGGCCAGCGGCCGCGCGAGCCTCGCGGAACGACGCCGGCACCCGCGGTACCACGGACAGCGCGGCCTGGCGGGCCGAGCGGCTCACCCCCCGGATCGGGGCACGCCTCGACGGCCTGGACCTGCGGACGCTGGCGCGTTCCGGCGGGGCCGAGGAGCTGCGCACGGCCCTTGTCACCCACAAGGTGCTGTTCGTTCCGGATCAGGATCTCGACGCCGACGACCACGTCGCGCTGGGCCGGGCGCTGGGCGAGGTGACGACCTCGCATCCGGTCGTGCCGGGGGCAGACTCACAGCACCCGGAGATCTACGAACTGGACAGCCACGACGGCGGAACATCCGACGTCTGGCACACCGACGTCACGTTCATGGCCCGACCGCCCATGGCGTCGATCCTGCGGGCGGTGCGGTTGCCCGACCTCGGCGGCGCCACGAACTGGGTCGACCTGGAACAGGCCTACGAGTCGCTCTCGCCGTCAGTGCGCGCACTCGCGGACGGGCTGGAGGCCATCCACGACGGGAACCGGGAGTTCGGTGAGTACCTCGCCAACCGCCGCGGCGGCGAGGGCAACGACTGGGACGGAACGCAGGTTCGGACCCTGGTTCCTGTCCGGCACCCCGTCGTGCGGGTGCACCCCGAGACCGGCCGGCGGTCGCTTTTCGTGAATCCTGGCTTCACCGTGCGGATCGCCGGGGTGAGCGACGCCGAGAGCCGGGGGCTGCTCGATATCTTCTTCGCGCACATCACCCGGCCCGAACACCTGGTCCGTCACCACTGGCGGCCCGGCGACGTCGTGCTCTGGGACAACCGCAGCACCGCCCACTACGCCGACCACGACTACGGCGACTTCCAACGGATCATGCACCGCATCACCCTCCGCGGCGACATCCCAGTCGGCCCGAACCTCGCGGAGCGACCTTCCGCTCGAACCTGACCTGAAGCGACGATCACCGCGTCGCGTGCGATGAGGCCGCTTCGGCTCGTTGCTCGGCCCATTGGCGTAGGACGCCCTTGGAGATCTTGTCGAGGGTGGCGCGGGGCAGCTCGTCGACGAGGTAGACGTCGTGGGGAACCTTGAAGTCGGCCAGCTGGGCGCGGCACGCGGCCAGTACCTGGTCGGTCAGCTCGGTGGGCGAGGCGGTGTCGGGCGCGGTGATGAACGCGACGGGGACCTCGCCGCGGAACCGGTCCTGGCGCCCGACGACCGCGGCCGCGGTGACGTCCGTGACCGCGGCGATGACCCGTTCGATCTCGGCCGCGGCGACGTTCTCGCCGCTGACCTTCAGCATGTCCTTGGCCCGGCCGGCGAACTTCAGGCCGCCGGTGGGCGTCAGCGTGACCAGGTCACCCGTGCGGAAGTAGCCGTCGAGAAACGCTTCCGCGGTGGCCTTCGGGTCGCCCAGGTACTCGGCGAACAGCGACAGCCCGCGGACGCCACGGACGAGGAGCTCCCCTGTCTCGCCCGGCGCGACGGGAACGCCGGTCGGGTCGGCGATCCGGAGTTCGTAGGCCGGGGCGGCGCGCCCCATCTCGAGCGGCTCGCCCGGGCTGTCCAGGTTGCCGGCTATCGGGGTGGCGACGACCTCGGTCATTCCCCAGGCACTGAGGAGCCGTAATCCGTAGCGAGCATCGACCTGCGGGTACTCGAAGCCGAAGATCCAGCTGCGGTAGCTGTGGGCCGGCACGGGCTGCTCGGCCAGCAACGTGAAAGGAAGCCCCAACAGGCCGGTGTGGGTGCAGCCGTTGCGGACGGAGACCTCCCAGAACCGGCTCGCCGAGAACTTCGGTACGAGCACCGTCGTCCCGCCGGCCCACAGGGTCGGGAGGAACTGCCAGCACAGCGCATGGGTGTGGAACAGCGGCGCGTAGACGAACTGGACGGCCTCCGAGGACAGCCGCCACGTCGTCGCCCCCAGCTGCCCCGCCCACAACGCGTTCGCGTGGGTGTAGAGCACCGCCTTGGGGCGGGACGTCGTGCCCGAGGTGAGCTGGACGCACAGCGGAGCTCCCGGGTCGGGGGTCCGGGTGGGCGCGTCCGCCGGGTCGCCGAACAGGTCCGGCACCGTGCCCGTGGCCGGGTCCAGCCGCGCGATCCAGCCCAGCCGGGCCGCCGTCGAGCTGTCCGCGAGGCCCAGCCGCGCGTCCGTCACGATGCCGACCGCACCGGTGATCTCGACCGCGTGGGCGAGCTCGTCCTGCGCGTACCGGGTGTTGACGTCGATCGCGACGGCGCCGAGCCGAGCGCACGCGAACCACACCTGCAGGAAGCCGGGACTGTTGTCCAGATGGATGATGACCGCGTCGCCGGGCCCGACGCCGCGAGCGGCCAGGCCGGCGGCAGTGGCCGCGACGTCGTGGGCGAACTCGGCGTAGGTCCAGGTCCGCGGCGCGGCGTCGGCCGGTTCCCAGATCAGCATCAGGTGGTCGGGGCGGCGGCGGACGCGCTCGGCGAGAACGGTCGTCAGGTCCATGCCGACGAACGGGTGCACCGGCGGCAGAGTGGATCCCGCGATTCTCGTCATCGTGAGTACCTCCTAGGCAGGGCGCTGGGCGGGCGGGTTCGCCGGCTGGGTGAGTGCGCGCGATGTCCGGGCGCGGGCGTCGTCCCATTCGCGTTCGGTCTGGTCGACCACCTGGCGGACGGTCGTCACGGCGTCCACTCCTGAGACGGTGTGGCCGGCGCTCCCGTGGGCGGGGAGCAGGCTGGCCTTGACGCCGGTGGGCGACATTCCGACGGTGATGTCGTCGAGCCGCGCGTCGACGACCGCCTGCCGCCACGCGGGCGACGCACCGCCCTCGGCTGTCGCGATGAACCTGGTTCCCATGTATCCGAGGTCGTAGCCGAGGGCGATCGCCGCCCACAGCGCGGCTCCGTCGCTGACACCTCCGGCCAGCACGAGGAGGCCGTCGTAGAAGCGCCGGACGGCGCGGGCGAAGGCGAAGGGGTTGGCCCAGCCGGTGTGGCCGCCGGCGCCGGCGCTGAGCAGGACGAGCCCGTCGGCTCCGGCGGCCAACGCCTTCTCGGCGTGCGCCAGCGACGCGACGTCCGCGACCACGGCGATCCCGGCCTGGCGCAGGTCGGCCACCACCCGGACCGGGCTGCCGACGCTGGTGATGACGAAGTCGACCTGGCGGCGGGCGACGAGGGCGAGGTCGTCGTCCAGTCGCCGGTTCGAGCCGTGCACGATGAGGTTGGCGGCCAACGGCCCCGCTGGCCCGCTGGAAAGCGCGGCCGTGGTGGCCTCGATCTCGTCGAACCATTCGTCGAGCTCCGCGGACGTGCGGCAGTTGCTGGTCGGAAACGCACCGACGATGCCGGCCGCCCGCGCGGCGGCGACCAGCGCGGGAGTCGAGACCTGCGTCATCGGCGCCGCCACCAACGGCAACCGCATCCCGCTCAGGCAGCGCACTGTGCTCCTCCAACCGCGAACCTCGTCTGGCGCGATTAGAATAGCGTTTCAGTCTCCGAGTCGACAGCGAAACAGAGACTGTCACTACATGCGGTGAGCGAGAGTCGGGGGCACCCCCTGGCGTGGAACGATGTTCTTACCAGCGACGCGGGCCAGCAGACGGTCGCTCTGGCGTTCCTCGCCGGTCATGCCGGCGGAGCGGCGGCGGCCACTACGAAGCGTGGATCACCCGCACGTCCAGGGCGCGCACGGTCGGGTTGTCCGGGGCGGCGTCGGTGATGATCCCCGCGACGTCGACCAGGGGCAGCACCGCGAACCGTGACGCCGCGCCGATCTTCTCCGAGCTCGCCAGCACGTAGGTGTCCGCGGCCTGGCGGGCCAGCGCGCGCTTCATCGCGGCCTCGTCCGCGTCACCGGTGGTCAGCCCCACCTCGGGGTGCACGCCGGTCACGCCGAGTAGGAACAGGTCGGCGTGCAGCCCACGCGCGGCCTCCACGGCGGCGGCACCGCAGGCGACCATCGAGTGCTTGAACAGCCGGCCGCCGATCAGATAGACCTCCACGTCCTGGTGGCCGACGAGCGCACTCGCCACGGTCGGGCTGTGCGTCACGACGGTGGCCCGCAGGTCGAGGGGCAGCGCGTGCACGACGGCCAACGTCGTCGTGCCACCGTCGAGGATGGCCGTGCTGCCCGGTTCGATCAGCGCGGCCGCCGCGACGGCCACGCGCTGCTTGCCGGAGACCTCGACCTCCTGGCGCCCGACGTAGTCGACGATCGCGGCCGAGACGGGCAGCGCACCGCCGTAGACCCGCTGGCACAGTCCGGCCGCCGCGAGGTCACGCAGGTCGCGGCGGATGCTGTCCTCCGACAGGCCGAGCTCGGCCGCGAGGTCCTTGGCGACGATCCGGCCGTCCGCGCGCAGGCGCCCGAGGAGAAGATCGCGGCGTTGAGCAGCAAGCATGCACGTTTCCCCTTGTTCTTGCCGACTCATGCACGATATTGTCGGCGGCATGCTGATTCTTATCGCAGGGCCCTACCGATCCGGCACCGGCGACGATCCCGAGGCGATGGCCCGCAACCTGGCCCGCCTGGAGGAGGCCGCCTGGCCGATCTTCCGCAGCGGCCACGTCCCGATGATCGGAGAGTGGGTCGCGCTGCCCGTGCTGCGCGGCGCGGGCGCCACCGGCCCGACCGACCCGGTCGCCGAACAGGTCATGTACCCCACCGCGCAACGCCTGCTCCAGAACTGCGACGCCGTGCTGCGCCTGCCCGGCGAGTCCACCGGCGCCGACCAGGACGTCCAGATCGCCCAGGACCGGGGCCTGCCCGTCTACCGCCGCGTCGAGGACATCCCCGGCTACCAGGCCGCCTAGTGCCACGGCCGACAACGCTGGCCTCGCCCCGAGACCGGCAAGATCTCCGTTTTGGCCCTTACGTGGCTGTAACCGCAACGGTTTTGCGACCACTTGAGGGCCAAAACGGCGATCAAGCCAGCGGGCCGGCACGCGCCTGGCTGACCAACCAACGCCTCAACCAGGCCGAGGAACTGCTCGAGACCACCGACCTGCCGGTCGAGCACATCGCCCACCACGTCGGATACACCAGCAGCGCCGCCCTGCGCGACCAGTTCGTCCAGCGCCGCGGGGTGCCACCCCGGGAATATCGACGCACCTTCCTCGGGCGCCAGCCGTAGGACGCGCAGAAACAACAACCGATGCCGCGCCGGATCAACAGAACCCCGGCCAGGGCGGCACTAGGTTGACGTCAGGGGACCTGCCTGCCGGCGGCACCGACGCGACCCGAGGGGGACGGCGTGCGGGAGCGGAACGCATTCTGGATCGATCATGACTACGACCGGGCGCAGTCCAGCGACACCGGCGGCCGCTACGCCGCGTACGTGGCGGCGAACAGCGATCGGTTCCGCCCGGCCCTCGAGGACATCGCGCCGGTCCGGTTCGCCTGCCTGGCCTGGGAACTCGCGACGCAACCGCGGCTGGACCCCGGATTCGTCCGCTGGCACAGCCGGATCCTCGACGCCTCCTGCCACCGGGGCGAGTGGGACGGCGGGCTGGACGCCCACGTCCGCCTGGTCTCGCCGCGGCCCGGGCAGCTCAGCGCGTCGCGCGCCTGGGAGCACGACCGCGGCTGGCGCGACTGGCCACAGGTCTTCGGCCAGTTCGTGGAACCGTCTTCCGAGAAGACGGCCGCGCATCCCTACCTCCGCGCGGTGCTCCTCGCGCAGACGCCCCTTCCGGTCGCCGAGCTACCCCCGCTCCCAGCCCACGACAAGGACATCCCGCAACACGCCGAGCGTGCCGTGAGCGTCATCGTCCGGGAGCTCAACGACCAGCTGAACCCGATCCTGCGCAGCCTCGACGAGGCCTAGCGCCGGCTCCACGCAGGTCGCCCCAGCGGGGTGATCGCCGTTTGCGCCCTCTCATGGTCGCGAGTAAGGCCCTCAGCGCAACCACCCGAGGGCCAGACTCGCGATCACGGCCTGGGTGACGACACTGGCAGGCCTGGCATCGAGCGGATGATCCGGGCAGCGAGGCAGACGGCCGCCAGGGCCGCGACCAGCGGATGGATCACTCGGTCGCGCATGTCGACCGGGATCGCGCCGATCAGGATCGTGCTGCTGACGGACGCTTCGAGCAGAGTGGCCGCGGCATACGTCAGTCCGATCGCGACGACGCAGAAGAGCCGCCGGCGCGGGAACAGCAGGCCGCCGGCGGCGAGCGCCACCATGGCGAGCTGCCAGACCGAACGCCAGCCCGTCCCGGGCGTCGTCCAGCTGGCTCCGGCTCCGAGAGTGGTCACCGCTCGAACGCCGAAGACCCCGACCACCAGCAGGCAGAACCAGACAGCCGGGGAGCGGAGCGCCCTGCGGCGGCCGGCGGGGGTGGACAGGACCTCTTGGTGCCCGTGCTCGGTCATCGGCGCCTTCCTTCGTGACTCGCGGATCTCCACGGACCGCGCTACTGCCGGCATGGCAGTAGGAAGAACCTATACTGCCACGGTGGCAGTAGATGCGGGAGGGCCCCCGGCGCGCAGGGTGCGGCGAACCCCCACCGTGGCGCGACGGGAGATCCTGGAGGCGGCGCGCGCGGTCCTCGAGGACGGGCAGGCGGCCGACTTCACGGTCGCCTCCGTGATGAGCCGCACCGGGATGACCCGCAAGACCTTCTACGTGCACTTCGCCGACCGGGCCGAGCTGATCCGCGAGCTGGTCGCGCCGTTGCGCGCCGACCTCGACGCCAGCATGCGGCGATGGTCCGGCGCGGCGGACCCGCTGGTCGCCGGGACGGCGGCGCTCGCCGAGGCCGCGCGGATGTACACGACGCACGCGACGCTGCTGCGCGCCGTGTGGTGGTCCGCCGCCGAGGACGCCGAGGTGGATCGGGCCCGCACCACGCTGCTGGAGCCACTGGTAACGGTCGGCGCGAAGCTCCTCGTTGAGCGGCGCGGATTCGACGGCGAACGGGCGCGGGCCGTCGCTCGCGCCCTGGCGATGATGAACGTGCACGTTTTGTTGTCGCTGGGCCCGACGCCCACCGACCCGGAGATCAGCGCGACAACGGACGCCCTGGGCGAGGTCTGGACCAGTGTCGTCCTGCGCGGCGACACATCCTGGCCGTGACCAGATCAGGCCCCTGCAGCAAATAGTCGTGCCGGCTTTGCCTTACGCGAATGCCGGGAACCCGCTGGCAGGTGGCAATGACCGGCATCGCTACCGGTCGGCAGCCCAGTTCTGCCTGCCGCCCGGAGGCCGTGCCCGCTCGCCGACCGTCGCGTCGAGGGCCGCGCGGGGTCTGGGCAGGCGAGTCGGCAGGGTCGCGTCGATTCCCAGGCTGTCCGTGGCGACGACGGCGTCGCGGGAATAGTCGGGCTGGTCGAGCAGGGCCAGGTTGCTGTCCGCCAGAACCACGATCGAGCAGGGCCACCGGCCTCCGCAGCCGGTGCACACCCCGTCGAGGTCCGCATGGGTCCGCATGGCGCGTAACGCCGTGGACCGCAGCCGCTCCAACGAGTTCTCCGGCCAGGAGACAGTCCCGTCCGCGGCCGCGAGCTTCCAAGCGGGCTCGGTCACGCGGAACCTTCCGACACCAGGCCGGCGGACGCGAGGCGGGAGACGCGGGCGGCGTCGAGTGCCGGTCGCCCGCGCAGTGCCGCGCCATGATTGCCGATGCCCATCAGACTCCCCAGGTCAGGTCAACCGGCCGCGTCCGGGCGGGCGCCGTCACGTCATCGGGCCTTCGCCCGGTAACGCGGCCGGTCTGCTCGCGCGTCGCGCACGCTGTCCTCATCATCGAAACAGCCCGCGCGGAGGTCGCGAACAGGTACCCCCCAACGATCACCGCCCCGCCCCGGCGCCGTCATTCTCCCGACTGGGAGGATTTCACTCGTCCCACACTGACGACCTCGCCCGTGGAAACACCGCCGCGGTACTGGCCGGAACGCAAAGAGCCAGGAACCGTGTCCGGGCGCCCGCCTACCGACCGGTCCAGACTGGCGGCCGCCGTTCGGCGAACGCGACGGCGCCTTCCCTGGCGTCGTCGCTGCCGAAGATCGGGCCGATCAGCTTGTGGAAGCGGTTCAGCTCCTCAGGGTCGGTTCCGCCGCCGACCGTGCGCATCTGCTCCTTGGTGAACCGCACCGCGAGCGGGGCGTTGGCGGCGATCCGCTCGGCCAGCTTCAGGGCCTCGGCGCGCACCTCGGACGCCGGGACGACGCGGTTGACCAGCCCGAGCTCGTAGGCCCGGGCCGCGTCGACCGGGTCACCGGTCAGGCCCAGTTCCAGTGCGAGCGCGAGCGGCAGCCGGCGCGGCAGGTTCAGGATGCCACCACCCGCCGCGACCAGGCCCCGCTTCACCTCCGGCAGCCCGAAGCGGGCGCTGTCCGCGGCCACCACCAGGTCACAGGCCAGCAGCAGCTCGAACCCGCCCGCGACGGCGGGGCCGTTCGCCGCGCCGATGATCGGTTTCGGGTACAGCCGCTGGGTGAAGACCTCCAGGCCTGGACCGCTCTCGGCGAGCTGGGTGCCGCTCGACGCGAAGGCCTTCAGGTCCAGGCCGGCGCAGAACACGTCACCGGCACCGGTCAGCACGATCGCGGCGACCGTGTCGTCGCCCTCGGCGTCGGAGAGAGCCCGGCCGACGCCGGCCATCGTCGCGCCGTCCAGAGCGTTGCGCTGCTCGGGGCGGTTGAGCGTGACGATCAGCACGGCGCCCTGCTGCTCGACGAGGACAGTCACGAGTTCTCTCCTTCAGCGCTGCGCACGCCGCACGGCCGCCTTCGCGGCCACGCGGCACGGGCACGGCGTCGCCGACCCAGCCCTTTCTATACCTCTAGATATTTCAGGTCCAGCGGTTCATCATCACTGGATGGGTCTCGGCTCCCGGTCAGGCCTGGGACCGGGTGCCCTGGCGCGTCTTGGGGAGGCCGAGGCGCTGTTCGGCGACCAGGTTGCGGGCGATCTCGGTGGTGCCGCCCTGGATGGTCACGACGCACGAGTGGCGGGCGGCCCGTTCGATCTCGCCGTCGGCGGCGGACGCGACGACGCCGCCCGTGGCCGACGCCCGCAGGATGCCGCCCAGGCCCGCGACGTCCTGCAGCTCGCGGCTGGCCCGCTGGTAGGCCGTCGAGGCGAACAGCTTCGCGATGGTGCCGGCGACCGCGGGAGACTGGCCGGCGACGTTCAGCCAGGCGGTCCACTGGGTGAGCAGGAACGCGGCCTCGGCGTCGGCACGGGCCCGCGCGATCGCCGTCAGCACGGCCGGGTCGTCGCCCGGCCGTTCTCCGTCCAGCCAGCTTCCCGCCGGGCCTGGAACCCGGGCCCAGGCCGTCACCGCGGCGAGCAGCGGCTCCAGCATCGCGGTGCTGCCCATGACGCCGCGTTCCAGGCTCAGCCCGACGGCCATGACCCGCCAGCCCCCGTCCACCTCGCCGATCCGGCAGGAGTCCGGGACGATCACGTCGTCGTAGAAGACCACGTTGGTCCGCTCGTCGGCGATCGTGTGGATCGGCTGGATCGTGATCCCCGGGGTGTCCATCGGCACCAGGAACATCGTCAGGCCACGGTGCTTGGGCACGTCGGGGTTGGTGCGGGTCAGCAGCAGGCAGTGCGCGGCGGTGTGCGCCAGCGTGGTCCACATCTTCTGGCCGTCGATCCGCCAGGCCGACCGCGCGTCGTCCACGGGCACGGCCCGGGTGCGCGCGGACGCGACGTCCGAGCCCGCGCCCGGCTCCGAGTAGCCGAGCACCGCCGTCGCCTCGCCGGCCAGCAGCCGAGGCAGCACCTCGGCCCGCAGCGCCGGGCTCCCGAGCTGGTCCAGCACCCCGGCGACGATCATGGTGGTGCCGATCCCGTGGTACGGGGCGTCGGCGAGCTCCAGCTCCCGGAACAGGGCGCCCAGCTCGAAGGGATCCCTGGCGGCGCGCTCCCCCGGCGCCGACGCGGCGAGCCAGCCACGCTCGGCCAGCGCCCGGTGCAGCGCGGGCACGTGCACGGTGCCGGTCCGGCGGGCCTGTGCGCGGACCTCGTCGGTGAGCCAGGACCGCGTGAAGGCCCGCACCTCGGCGGCGAACGCCGCGACGGCAGGGCTGTGGGCGAAGCCGGGCCCGCCGTCGGCCTGGGCCGCCGCCGCGGTGGGCGCCACGTCGTCGCCGGCCTGGTTGTCGACGAGGTCGCGGCCCAGCTCCCTGGCCAGGGCGCGCGGGGCGCCGGCCAGCGCCGGATAGGCGCGGGCGCGGCGGAAGTACAGCTGGGCGTCGTGCTCGACGGCGACCCCGAGCCCACCGTGGTACTGCACCGCGCGCTCGGCGGACTGCCGGGCGGCGTCGGTGGCGAACAGCGCCGCCATGAACGCGAGCTGGCGACCGTCGGCCCCGGTCACCGACCGCTGCCCGCTCTCCAGGCTCCAGGCCGCCTCCCGGGCCAGCAGCGCGGAGGCGTCGACGAGTCCCGGCAGGTCGGCGAGGCCGTGCTGGACGCCTTGGAAGGAGCCGACTGGCACCCCGAACTGGACCCGCTCCTTCACCCACCGGGTCGCGAGACCGAGCGCGCCGTCCGCGAGACCGGCCAGCCAGCCGGCCACCAGGACCAACCACTCCGCCCGCGCCCGCGCGAAGGCCGTCACGGCTTCTTCCCCGCCGAGCACCACGGCACCCGCCAGGTCGCGGTCGGCGACGGGCAGGTCCCCCTGATTGGCCGTCGCGGCCGGCGGCTCACCGCGCTTCGCGACCACCTGCCCGTCGACGACCGCCAGCACCAGGCCGGCGACCGCACCCGCTGGAACCGCCACGCCGAGACCGGCGCGCACCCGGGTAGCCAGCGTCGCGACCAGCTCACCCGCGACGACGGCCGGCAGGTCGGGATGACCCGGCGCCACGGCGGCGAGCAGCCGCGCCGCCGCGACGTGCTCGGCGAACGGCACTGGCGCCAGCCCGCGGCCCAGCTCGACCGCGGCGATCACCGACGCGTGCAGGCCGGCGCCGCCGCCGTCGTGCTCCACGCCGACCGCCAGGCCGGGCAGCCCGGCCGCGCAAAGCTCGGCCCAGAGCTTCGGGTCATACCCCAGCGGCTCGGCGGCCCGCGCGGCCGCGAGGCCCGGATGGCGAGCAAGGACGGCCTCGACCAGGTCCCGCGCCGCGGCGGACGCCTCATCCAACGACAGGTCCATCAGTCTCTCCCGAGGTCGGCCGCCTGCCGGGCGACGGATCCGGCGCCATCCGTCCGACTGGACGCTCGGCGCTTAAGATCTTTATATATATTATCCACACAGGGCGCCGCCCCGGCGAGATCCGCAGGTCAGCCCACGTGCCCGTCTGCCCCTGCCGAGGAGCACATGACCGGTCCAGCTCGCTCGTGCCAGGTCGTGACGTCCTTGCCACCCCTCCGAGCGGGTGTTAGATAAATCTAGAGCTTTTAGCGAGGGGAAGTCGGATGAAGGTTCCGTTCACCTGGAAGCCCACCGGCTGGTTCATGGTCGGCTGGTCGGGCGAGTTCGCCACCGGGGCGGTCCGGTCGCTGCGGTACTTCGGCGAGGAGCTGGTCGCCTACCGGGACGACGACGGCGAGCTTCACGTGATGCAGGCCCACTGTCGGCACCTGGGCGCGCACCTCGGGCACGGCGGCAAGGTCAACGGCGACTGCATCGAGTGCCCGTTCCACGGCTGGGGCTGGGGACCGGACGGCCGGAACCGCTACATCCCCTACCAGGACAAGCCCAACCGCGCCGCCCAGCTGCGGGTCTACCCGGTCCGTGAGCAGTACGGCTGCGTGTTCGTCTGGCACCAGCCCCAGGGCGCGGAGCCCGGCTGGGAGATGCCCGATATTTTTCGGATCTTCCCCCAGTACGAGACCGACCCGGGCGCCTACTACCCGCCCTACCCAGCCATGTCGCGCAAGATGGAACGCGAACCGGTCCACCCGCAGATCCCGGGCGAGAACGCCGCGGACAGCATGCACTTCCGCTACGTCCACCACGCCACCGTCACACCGGTCCTGGTCGACTGGCAGGCCGACGACCACGGCTGGCTGTTCGAGACCGGCTGGCCCGACAAGCGCAGCGACGACCCCGCCGCGATGGCGCTGAACATCCACAGCTACCTGTTCGGCCTCGGCGGCGCGATCAGCGCCTTCGACGGCACGACCAACTACCGCCTGATCTTCGCGACCACGCCCGTCGAGGACGGCTGCTCGGACATGTTCTACTCGATCTGGTGGCCCCGCCTCCCCGGCGACGAGTCCGACACCCCGCCGCCCGACGTCCTCGAACGCATCGAGAAGGAGTTCCTCTCCACCCTCGACGACGACCTCGAGATCTGGCGCTACCAGGACTACATCGACCACCCCGTGCTCGCCATCCAGGACGCGAAGCCCTACATGGCCTACCGCCGCTGGGCCACCCAGTTCTACGAGCTCCCGCCCAGCGCATGACGGCGGCTTCCGCGTTCGAGGATGTCCGCCTGGAGATCGAGGATCCCGTCGCGGTCGTCACGATCGATCGGCCCGGGAGCATGAACGCCTTCCGGGGGCAGACGCTGCGGGAGCTTCGGGAGGCGTTCTCGCTCGCGGAGCAGGATCGCCGAGTGGTCGGGATCGTGCTGACCGGCGCGGGCGACCGGGCCTTCTCGGCCGGCCTCGACGTCTCCGTCCTGCAGGCCCAGGTCAGTGGAGGCCCTGACGCCGCGCGGCGGCCAGCGGACGAGGGGGGCTGGGGCGGGCCGTTCCCCGGCTCCCCTGCCATGGCGGACATGGCGCGGATGCTGACCTGGCCGCTGGCGATCCGTAAGCCGGTGATCGCGGCGGTGAACGGGGTGTGCGCCGGCGGGGCGTTCCTGCTGGCCGCGGCCTGCGACCTGCGGTTCGCCGCCGACACCGCGGGGTTCACGACGGTGTACTCCCGTCGCGGCCTGATCGCGGAGCAGGGCGTCAGCTGGCTGCTTCCACGCCTCATCGGGCCGGCGCACGCCCTTGACCTGCTGTGGACGTCCCGCGTCGTCCCCGCGCGGGAGGCGCTGGCCATCGGCCTCGCGCAGCGCGTCGTCCCGCCAGAAGGCCTGCTGGACGAGTGCCGCGCGTACATCGCGCAGCTAGCCCGGGTCGCGTCGCCGTTCTCGATGATGGCGTCGAAGCAGCTGGTCTACCAGCACCTCCAGCAGGCCCTGGCGGAGGCGGTCGACCAGGCTGACGCGCTGATGCACGAGTCGTTCGAACGCGCCGACCCCGTGGAAGGTGCGTTGTCCTTCTTCGAGCGCCGCGACCCGAAGTTCCAGCGTCTGGACGTGCACCGAGCCGACTGACCCGGCAGCGCGTGGCCTCACGGCCTCGGCTGCCTGCTCGTCGGTGGGCCGCGGTGACCAGTCGAACCTCGCCGTTCCGGCCCGAGGCCGGCTACCCGGCGCGCGGCCCGCGCACCGCCTCCAACACGGCCGCGACTGTCTCCGCGGGCGTGCCCTCCGGAAGGCTGAACATGAGCCGGTCGACCACGCCCTCGAAGCGTTCCCGGACGCGGTCGGCGAGCGTGTCGAGTGGCCCGACGACGGCGAAGGCGTCGAGGACCTCGTCGTCGATCAGCTTGCCCATCGCCGCCCACTCCCCCCGCAGCGACAGCGCCCGCAGCTCGGTCTGCAGCTCGCCCCAGCCGTGCAGGTCGAGCACACCCCGGTACGCGGGGGTCGAGCCGTAGAAGGCGATCCGCTGGCGCATCGCGTCGGCGGTGACCTCGACCTCGGCCGCCGTGCGCCCGGTCGCCACGAAGGCCGGGTAGCAGACCTGGATGTCACCGCGGCCCCGGCCGGCTCGGGTGAGACCGTCCGCCAGCGCCGGAAGGGTCACCTCCTGGAGGTACCGGCGGGTGGTGAAGGCATGGGTGTGCATGCCGTCCGCCACCTCGCCGCACATCCGGGTCATCGCCGTCCCGACCGCGGCCACGAAGACCCTCGGCTGGCCGTAGGCGTGCGGCTCGGGGACGAAGGTCGGCGTCATGAGCGTGTGCGTGAAGAACTCACCCTCGAACCGCAGCGGCGTCCCGTCCTGCCAGGACGTCCAGATCGCCCGCAGGGCCAGGATGAACTCCCGCATCCGGCTGACCGGCTGGCCCCACGGCATGCCGAACCGCTTCTCGATGTGCGGGCGAACCTGCGAGCCGAGGCCCAGGACGAACCTGCCCCCGGAATACGACTGCAGGTCCCAGCCGAGCTGCGCGACGGACATCGGGTTACGCGCGAACGCCACCGCGATGCAGGTCCCGATCTCCAGGCGCGACGTGTGCTCCGCGGCAAGCACGAGCGGCAGGAAGGGATCATGGTTCACCTCGCCGCACCACGCGCCGTCGTACCCCTGCCGCTCCAGCGCGGCCGCTGTGGCCGGCACCCGCGCGAGCACGGATGGCAGCCCGCCGTCGATTCTCATGACGCCCGACTCTAGCCGCGACGCCCCGAAAAATTTAGATGTATCGACCCGTCGGGGCGAGCGGTGGGCGTCACGGACCGCCCCCTCGCTTGCGTTCGTCGCCGATGACGCAATAAAATTGCGTGCAATACGACGTTCGTCGGCCTGACCTAGCGGACGCCCGCCAGAGCCCGATCCGCGGTGGGTCAGGGTGCCCGAGCGGTCCGGACCAGGTCCGCCCCGTCGATTTCGATCAAGCGAAGCCAGGAGGCCACGCTCCATGCTGCCGAATGACCACAAGGGAGCTGCCCCTGAGGGCGCCGTCGCCGCGCCCGGCCGCGAGACCGGGTACGCCCGCGCGGAGCGTGCGTCCCTGGCGGATCTGCTGTCCGAGGCCGGTCCGGACCGGCCGACGTTGTGTACCGGATGGACGACGCACGACCTCGTGGCCCACCTCGTCACCCGCGAACGCGTGCCCTACGCGGCGCCCGGCCTCGTGGTTCCCGCGTTGCACGGGGTCACCGAGCGCGCCGAGCGAGCGACCGGTCAGGCGCACTCCTTCCCGGACCTGGTCGAGATGTTCCGCTCAGGTCCGCCTCGCTGGAATCCGGCCCGGATTCGCCGATTCGACGACGCCACCAACACGAACGAGTTCTACGTCCACTACGCCGACGTCGACCGGGCCAGGCCAGGCTTCACCTCGCGAGAGGTCGATCCCGCCATACGCACCAGGATCTGGTCGGCGTTGCGGCTGCTGGCCCGCTCCGGATATCGCGGGACGGACGCCGAGATAGTCGCCGAGCGCACCGACACCCACGAGCGGCGCGTCCTCCGGCGGGGCGGGCCGACCGTCGTCATAGCCGGGCTCCCCGAGGAGCTGCTGCTACACGCCTTCGGCCGACGCTCGGTCGCGCAGGTCGAGCTACGAGGCGACCCGACGGCAGTCGCCACGTTCTGACGCCGCCGACCCTTGAGGGCGTAGGCCCGGTCCTCCTACACGGGGTGAGCGACGTACGTCGTCGGCACCAGCCTGGGCCCGCGCCACTTTCGCGGGTGGTTCCCGTGATCGCTGTTTCGGCCCTCCGGTGGTCGTTACTGGGGCTTTTTCACAGCCACCAGAGGGCGAAAACGGCGATCAAGGTGACGGACGGACCTCGGGCGCCGCGGACGCCTGGGACGACACCGGCTGGCGATCGCTAGCCGAGGGCGCCGGTCAGGATGGCGGCGACCGAGCCGCCGTCGACGAGCAGGTCGATGCCGGAGATGAAGCTGGCGGCGGGACTGAGCAGGAACGCGGCCGCGGCGGCGATGTCGTCGGGGGTGCCGAGCCGCTTGGCGTTGGAGGCGTCGATCATCATGCGCATGATGGCGCCGTTCTCGCTGGCGAGCTCGGCGGCGCCCATCGGGGTGGCGATGATGCCGGGGCTGATGGAGTTGATCCGCGCGCCGCGCCCGGCCCAGGTGGTGCTGGCCGCCTGCACGCGGACCTGGTTGGCACGTTTGGCGAAGCCATAGGCCTGGCCGCTGTCGGAGAACAGTTCGAGGCTGGTGGCCGGGAGCGTGAGCAGTTCGGCCGCCGGGGTGGTGGCGAGCTGGCGGGCGACGTCCGGCGGCAGGGGCGGCGTCAGGTGCCCGGCCATGCTGGAGATGACGACGCCGGCCCCGCCCGGCGCGACGACGTCCGCGAACTCCTCCAGCACCAACGCGACCCCGAGCAGGTCCACCGCCAGGACCGCGGCCACTGGAGCCTGCACGGGAGAAAGCCCGGCCGTGTGCGCGACCGACCGCACCGGCCCCAACGATCCGGCCTGCTTGGCGAACGCCACGACGGACTCGGGCGAGGACACGTCGACCACGGCCGTGGCCACGGCGTGACCCTCGGCCTCCAGCCTCTCGGCGGCCGACGCCAGGATCGCCTCGTCGAAATCGGCGATCAGAAGCTGGGCGCCGGAGCCGATCCGGCGGGCGATCGCCAGGCCCATCCCACCGACACCGATCACCACAGCGACATCGCGTTCCATGATCCGCCTTCTTCAGGGTGCGGCCGACCACCTGTCCGCCCATTGGACGTCAGATGTCGATTATTAGACGTATGTCGGTCAGTATCCTGATGAGGTGGCTGCCCGGCAACCCCTCGATCGCCGGTCCCGCCGGTCGCGCGCGGCGATGGAAGGCGCGTTGATGAGGCTCGTCGGCGAGCGGGATCTGGCCCAGATCACGGTCTCCGACGTCACCACCCTGGCCGACGTCAACCGCACCACGTTCTACCTGCACTACAGCGACGTACACGACCTGGCCGCGAGCGCCTGCACCGCGATGTTCGACGAGATGATCTCCGCGTCGCCGGTGCTGATGCCCGACGACTCACCCGACGAGCACCGTCTCGCCCGGGAGGCGCTGGCGGGGGTGCTCGCGCACGTCGGCGAACGCGCCGACCTCTACCGGGCACTCCTCGGCGAGGACGGAAGCGCCAGGGTCATCAACTACCTGCTCCAACGGCTCACGATTGCCGTCCACGTCAATCTCACCGAACCTGACGCCGAAACCCACGCCAACGACCCGGCCAGCCTCCCCGACGACCCCGCCGCCGCGGTGCTGGCCGGCGCCCTCCTCGGCCTCGTGATCGACTGGCTACGCCGCGGCTGCCCGGAGACCCCCGAACAGCTCACGGCCAGCGTCTGGCCCCACCTCGCCAGGACCGCGGCGGCGGTCCTTCCCCCCAGCTAGGTCGGAACTCGAACCCGGTGCGCGGCCGCGGACGGCGTGGGCCAACACGGCGCGATCTTTCCCCAGCGCGGAGCCGCTACGCGCCCGCCACGATGCGCAGGTCACGGATGGCGCCGCCGTCGAGCGCGGCGAGGGCCTCCTGGTAGGCGGCGCTGTCGTGGGCGGCCAGGGCAGCCTCGACCGACTCGAACTCGATGAGCACCGTGCGGGTCGCCTCCCCGGCCTCGAAGGTGTGGGCGGGAAGGCCTCGGGCCAGGAACCTGCCGCCGCCGGCGCGCAGAGCCGGGCCGGCCAGCTCCACGTACGCGGCGACCTTGCGCTCGTCGACGATTTCCTTGAACACGTTGATCCAGTAGGCGCTCACCCCGCCATCCTGCCCGTGGACGGCCGGCCGTGGGGGGCCAGGCCGTCGCGGTGCTGGTCACCGTCGCCGCGACCGTCCGCGATCGCGGGGCGGATGCCATCGTCACGCGGTCGAACGCGAGATCGCGCGTGCCCCGCATCGGAGCCAGACACGCAACTAAAGGTTGCTCATGTCGGCAACGGCGGGTACGTTGATGTGCAACCACTGGTTGCACATGACGGACGGGGCTCGATAACTCATGACGATGACCATCAAGGGCAAGGCGGTCCTGGTGACCGGCGCGAACCGCGGCCTCGGCCAGGCACTGGTCGAGGACGCGCTCCGGCGGGAGGCGGCGCGGGTGTACGCGGCCACCCGTCAGCCCATGACCCACCGCGACCCGCGCGTCACGCCACTCTTCCTGGACGTGACCGACACGGCGCAGATCCAGGCGGCCGTGAAGGTCGTCGAATCCCTCGACGTCCTCATCAACAACGCCGGCCTCTCGGTCCTCGACGACCTCGGCGATCCCGCCGCGATCGAGCAGCATCTCGCCGTCAACCTCTTCGGCACCTACGGCGTGACCCAGGCGTTCCTGCCGCTGCTGACGCGTTCGCGGGGAGCCATCGTCAACGTCCTGTCGCTCGCGGCCCTCGCCACGGTGCCGATCACCCCGGCCTATGCGATCTCCAAGGCGGCCGCCTTCTCCCTGTCACAGTCGCTGCGCGCGCTGCTGGCCGGGCGGGTGACCGTGCACGCCGCCCTGCCCGGCCCGATCGACACCGACATGATCCGTGGCTGGGACATCCCGAAGGCCGCGCCGGAGTCCGTCGCGCGCGCCATCCTCGACGGCGTGGAGAACGGTGACGAGGAGATCTTCCCCGATCCCATGTCGGCGGCCGTGGCCGAGGGCTGGCGCGGCGGCGCGGTCAAGGCGCTCGAACGCCAGAACGCGGCGGCCGTCCAGGCGATGTCCGTCGGAGCCTGATCCAAGGCGGCCGAGCGGGGTCAGCGTCCGGCCGAGGCCTCCTCAGCCGGAGACGATGGTGAGGATGTCGTCAAGGGGGCGGCGCAGTGACCGCGCCGTCGGTGGTCCGGCCCGGCCGACGCGGAAGAGGAACACCTCGGCCTGGTCGGGGCGCGTGTCGAAGAGCTTGCCGAACCTGCCGCGCAGCTCACGCAGCTCGTTCTGGGTGCGGTCGGCCAGCCCCGCGCCGTGGCCCCGTTCCAGCCGGGCGAACAGGTAGGGCAGCCCAGTCAGCGGCTGGAACGAGAGGCCGTGGGCACTCGCGGTCAGCCAGGTGCGTTGGAGGGCCTGGCCGCCGCGCAGATAGCTGTGCCGCCCGGTGCCGGGGACGGTGATGAGCCCGACCGCCGAGGCCGAGCCGACGAGCTGGCGGCCGCCGTCCTCCAGGCCGCGGCCGCCGGTGAGCCGGCCGATCGCCTCCATGATCCGCCAATGCTGGCTCAGGCGCAGCGCGGCGCGTTCGGCGGCGTTGTACTCGAGGGTCGCCACGTCGAGGCCGTGCGGCTGGGCGCGGACCTCGTCGGGCGTCCAGCGGAAGGCGTGGCTGATGTCGTGGTGCAGGTTCTGGTCGAGCAGGGCGACCCGATCTCCGGCACCGATGAGCGCCGCCAGGTCGTCGAGATCCGCCGGCTCCCGCAGCAGCCGCAGCTGGGCGTCCACGCCGGCGCCGGCGCAGCCGGCCAGCAGCGCGGCGGCGTCGGCGTCGGCCAGCGGCACGCGTGGGTCTCGGCGGCGGTTGGTGACCCGGGCCGTCACCTGGGCCAGCAGCGGGTCCGTCTCGCCGGGGTGGCCCGGGGTGAGCCGGATGGCGGCGACGAGGCCGGGATCGGACGGGTCCGGCCAGGGCTGGACCAGCGGATCGAGGCCGAGATGGCGCGCGGCCAGCCGGACGTTCTCGATCAGCGCCCCGAAGGCCACCCAGGTGCCGCCGAGCTCGAAGTCGAGGATGGGCAGGTCCCGGCTCGGGTCGTGGCGGCATTCGAGGGTGCTATCCCGGGCCCACCAGCGCAGCGTCCAGGGCTGGTTGTTGTGGCCGGAGGGCGCCGCCGTCCCGAGCGCGGCGATCCAGCGGATGGCGGCCGGAGCGAGGTTCCGCGCGTCCTCCCGGTCCGGTTGTGGGGGAAGCGGCAACAGCCGGCGGGCCTCCGGCGCCACCTCGAAGGCCGGCGGCGGATCGACCGGCTCCCGCAGCGCGCCACGGTCGTCGGCGACGAGGTCCGCGGGGTCGACGTAGTAGCGGCCGGACGCGGTGAACTCGCCGAGCAGGATCCGCCGCGCGGCGTCGGCCACCAGGGCGCCGCCGAGCGCGACGCCGGACGCCAGCTGCGGCCAGCCGCCGATCGTCCGCTCCACCTCGGGAAGCGACACCGCCATCCTGGTGCTGATCTGGCGCTCGTCGACGATCGCGAGCACGATCGGCACCTTCTCCAGGGCCGTCATGCCACGCAGGCTCGCGGCGCTCACGTCACCGACCAGGCCGTGCAGCACGGCGCGATCCGGCTCCAGGTCGAACCGTTCGACGTCGAGCAGCCCGCGGTCGCTGGTGTCCATGACGACGGGAATGCGGTGGGCGCGGGCCCGCTCCCGGGCCAGCAGCTTCACGCCCAGGTCGTCGCATTCCTCGACGACGAGGTCGAGACGCCCGCCCCCGACGAGGTAGTCGTCCACCGTCTCGGGCTGCACGCCGTCGCGGTGCAGTTCGATCTCCAGCCACGGGTCGATCTCGAACAGCTCACGCGCCGCCAGCACGGTCTTCTCGACCCCGAGGTCGTGGACCGCGCCGCGCAGCCGGTTCAGGTTCGACAGGCCGAGCTGGTCGAAGTCGGCGAGCCGGAACATCCCGCCGATGCCCTCCAGGGCCATCGTGATCGCGGCCATGTTCCCGACCGACAGACCGATGACGCCGATCCGCCGGGTCGCCAGGCTCGCCTGCTCCGCCGACGTGATCTTGTAACGGTTGCGGTCCGCGCGGACCTGGCGGAACTCCTCCCGCGTCAGCAGGTGCACCAGCCGGCCGCTCCAGGGGTAGAACACCCAGGTGCCGTGCAGACGCGGATCCCGGCCGGCGAGATGCTCCTCGACGCGCCGGTCCAGCTCGGCGGCCGGCAGCCTGCGCGGGTCACGCACCGCCATCAGCTCGCGCAACTGCTCCGCGATCGTGTCGTGGACGTGCAGCACCGCTCCGGTGGCGAACAGGCGCTGAAGCTCCGCCGCCTGGCCGTCGTCCGCGAGGTCGAACAGCAGCGGCCGCCAGGAGTCGCCGTCGGCGGCCCGGTCGGGCGACTGGGCGAGAACGGCCAGGATGTCGTCCTTCATGGCCGCCCTCCGGACCGCACGCCGGTCACCAGGTCGCGCGGACCCTCCGTCGCGGCGTTCGCGGAGTTCCCAGCCCGGTGCAGGAGATCGCCGATCAGGACGGAGAACGCCACCACGACGGGCTCAAGGTCCGCGCGCACCGACATCGTTTCCGCGGTGGCGACGCAGAGGGTGTCCAGAAGCTCCGGTGCCGGCCGCCGGCCGAACTCGTCCCGGATCTGCCAGCCCACGTCCGCCACCATCCTGTCCTGGCTGCGCCCGGTTCCGACCGTGGACCAGAGCAGGCGGTGACCCGTCACCCTGCCGAGGCCGAAGGCCGCCAGGCACATCGCCGTCGCCACACCGGTCCGTCGCCAGGCGGGTGCCACGACGAGCCGGCCCGGTTCCAGCACATCCGCCGGCGCGTAGCCCCGCTCGGCGAGGAGCCGCTCGGCGAGCGCCGGGTCCCAGTCCAGCACCCGGCTGTCGGGGAGCAGCCGCACGGGGGCACCCCGCAGACAGGCGGCGATCGCGTCGTCCTCCAGCGTGCGCAGCACGAGGTGATAGCCGAGCTCGTCGTGCGGATCCGGATCGAGCAACAGTCCCTCGGACCGCCGGAAAGCCGGCCGCAGACCGTTCTCCCAGATAACCGCGCCACGGAAACGCTGGAGCGCCGGAATCCATTCGCGACCCTCGGCCACAGCCCCGACTGCCGTGCGGACTTCCAGTCGCAGACCGAGCCGAGCGAGCCCGTCCTCGATTCCGTGCTGGGTGAGGTGTTGGACGACGGCCGCGGTGCGCGGCACGCGGATCGTCTGGCCGGCATCCACCTCCAGAATCACAGCGATGATCCGGCCGGACGGTGCGGGATGTCGAGGCCACGGTGGCTGAAAGGCACGTCACTCTCCATGGACGGGTATCAGCGACTGGAGTACTTCGAAACGTCGACTCGCAGCACGCGACAAAATAACCGCTACTCGGATACGGACATCGACAGCATCACTACGCGCGGTAAATCGCGGTCGCACGCCGGATTGACGACGGAAGACAATCCCATGAACCACGACGTCGGCCAGTCTGATATCCAGCCCCAGAGCCGCGTAAATCAGGACAGACAAGGGTGAATTGGCGTCACGGCCACGAATATCAGGGAAATGCGCTGCCGACGTCCGTCGGGCCCACGCGTCCAGGCCGAGGACCGCGGTCATCCATGATCATCTGACGCCACGCCGCGCAGCAAACGCGCAGGTCAGACCCCGGGGCGGGTACGGCTCCGGACAGGCGGCCGGCGTCTCGTTTGGGTGGGTTCTCCCCTACGATGCGGTCTGTGGTGATCACTCCTGGCGCGGAAGGCGGCGCTGACCCGCTCCTCGACAGCCTGCGGCGCGCGGTCGCGGCGATGCCAGACGATCTGCCGCTCCGGCTGCACCTCGCCGAGCAGCTGCTGCGCCAGGGCCTGCGGGACGAGTCCGTCGCCATGTGCGCCGAGGCGCTGCGGCGGGCACCGGACAACGCCCAGGCCCGGGAGCTCATGATCCAGGCCCTCACACCGACCGAGACGCTCAAGCCGACCGCACCGGCTCAGCCCTCCCCCGATGCCGGGCACAACGTGCCGGTCCGACCGGTCGACCCGACGCCCGAGCACCCGGTCGCGGGCTCCGCCGAGCCCGAGGCTCCCGCCGCTGGTCCGCCGACGCGGGGCGCCTTCGACTGGGGCGCCGCGGAACGCGATCTCGGAGACCTCGTGCCGCCGCCCTTCGTCGGCGCCGAGCCAGCCGAGGGTTCGCCCGCGCAGCCGGGTCTCACCGACGCCTGGGAGGTGCGCGGCGTCGAGGTGACGCTGGCGGACGTCGGCGGGATGGCGCAGGTCAAGAAGCGGCTGGAGCAGGCGTTCCTCGCGCCGATGCGCAACCCCGAGCTGCGGCGGCTCTACGGCAAGAGCCTGCGGGGCGGGCTGCTGCTGTACGGGCCGCCCGGCTGCGGGAAGACGTTCGTGGCCAGGGCCGTCGCCGGAGAGCTCGGGGCGAAGTTCCTCTCGGTCGGGCTGGCCGACGTCCTGGACATGTGGGTGGGCTCCAGCGAGCGCAACATGCACGAGCTCTTCCAGCTGGCCCGGCGGGAAGCCCCGTGCGTGCTCTTCCTCGACGAGGTGGACGCGCTGGGCCAGAAAAGGTCCCAGACCCGCCAGTCCGCGACCCGCGGCACCGTCACCCAGCTGCTCGCGGAGATGGACGGGGTCGACGGGCTCAACGAGGGCGTCTTCGTCCTCGCCGCGACGAACCACCCGTGGGACGTGGACCCGGCGCTGCGGCGCCCGGGCCGGCTGGACCGCACCCTGCTGGTCCTGCCACCGGACCAGCCCGCCCGGGAGGCGATCTTCCGGTACCACCTCTCCCAGCGCCCCGTCGCGGGCGTCGACCTGGGCCGGCTGGCGAAGGCCACCGACGGGTACTCGGGCGCCGACATCGCCCACATCTGCGAGACCGCGGTGGAGCGGGCGCTGCTGGACAGCGTCAGCACCGGTCAGGCCCGGCTGGTGGGGATGGCCGATCTCCAGGCCGCCGTCGCCGAGGTCCGTCCCTCGATGGGCCCGTGGTTCGACATCGCCCGCAACGTCGTGCTGTTCGCCGACGACGACGGCACCTACGCCGACCTGCGCGCCTACCTCAAGAAGGCCAGGCGGCTGTGACCCCGGCCCAGCCCTCCGGTACGCAGCCCTCCGGCGAGGCCGCCGGTCTCGATCGGGCCACCGCCGTCGAGGCGATCGCCCACCTGCTCGACGTGGGCCGGTATGACGACGCCCGCGGCCGCGCCGCGGCGCTGCTGGGCCAGTACCCGGACGACGGCCACGTGCTGTGCCTGCTCGCCCGCGCCCTGCTGGGCGTGGGCGACGCGGCGGGCGCGCTACAGGTGGCCCAGCGATCTGTCGCGGTCAGTCCTGACGACGAGTGGGCGCACCGGCTGGTCAGCGTCGCCTTCGACCGGCTCGGACGACCTCAGCTGGCCCGGGACGCGGCCCGGCGTGCCACCGCCCTGGCGCCGGATCTGTGGCAGGGCTGGGTCCAGCTCGCCGACACCGCCCAGGACGTGCCCTGGGGCGAGCAGGAGGCCGTCCACGCCGCGACCCAGGCGATCCGGCTGGCTCCCCAGGAGGCCTCACCGCATATCGCCTACGGCCGGATCTTCATGAAGACCAATGCCGCCCACGCACGCTTCGCCTTCGAGGAGGCGCTTCGCCGGGACCCCGGCAACGCCGCCGCCCGCAACAATCTCGCCGTCCTCGATCTGCGGACCAGCAAGTTCCGCAAGGCCGGCGAAGGCCTGATCCAGGCCGCCGCCGCGGACCCTCGGAACACGGTCGCCCAGCACAACCTGCGCCTGGCCGTGTACGCCATCGTCGGGCGGGCCTGCCTCGCCGTCGTCGTCTTCACCGTCGTGCTCGCCAGGCCCCTGCTCCTGCTCGGCGACGCCACGGGCCGGCTGCCGGTCCCCTTCACGATCATCTGGATCGTCGGCGAGGCGGTCGGGCTGGGCTTCCTGGTCTGGTGGCTGCGCCGGCTCACCCCGCCGCTGCGGCGCCACCTCTGGTATCTCATCGGGCGCGACCCGATGCTCCGGGTCCTCGTCGCCAGTCTCGCCGTCGTGGGCCTGCTCGGTACCGTCGGCGTCCTGGCCTGGGGGCCTGTCGGGCTGGCCAGCCGGATCCTCACGGTGCTCGTCGTCGTCGCGGTCCGCGTCCTCACGGGGATCGCCTCTCGCCGGCTGCGTCGCGGGCGCGCCGGCTGAGCGTCGTCGCCACGGGTCGGGGCTGAATCCGTCGGCCATCAGCCGGCCGAATCCCAGGGAGCCGTCCGGACCGCGAAAGGCCAGGACGATTTCACCTCCAGGCCGGAACGCCTGCGGGAGAATGCCGCCGTGCCCTGCCGCTGCCACGTCACCCGCCGCGACCTGTTGCTGTGGTCCGCGCTGATCGCCGCCGCGCCACTCGTCGCCTGCTCCGATCCCGACGAGTCCGCCGCCCGGGCCACCGCGGCCGCGACGACGGCCGGCGTCGACCCGCGCACGGTCAGCCCGGTGAACCTGGAGCTGGTCACGCTCACCGAGACCAGCGCCGTGATCACCTGGTACACCGGTATCCCCGGCACCGACGACGGCACCAAACGGCTGCTGCCCCAACCCGCCGACGGGCAGATCTCCTACGGCACCAGCCCGTCCCGGCTCACGATGACCGCGCACGACAAGGGCGGGCTGACCCCGTACCACTACGTCGAGCTGACCGGGCTCGAACCGGGCCAGACCTACTATTACCGGGCGGCGTCGGCCGGCAAGACCGCCGCGCCCACCCCGTTGCCACTGGTGAACGGCAACGCGGCGGGCACCGCCGCACCGGCCGGCGCGGACGGCCCCTTCGTCTTCACCACGCCGCAGCCACCAGCGGGGCGGCACCTGTTCTCGATCGCGCTGTGCAACGACCTGCACCTCGGCGAGACCGTCGCCGGCCTGGTCGGCGGCACCACCATCAAGGGCATCTCCCAGCAGCCCGGGCTCCCGAAATACCCAGAGATCATGCTCGAAGGGCTCGTCTCGGAGGCGACCGCTCGCGGCGCGAACTACCTGCTCGCCGCCGGAGACATCTCCAGCGAGGCGCGCACCGCCGACGTCAGCCGGGCCCGAACGCTGCTCGACCGTTTCGGCACCTACCGGCAGGACTACTTCGTCGCCCGCGGCAACCACGACCGGGCGCACGTCGGCGCGGACTACGCCGCCTGCAGCCCCGGCGAGTGGCAGGGCAACGACTGCTTCCGCGACGACTTCTTCGGGGCGTCAACGCCGACGTACTTCTCGCACGACCTCCACGGCCTGCACGTGGTCGGGCTCGACACCTACGACAAGGCGGGCAACGGCGGCGACGCCGGCGGGATGTCCCCAGCCCAGCGGTCCTGGCTGGCCGCCGACCTGAAGGCGCACCGCGACCAGCCGACGATCGTCTTCGGCCACCACCCGCTGGTGGTCAACGGGACGCCCTTCGGCGGCGGCCCGAGCAGCATGCTCGACGCCACCCAGGCGAACGATCTGCTGTCGACGTACGCGTCGACCCCTGGGGTGTTCCTCCACCACGCCGGGCACACCCATCGCAACCACCGGACCGTCAGCCAGGCCGCGCCGCGCGTCGTGCTGCAGGAGGTCTGCGCGTCCAAGGAGTACCCGGGCGGTTTCTCCCTCCTGCGGGTCCACTCCGGCGGATATGCGCTGAACTTCTACAAGTCGCGCACCGACCTGGCCCGCCAGTGGAGCGAGCGCAGCCGGCAGGAGCTTTCGGGCCTCTGGCCGCAGTTCTCGCTGGGCGCCGCCGTCAGCGACCGCAACAGCGTCGCCACCCGGGACCTGTCCGGACTCACCCCCGCCTGAGTCGGCCAGGAGCATTGGTTGCCGCGGATCCGAGAGTGGCCGTACGCTCCTGAATTGGGGCATCGCCGACATTCTTTGACATCGTCGGCAAACCCTCGGCGGGCATCGCGCGACTGCCGGGCCCGACCGTCTCGGCCGCCGTTGGAGCGCGTGGCTCGGCGAGGTCTTTATATGCGCGCGGGCGGGAACTGGCGACCGCCGGCGCGAGACGGTACCGATCGGCCTGTCGCACTCGAGGGACAACGTGTCTCGTCCTGATCGGGTCCGCCCAGGCCCGCGGACATCCCCGGATCGCGACAGCGGCGGGGGTGTCGAGGAGGACGAGCTATGCCAGAGCCGTGCCAGGACAATGTCGCTGACGAGTTCCTCGCGGGAGCCGCGTTCGAGTTGCGGGAACGCACCGGTGTCGATCTCACCCTTGCCGGCCGCGTCCACCCGCGGACCAGGATTCTGACGATTCGTTGTGCCGACGGCGCGCGAACCGACGCGTGCCTGGGATTGACGCTGGCGCCAGGGCGCGGCGCAGGCGGCCGGGTTGTCACGCTGGGGCGGCCCGTGTCCGACGACTACGCCAACAAACCAGTCGTCGACTCCAGTGGGCGACGCCGAGTCGAGTGCCGCGAGGACCTCGGCTCCCTGCTCGCCATGCCCCTGCGGCTCGGCGGCCGCGTGGCCTACGTCATGTACCTGGGGGAACGGGCCGGAAAGCCGTTCGGCACCGCGACGACCCGGTCCGCGCTGACGTTCATGCAGCAGCTGGAGACCTACATCGCCCGGGCCGCGCGGAGCTACCAGTTCGGTTCCCCGCAGCGGTGGAACGTCGACGAACGGGCCCTCGCCCAGATCTTCACCGAGCTGGCGCAGCTGTCCCGCGAGGTCGCCGCGGCGCCCGCCCGGGAGCGCATCGCGGCCATCCGCAAGCTGCTCGCGGAGAGCATGCTCGAGGCTATGCCGGACCAGGACGGCCGCGCCCTCACCCGGCGCGAGCTGGACGTGCTCCGGCTCGTGGCCGAAGGGCTGTCCAACGCGGAAGCGGCGCAGCAGCTCGTGGTGAGCCCGGAGACGGTCAAGGCCTATCTCCGCAACATCCGCAGCAAGCTCGGAGTCAACAACCGCACCGCGGCCGTCACCGTCGCCCGACGAGCCGGCATGCTCCAGTAACGCCGCCCTTGTGCAGCCCGACGGTCGGTCCGGTATAAATCGGGCGGGGGAGATCGCCTTCGCCCTGGTTGGGGACCAGGCAGGCGGCTATTGGGGGGGTTCGGTGGCTGACCTGCCGCAGGGGGTGACGGCCCTCGAAGAGTCCGATCCGTCCGTGCTCGGCCCTTACCACGTCCTCGGGCGCCTCGGCGAGGGCGGGATGGGCAGCGTCTACCTGGGCCGTCGCGACGGCACCGGGCCGTTCGTCGCGATCAAGGTAGTCCGGGCCGACCTGGCGCGCGTCCCGGAGTTCCGGGAACGGTTCCTGCGGGAGGCCAACGCCGCGCAGCGGGTCGCCCATGCGGCGACGGCCCCGGTCGTGGACGTGGACACCGCCGGCAGCCGGCCGTACCTCGTCACCGAGTACATCGAGGGGCCGACGCTCGACGCGCGTATCCGGGACCGCGGCCCGCTGTCCGCCGCCGAGCTCGAATGGCTGGCGACTGCCGTCGCCACCGCGCTGCGCGCCATCCACGCCGCCGGGCTGGTCCACCGCGACCTCAAGCCGTCCAACATCCTGCTCTCGCCCTTCGGGGCCAGGGTCATCGACTTCGGCATCTCCCGAGCGATGGACTCCACCACCATGCTCACCGAGGGGACCATCGGCACGCCCGCCTTCATGGCCCCCGAGCAGGCACTGAGCCAGCCGGTCTCCGAGACGGCCGACATTCACGCCTGGGGTGCCGTCCTCGCCTACGCCGCCGCGGGCCGCCCTCCTTTCTCTGGTGACTCGCTGCCCGGCGTCATGCTCAGCGTCGCCTACGACCCGCCCGTCCTGGACGGCCTCCCCGTCGGGCTGCGCCCCCTGGTCGCCCGCGCCATGGCCAAGAACCCCGCCGACCGGCCCACCGCCGCCGAGCTGTTCGACCTTCTCCACAGCCCGCGGCCGACCGCCCCCCTGGCCGAGCCGGCGGACGCGGCGCCTCCCGCTCCTGCCGGGTCCCCGGACCGCTCCGGCGTCCGCCCGTCGACGCCCCCTCCCGCTTACACGGGCAAGGTCTCCAGCAGGGACGCCACCGCTCGCTTCGAGACCCCGGCCGGGGGGGCCGACCTGGTCACCTCGTATGCCGGCCAGCCGTCGCACCAGACGGTCGTCCAGCGCAAGCCGCGGCAGGGCCGGACCACCATCGCCCTCGTCGCCGCGCTCGTGGCCGCCGGGACGGTCACCGTCGCCTTGCTGACCAACGTCCTCGGCAGTGGTGGCAGCGGTTCGAGCGTCGCCCCAACCGCCAAGCCGTCGGTCGCGCCGACGTTCGCCCTGCCCACGGGCGCGGGCCGCGCGCTGGCCGGGCCGACCGACAAGGTGCAGTCGGTGGCGTTGTCCCCGGACGGGCACACCCTCGCCGCCGGCAGCGTCGACCAGCGGATCTACCTGTGGGACGTCACCCGGCCGGCCAGCCCCGTCTCGCTGGGCCAGCCGCTGACCGGCCCCGGCAGCTGGGTGTCGTCGGTGGCCTTCTCCCCCGACAGCCACACTCTGGCCGTGGGCAGTGACGACCGCCGGGTCTACCTGTGGGACGTCACCCGGCCGGCCAGCCCCACCCCCCTCGGCCAGCCGCTGACCGAGCCGGGCGACTGGGTGCGCTCGGTGGCCTTCTCCCCCGACGGGCACACGCTCGCCGCGGGCAGCGGGGACGGCAAGGTCTACCTGTGGAGCATCACCGGGACCGGCGCCACGGCGCTCGGCCAGCCGCTGCAAGGTCCGGGCAGCTCCGTGCGGGCGGTGGCCTTCTCGCCGGACGGCCACACGCTCGCCATCGGCGGCTACAACCACGAGATCGCGCTGTGGGACGTCACCCGGCCGGCCAGTCCCACCCCGCTGGGCCAGCCGCTCACCGGACCCACCGACTTCGTGCTGTCGGTCGCGTTCTCCCCGAACAGCCACACCCTCGCGGCCAGCAGCGGCGACGGCAAGATCTACCTGTGGGACGTCACCCGGCCCAGCGGTCCGACGCCCCTCGGGCAGCCGCTGGTCGGATCTGGCGGCTCCGTCCGGTCGGTCGCGTTCTCCCCGGACGGCCGCGCGCTGGCCGCCGCGGGCGACAACGGCACCGTCTCGCTGTGGGACGTCACCCGGCCGGCCAGCCCCACGCCGGTCGGCCAACCGCTCACCGGGCCCGGTGCGGCCGTGACCGCGCTGGCCTTCTCCCCACGCAACGGCACCCTCGTCGCCAGCAGCGAGGACCGCACGGTCTACGTCTGGTGATGCGCCTGGTCCGCCAGGTGGCTTGATCTCCGTTTCGGCCCTCGCATGGTCACAAAAACGCCGCGGTTACAGCCACGCGAGGGCGAAAACGGCGATCTTGGTGGCCTCGGGATGGGGCGAACCTTGTCGATGCGGTACTAGAGAGCAGTTCGTCCGTGTGGGCGGACGCTGGCGGCCAGGTCGCCGTGGAGGTCTTCCAGAAGGCGCACGCAGTCGTCGTCGGCGTCGAGGACGAAGTGGTGGTGGGCTTCGGGCAGCGTGATGAAGGTCGACGCTGCGGGCAGCGCGGTGCGTGCGTAGGCGGCGACCTCGTCCGTGACGACGAGACTGTGCCCGGCGCGCACGAACCAGAGCGGGACCGGCATGCGTGTGAGGCCGGCGACCACCCGGTCGTTGTCGATCGGTGGAATGCCGCGCTGGTCGAACTTCCAGGTCCAGCCGTCGGCGTTCGTGGCTGGGCACACGGAGTACTCCGCGACGGGGCGGATCACGTCGGCGGGAGTCTGCGGCTGCGGTGGCCGCAGCCGGAACCGGGCGGTGGCGGCGTCCCGGGACGGGTAGACGATCTGCCGCGTGGGCGGAAGCGTCCCCGCGCGCAGGGAAATCGAGCCGGCTGGCCGCAGCATCGAGTCGAGCAGGACGAGGCCGCCGAACCGGTCCGGGTGTTCCGCCGCAGCGACCGTCGAGATCCGGCCACCCATGCTGTGCCCGACCAACAGGGCCTGGGCGGAGCCGGCCGCGTCGAGCACCGCGAGCAGTTCGGCGATCCAGGCATCGACGTCGTATCGGTCGCGGTGGCCGCTGTCGCCGTGACCGCTGAGGTCGAGCCTGATCACCCGCCAGCGTGCCTCCAGGGTCGGCAGCAGCCGGTACCACCACATGTGGTGCGCCCGGTAGCCGTGCACCAGGAGCAGGTCGCGTTCGCCCGAACCGGACACGCCGTAGCGGATCGGCACACCGTCCACCCGGACCTCGTTCGGCAGCGCGAACGCCGACGCCGACTGCCAGGCAGCCGCCGATAGCTCCGGATGCGCGGTCCCACTGGTCGCGCCGACCTCGACCGGGTTCATTCCGCCTCCGACCAGCTGTCCCGTGCGGTAGCCAAACCATCCGATTGTCGACCGGCCCGGTCGGCCGGTGCGCACCGATGTGACCCGCGCGGCAATCCGCCGGCAGATTCCTGCCCGCGGCCGTGTTGCGGTCCGTCACGACCAGGGTAGGAGGTTCACCGCAACCCAATGGGGGGACGGTGGGGAATGGAACTGACGGAGGAAGTCCACCCGGGAATGAGTGCGGCCGAGCTGGCGGCAGAGCAGGCCGAACTACTGCCGGAACGCATTACACTGATGATGTTCCAGAACGGCCAGTCCGTGGGTACCGGCAACAACTCTCCGGCCAGCGGGGCGGCCAGCAACAGCGTCATTTCCGGTAACAGCTCGATGGTTCAGACGATCGGCAACACGGGTTCATGCGTCCATTCCCTCGCCACCGGCAGTACCTACACAAACCAGCGCTGACCGTTTGTCCGGTCCAGCGCCGCGACAGCCAAGGTCCGCCCGTCGTCTTGATCGCTGTTTTCGCCCTCTGGTGGCTACGAAACAGACCCGGTAACGACCACCAGAGGGCCGAAACAGCGATCATGGGGACGGGCGGCACGGGCCGGACGGCCGGGACGGGCCGAGTTGGGCGGAGGCGGCGCTAGCCGAGGTGACGGAGGCTCGGCCATTCCTGCGACCACGGGCGGACGGGCCCGTCGCAGAGCAGCACTGGCTTGCCGCGCTCGTCGTTGTCGATACCGGCGGCATTGTCGACGTACGCGGCGACCCGGCAGCCGCGGAGAAAGGGCGCGGCCGAACTGGGCCGGAAGCCGATCGCGACGACCGGACCGTCGCGATCCGGCGGCGGCCCCCAGTCTCCGAACGCGTTGTGGCCGCTGTACGCCGCCGGAAGCCCGAGCGCCGGACCGTACCGGTCGATCGCGCCCGCCTCGCCGTAGTTCCTGGTGAGAATGACCGGCGATCCCCGGCCGGGCGGCACCTGCCGGGCGACCTCCGCCACGGTGCGCACCAGGTCGGGCCACCCGATCGTCTCGCCGACGTCCGCGTTCATCGCGATGATCGGGCCCGCGTCGGAGGCTGGCAGCACCGGCAACCCGATGAGCAGGCCGGCCACGGCGCTGAGCGCGACAACGACAGCGGTAGCCGCGCGTCGAACGTACGGCCGACCGCGATCCAGCCAGGCGTCCACGGGGACGGCGCCGGCAGCGATCAGGACCGGCAGCAGGCCGGCGAGGTAGTACGACTTGCCGCCGGTAGCCATGAAGACCACGGCCAGCAGCAGGTAGGTCCACGCCAGGAAGCGCAGCCGGCGCAGGGCCGGATCGCGCAGCAGCCGGGCCAGCCCGACGATCCACACCGGGGCCAGCAGCGGGCCGGCGAGCAGGGCCTGGAACGGCAGAATCTGCCACCAGGGCTGGGAGCTGGCCGAGTTGCCTGCCGCGATCGAACGCGACACCGCGAGCTGGGGCCAGCCGTGACCGGCCTGCCAGACCAGCCAGGGCGACCACAGCACGATCATGATCACAGCGCCGGTCCACAGATAGCCGCTCGCGAGCGACCTGCGCGGCCCCATCACCCCGATCGTCACCACCAGCCCCGCGGCCAGGAACGCCGGCAGTGGCTTGTTCAGCAGGCCGACGCCCAGCACCGTGCCCACCAGCAGCCACAGCCGGTCGTCACCGGTGCGGTGCGCCCGGACCACCAGCCAGGTCGCCGCCGTCCAGACGAGCAGGTCGAAGGTGGCGGTGCTCAGGGTATGCCCGGTGAACAGCACGATCACGGCGACGGCCGCGGTCGTGGCGGCCAGCAGCTGGCCCCGGCCCCGCGCGCCCAGCTCACGGGCCAGCAGGCCGGTGATCAGCACCGTCAGGCCGGCGGCCAGCGCGGAGGGCAGGCGCAGCACGGTCAGCGAACCCGGGGCGATGCCAGCCATCGCGCGGGCGACAAGCGGCGTCAGCGGTCCCTGGTCGTCGTAGGACCAGGCCAGGCGGTGGCCGGCGGCCAGGAAGTACAGCTCGTCGCGGTGGTAGCCGTAGCGCGAGGCGAAGGCGACCAGCGCGGCAACCACCCCGGCCGCGACGACCAGGACGCCGCGAGCCAACGGGGTCACGCTCTGGGCCGTGACGGTCGGACCGGTGTCGGTCGAACCGTCGTCAGCCGAGCCGTGCGGGTCGGATTCGGTGGAGGTCAACGCGTTGCCGGCCATAGCCGACACCCTGGCCGATTCGACCGGCCGAGCGCATCGGCCGGCGGTCCAGACCCGTTCTCCACCCACGGGCAGAGATCCACGGGCAGGACGGTCAGTCCTGGCCGGGCCGCACGATGCCGTGGTCGAAGGCGAAGACGATCGCGGCGGCCCGGTCGCGGACCCCGAGCTTGTCGAAGATCGCGCCGATGTGCGACTTCACCGTGCCCGGACTGACCCGCAGAGCCTGCGCGATCTCCGCGTTGACCTGCCCACGGGCCAGCAGCCGAAGCACGTCGTGTTCCCGGGCGGTGAGCAGGTCGAGACGGGCCGCCTCCCGTCGCTGGGACGCGACCGCGCCGCGGTAGGCCCGCATCATCCGGGGCGCGACCGCCGGGTCGAACCAGGCTCCGCCCGCGGCGACGACCCGGGCGGCGGCCAGCAGGTCCTCGGCGGTGGAGTCCTTGAGGACGAATCCCTGCGCGCCCGCCTCGATCACCCCCCACAGCACCTCGTCCTCGTCGAAGGTCGTGAGGGCGAGCACCGGCGGCGGCTCGGGCTCGGCGGACAGCTGGCGGGTGGCCTCGATGCCGTCCAGCCGCGGCATCCGCACGTCCATGAGCACCAGGTCGGGCCGCAGCCGCGCGACGGTGGCCACCGCCTCGGCCCCGTCGGCGCACTCGGCGACGACGTCGAAGCCGTCCTCCGCCCCGAAGATGCGGGCCAGTCCGGTCCGCACGATCGCCTGGTCGTCGACGATCACGACCCGGATCACGTCGCCCCCACCGGGACGCGGCACCGCACCCGCCAGCCAGGCGTGGTCGCGCCGGCCTCCAGCTCCGCGCCGATCAGGGCGGCGCGTTCGCGCATCCCGATGATCCCGAAGTGGGGCCGGTCCGCGTCGGCCGGCCGGGCCTGCACGCCGACACTGTCGACCACCAGGTCCACGGCGCCGGCGGCGACGGTCACCGCTACCCGCGTGTCGGCCTCAGGGGCATGGCGGGCCGCGTTGCGCAACGCCTCCTGCGCGATCCGGTACAGCGCCACCCCGACCGCCGCCGGTACGCCGGCCAGGTCGCCGCTCGCCCGGTACTCGACAGCCAGGCCGTCCGCCCGTACCGCGTCGACGAGGTCCGCCAGCCGGGAGAAGTCCGGGAGTGCGCCCGTCACCTCGTCGTCGCCGGGGCCGCGCAGCAGGCTCACCGTGCCGCGCAGCTCAGCCATGCTGCGCCGGCCGACCTCCTCGGCGTCGCGCAGTGCCTCGTCGGCCGCGTCGAGGTCGCGGCGCAGCACGTGACGGGCGCCGGCGACCTGCAGAAGTACCGCGGTCAGGCCGTGTCCGACCAGGTCGTGGACGTCCCGGGCGATCTGGCGCCGCTGCTCGGCCTGAGCCTGCCGGGCGAGCTGCCGACGAGCCAGCTCCAGCTGACCGCTCAGCTGATCCTGGCGGTACATGGCCCGGCCGATCAGTCCCGGGAACGCGATCCCGACCATCCAGATGGCCCAGTTGAGGTGATTGCCCGCGGGCTGGAGCAGCACCACCACGACCGGGCAGAGGGCGGCCAGCCCACACACCAGACCAGCCCGCCAGGCCGGCCGCACCCACCGGGCCACCACCACCGCGAGCAGCGAGACGAGGAACATCGCCGGCTCCAGGCGGCCGGCCAGCTGAACCACCACCACCGGCGCCACCACCCCGACGACCAGCACCGCGAGCGGCAGCCGGGGCAGGCGAGCCCACCCGGCGAACACCGCGACCGGCACGGCCAGCGCCACGAGCCGGACCCAACCACCCGGATCGGCGACGGCGGCGACGACGGCCAGAACCAGCGCCGCCACCGGCACCCACCGGCGCAGCACATCGCGCGAGTGCGGCCCGGCCGCGTCCGCGTCTCTGCCCTCCCCCACCACGCTCCGACGATAACGCCGGCCTGGACACCACGAACGATTCCCGACATGGGCTACCTGTGAAAGCGTCCCGCAGCCCGATCCGGGTACTGAGCTGTTGGTCTGTAGGAGCGCTCGCCGGCAGGCAGGGGGTGGTGCCCGATGCATCGACGAGGTGCGCCCGGATGATCGACGGGCGTCGGACGGTGCGCGTCGCGGCTGTCGCCTGCGTGGCCTACCTGGCGGTCGTGGCCGTGTGCGCGCTGCTGCTTCCGTCGGCGGCCGGAGCGCAACTGTCCAGCTGCGCGGCCGCTGCCGCCTGCCTCGCCGTGGTGGTGTGCCTGGTGTGGACGGGCCGGCGTGCCCAGGGTGCAGACCGGCGATGGCGACTGATCATCGGAATCGCGACGATCCCGACCGTCCTGGTATCCGGCTGGCATCTCCGCTGGATCTTCGGGCACGGCGCGGTCGTCGCACCGCATGTGCCCTGGGCGGCGAGCAGCTTTCTGCTGATCTTCGTGGCGTACCTGGCGGGGGTCCTCGCCTTTCCCACCGATCCGCTCGAGGTCGGGGACGCCGGGTTTGGCGTGGGGCGCGACGGCTACTACTGGTACGCGATCATCGCGTTGGACAGTCTGGTGGTCGTCGGCTCGGTTTTCCTGATTGCCTGGGCGACGGTCCTGGAACCGGCGATCCGGTTGCGGCCGATCGACACCTCCGGCCTCGTGTCCAACACCGGGACCGTCGTCGGCTACCTGATCCTGATGGCGGCCGTACTGCTGCTGGCGACGTTCCGGCAGCCGCGGTCAGGCCTCGCGCTGGCCCTGCTCGGCGCCGGTCTGGGCGTGATGATGGTGTCCACGGCCTTCTACCTCAGCGTCGCGGCCGAGGGCGGCGGTGCCATCCCTCCGCTGGTGGACGTCATCGCCGCCACCGGCTGGCTGTTACTCCTGCTCGCCGGCCTGGTGCCGGTCCCCGGGTCGCCCGCCTCGGTCCGGCGCCGCGGCGGGCCGCGGGTCCTCTGGCTGCGGGCCGCGCTGCCGTATCTGGCACTCGGAGTGGCCGGTGTCCTGCTGGTGAGCCAGTTGATCGCAAACGGCGCCGTGGACCGCGTCGAGTGGGTCGGCCTGATCAGTCTGCTGCTCATCGCACTGGCCCGGCAGCTGATGACGCTGGGCGAGAACACCGTCCTGCTCGCCTCCGTCGAGGCAAGCCGGCAGGAGCTGCGCTACCAGGCGTTGCACGATCCACTCACCGGGTTGGCGAACCGGGCGCTGTTCGCCGACCGGCTGCAGCACGCGCTCGCGTTCCGGGAGAGCCGGCCCTTCGCGCTGGTGTACTGCGACCTCGACGACTTCAAACGGGTCAACGACACGCTTGGCCATGCGGCCGGCGACCGTCTTCTGACGACCACCGCGGCGCGGCTGCGGGCCGGCGTCCGGCCGGGTGACACCATCGCCCGGCTCGGCGGTGACGAGTTCGCGATCCTCCTCGAGGACGATCACGGTGATCCGGAGGCCGCGTGCCAGCGCCTGGCCGAGACGATCCGCGCCCCGACCCTGCTGGGGGGGCACCCCCAACCGGTCGGCGCCAGCCTTGGACTCGTCCTCGCCGACGCGCACAGCCCGCCGGCCGCCGACGCCCTGCTGCGGGAGGCCGACCTCGCCATGTACGCGGCGAAGCGCGAGGGCAAGGGCGGACTGGTCGTCTACCGACCCGACCTGTCCACCCACGAGTCAGCCCCGCAGACCCGCGCGGCCCTGGCGTACGCGCTGGGCGGCGACGAGCGCTACGGAACCATCACCGTCCACTACCAGCCGGTGGTCGACCTGCGCACCGGCGGCGTCTCGGCCCTGGACGCCGTGCCGCACTGGAGTCATCGGCTGCTCACGGAGAACCCGCCCGATCTGCTGGCCCGGCTCGCCGACGAGGCCGGTCTGACGGTGCCACTCGTCGGCCTCGTCCTGCGACGAGTCTGCCGCGATGTCGCGGCGCAGAGTCCACGCCTGCGCGGCAGGCCGGCATTCGTCAGCGTTCCCGTCCGCCGCGACCTCGAAGGAACAACCGTCGCCGAGGTCGCGGATCTCCTGGCCCACCATGACCTGCCACCACAGACGATCATCCTGCGGCTGTCCGAGACCTGCGGTGTCTCCGACCTCGACGCCGCGGCGCCTGTGCTGCGCCGCCTCGCCGGCCGGGGAGTCCGGCTCGCTCTCGACGGAGTCGGCGGCCGGGCCAGCACCTTCGCCGCCTGGCGCACCCTGCCGATCGAGATCATCAGGCTCGACCGCGACCTCACCGACGTCGACCCAACTCCCGGCGCGCAAACCCCGGCCGCGCAACGTACCCGCCGGATCCGCGACGCCGTCCTCGCCGCCGCCGCCCAGCTCGACCTGACCGTCGCCACCACCGGGATCGGCGACCGCGCCCAGGCACGGGAACTCGCCGCCGCCGGCTGCCACCTGGGCACCGGGTCGTACTACGGCCCCCCTCGCCCGCTCGACGAGGCGAACCAGGCCCTCCCCGCGGGCGGGTGAGCCGGCTCGCGCGGCTGGGCGCCGCGGCCTTACTCGTCGGCCGCTCTGCCAGCCGTGCCGCGAGAGCCCGGAGCTCCCTGGTAAGACGCGCGTCGCCCGGGGCCGCCGCGTTTCGCCACGTACATGGCGAGGTCGGCGGCGTTCAGCAACGTCTCGCCGTCCCGGAGCTCCGGGCTGGAGACAGCCAACCCGACGCTCGCGGTCGACCCGATCAACCGATCGCCCTGCAGGAACGGTGGTCTCAGCGCGGCGAGCGCGCGGTCGGCGATCGCCTCAAGGTCCGCGATTCGCTCGATGTTGCCGCACACCACCGCGAACTCGTCTCCGGCCAGCCGCCCGACGACGTCGCCGGGTCGCACGGCCGCGCTCAGCCGGGCCGCGGTCTCCCGGAGCAGCGCGTCGCCGGCCTGGTGGCCGAGCGTGTCATTGATCGTTTTGAACTGGTCAAGGTCGATGAAGAGCACCCCGATGCGGCGACCGTCCCGGCGAGCCCGGCGCAGCGCCCGTGCCAGACGGTCGAGCAGCGCGGTGCGGTTCGGCAGCCCGGTGAGACCGTCGTGCAGCGACCGGTGGCGGATCTCGGCCTCCATCCGGAACCGCAACGCCGCGGAACCGAGCACCGCGGCCACGGAACGGACCAACCCGGCTTCCTGGTCGGTGAACGGGGCCGCGCCAGGCGCCCGGCGCACCTCGATCTTCGCCACCGGCGCTTTTGGTCGCCCGACCGAGGCGGTCAACAGAACGCCGGCCTGCTCGGCCTCGGCGGCCATCGTCGCGGCCGGCGAACAAGCGGCGCGTTCGCCCCCGGACGGCGACGTTCCGGTGGGCGTGGCCGTGGGTCGTTCGCGACGATCCGCGCGAGCCAGCAGCCGCGCCCGGTTCCCGTCAGCGTTCAGCTCGTACATCTCCACCAGGTCGGCCTGCAGCCGGTCGCCGATCACCGCAACCGCGCGCTTCCACAGGGGTGCCGCGTCCCGTGCCTCCAACGCCCGCTGGCCAAGGTCAGCCACCGCCGCGAGTTCGGCCGTCCGCAGCCGCAGACTCGCCAGCGCCTGCTCCCGTTCGGTGATGTCGGTGGCCACCGCGGCCACGGAGCTCACCGCCCCGTCGGTGCCTCGAATCGGCACGAGATGGACCTCCAGGCACCGGTCGAAGATCTCGATCACCTCTTGGACCCGTTCCCCGGCCAGCGCTCTACGCAGGACGGAGGTCACCTGGGGAGAATCGGCGAACGTGGTGAAGACCGACGCGTCTCGGGCCTCCTCCAGGACGGCCGACGCCTGCGGGACCGCGGTCCCCTCCCGCACCAGGACCCGCCCGTCCTGGCCCACCAGAAACATCGACACCGGAGTGTTCTCCACGACGAGGCGCAGCCGGTCGTGCGCCGCTATCTCCTCGGACACGTCCTGCAGGTGCGTGAGGAAACACTGCTCACCGTCGGCGTCGGTCCGCAGCACGGTCGTCGCCACCGCATGGATCACCGAGTGGTCCGGCCGCACCAGGCGGACCACTCGGCGAAACCGGTCGGGGCCGCTCGCGGCGCGCAGGCGGGCCTGCTCGTTCCGCCGCTCCAGCTCTCCCGGGACGGTCGCGTCCTCCCAGGTCCAACGGTCGATCTCACCCGGCGCGATCCCGAAGAGGGCCCGGGTGGGCTCGTTGGCCCGGCGCAGGCGGTGATCCCGCACGCCCGTCTCGACGATCGCGATATCGAGGAGCTCGAAAAGGTCCGATTGTTCCTCCGGAGTCACGGTGACCACCTACTCAGCCACGGCAGGTCGGGGCTGGTGCGGGCGCGACCAGCGCGCTCGGCCCGGTCGCGGCTGCGCGCCAGCCCGGCCGGCCGCGCGGAGCCCGGCTGCCGGGAGCGTCGGATGGCAGGCGGTGCGGACGTCGGGTGTGGGGACGCCGAGCAGGAATCCCTGGCCGTAGTCGATGCCGGCCGCGCGGGCGGCGGCGAGCTCGGCGGGGGTCTCGATGCCCTCGGCGACGACCCGGGCGCCGAGGCTGTGGCCGATGGAGGTGATGCTCTCGGTGACGGCCCGGTGCGCGCGGTCGACGGCCATGCCGCGCACGAGGAACCGGTCGAGTTTGATCACGTCCGGGCGTAGCCGGAGCAGGAGGTCCAGGCCGGCGTGGCCGGTCCCCAGATCGTCGATGACGATGTCGACGCCGTGGCCGCGCAGGGTCTGGATGGCACCGAGCAGGTCATGGTCCTCGCCGATCCGCTCGTGTTCGGTGATCTCCAGGGCGAGGCGGTGCGGCGCGTCGGTGGACAGCAGGACGTCGACCAGGCCACGGGTGACGGTGGAAGGCGCGGCGTTCACCTCGAGGCGCACCCCGGGCGGTAGGTCGGCCAGCAGCGCGAGGGCGCGGCGGATGGCGGCGGTCTCGAGCTCGGGGCCGAGGCCGACCAGCGTGGCCTCGGCGAACAGCGGGCCAGGCCGGACGGCGCCCGCGAACCGGGCCAGCGCCTCGACCGCGACGGTCCGGCCGGAGCACAGATCGACGATGGGCTGCAGGTGGATCTGCGGGCCGCCGCTGTCGATGAGGTCATGGACGCGGCACCACGATCTGCCACGATCCGCCCAGGCACCGTCGAGGGCGGCCACATAGCCGGAGAGGAAGTCCGCGAGCTGACGGAAGAACCGGCCGTCGCCCGGCCCGAGGGACGGGCACGCCCCACGGTTCATGCCGCCTACCAGGCCGTACACGTTGCCTTGAGCGTCCAGGACCGGTGACGCCGCGTAGGCGCCGACGTCAAGGTCACGGACGGAGGCGGCGTCGGCCGTCCGCGGGTCCTGGCGCGCGTCCGAGATCACCGGCGGGATCGCCCCGGTCAGCACCCGGCCGAACAGGCCCCGCTCGCGGCGCACGCTGCTGCCCGGGGCCAGCCCGAACAGGCTGGGGTCCCCGCTGGTCTCGTGGACGACCAGCAGGTCCCCGTCGAGCCGACCCAGGCAGGCCAGATCGAGCCGCAGCCGCCGCCGTGCCATGTCAAGAAGATCCACGACGGGCACGCGCGGCTCGCCTACCTGGGCCTTAGGCCCCAGCAGAGTCGGGTACCTCGCCATCCCACACCCCGAGGCGGGGACTACCCACCCGCGAGGCCACGAACCGCGACCAGCCCACGACGGACCGCCCCGGCCGGCACGGTCAGCCTGCGGCCGCCTCGGTGTTGCCCAGGACGGCAGTGATGGCCTGCCCGCACAGGTCGCGAATCCGGGCGGGGTCGGCGGCGTCGGGGTGGGACAGGGACAGCGCGGCGACGCCCCGGGCCATGCCCATGACAAGGAGCGAGGCGGCATCGGCGTCGACGCCCGACCGGATCGAGCCTTCCTGCTGTGCTTCGCGGATGAGGCGCGCCAGGAGCTGGTGGGTGGCCGCGTCGGCCTCGGTCATCGCGGGGACGTTGGAGCTGGTGGGAAAGGTGGCGCCCCACATGACGAGGACGGCGCGCTCCTCGATGCTCTGGCCCGAGATGACGATCTCAAGGAACGTGTCGATGATCGCGCGTAGCCCGTCCAGCTTGGGCAGCCGCTCGGCGTCGTCTCCGGCGCGGCCCAGGGCCAGCATCGTCGCGTCGAAGGTCCGGCCGTAGGCGTGGTCGATCAGGCTGCTGACCAGGCCGTCCTTTGAACCGAAGTGGTAGGCCGGCATCGCCCGGCTGATCCCGGCGCGTTCGCCGACGCCGCGCAGCGAGGTCCGCTCGATGCCCGCCTCGGCGATGAGCTCGGCCGCCGCCCGCAGCAGCGCCGCCTCCGACGCCGCGCGCCGTTCGGCCTGGGTGCGTCGGGGCTGGTCAGCCGGCGCGGTCATACCGGCAGCGTATGAAGATCCACAAAGATTGACAAACCTGGAAGTCGCCCGAGGAACCTGAGCCCGACGGGCCGGGCGGCCGGGCGAAGGCGGCGAGGATGATGGTGCCATGGTCCGTGTCGCAGCAGTTGGAGACCTGCACGTCACCGCCAAGGCCCCACCAGCCCGGCTCCGGTCGTTCTATCAACGCGCGGCCGAGGTCGCGGACGTCCTCCTCCTCGCCGGCGACCTCACCAACGACGGCACCAGCGAATCCGCCGCGACGCTCTGCGCGCTGTTCGGTGGGCTGGACCTGCCTGTCGTCGCGGTCCTGGGAAACCACGACTACGACCACGGCGAGGAGACGGCTCTCGCCGAGATGCTGACCGGCGCCGGCCTGACGGTGCTGGAGGGCACGTCGATGGTCGTCGACACCGCCGGCGGGCAGATCGGGATCGCCGGCGTGAAGGGATCCGGCGGAGGATTCGCCGGCGGCACGGTCACCGAGCCTGGCGAAAGGGAGCTGACGGCGTTCGCCCAGCGCACCGTGACGGCCGCGCGGGAGTTGCGAGACGCGCTGGAGCGGCTTGACGTCGACCTGCGGGTGGCGCTCACGCATTTCGCGCCAACCCCGGAAACCCTCAAGGGCGAGCCGCTGGAGCTGTACCCGTTCCTGGGAAGCGACCTGCTTGGTGCCGCGATCGACGGAGCACCGGCCGCCGGGGCGGTGGCCGGGCCGGAGGACGCCGGGCGTCGCCCGGTGACGCTGGCCGTGCACGGCCACGCGCACTACGGAATCGAGGTGGGCCTGACGCCCGCCGGCACCGCGGTGCGCAACGTCGCCCTGCCGGTCATTCGCGCGCCGTTCGCCGTCTACCAGCTCCCGGACGTGGTCCGCGTCGGGTGACGCCGGCGCGGCGACGGCCCGCCCACCGCCGAGGAGGCAGTGAACGGGCCGCGCCAAACGCCGGGGCGCCCGGTCCGTCCGTCAGGACGCGGGGGCGACGGTCTTACCGGGGACCAGCTTGCCGCAGACGGGATCGCCGCCGGGGACGAGGGTGAACTTGTCGCCCTCGAGCTTGGTCAGCCACCAGCAGTTGTCGGCGCCGTTCACGATGTTCACCCGGTCGTTGATGTCCGCCTTGTGGCCGCCGAACAGGCCCATCGCGTCCCAGTCGTGGACGTTCGACAGGGCCTTGATCAGCGAGGCCTGGGTGGCACCGGAGCCGGCGTCCTTCAATGCGCGGACGAGAAGTCCGGTCGCGACGTAGCCGGTGTAGGACGCGTAGGTCGGCGCCAGGGTGATGTGGGCGCTCGCGAAGTCGGCCTGCAGCTGCTTGGTCGCCGCGGTCTGCATCTCGACGGGCTCGTACCCGAGCGTGAAGTAAACGCCCTGGGCATCCTGGAGCGCGCCCTGGCCAGCCTGAAGAATGTCACCGCCGTAGCCGGTCGGCAGCAGCACGCCCTTGAGGTCCACGCCCTGGTCGCGCAGGCCGCTGATCAGCGCGAAGCCCGTGTTCGGGTCGACCGACGCCCAGAGCCCGTTGATCCCGGCGTTCTTCATGGCCAGCACCTCAGGGCCGACGTCGGTGCTGCCGAAGGGGAACTTGGCGTTCAGGTAGCCGACCTTGATGCCCGCGACCTCAGCGGACAGCGCGCCGGAGGCCGCGGACTCGGACGAGATCGGTGAGACGCCGTAGCCGAGCGAGGCCAGGTTGGTCACGCCCACCAGCTTCAGCAGCTCGCCGATGGTCGTCGACACCTTGGTCTGCTGCAGCGGGCCGGCGACCGAGAACATGTTCTTCGCGGTCGACCACTCCGGGCCGTCCTGGCTGACCCCGATGACCGGGACGTTGTGCGCGGTCAGGTAGTTGGTCGTGGTGAAGAGGATGGAGGACTCGGCCAGCACCGCCAGCACGTGGTCCTGGGTGACGAGCTTCTGCGCGGCGGCCAGCGCGGTCGTCGGGTTGGTGGCCGTGTCGGCGACCACGTACTTGATCTTGTATCCGTTGCGGGAGGCGTAGTACGTACCCGCCTTCACGCCGTCGACGAAGGTCTTGTTTCCCGACGCCGCGGGTCCCGTCACGTCGGTGAGCACACCGATCGTGACCGTCTGGTCAGAGCCACTGCCAGCGGCGTTCGTGCCACCGCCCGACCCCGACGAGCCACAGCCGACGGCTAAGAGCGTCACCGCGGCGGTGAGGCACGCGGCTCCCACTATTGTTCGGCGCCTAAGGATCATTACGTCCCCTTTGTCATCAGTGGTGAGACCTGGGACGCCCACGACGCGGCTCCACCGACTGGGCTGCCGCCCTCGGCCAGCGACGGCCCGAGCGCGGCGCCGACGTCGGGGCCGAGGACGCAAGCGAGGCGTGCGCCGGCTCAGGTCGCCGGGTCAGTTCGAGGCGGACAGCACGGGCCGCCGCTCCCCCGCCGTGACGGCCGGTGGCCGCCGCGGGCACGTCGACCCGACCCCGCCGCGTCCCTCCCAAAATCTCTACACATATCTAGCACCAGCGCCAGCGCGGCGCAACGGCGTCCGGCCGCCCACGTGGAGTGATCATGGGGCCACAAAGCCGGTCGTGGTGCAACGCCACCAGCAAGAGGGCACGGAGTCTCCGCGACAGACACCGAGGCGTTCGAGGACGTAGGTCTGGACCTCTACGACCCGGCGGCGGTCGTCACGACCGCCGAGTCGCTCGTCCACCAGCGGAAACCGCTAGATATCTCCGGCGAGAGCACAGGCGAACCTCGAGTGGCCGCGGACGGACATCGGGGCAGAGGCTCGAGGAGCGGAGGGTTCGGGAGCCGTGCCACCGCGGCGGCGGGAGTCCAGCGTCGGCTCGGTCGGCCAGGTAACCGCCAGCCCCAGTCTCAGCCGCGGCTGGGGCTGGGGCTGGGGCCGCAGCTGGGGCCGTCGCGACCGTGGCCTAAACCCCGCCTCCGGCAGGGTTCGCCCGTTTCGGCGTTCCATGATCGCCGTTTCGCCCCTCCAGTGGTCGTATCCGGTGCTGTTTCGTAGCCACTAGAGGGCGAAAACAGCGATCAAGGTGACGGGCCGACGGTTGGCGGTCGCGGGACTGGACCCCGCCGACCCGCCTGACCAGCCGCCAGCCGCCAGCCGCCAGCCGCGGCGAACGATTGCATTCAGGAAACCAGCCCGTTCCGCGATCGCGACCGCCCAATTGGGTGCCACAAGGCGTCAGTGGTAAAGAACTGTCAAGGAGAAAAGAAACGGTAAGAAGGCTGTCCGCTAGGTGACGCCATCCCTGGTAGATACCTGCGCCGATACGTCGCCCGGGCGCGCTAGCCTTGGATGACGCAGGCTACTTGATCATCAGGAACTATTTCCCCGATCCTTCCCGCGCGAAGCTCTGCGGCATTCGAAAGAGGTAGCCGAGGGCGTCTCGATCGCCTGGAAAACGGCTTTCTCTGGCGGAACGAAAGGCAGGCGGGCGGGGAACAGCCCGCGTCGACGGGACGGTTTCCGGCCTTCTCGCGGGCCTACAGTGAGGTGTTTGTCTTCATGAGATCCTGGTCAGCTCGCGCCGGTGTGGCACCCGGCCGCGCGCGTCGTCGTCCGTTCGCCTGGTTGGCATTTCTGGTCTCGGCCACGTTGTGTCTGGCGGCTGGCGGAATCGCCGCCGCCGGTCCGGCGAGCGCCATCATCGTCGACCCTGGCGGGGGCTCTGGCGGAGGCTCTGGCGGAGGCTCTGGCGGGCCTGCCCTCTTCGGCCTCAAGCGCGTCGGCAACTACGGCTGCCTCGATGACCCGGCAAACGGCACCAGTACCTCCGTTCAGTACCAGGTGTACTCCTGCAACCAGACCGCCGCCCAGAAATTTTACCTGACCGCCGGATCCGTGCCCGGCACCTACCACATCGTGCATGGAAATCTGTGCCTGGTTCCGGATGGCAGCAATTCCCTCCTGCTCGTCACGCAGCGGCCATGCGGTCCGGGAGACGACTTCAACTGGAACTGGGGGCTCGTGGGCGATGGGACCGTGTACATCACCAGCCCCTACTACAACGGCTTCGGCCTGGAGATGTACGACAACCTGAAGGTTGGCGCGGTGTACGCCTACTACGCCTGGACCATCGTCTAAGACCGATACCACCTGCGGCTGCCACCCTCGAACGCCATTCAGAAAGGAGATTCAGGTAGTTATGTCCCTGGCAGCACCGGCGCCGGCGCCGCCGGTCCCGACCGGCCAGCCGGTCATCGTGCTGAACAAGGTGTGCAAGTCGTTCGGCGCCCACCAGGTCCTCCGGGACGTCGATCTGACCGTCGACCGCGGCGAGGTCGTCGTGATCATCGGGCCGTCCGGGGCCGGGAAGTCGACGCTGTGCCGCTGCATCAACCGGATCGAGGTGATCAGCTCCGGCAGCATCACCATCGACGGCGTCCCGCTGCCGCAGGAGGGCAGGGCGCTGGCCCGGCTGAGGGCGCAGGTGGGCATGGTCTTCCAGTCCTTCAACCTGTTCAACCATCGCAGCGTGCTCGACAACGTCACGCTGGCACCCATCAAGGTCCGCCGCATCCCGCGTGGGCAGGCCGAGGCCACGGCGCGTGAGCTGCTCGACCGGGTGGGCATCGCGGACAAGGCCCACCAGCTCCCAGCGGAGCTGTCGGGCGGCCAGCAGCAGCGGGCCGCGATCGCCAGGGCGCTCGCGATGGAGCCCAAGGTCATGCTGTTCGACGAGCCCACGTCGGCCCTCGACCCGGAGATGATCAACGAGGTCCTCGACGTGATGCGCGAGCTCGCCGCGTCCGGCATGACGATGGTCGTCGTCACCCACGAGATGGGGTTCGCCCGCACCGTCGCGAACCGGGTGGTCTTCATGGACGACGGCCGGATCGTCGAGACGGCACCGCCGGCGGAGTTCTTCGCGAACCCGCGGTCCGAACGCGCCAGGGATTTCCTCGGCAAGGTGCTCAGCCACTGACAATCGCGCCACTGACGACCGCGCCGCTGAAACCGCACCGCGGAAAGCCACGTTACTGACAACCGCGTTACTGACAACCGCGCCGTCGCCCGCCGGGTGCGGCGCGGGTATTGCCGGTCCCCCGGCAAGCCGAAATGCCTCCCGACAAGTCTCTCGCCGGCCACGAGCCCGCGCGGGGAGACAGCAGAAGAGGGGAACACCATGTTCAGATGGACTCGCCGGTCGGCGCCTGCGGCGGCCGTAACGGTCGGCCTCGCCGCCGTGATCGCGCTGACGTTCGCCGCGTGCGGCGGCGGTAGCGACCCGGGCCCTGGAGCGGCCCCCGCCGGCACCGCCAAGGCGACCAGCGGCTACAAGATGACCCAGGCGACCGCATTCCCGGCCAGCGCCACCCTGGACAGGATCCGGCAGCGGGGTGAGCTCATCGTCGGCACCAAGTTCGACCAGCCGCTCTTCGGGCTGCAGAACCCGACGACCGGGAAGGTCGAGGGTTTCGACACCGAGATCGCGCGACTGCTGTCGATCCGCATCTTCGGCAGCCCGGACAAGGTGAAGTTCGTCGAGACGGTCTCGAAGAACCGGGAGCCGTTCATCCAGCAGGGCAAGGTCGACGTCGTCGTCGCCACCTACACGATCAACGACGCGCGCAAGAAGCTCGTCGACTTCGCCGGGCCGTACTACACCGCCGGCCAGGACATCATGGTCAAGACCGGCGACACCACGGTCCACGGCGTCACGGACCTGAACGGCAAGAAGGTCTGCACCGTCGAGGGCTCCACGTCGGAGAAGAACCTGCGGGCGAAGGCGCCCGGTGCCAGCGTCGTTCTCGTGGACACCTACAGCTCGTGCGCCGAGCAGCTCCTCGACGGCCGGGTCGACGCGGTCACCACGGACAACGTCGTCCTGCTCGGCCTGGTGTCGCAGCACAAGGACGCCCTGAAGCTCGTCGGCACGGCGTTCACCTCGGAGCCGTACGGAATCGGCCTGACCAAGGGCGACGACGGCTTCCGCGCCTTCCTCAACGACACCCTCGATGAGGCCTACCAGAACGGCGACTGGGCGAGCGCCTTCCACTCGACTGTCGGCACTGTGGCAACCACGGTCCCCGCCACTCCGACCATCGACCGCTACGTGGCCTGACCGCCGCACCCGGCCCGTTCGGAGCCCACCGTGAACGTCGTCCTGGACCACCTGGACGTATTCGGGTCGGGACTGTCGACGACCCTCCAGCTCACCGCGCTGTCCTTCCTGCTCGCGCTGGGTGTTGGTGTGGTCGTCGCGACGGCGCGAGTCTGCCCCGCCCCCCCGCTGCGGGGGGCCGGGGGGGGGCTGGCCGTGCCCCGGATCCTGATGCTGTCCAGCAACAACATCCTCTCGCCCGCGTCCGGCCGTCCGCTGGCGATGCCGAGCCTCGAC
>NZ_JADWYX010000260.1 GCF_016786355.1 Frankia sp. AgB1.9
GATTGATATGTCTGGCCGAGCTGGTCGGTATCCGGTGGATCGGAAGGCCGGCGCCCTCACGAAGTGGCAGGGCCGTGGGGGGGGGGGGGGGGGGGCCCCCCCCCCCGCGGGGGGGGGGGGGGGGCGACGGACGGGAATGGACGGCGGTCTAGAACCGGATCGGGAGGGTGTGCAGGAATGCGCTCACCTGTGCGCCCACGGCAGCCAGGGTGGGTACAAACCCGTTGAACGACCAGTACCAGCCGAGCAGAATGCACACGACCGGCACGAGGCTCCGTGTCCGTGTCCGGGGTGCGACGAGCGCGACCAGAAGGAGAATCCCCAGAAGAAGGACGATGGTGATTTGCACGGCCTTAGACCTCTGCCTCACGGTCGGGCACGTCGAACGTTTCCTCGTCCTCGTCCGGGAGGATTTCAATCCCGGCCGCGGTGGCCCAATCTCGATATGTAGCGCGCCATTCATCGCGGGTCTTCTCCCGGTAGCCCTTGAGGAACAGAACGGCCGCGTCGACCAGCACGGAGGTTTCGGGGTCGTATTCCTGCTCGGCCATGAACGCCCGATGGAGAACCTCAGTAGCGGTGTAGGTCGCCATGTGGTCGTCCTTAGCCCGCTCGGCCCGTAGAGCCAGGTCATCGACGGTGAGCGGGCCGAAACCGGACACGGGAAGATCGCTGTCGGTGCGGAACATCTCAGTGGTTCCTTTCAGAAGATCAGACGGGATGTAGCGGCTAGCCGACGGCCAGCGCGAGAACAAGCGGGGTGAACCGGGCCGCCGACGCGAGAACCCACACCACGCCGAGCCACACGGCCACGGACACGCGGCGCGGTTTCATGTCGTGCCAGACCAGGCCCATCACGACGACGGTTTCCAGCAGCCACCACACGGCCGCCGGCAACAGGACGAAAAGAGACGGGTGCGGGGCCGCGACAAAAGCGCCGGAGAACGGGTCAAGCCCGATAGCGACTCTCACCGGTCGCGGCTGCGTCGCACCAACGCGAACACCCCGTACCCCAGACCGGCGACGAGGAAGAACGGGGCGGCGGCCGTCAGGAAGTGATCCGCGAGGTACGCCAGGAAGAACAGCACGAGGTACAGCGCGATAAAGCCCAGCGCCACGCCGAACAGCCGGGCCAACCACGACGGGCGATACACATAACGAGGCACGACAAACTCCCACGGAGAGAAAGGGGGGTGGTTTCGCGGCCAGCTCCGGTGCGCTGCCGCCACAACCAATTTGCCCGCCACCCGTGGGAATGTCACGCAATCCGACCAGGATCTATTTCTACAATTTCATCGCAGAAAGCCGACAGAAAGGCGACGTTTTTAAGGAGAATTCCCGACGGAATTACCGCACCGACCCGACGCGGACCCGACGCCACGACGAAAACCCGACACGGACCCGACATCGATCCGACACGGACCCGACGTCCGCGCCAACCCGACGTCGACTCGACACGGACCCGACGAAAACCTGACGTCGACCCGACGTCGACCCGACGTCGGGTCCGTCCACCCGCCTACCGGCCGCGTAGCCAGGCCCGGCGAGCGCCCACCGCCCCGGCCGGACCGATCGTCACGTGACGATCGA
>NZ_JADWYX010000261.1 GCF_016786355.1 Frankia sp. AgB1.9
TGGTCGACGTCCCCGACGAGCAGCAGATGCGCCCCGGGCGCGACGGCGCGGGTGAGCTTGTTCGCCAGCAACAGATCGAGCATCGACGCCTCATCGACCACCACCAGATCGGCGTCCAGCGGGCGGTCGCGGTCGTAGGCGGCGTCTCCGCCGGGGCGTAGCTCCAGCAGCCGGTGCACGGTCGCCGCCGGATGCCCGGTCAGTTCGGTCAGCCGTTTCGCGGCCCGACCGGTCGGCGCGGCCAGCAGCACCTTCGTCTTCTTCGCGGTCGCCATCTCCACGATCGACCGGACCGTGAAACTCTTCCCGCAGCCCGGCCCCCCGGTCAGGACCGCAACCGTGGACGTCAGGGCAAGGCGGACCGCCTCCCGCTGCGCCGCCGCCAGCTCCACCCCCGTCCGGCCCCCGAGCCAGCGCCAGGCAGCGTCCCAGTCCACCGTGGTGAACACGCCGAGCCGGTCGGTGTCGGCGTGCAAGAGACGCCGCAGCTGGCCGGCCAACGACACCTCGGCCCGGTGAAACGGCACCAGGTAGTAGCCGACGACCGCCACCGCCGGGTCCTCACCCGGGAGCTCCTCCCGGACGACCCCTTCCTCGGTGACGAGCTCGCCGAGGGCGTCGATCACTTGGGCGACCTCGACGGTGAGGATCTTCGCCGCGTCGGTGAGGAGCCGCTGCTCGGGCAGGTAGCAGTGCCCGTCGTTCGTCGACTCCGACAGCGTGTACTGCAACCCCGCCTTGATCCGCTCCGGGGCGTCGTGCGGGATACCGACGGCCTGGGCGATCGTGTCCGCGGTCTTAAACCCGATGCCCCACACCTCGCTCGCCAGCCGGTACGGCTCCCGGCGGACCACGTCGACCGACCCGTCCCGATACTTCTTGTAGATCTTCACGGCGAGAGACGTGGACACACCGACGCCCTGGAGAAAGACCATCACCTCCTTGATCGCCCGCTGCTCGTCCCACGCTGCGGTGATCGCCGCGACCCGTTTCGGACCGAGTTTGGGAACCTCGATCAGCCGACCAGGCTCGGTGTCGATCACATCGAGGGCGTCGGCGCCGAAGTGATCGACGATGTTCTCCGCGAGCCGCGGCCCAATCCCCTTGATCAGACCCGAGCCGAGATACCGGCGGATGCCCTGCACCGTCGCCGGCAGGACCGTCGTGTAGTCCTCGACCTGGAACTGCCGCCCATGCTGGGGATGGGAACCCCACCGGCCCCGCATCCGCAGAAACTCACCCGGTGCCGCCCCCAGCAGCGACCCGACAACGGTGACCAGATCACCACCCCGGCCAGGATCGACCTTGGCGACCGTGTAACCGGTCTCCTCACTCGCGAACGTCACCCGTTCCAACGTCGCGTCCAACAACACCCACCGCGCACCATCCGGCCCCGAGACACCGATCCCGCCCGGCCGCCCACCACGACGCTGCGGGGACAGACCCGCCACGCCCGCCGCAGGGGCCGGGGGCCGCACCGCAGGCCCCACCGACGCCAACCCG
>NZ_JADWYX010000262.1 GCF_016786355.1 Frankia sp. AgB1.9
GCAACCGCCTGGCCACACACCGTCACACTCGACACCGCCGCTTGACACCCAAAACCATGGGATGTCTGGGGTGGTCGCGGAAACAGCCTCGGCACGACCACCCCAGGGCCAAAACCGCGATCAAGGCCGCGCGAGGGCGCGCCGGGGTGACGGTGGCGGGACCTGGGGACTGGCTAGCCGACCAGCGGGGGGCGGGCGTGGCGGGTCATCAGCTCGCGGGCGAGGCGCCGGTAGCCGGCGGCGCCGACCGAGGTGGGGGCGTAGGTCGTGATGGGCTCGCCGGCGACCGTGGTCTCCGGGAAGCGGACCGTCCGGTTGATGACGGTGTGGAAGACCTCCTCCGGGAAGCGCTCGACCACCCGGGCGAGCACCTCACGGGCGTGCAGCGTGCGCGCGTCGTACATGGTCGCGAGGATGCCGGCCAGGTCGAGCCGGGAGTTGAGCCGTTCGCGGACCTTGTCGATCGTCTGCAGCAGCAGGGCCACCCCGCGCAGCGCGAAGTACTCGCACTCCAGCGGGATGATCACCGCATGGGCCGCCGTCAGCGCGTTCACGGTGAGCAGGCCGAGCGAGGGCTGGCAGTCGACGAGGATCACGTCGTACTCGTCGTGGACGGGCGTCAGCGCGCGGGCCAGGCTGTGCTCCCGGCCGACCTCGCTGACCAGCAGCACCTCACCGGCCGACAGGTCGATGTTGCTCGGCAGCAGGTCGAGGCCGTCGACCTGGGTTTCGATGATCACGTCGTTGACGTGGGTGTCCCCGCCGCCGAGCAGCAGGTCGTGCACCGTCAGCTCGAACTGGTTCGGGTTGATGCCGAGGCCGACCGACAGCGCGCCCTGCGGGTCGAAGTCGACGAGCAGCACCCGGCGGCCGTACTCGGCGAGCGCGGCGCCCAGGTTGATGGTGCTGGTCGTCTTGCCGACGCCGCCCTTCTGGTTGCACATGGCGAGAATCCAGGCGGGACCGTGCGACGAGAGCTGGTCGGGCACCGGGAACAACGGCATCGGCCGCCCGGTCGGCCCGACCTGGCCGACCTTTTCGTCGTCCTGCGCCATCTCCAGCCGGCCCTCAGCGGGGATCCGCGGCTTGTCGATGTTGACCTCGCCGTAGGGCACCCGTGAGGTACCGCCCACCGAGGGCGCGTCGGAGAAACCAGCCACGACTGAACCTGCCATTCGTCTTTCCGGGTGACACGGCCTGCGTAGGCACAGACCGCGGGGGCAGCAGCAGACCCGGGGCGCGACTGGAGCGTACCGACAAGGTGGGCCGTAAGCGGCGATGGGTGGGGCCGTCACGGCGTGTCGCGGTCGCCCCGAACGGCGCCGGAGGCGCCGCGGGGCGCTCCGCGGGGGGGGGGGGGGGGCCGCCCCCCCCCCCCGCGCCCCCGGCGGGGGGGGGGGGGGGGCGGGGGGGGGCCCCCCACGGCCGTTGCTCGGTGAGCAGGGAGACGTGGCCGGCGGACCAGTCGACATGCGGAGACGCCTCTCGCACATGG
>NZ_JADWYX010000263.1 GCF_016786355.1 Frankia sp. AgB1.9
TGCCGGGTTGCCGTGGGGCAGGCTCGGTGTCGGTAGCCGCTGGTGGGTGAGCGCTCTTTGGCCCTGGGCTGTGGTTGAGCCCTGACCCCAGATCGCGCCCCTGCTGGTGGTCGGGAGGTCTGATCACCGATGGGATGTCGTGGCTGCCCGTGAGGGTGTGATCACTGGTCCATTAGGGCGTGGTGGGTCTCCCGTGGCTGCCGGGTTCTGCTGGTGGCGAGCCGTGGGAGGCGTGGGTGTTGTTCGTCGGGGACGACTGGGCGGAAGATCATCATGATGTGGAGGTGCAGGACGAGACCGGGCGGCGGTTGGTGAAGGCCAGGCTGCCCGAGGGGCTGGCCGGGGTCACCCGGTTGCATGAGCTGGTCGGGGCGTATCTGGACGAGGACGCCGACCCGACCGAGGTGGTGGTCGGGATCGAGACGGACCGGGGTCCGTGGGTGTCGGCGCTGGTCGCGGCGGGCTACCAGGTGATCGCGGTCAACCCGATGGCGGCGGCCCGGTTTAGGGAGCGGTACTCCACCTCGGGTGCGAAAAGCGATGCTGGTGACGCGCACGCGTTGGCGGACATGGTCCGGATCGACCGCCACCAGCTGCGTGCGGTCGCGGGAGACAGCGACCTCACCGAGGCGGTGAAGATCGTGGCCCGGTCGCACCAGACGCTGGTCTGGGACCGGACCCGCCAGGTCCAGCGGCTACGCGCCACGCTGATCGAGTCGTTCCCGGCCGCGGTCGCCGTGTTCGAGGACCTCGACGCCGCCGACAGCCTGGAACTGCTCGCGAAGGCACCCACCCCGGCGTTGGCCAGGCGGCTGACCATCGCGCAGATCTCCGCCGTCCTCAAACGGGCGCGGCGCCGCGACATCGCCGAGAAGTCACGCAAGATCCGTGCCGGCTTCCAGGCCGCCCAGCTCCCGGTCCGCCCGTTGACCGCCGCCGCCCACGGGGCGGTCGTGCGCGCCCAGACCACGCTGATCGCGACCCTGAACACCGAGATCGGCCTGCTCGGCGAGCAGGTCGACGCCCATTTTGGCCAGCACCCGGACGCTGAGATCCTCCTGTCCCAACCCGGACTCGGACCGATCCTCGCCGCCCGGGTGCTCGCCGAGTTCGGAGACGACCCGACCCGCTACACCCACGCCAAAGCCCGCAAGAACTACGCCGGCACCAGCCCCATCACCCGCGCCTCCGGCAAGAAAACCGTCGTCACCGCCCGCTACGCCCGCAACGACCGACTCGCCACCGCCCTACACCAACAGGCCTTCAGCTCCCTGAAAGCCTCCCCAGGCGCCCGCGCCTACTACGACCAGCTCCGCGCCCGCGGCACCGGCCACCACGCAGCCCTACGCCAACTCGCCAACCGCCTCGTCGGCATCCTCCACGGCTGCCTCAAAACCCACACCCCTTACCGCGAAGCAACCGCCTGGCCACACACCGTCACACTCGACACCGCCGCTTGACACCCAAAACCATGGGATGTCTGGGGTGG
>NZ_JADWYX010000027.1:0-48622 GCF_016786355.1 Frankia sp. AgB1.9
CCCCCGCCACACCCCGGCCGGGGGGGCCCCTCCGCCGCCCCCCCCACAGCCCCGCCCCCCCCCCCGGCCCCGCCGGCCGCCCGGGACCGAGCCACGGGAAACCTTTCCCGGGTCCTGGAATCCTGGTGAATCCAACCCACGGCTCCAACACCGCGTGCGTGATTCACAGGTCCCGGACCTGTGAATGCACGATGCCATAGACCTGCCGGACATCGCTCCAGGCCACGCGCAACTGTCGCTTCATTCCATCCGGTTCCATTCCCGCAGTCCGCCCGCCAATGACGACCGTTCCGCACTGGAAAGCGCCGATTTGGCGCGCGCTCAGTGCACCCATCGCACTCCCAACTCGCTGGAATTAGCGAGCCCCATGAGGCACCCGTACCCCCAACCCGAGAGGATCGTCAACGATGTCGGGTAACGCCCAGGCCTGCGCACATCCACTGACGTTCGTCCGCGCCCAGCGGGGCTGGTCCTACCAGAAGCTCGCCCGGGTCGTCGCGAAGAGAGCCCGCGACCTCGGCGAGGCGAACATGGCCGCCGAGAGACAGAAGGTCTGGCGATGGGAGCACCGTGGCGTCGTCCCTGACCGGGTGACCCAGCTCGCGCTGGCGACCGAGCTCGGGGTGCCCACCGACCGGCTGGACTCCCATCCCTGGCCCACCTGGCTGCCCACCGGGGACAACGTCCGCACCAACTACCCGTGGACCCAGGCCGGCAGCCTGGCCGCGCTGACCGACGTCGTCGAGGACGCCGTCGCCGACCGCCGCGGTTTCCTGACCATCAGCAGCTCCGGGATCGCCGCGCTGGCCGAGCAGTGGCTCGGCCTGGAGCCGGCCCACCTCGCCGGCGCGCTGGACGGCGGGCTGGTCGACGAGCAGATCGTGGCGCGGATCGAGCACAGCCTGCCCGGCCTGCGGGTGATGGACCACCGGCTCGGCGGGGCGAGCGTGCGCCGGCTCGTAGACGCCGAGCTCGGCGTGGTGGCGGAGCTGCTCTCGGTCGGCCGCTACACCGAGCAGATCAGCCGCGAGCTGCACCTGGTCGCCGCCGAGCTCGCCCGGTTCGCCGGCTGGGTCTCCTTCGACGCCGGGTACCAGACGGCGGCGCAACGGTACTGGCTGGCCGCGCTGCACGCCGCGCACGTCGCCGGCGACCGCCTGCTCGGCGCGAACGTGCTGAAGAACCTGTCCCTGCAGTGCCTCGACGTGTCGCGGCCGGTCGAGGCGATCGCGCTGGCCGAGGCGGCGGTACACACGGCGGACGGCGCCGGCGGGCGGGTCAGCGCCATGATGCACCTTCGCAAGGCCCGAGCCCACGCGGCGCTCGGCGACCAGGTCGCCTGCCTGCACGAGATCAGCGTCGCCGAGACGGCGTTCGACCAGACGAGCGAGCCCGAGCCGGACTGGGCCGGCTACTTCGACGACGCCGAGTTCCGGGCCCAGGTCGGCTGCTGTTACATCGACCTCGGGCACCTGTTGTCGGCCGACGGCTGGCTCAGCCAGGCGCAGGCGGCCCAGTCGACCGAGAAACCCCGCGACCGCACGACCTACCTGCTGCGCCGCGCGGGCGTGCAGATCGACCTGGGCGACGTCGACGCCGGCTGCGCGCTCGCCAGCCAGGCGGTGCCGCTGCTCGCGGCCACCCGGTCACGGCGCAACGCGCGCCGCGCCGAGGACGTCCGGGCCCGGCTGCGCCTGCACCCGTCCGTCCCCGCCGCCCGCGACCTCGAGCAGCGGCTCGCCGAGATCAGCTAGCGCCGCGACCACCATCGTCCGCCCGTCGCCTTGATCGCCGTTTTCGCCTCCTGGTGGCTACGAAACAGGCCCGATCACAACCACCGGAGGGTCGAAACGGCGATCATGGAGACGCCGGAACGGGCTACCCTTCCTGGCGTCGCGGGGCGGGGCGCGGTTCCGGGAGGATGACGGGATGACACCGGACAACCTGCACGACTTCTTCGTGGCCAGCGCGGGCGTCGCGGGGCCCTGGTCGGTCTGCTGTTCGTGGCCATCTCGGTGTCCCAGGAGCGGCTGGCCGAACGGGACGACACGCAGGTTCACCGGGTCCGGGCCTCCGCCGCGCTGACGGCGTTCACCAACGCGCTCGCGGTGTCGCTGTTCGCCCTGATCCCGGGGCACAAGATCGGGCCGACGTCGCTCGCGGTGGGCTGCGTCGGCCTCACCTTCATCCTGGCGTCGCTGCTCACGCTGGTCCGGGGCCGCAGGCCGCGGTGGCGCGACGCCCGTGACGTCACGTTCCTGGTCGGGCTGGCGACCGTCTTCGTGGTCCAGCTGGTCACGGGAGCGCAGATCATCGCCCATCCGGATCAGCCAGGGAATGCCGGGACGATCGCAGTGCTGGTCGTCGTGTGCTTCCTCATCGGGGTGGCCCGGGCGTGGGAGCTGATCGGCGGCCCGGACATCGGGCTGGGACACGCGATCGGCACGTTCGCCCGGCGGTCCGATCAGCGAACCTCGGGGACCGACGGCACCTGAACCGCCCGCCAGCCGCCCTCTCGGCGGTCGCCAGCTGCGGCGATGTCCGCTTGTGGCGTGCTATATGCCGCCGTGGCAGGGTGGCCCTCATGACGGAAACAGAGCGGTTCGAGGTCTCCCGGCAGGTCGCGGCGTCGCCGTCGGCGGTGTTCGCGGTGGTAAGCGACCCCGCGGGGCACGTGAAGATCGACAGCTCCGGCATGCTGCAGTCGGCCGACGGGGAGCCGGTGAGCGCGGTCGGCGACGAGTTCGTCGTGCACATGGACCGCGAGGCGCTCAACGACTATCCGCTCGGCAAGTACGACGTGACGGTGATCATCACGAAGTTCGAGCAGGACGCCCTCATCGAGTGGACGATCGGCGGCGCGCTGCTGGGCGAGCCGCTGCGGCACCTGTACGGCTACCGCCTGGAGCCCAGCGACGGCGGCACCCGGGTCGTCTCGTACTACGACTGGTCCGAGATCCCGGAGACCTACCGCGGCAAGGGGATCTTCCCGGTCATCCCCGAGGCGGCGCTGCGGGCCACCCTCGGCATTCTCGCCCGCACCGTCGAGTAGGCGCCGGGCGCGCCCCCGCCCGTCCCGGCGGGCGCGCTCAGGCATGCCTGGGAGATGAGACAAACATGAAGTAGTGTTCCGCCGTACGACAGGATCGTCGCCCTGCATCGGTGCGTGAGGGGTAGGACAGATGGCACCCAAGGACATCGGCGCACTGCGCGGCGCGGACGAGACCATGACCCACCAGATCGTGGACACGTTCGCCACCGTCGCCGAATCCGATCTGGCCTGGACCGAGAAGGTCTGGGGCTCGCTCGCGAGCACCGACGGCTCCCTGCAGGTCGACTTCGGCCTCGGGAAATACCACAACCGCGGCGTCATCGACGGCTTCGCCGGCGTCTCCCGAGGCCGCGAGCAGTGGACGGTGCGGGGAAGCCGCGAGCTGCGCGGCGCCCCGGAGCTGATGGGCGTCGGCCCGATCCACTACGAGATCGTCGAGCCGCTGAACCAGGTGCGGTTCCGGCTGGAGGAGAACGACGTCCAGCCCATCTCGTTCGACCTCGTGCTGTCCGGGGTGACGAGGCCGTTCTTCGAGGACCGCAACCTCGTGCGCAACCGGCACACCGGCCGCGTCGACGTCAACGTCGTGCGCTACCACCAGGGCGGCTGGGTGTCCGGCACCGTCACCGTCGCGGGTGAGAAGCACGAGGTCAGCCCGCGGGAGTGGTTCGGCTACCGGGACCATTCCTGGGGTGTCCGGCAGAGCGTCGGGGCGCCGCCTCCCGATCTCGCGAAGGGCCGCGCCCGGCCCAAGGGCGCGATCAAGGGCCACATGAAGTGGTCGCCCATGTTCCTGGGCCGGCCGGACGGTTCCTTCTACGAGTCGGCCGTCTTCGTCACCGGCGCGAACTGGGGCTACGCCTCGACCTACCTGAACGAGGGGGACGGCCGGCAGCTACCGGTCCGGACGACGGACGCGCGGGTCGAGTACGACGCGCGGACCCGGTTCGTGAAGGGTGGCGAGCTGCAGCTCGTCATGGAGTCGGGCGAGAAGCGGGTCATCGAGTTCGAGGCGCTGGGCGAGTCCGGCTTCTTCCTCAAGACCGGCCTGTACGGGCCCTGGAAGGGCCAGATCCACGGGACCTGGAAGGGCGCGCTGTACGTGGACGGCGAGTACATCGCGGACTGCTGGTCGGACGAGTACCTGCCGCAGCTCGGGCAGCTGCGCGATACCCCCGTACGAGTCAGGGAGGGCGACGCCGTGGGCTACGGAATCATGGAGAGCATCATCAGCGGGGAGTGGCCCGAACTCGGCCTCACCGCCGACTCCGACCACCAGGTGGCCTTCTGATGAGCACCACGACGGCGGCGCAGGTCAACGTCCTCGACCCGGAGTTCTACGTCGACCCGTGGGAGGCGTACCGCTGGCTGCGTGACGAGGCTCCGGTCTTCTGGGACGCCCGGCAGAAGCTCTGGGTGATCTCGCGTTTTCACGACGTCGTCGCCGTGGAGAAGAACGGGGCGCTCTACTCGTCGTTCTACGGGTCACGGCCGCACATCGACCAGACCCATGACGAGTCCATGATCAACATGGACGACCCGGACCACCAGGCCCAGCGGAACCTCGTCGTGCCCCAGTTCACGCCACGAGCGGTGCGCCGGCACGAGGAGCACGTGCGCGCGGTGGTCACCGAGGTCCTGGATGACGTCGTCGCCCTCGGCGAGTGCGAGGCGATCGAGGCGATCGCCTCGCGGGTGCCAGCGATCATGATCGGCGACCTGCTGGGCTATCCGCGCGAGATCTGGCAGCGCGTCCGGCACTGGTCCGAGCAGATCATGCTCCTGTCCGGCCTGACCTCGCCGGACGGGCCGCCGCACGTCACCCACCCGGGGATCGGGCCGGTCATCACCGACTTCATGGAGACGACCGTCGCGCTGATCAAGGCCCGGCGGGCGGAGCCGCGCGACGACCTCATCTCGCTGTGGGCCACCAGGCCCGGATGGAGCACCAAGCGCGTCCTCGACGAGACCCTGCTCGTCCTCGACGGCGGCGCGGAGACGACCCGCACGGTCATCGGGACGATGATTCGCGATCTCGCGCTGTATCCCGAGCAGCGGCGGGTGCTCCAGGAACAGCCCGAGCTCCTCACCTCCAAGGCGGTCGAGGAGTTCATCCGCTGGGTCTCGCCGGTCCTCAACATGCGCCGCACGGCCACCGAGGATCACGAGCTGCAGGGCCAGCAGATCAAGAAGGGCGACCAGCTCCTGCTGCTCTATCCGGCGGCGAACCGCGACCCGCGGGTGTTCACCGACCCGGAGACGCTGGACGTGGCCAGGACGGCGCCCCGGCATGTCGCCTTCGGCTTCGGCACGCACGTCTGCCTCGGCGCCCATCTGGCCCGGCTCGAGCTTCGGGTCATGTTCGAGGAGCTGCTGCGCCGCATCCCCGACTGGGATCTGGTCGACCCGGACGAGCCCAAAATCCTGCCCGCGACGTTCACCCGGGCCTACGACACCATCCGGATCCGGTTCGCGCCGGCCGCTGCGGGGCCCGGCCAGTGAGAGGTACCGACGACCTGAACCGGCTGACCGGCTGGTTGGCGGAACGGATGCCGGCCGCGTCGGACCTGCGCATCGAGAACGCGGACCGCATCACGTTCGGGCATTCGGCCGAGATCACCGCGCTGGCCCTGGCCTGGACCGAGGACGGCACGGCGCGGCGCAGGGACGTCGTGCTCCGGCTGTGCCCGCCCTCCCCCGGGCTGCTGGAGCCGTACGACATGGCCAGGCAGTTCACGATCCTGCGCGCGCTGGAACCGACCGCCGTGCGCGGTCCGGCGGTGCTGTGGCTCGACGAGTCCGGTGACGTGCTCGGCCGGCCGTTCTACGTGATGGCCAAGGTGCCCGGCCAGGTCTACGAGCAGCACATCCCCGCCGAGCTGGAGGCGAGCCCGGCGACCATCCACCGGATGACGCAGGGAATCATCGAGCAGCTCGCCGCCATCCATTCCGTGGACCCGCGAGAGCGCGGCCTGGCCGGCGCGGGCGAGGGACGAACCTATCTGGACGACCAGCTGGCGCACTGGTCGTCCGAGCTGTGCCGCGTCCAGAAGGACCGGCTGCCGGCGCTGGAGCGGCTACACGAGGCGCTGGTCGAACGCCGGCCGGTGCCGTCCGAGCGGATCACCCTCGTCCACGGCGACGTGAAACCCGGGAACTTCGCCTTCGAGGACGGCGAGGTCACGGGCGTCTTCGACTGGGAGCTGGCCGGGATCGGCGATCCCCTCGCCGACATCGGCTACCTGGAGCTGTTCTGGAACGTCCCGGTCCACTTCACCAGCCGTCCCGCCGCCCTGGCGTTCGAGGACGCCATTTCGTACTACGAGCGGCTGACGGGAATCCCGGTGCGGCACCGGGACTGGTACCGGTCGTTCCAGACCTTCAAGACCTGCGTGATCCTGCTGGTCGGGACGATGATGTTCGACTCCGGCGCCAGTGACGACCTGCGGTTCGCCGAGATGGGTCTCGCCATCCCGCACTACACGCGGGCGGCGCTGCAGGACCTGGGCGTCGCGTCCGACCTCGATCCGGGGCCTGTCCGCGCCAGCCGTGAGCGCTACCGTGAGGTGCGCGACCGGCTCGCGGCGGCGTCCTCCGCCAGCTGACCGGAGCCGGCCGCCGGGTCAGCCGACCTGGCGGTCCGCGCTGGCCCAGTGCAGCGCCCGCAGGGCCTTCTTGTCGGGCTTGCCGACCGCGGTGAGCGGCAGCGAGTCCACCACGTCGACGGTCTTCGGCGCGTGGTGGGCGCCCTTGCGGTCCTTGACCAGCGCCATCAGCTCCGCTGCTTCGACCGTCGTGCCCGGCCGCAGGACCACGACCGCCTTGACCGCCTCGCCCCATTTCTCGTCCGGCACCCCGATGACGGCCGCGGCGGCGATGGCCGGATGGGTCGAGAGCACGTCCTCGATCTCGCGGGGGAAGACGTTGAAGCCGCCGCTGACGATCATGTCCTTCTTGCGGTCGACGATCGTGTAGAAGCCGCTCGCGTCCTCGCGCGCGATGTCGCCGGTGTGCAGCCACCCGCCCCTGAAGGCCTCGGCGGTCTCTTGCCGCTTGTTCCAGTAGCCCTTCATCACCAGCGGGCCGCGCACGCAGATCTCGCCCGGCTCGCCGCGCGGGACCCGCTGGCCCTCGTCGTCCAGCAACGCGACCTTGACCCACGGCACCGGCCGCCCGCACGAGGCCAGCCTGGCCAGGTCGTCCGGGTCGTGCTCCTCCTTGCGCAGCACGAAGACGGACTGCGGCGCCTCGGTCTGGCCGTAGAACTGGAAGAAGACCGGGCCGATCCGCGTGATCGCCTCGCGCAGCCGGCTCGGCGACATGGCCGAGGCGCCGTAGAAGACGGTCTCCAGGCTCGACAGGTCGGTCTCGGCGAACCTGGGGTGGTCGAGAATCGCGTAGATCATCGACGGCACCAGGAAGACCGAGGTGACGCGGTGTTTCTCGATGGCCTCCAGCACCGCGCCGGCCTCGAAACGGGGCAGGACCACGACGGAGCCGCCCTGGTGCAGGACGGGAACGATGAACGACGCGCCGGCATGGCTCAGCGGCGTACAGACGAGATGCCGCAGATCGGTGGGCCACTGCCATTCCGTCAGCAGGATCTGCGTCATCGCGGCGCTGCCGCGGTACGCGGTCATGACGCCCTTCGGCTCCCCGGTGGTGCCACCGGTATACGCGACCGCCGCGACGTCCTCGGCCTGGACGTCGGGGCCGACCAGCGGTTTCGGCTCGAAACCCGCCGCCAACGCGACGAGGTCCTCACCCACGTCGCAGGGGCCGAACGACAGCAGCCGTTTCAACGTCGGTACCCGCTCCTGGAGGCGGGCGGCGCGCTCCGCGAACGACTCGTCGAAAACGAGCGTCTCGATCTGGGCGTCCGCGAGAACGTAGGCGTGGTCGTCGAGTGACCCGAGCGGGTGCAGCGCGGTGTTGCGGCTGCCCGTCACCATGTAGGCACCCATCGAGTACAGGACCTCGGGCCGGTTCTTGGACAGCGTCGCGACGCCACTGCCCGGCGAGACACCCTTCGCCGCGTATACCTGGGCATAGCGACTGATCTGCGCGCTGAGGTCCGCGGCCGTCAGGACTCCGTCACCGAGGTAGATGGCGGGCTTCGCGGGGTCGCGCCGCAGCGCCGCGATCAGAAGGTCGGGGAGAAATGCCCCGCGGTACAGCTCATCCGGCTGGGCAGAGATTCCACTCACGGTGTGTCGCCTCCAGTTGTGCGCTATTTCGCCGGGAATCGCTGCCCGCCGTCGATGCGGATGTTCTCCCCGTTGAGATAGGAGTTCCTTACGATCATCTCGACCAGCAGGGCGAACTCCGCCGGGTGGCCCATGCGGTGCGGGAAGACGACGGTGGAAAGCAGCTTGTCCTTCAGCTGCTGGGACGCGCTGAGCATCAGCTCGGTGCCCATCGTGCCCGGCGCGATCGCGCACACCCGGATTCCCAGCGGCGCGAGGTCACGGGCGAGCGGCAGCGTCATGCCCAGGATGGCCGCCTTCGCCGCGGCGTACGCGACCTGCCCGGCCTGTCCCTCCAGCCCGGCGAGCGACCCCGTGTTCACCACCACCCCGCGCTGACCGTCCTCGTCGGGAGTGTTCGCCGCCATCGCGGCGGCGGCCAGCCGGGTCACGTTGAAGGTGCCGAACGCGTTCTTCGCCATGGTCGCGACGAACGTCGCCATGTCGTGCGGCTCGCCGCCGCGCCCGACGGTGCGGGCCGGCCGGGTGCCACCGCCCGCGACGTTGACCACGACCGACAGGGTTCCGAGGGCCTGGGCCGCGTCGATCGCGCTCTGGACGTCGCGGTCGTCGGTGACGTCCCCGGGTATCGCGGCGACCGTCGGCCCGAGCTCGGCCGCGAGCGCGGTCGTGCGCTCCTCGTCCCGGTCGAACACCGCGACGCCGACCCCGAGGCCGACCAGCTGGCGGACCGTCGCGGCGCCGAGCCCGCCGGCACCGCCCGTCACGATCGCCGACGACTCCGTGATCTTCATGACTCTGTGATCCTCATGGTCTCGGCTCCCTGGTCAGCTGGTGGGATCGCGGTGGTCGACGAGCGCGAGGTACCGAGCCGGATCCGGCATCACGCCATTCCGACGCACCGACGACTCGGACGCCTCGACGTTCATGTAGAGCACCTCGGACGTCATGACACCGTCGGCGAACCGGATGAAGAACGCGACCGGCACGGTGGTGAGGCACAGGTCCTCGGGCGCCACCTCCGGCCGGCCCTGCCGGGCGGCGACCGACCCGTTCGTCATGATGTTGAGCGTTCCCTGGCCCGCGATCGAGCCGTCCTCCACGACGAGATCCTCGAAATGGATCCACATCATCACCCCGCCTTGTGCGGCGGCCTGGCGGCGGAAGCCCTTGAGGAGGGTTTCGCGGTCGGTCGTGGTCGTGGCACCGCGCGCGTGCGTCACCAGTGCGAAGGACGGTGCGAGCGTCGGCTCGACCCGGTCTGCGTCGCCGAACAGCTCGCCGGCGAGGCGCTCGCGCAGCGCCCGTAGGACGGCTGGCCCAGAATCGCCGTCAAGCCGGCCGTCAATGAGCCGGAAGGCTTGCAGGATGTCTTTCTCACCCGGCCATTCCAGCGCCGTCACGCCGAACACCGCCGACGCCTGACAGTCGCGTCGGCGGCGACTTTCCGTCGCTGCTCATGATTCCCGGGAACTGTCACCGGTGGCTTCCCGATCGATAGCATCTATCTCCCCACTCGACGCGGTCGGCCGCTATCCAACGCGGCCGGTGGGCTGGTTCCAACAGTGGCGAGACCCCCGGCCGGCGAGTACCGTCGGACGCGTACTGTCGAACGCGGCAGGACGTCAACAATCGCGGCGCCACAATCACGTTTCCGTGGCCGTGACCGAAGGAAGATGGCGAAGATGACGAGCGAAGTCGACGGCCTGTCGGTACTTGTCACGGGCGGCGGTACGGGCATCGGCGCTGGCATTGCGCGAAGGCTCGCGAGCAATGGCGCGTGGGTGACCATCTGCGGCCGTACGGAATCCTCGCTGCGCACCACGGCTGACGCGATCAACGCGGAGGCCGGTCGCGCGGCCGTGCAGTTCCAGGTCGCCGACGTCACCAGTGAGCCGGACGTGCAGCGGGTCGTGGCCTTCGCCGCCGACTGGCGCGGCCAGCTCGACGGGGTGGTCGCGAACGCCGGCGGCGGTGGCGCGCTCGCGCCGATGCACACCCAGGAGGTCGCGGAGTACCTCCGCGTGCTGACCCTGAACATCATCGGCACGCTGCTGCTGGTGAAGTCGGCGGTGCCGCTGTTCGCCCGGTCCGGTTCCGGCTCGTTCGTCGCCATCTCGTCGATCGCCGGCGACGTGACGCATCCCTACTTCGGGGCCTACCCCGTCGCCAAGGCCGGTGTCGAGGAGCTCGTGCGCAACGCGGCCGACGAGTACGGCGCGGCGGGCCTCCGGTTCAACGCGGTCCGGCCGGGGCTGACGTCGACGGAGATCGTCAGCTTCATCGCCCCCGGCACGCCGGTCTACCAGAGCTATGACGAGAACACCCCGCTCGGCGGTGCCTCCGACGTCGACGACATCGCCCAGCTCGTCAGCTTCCTGCTCTCGTCGCGGGCCAGCCGGGTCACCGGCCAGGTCATCAACGTCGACGGCGGGCTCGGCCTGCGCCGGGGCCCGGACTACTCGTCGATGGTCGAGCGCCGGTTCGGCGGCCGCGACGCGGTGCTCGGCCGGGCGGAGCCGGCCGCCAGGCGCTGACCGGGGCGCTGACCTGTGCGGTGGCCGTCGCCCCTGGCGGCGGCCCCCGCGGCGGGCGCGCCCGGTGCCCGCCCGCGAGGCGGCGGCCGTCACGGCGAACCGGGCAGGGACGTTCCGGCCGGGACCGTCATGGTCTTCGCGTCGAGGTAGGCGTGCAGGCCCTCCGGTCCCAGCTCCCGTCCGAGGCCCGACTGCTTCATCCCACCGAAGGGCGCGGCCGGGTCCAGCGAGAGGCCGTTGACGCCGAAGGACCCGGTACGGATGCGCCGCCCGATCTCCAGCCCGCGCTCGACATCCCCGGTCCAGACGGTGCCGTGCAGGCCGAAGTCCGTGCCGTTCGCGATGGCGACGGCGTCGTCCTCGTCGTCGTACGGGATGAAGGCGACGACCGGGCCGAAGATCTCCTCCTGCGCGATCCGCATGCCGGCGTCGACGTCGCGGAACACGGTGGGCTCGACGTACCAGCCGCGGTCGAGGCCGGCGGGCTTGCCGCCGCCGGTGACGACCGTGGCGCCCTCGCCGCGCCCGATCTCGATGTAGCCGAGCACCCGGTCGCGCTGCCTGCGCGAGATCAGCGGGCCGAGGAAGGTCCCGCGGTCCGCGGGGTCGCCGACCGGCAGCGCGCTCACCGAGGCGGCGAACAGCTCGACCGCCTCGTCGTAGCGCTCGCGGGAGACGAGGATGCGCGACTGCGCGACACAGAACTGGCCGCTGAGGAAGAGGCTCACCATGGTGAGCCGGGCCATCGCCGTGGGCAGGTCGATGTCGTCCAGGACGATCGCCGCCGACTTGCCGCCCAGCTCCAGGGTCACCCGCTTGAGCTGGGCGCCGGCCAGGCCGGCGATGCGCTTGCCGACGGCGGTGCTCCCGGTGAAGGCGATCTTGTCGATTCCCGGGTGGGTGACGAGCAGCTCGCTCGACGCCGGCCCCGCGGCGAGCACGTTCAGCACACCAGGCGGCAGGCCAGCGGCGAGGGCGGCCTCGGCGACGACGTTGGCGTGCAGCGGGGTCTCCGGCGCGGACTTGAGCACGATCGTGCAGCCGGCGGCCAGCGCGGGCGCCACCTTCATCATCCCCAGGAAGAAGGGGACGTTCCACGGCACGATCGCGGCGACGGTCCCGACCGGCTCGTGGCGGACTATCAGCGGGGAGTAGCGCCCGGCCCGCGGTGACTCCAGCTCGAGCGCCGCGGCGGACTCGGCGTAGTAGCGCACGACGTCCAGGCCGTTGTCGACCTGCGCCGGGCGCACGACCGAGACGGGTGTGCCGTTCTCCAGCGTGATCGTCCGGCCCAGCTCGTCCGCCCGCGCGGTCAGCTCACCGAGGAAAAGCTCCAGGACCCGGGCCCGCTCGGCCGGGGGCAGCCGCGGCCAGGGGCCCTCGTCGAACGCCAGGCGCGCCGCCGAGACAGCGGCGTCGACGTCGGCGGCTCCCGCGTCCGGTACCCGTCCCACCACCTCCTCGGTGCTGGGCGACCGGACGTCGAGGTAGCTCTCGGAGGTCGCCGGAACCCACTTTCCCCCGATGAAGACCTCGTTGGTCACCGACATCCGGGTGCTCCTCTCGTTGGCCAGCCGGCCAGCCCGCGGCGCCGTCCGAGACAGAACCTACTCAATGTCGCATGTCGAGTCGATTGGTTGCCAGCGTCTCATCACACCTCGGGCTCGCGGCCCGAACTGGACGATCGACCGCCCTTACCATTGCCCCATGGCTGTGACCGCGGGCGAGCAGGACGGAGGGCAGCGCACCGCCGGCTGGTGGGGCAGCGAGAGCGCACTGCTGGACGACACGGAGGCGCGGCGCCGCCTCGTCGCGGCGACGGTCCGGTGCGTGCTGCGCCGTGGCGACCGCCGCATCCGGGTCGAGGAGGTGGCCACCGAGGCCGGCGTCTCCCGTTCGACGGTCTACCGGTACTTCAAGACCCGCGACGACCTGATCCTCGCGGTGCTGCTCAGCAGGGTCGATTCCGCCATGTCGGGCGTGCTGAGCACGCTGCCGCGGCCCGAGGACGCCGCCCAGTCCATCTCGGACGTGTTCCTGAAGTCCGTGCGCCTGGTCAACGGCGATGCCATCAGCGAGGCGATCTTCTCGGACGGGAGCCGGCCGTTCAGCGAGTCGCCGGGGCTCACCGCCGAGCCGATCGTCGACGCCGTGCACCGCCACCTCGGCCCGCTGCTGACCGGCTGGCTCGCCGACGGCCAGCTGTACCCGGACCTGGACCTGCGGGAGACGACCCGCTGGCTGATCGCGGCCGGGTCGCTGCTCCTGGCACCGCCGTGGTCCACCTGGTCGCCGGGCCGGCAGCGCGCCTTCGTCGAGACGCATGTGGTGCGCGCGCTCGTCCGCCCAGCCTGAGACGGCTCAACTTGAGTTCGTTGAACTTGACGTCAACCTCGACATCGGCCTAGCGTTCATCCCGCCCTGATCGCGGGAAGACGAAAGGTCGGTCCCAGATGGTGAGTTCCCGGGCGGCCCTGCTCTACGGCCCCGGCCAGGACTTCAAGATCGAGACGGTCGAGATCGACGCCCCCCGCGCGGGCGAGGTCCTGATCGACGTGCGGGCCTGCGGCCTGTGCCATTCCGACGAGCACGCCCGCACCGGTGACATGCCGATGCCGCACTACCCCATGATCTGCGGCCACGAGGGCGCCGGCGAGGTCGTCGAGGTCGGGCCGGGCGTCACCTCGGTCCGCCCTGGCGACCACGTGGCGATGTCGTTCGTGCCGTCCTGCGGGAACTGCGCGCTGTGCCGCAGCGGCCGCGCGTTCCTGTGCGACGACGGCCGCAAGCTGTTCGACCTCGGCATGATGACCGACGGGCGGGTCGCCCACCGGATCGGTGACACGCCGGTGGCCCGGTACACCCAGCTCGGCGCCTTCGCCGAGCGCCAGCTGCTCGCCGAGACGTCGGTCGTCAAAATCGACCCGTCGGTGCCCTGGACCGTCGCCGCGCTCGTGTCCTGCGGTGTCGCGACCGGGTTCGGCTCGGCGGTCAACCGCGCCGAGGTGAAGCCGGGCGACAGCGTCGTCGTCCTGGGCCTCGGCGGCATCGGGGTCAGCGCCGTGCAGGGCGCGCGGATCGCCGGCGCGCGGCAGGTCTTCGCGGTCGACCCGGTGGAGTTCAAGCGTGAGCAGGCGCTGCGCCTCGGCGCCACCCACGCGTTCGCGTCCATCGACGAGGCCGAAGGCGAGATCCGGCGGCTGACCCACGGCGCGATGTGCGAGTCGGTCATCTGCGCGTTCTCGGTGATGCGCTCGGAGCTGCTGGAGCCGGCGCTCGGCCTGACCGGGAAGGACGGCACCTGTGTCGTCACCGCGGTCGCGCCGTTCCGCCAGGCGACGGTCGACCTCAACCTGTTCACGCTGGCCATGACCAACAAGCAGATCCGTGGCAGCCTGTACGGCTCGCAGAGCCCCCGCGTCGCGATCCCGAAGCTGCTCGGCCTCTACCAGGCCGGCCTCCTGAAGATCGACGAACTGGTAACCCGGACGTACACCCTCGACCAGGTCAACGACGGCTACGCCGATCTGGAGGCCGGCCGGATCCTGCGCGGGGCGATCGTCTTCTGAGGCCGCGGCCAGCAACCGGCGGCGGGACGACCCGCTCGCACAGCACAGAGGCTCAGTCGGACGACGGAGGCGACATGGTCAGCAGGGACGTGGCGGTCATCATCGGGGTGGGCGGGATGGGCACGGCCATCGCGCGCCGGCTGGGCTCGGGGCGCAGGCTGCTGCTCGCCGACCGGGACGAACGCACGCTGAAAGCCGCGCGGGACGCGTTAGCGGCTGAGGGGCACGAGGTCGCCATCCAGGCGGTGGACGTGGCCGAGCCGGAGTCGATGGCGTCGCTCGCGGCCACCGCGGGCGACCTCGGGCCGGTCACGCACCTGGCGCACACCGCAGGGCTCTCGCCGGTCCAGGCGAAGCCGGCCGACATCCTGCGGGTCGACCTGCTCGGCGTCGCGCTGTTTCTCGACGACTTCGCCGGCGTTGTCGCGCCCGGCGGCGCCGGGGTCGTCATCGCCAGCACGGCCGGCCATTTCGCGCCCACGCTGACGCCCGACCAGGAGACGGCGCTCGCGCTGACGCCCGCCGCCGAGCTCGCGCGGCTGCCGTTCCTGTCCCCGGACCTGGTGACGGACCAGGCCCAGGCCTACTGCCTGGCCAAGGTGGGGAACCTGATCCGGGTCCGCGCGGCCGCGAAGCTCTGGGGCCGGCGCGACGCCCGGGTGAACTCGGTCAGCCCGGGCGTCGTCTCGACGCCGATGGGCCGCCAGGAGCTCGCCGGGCCGTGGGGCGCGGCGATGCAGGCGCAGGTCGACAGCGCACCGGCGAAGCGCGTCGGCACCCCCGATGACGTCGCCGACGCCGTGTCGTTCCTGCTCGGCCAGCGGGCGTCGTTCATCACCGGGACGGACCTGGTCGTCGACGGCGGGGCGGTCGCGATCTACCGGCGCAGCGGATGGACCGCGCGCGCGAAGAGCGCCACGGGCGCGGACAGGGACTGACGTGAATCTTTCTGGTGTGGGCGTGTGGAGCCAGCAGCTGCGCTACGGCGACCCGGCCGAGATGGCCGAGGCGGCGGCCGAGCTGGAGGAGCTCGGCTTCGGCGCGCTGTGGATCCCCGACATGGGCGGCCCGTCGTTCGAGGCCGTCGAGCGTCTGCTCGCCGCGACGCGCCGGGTGGTCGTGGCGACCGGCGTGCTGAACATCTGGAACTACGTTCCGGCCGAGGTGGCCGCCGGGTACGCCGCGCTGTCCGCCAACTACGGCGACCGTTTCCTGCTGGGCATCGGGGTGAGCCACGCGATCGCCGTCGACGCCGGCCGCTACCGGCGGCCGCTCACCGCGATGGCCGAGTTCCTCGACGGCCTCGACGCCGCCGAGCCGACCGTCCCCGCCGAGCGGCGGGTCCTCGCGGCGCTCGGCCCCAAGATGCTCGACCTCGCGGCGAAGCGGGCCAGGGGCGTCCACCCCTACCTGGTCACTCCCGAACACACCCGGATCGCCCGCGAGGCCGTCGGGGACGGCCCCCTGGTGCTGCCGGAGCAGGCCGTGATCCTCTGCGCGGACAAGGACGAGGCGCACGCGGTCGGCGGGGCCTGGCTGCGGGGCTACCTCTCGCTGCCCAACTACGCCAACAGCCTGGTCCGGCTCGGTTTCCCGGCCGACGAGGTGGCGTCGGTGAGTGACCGCGTGTTCGACGCGATGATCGCGTGGGGTGATGAGGAAGCGATCATGAGGCGGGTGGCCGAGCACCAGGCCGCCGGCGCGGACCACGTCTGCCTGCAGGTTCTCGCCGCCGACCAGCAGGCGCTTCCCCTGGCGCAGTGGCGCCGGCTGGCCGCGGCGCTGCCCGCGGCCGTCACCCGAACGCCTCCAGCGTGAGCACCTCCCGCCGGGCGATCCGCCACTCGCCGTCGACTCTGACGAACTGGTCGTGGTAGCGCCCGGCGATCGCCGGGACGAGCCGGCCTGAGGCGAAGCGCAGGAAGACGAAGTCCGACGCCGCGAGGACCCGGTCGTCGCGGTCGCCGTCGGGCTCGTACACCTCGTTCACCGTGAGGTGCTTCCCGCGCTGCTGGGGCCGGCTCTGCGTGTCGCGGAAGAACGCGAGCAGCTCGGCGGAGCCGTGGGCCGACCGGTTCCCGTAGGTGAAGACGGCGTCCGCGGTGAACAGCGCCACGAGGCCCTCGAAGTCCGCGTCGTCGCAGCGGTGGCAGTAGCGGGCCAGCGTCATGTGGATGGCGAACTGGTCCGCGAGCCCTACCTCGTTCGCCGTCATCCGCTGGCCCGGCCGGCCGTGCGGCGCAGCATCGCCGCCAGGTTGTCCTGGAACGCCGGCTCCTCGAAGGACGCCGTCTCCTGGGCCATCGCGCCGGACAGCAGCGACCCGACCGCCTGGGTCAGCGCGCTGTTGAGCAGCGCCTTGCTCTCCCGGACCGCCTGCGGCGGCAGCGCGGCGACCCGGTCCGCCAGCTCCAGGGCCACGTCCAGCGCGGTGCCGGCCGGGACGACCCGGTTGGCGAGGCCGAGGCGCAGCGCCTCCTGCGCCGGCAGCCTGTCCCCCAGCAGGATGTACTCCTTGGCCCGCAGGAGGCCGGTCAGCAGCGGCCAGGTGAGCGCCCCGCCGTCGGCGGCGACGAGGCCCAGCGCGACGTGCGGATCGGCGAAGTAGGCCCGCTCGTCGACGACGACGAGGTCGCTCATCGCGGCCAGGCTGCAGCCGAGGCCGACCGCCGGGCCGTTGACCGCCGCGATGATGGGAACCCGGACCGACGTCATCCCGCGCACGATGTCCGCGGCCTCCGCCATGATCGCCTCGCGCAGCGCGACGTCCCTGGTCATCCGGTCGAGCAGGCCGAGGTCACCGCCCGCCGAGAAGGCCTTGCCCGCGCCGGTGAGGACGATCGCGCGGCAGTCGGCGTCGGCGTCCAGCCGCGGCCACAGCAGGGCCAGCGCCTCGTGCAGCGCCTCGTCGGCGGCGTTGAACGAATCGGGCCGGTTCAGCGTCACGACCCGCACGGCGCCGCGGGCCTCGATCAGAACCGCGCTGTCCGCGGCCTGGCCGTCGGTCATGTCACTCCCACAGGTCATCTCAGGTAGGAACTAGTCGATCTCCGCGCACCGGCCGGCCGCGGCTAGGCCAGCAGGTCGAGGACGCCCAGGTCGCGGATCGCGGCCGCCGCGTTGGTGGCCATCGACAGGAACATCCGGTCCGAGCTCTCCGTGCGCGGCGCGCTCGCGTAGACGCAGCCGATCATCGTGATCAGCGGGCCCTGCAGCATTCCGCGCCGGTAGTCCTCGAAGCAGACGTCCGCCGGGTAGTCGGTGACGCCGTGCTCGACGAGCTCCTGGTGGTAGGCGGCCACGAGCGCCGCCTCCTGGGCGCGCCGGTCGGCGGGCGGGAGGGCGGTGGAGACGAAGTACGCCAGGTCCCGGCCGGGGAAGCCGGCCTCGATCGTCTGCCAGTCGACCGCCCGCACCTCCCGGTCACCGGAGAACAGCAGGTTGTCGAGCCGGTAGTCGCCGTGGACGAGCGAGACGGGGGCCGCGGTATGCCGCCCCCAGCCGGCCACCAGCCCGGCCGCCCGCCTCAGGGTGTCGACGTCCTCGGCGCCCAGCTCGTCCTCGTAGCGCTTGGTGAACTCCGCGGCCGCCGCGGTGACGACCTTGCCGAGGTAGGCGAGGCCCGCGTCGTCGAGGCGCACCAGCCAGGGCGCGTCGCCGGCCAGCGCCGCGTCGTTCCAGAACGGCGCGTGCAGGCCGGCGAGGTTGCGGACTGCGACCAGCGCCTGCGCGGGCGTGGCGCCGTCGACCTGGTTGCCGGGCCGGGCCGGGTACGCGTCCTCGAGAACGAGGGTGAACCGGAGGCCGTCCTCGCTGAGCGCGGCGTTCCAGCACCGGGGCACCCGGCCAGGGGTACGCCCGGCGAAGGTCCGGTAGAAACCGACCTCGTTGCTGTAGGCGAGCCGCAGCCGCCTGCGGACCGCAGGGGCGCCGGCGGCCATCTTCACCACGACGGTGGCCGGCCCCCGCTCGGCCGCTCCGGGCGCCACGTCGGGTGCTAAGTCGAGGTGGAAGCGGTAGCTGACGGCGGTCTGGCCGGTGCCGACCGGCGCGAACCGCAGCCCGATGACCTCCGCGTCGTTGCCGCTCGCCCGCAGGACGTCGGTCATCCACTCCGGCGTGATCTCGGCAGGGTCGTCGGCGATCCAGCCCGGATTGTCGGTACGGGTGGCCGGCCCGGCTCCCCCGTCGCCGGCCGGGCCCGTCACGCCAGCCGTCCGGGGTTCGCCGGCAGCCCGCGCACCGCGGCCGGGCGGATCTGCCGGTAGGCGTCGAGCACCGAGGTCAGCTCCGCCGGCGTCGCGCCGTGCATGATCACCCCGGTCACCCCCAGGTCGAACTGCCCCACGATGGCCTCGGCGCACTGCCGCGGGCTGCCGGTCGCGCTCGTCGCGAGCCAGTCCGGCGGGATCAGCGTCGCCACGTGCTCCAGCTGGTCCGTCGTCGCGTGCCCGTCGAGGCTGCCCCGGAAGCCCTTGACGAACGGATCGGCGCGGAAGCGCGCGAGCACCTCCGGATCCCAGCCGTTGACGCGGACCATCAGGTCGCCGTAGCCCTGCAGGTAGGCGGCGAGCCGGCCGACCGTCTTGAGCAGGCGGAGATCCGCGGGGATCTCGTCCGACACGGTCGCGAGCACGGACCACACCCGGATGCTGGCCGGGTCGCGGCCCGCGTCCACGGCCCCCTTCGCGATGGAGGCCAGCGCGTCCCTGACCGCCTCGTCGGAGTAGAAGGTGTGCAGCACGACGCCGTCCATGCAGCGCCCGGCCAGCTCCAGCGAGCGCGGGCCGAGGGCCGCGAGCAGTACCGGCACGTCCTCGTCGAACGTGGCGTCCTGGTGCAGGTAGGGGTAGCTGCCCGCCGGCCCGGCATGCCCGAGCACGGTCTCGCCGTGCCAGAGCCGGCGCATCAGCCCGACGAAGTCCTCCAGCTGCGCGCCCGTGACCGGGTCCAGGCCCAGGCCGCGGAAGAGGCGGTCGAAGCCGCGCCCGAGCCCGAGGGCGAACCGTCCACCGGTCAGCCGGTGCATCGTCGTCGCCATGGTCGCGGTGACGATCGGATGGCGGGTGTTGTGGTTCGTCGCGCCGGTCGCGATGCCGATCGTCTCGCTGACGGCTCCCGCCGCGCCGGACAGCGTCGCGGCGTCCTTGGTGCTGAACCGCTCCGAGATGAACGCGGCGCCGATGCCGAGCCGCTCGGCCTGGCGCACCTCGCCGACCAGGTCGCGCGGGGTCGCGCTGTGCCCCGCGAGTGTGTAGAAGCCCAGCTCCGTGAGGAGCTCGCCGCCGCCGGTCTGCTGCGTCGTCATCCGCTCACCCTCCCGCACGCGCCACGGTCGGCCACCCGCCTCGCGGGGTCAGGTGCGCATGTCGATATCGACGTCGACATAGACAGTAGTGACGGGCTATGGTTGGGTCAATCCGGCCACGGCGATCGCCGCCGCCCCTGGTCAGGACCCCGCGGCCCGTTCTGGGTCGGCTGGCGTCGCGGCGCTTCCAGCGGCTTTCCCGGTGCGGCACTCCCGCTGCGGCACCCCGGCACGGAAGGTATTGAGGTGGCCTCCACGTTCTCGCCCCCCGCCACGACCGGTCAGCCCTGGCCGGCCGACCTCGGCGTGATCGACACGATGGTCGGGCTCCCCCAGGACCCCGCCGCGCTGTACCGGCAGATCCGCTCCTCGCTGCGCGACCGGGAGTCACGGGACGACTTCGTGATGCCCGCGTCGTACATGTTCCACGACGTACCGGCCAGCCACCTCCCGGACGACGAGGACCCGGTCGGGCTCGTGCTCGGCGAGCTGGACCGGCACGGCATCGAGACCGCGCTGATCAGCATGAGCGCGCACCCGCAGGCGGCCGAACGGGCGCTCACCGAGCACCCCGACCGGTTCGTCGCCTCGTGGAGCTGCGACCCTAACCAGGGGATGGAGGGTATTCGCGCCCTCGTCCGCGCGCACGAGCAGTTCGGCGTCCGAGCCGTGTCCCTGTTCCCCCACGGGGTGTCGCCGCAGGTGGCCATCGACGCGCCGCAGATGTATCCGATCTACGCCAAGTGCGTCGAGCTGGGGATCCCGGTCTTCGTGACGGTCGGCATCGCCGGACCCCGGGTGCCGTCCATGGTCCAGCGGGTCGAGCTGATCGACCAGGTGATGTACGACTTCCCCGAGCTGGTGTTCGTGATGCGCCACGGCGCCGAGCCGTGGACCGAGCTGGCCGTGAAGCTGATGCTCAAGTGGCCCAACCTCTACTACTCGACCAGCGGGTTCTCCCCGCGCTACTACCCGACGGCCGTCCTCGACTACGCCAACACCCGCGGCGCCGACAAGATCCTGTACGGCGGCTACTTCCCGATGGGCCTGTCGCTTGACCGGATCATGACGGAGATGCGCCAGGTCCCGTTGAAGGACGACGTGTGGCCGAAGTTCCTGCGGGAGAACGCCGCGCGCGTCCTGGGCCTGACCGGCAGGCCGTGAGCCACGTGGACCTCGCCTTCACCCAGGAACAGCTAGAGCTGCGGCGGACCGTACGCGACTTCCTGGACAAGACCTCGCCCGAGACCGAGGTCAGACGTCTCATGGAGACTCCGGCCGGCTACGACCCCGCCGCCTGGCACCAGCTCGCCGCCGAGATCGGGGTCGCCGGCCTGGCCCTGCCCGAGGAGTACGGCGGCGCCGGGTACGGCTTCGCCGAGCTCGGGATCGTCCTCGAGGAGGCCGGCCGCGCGCTGCTGTGCGCGCCCGTCCTCTCGACGGTGGTCCTCGCCGCCTCGACGCTGCTCGCGCTGGACGACAGCCTGGCCTGCGCGGACTACCTTCCCGGGATCGCGGACGGCACGACCATCGCCGCACTCGCGCTGACGGAGTCGTCCGACCTCCCGGGCGCCATCGCGGCCACCGCGGCGCCGCACGCCCGCGGCTGGACGGTCTCCGGCACGAAGCCGTCCGTGCTGGACGGCCAGACGGCGTCCCTGCTGCTCGTCGCCGCCCGGACCGGCGCCGGCTTCAGCGTGTTCGCGGTGGCCGGCGACGCCCCGGGCGTGCGCCGGGAGCCGCGCGCCACCCTCGACCAGACCCGCCGGCAGGCCGACCTCGTCTTCGAGGCCGCCCCCGCCCGGCTGCTGGGCGAGGAGGGCGCGGCGTGGCCCGCGCTGCGCCACGTGCTCGACCTCGCCGCCGTCGCCATCGCCCTCGAGCAGGTCGGCGGGGCGGGGCGCGTGCTCGACATGGCCGTCGACTACGCCAGGACCCGGGTCCAGTTCGGCAAGCCGATCGGCTCCTTCCAGGCGATCAAGCACAAGCTCGCCGACCTGCACCTCGCCGTCGAGTCGGCCCGCTCGGCCGCCTACTACGGCGGGTGGGCGGCCGCCGCGAGCCCGCCCGAGCTGCCGCTGGCGGCCAGCCTCGCGAAGGCGAGCGCGGGCGACGCCTACGTCACGGCGGCCACCGAGAACATCCAGATCCACGGCGGCATCGGCTTCACCTGGGAGCACCCGGCCCACCTTTACCTCAAGCGCGCGCACAGCTCACGCCAGCTGTTCGGCAACCCGGCACACCACCGCCAGCGGCTCGCCGAACACCTGCTCGCCGAACACGACTGACCGGCCGGCGGACCCGCACCAGCGAACGGAGGAGCACTTGATGGCGACCCCAGCCGAGCCGGCAGCGCCCGTCGAAGGGCGAGCGGAGTTCCAGGCCCGGGTCCACGCGTGGTTCGCGGCCAACGCGCCCCGCAAGGGGTCCTCGGCGGACTTCTCGGCGGTTCACATCGTCAGCGCGCGGACACCAGAGCAGTTCCACGCCCACGAGCAGCACGCGATCGCCGTGACGCGTGACTGGCAGCGCCGGCTGTTCGACGCGGGCCTGGCGGGACGGTCCTGGCCGGCCGAGTGCGGCGGCCACGGCGCGCCGGCCTGGCAGGACGACGTCGTCGCCGAGGAGCAGGCGAAGTGGGGCGTCTCGACCAAGATGTTCGCGGTCGGCCTCGAGATGGTGCCCGCCGTGCTGTTCGGCCACGGCACCGCCGAGCAGCGGGCCACCTTCCTGCCGCCGATCGTGCGGGGCGAGCACAGCTGGTGCCAGCTGCTGTCCGAGCCGGGCGCCGGCTCCGACCTGGCCAGCGTCCAGACGAGGGCGACCCCCATCGAGGGCGGTTGGTCGGTCACCGGCCAGAAGGTGTGGACGTCGAACGCGGGCTGCAGCGAGTACGCCCTGCTCATCGCCCGGACCGGGCGCAAGGAGGACGGCCGCGCCGGCCTGTCCTGCTTCGCGATCAAGATGACCCAGCCCGGGGTCGAGATCCGCCCGCTGCGCCAGATCTCCGGCGCCTACCACTTCAACGAGGTCTTCCTCGACGACGCCTTCGTGCCCGAGGGCGGCCTGATCGGCGAGCCGGGCGACGGGTGGGCCGTGCTGCGGACCATGCTCGCCAGCGAGCGCGCCGCGATCGGCGGCGGCACCAGCGCCCGCTCGGCGAACGAGCTCGTCGGCCTGGCGAAGCGCCTCGGCCACGCCGACGACCCGATCGTGCGCGACCTGCTGGCCCAGGCGGCCATCCGGGAGCGGACCCTGGACCTGCTGCGCGCGCGGATCGCGGCCGGGCACCCGGTGCCGGCCGCCGGGCCGACGACGAAGCTGCTCTACTCCGAGCACGCCCGCCTCAGCGCCGACGCGGCGACCACGATCCTCGGGATGGCCACGACCGTCGTCGACGACGCCACGTCCGCGCCCTGGATCGAACGGCTGCTGTTCGCCCCCGGCCTGCGCCTCGGCGGCGGGACCGACGAGATCCAGCGCAACACGATCGCCGAGCGAGGGCTGGGCCTCCCCCGCTGACCCGGCTCGCTCATGGGCCGGTGCTCGCATGGCCTTGATCGCTGACTGGGCCCTGGGACGGTCGTGACGGGAGCGTTTCTACGACCACCCCAGGGCCCAGACTGCGATCATGAGAAGGCCGCGACAGGGCGCCGCGGTCGCTCCGGGCGGCGCCCTGTCGGCTCAGCCGAGCGAGATGCCCAGGACCTCGAGGGCGTTCTCCCGCGCGATCCGCAGGACGTCGGCCTCCGGCAGGCCGCCGAGCGACTCGGTCACGAAGTCCACCGGTGCGCGGGTGCCCTCGGCGTGCGGCCAGTCCGAGCCGAGCAGCAGGCGGTCGACCCGGACGTCGGCGACCAGTCGGTCGATGTGGTCCTCCCAGAACGGGGTGACCCACACGTGCTCGCCGAAGACCTCGCGCGGGTGGTCGGTGAAGTAGCCGGGGTTGCGGTTCGCGGCGTCGTCGAGCCGGTGCAGCAGGTCCGGAATCCACGACGCGCCGTTCTCGACGCTGGCGAAGCGCAGCGTCGGGAACCGGTCGAAGATCTTGTGGCAGACGGCGGCGGCGTAGAAGTCGGTGACCGCGCGGCCCTTGGTGACGATGCCGCGCAGCGGCGAACGGAAGATCGAGTTCTCCTCGCCGCCCGGCTCCCACATCTGCACCAGGGCGTCGTAGCCGTCGAGGCCGGCATGCGTCGCGACCGGGATCCCGGCCTCGGCGGCGAGCGCCCAGAACGGGTCGTACGCCGGCTCGAACGGCGAGCGGAAGCCACCGGGCACCGGGATCGGCGCGTTGCGGATGTTCACCGCGACGGCCCCGGCCTCGATCACGCGCCGCAGCTCCGCGGCGGCGGCGACCGGGTCGAGCATCGGGACGCACGGGACGGCGAAGATCCGCCCCTCGTAACGGAAGCCCCAGTCCTCGTCGAGCCACCGGTTGAACGACTCGAAGACCTTGGCGCAGGCGTCCGGGTCGGTCTTGAGCGCGTCCTCGACGCCGACACCCAGCGTCGGGAACAGCAGCGTGCCCGCGAGCCCCTGCTCGTTCATGACGGCCAGCCGGGCCTTGCGGTCCTGGTACTCCGGCGGCAGCGGCTCAAGCTCGCCGAACGCGTCCTTGATGGTCTGCTGGCGCGGGTTGCCCCGGTACCAGTCGTAGAGCGAGCCGGGCTTGGCGACGGGGTTGAACGTGGGGTTCGCGATGTAGTTGTTGATCTTCCCGCCGACCAGGATGCGCCGCCGGCCGTCGACGTCGGCCCACCGGACGCCTCGGTTACCCAGCCTGCGGTCCTGGTGGCGCGTGAAGGCATCGACGGCTTCGTAGTAGTGATTGTCGAAGTCGAAGATCCACGGAGCCGTCTGGTTCATCTTTGATCAGCCTCTCGTCCGCCATCGATCACCGGGCCCGCGGCTTGACGCCGGACCGGACAACGCCAGAGTATCGAAGTCGACACCAATGTCGAGTTTCTTTGATGTGAGGCCGTCCTGACTACCACGACAGCCAACGACGAGCTTCTCCAGCTGCGCGAGGCCCTGCGAGGGACGCTCGGCACCGAGGGCCAGGACCTCCAGCCCACGGTAGCCGCCGACTGGCGCCCGGTGTGGCCGGCACTGGCGGAACTTGGTCTGACCGCGCTGTGCGTACCGGAACCGCTCGGCGGGTTCGGCCTGCGGACCGACGCCGCCGTCATGGCGGCGATGGAGCTCGGCGCGGCCCTTTACGGGGGTCCGTACGCCGGGCTCACCGCGAGCGCGCACGCCCTGGCCCAGGCCGCCGGCGACGCCGCCGCGGACGAGCTGCTCGCCGGCATCCTGGCCGGCGAGCGGGTCTGCGCGTTCGGGCGCCTGGGGGCGGACGGGCGGCTCGCCCGGCTGGTCGACGGCGTGCCCGGGGCGGACGCCCTGTTGCTGCTCGATCAGCCCGGCGGCGGCCTGGTGCTCTTCGCCGACCCGGACGACTGGACCGCCGACCCGGCTCCGCACGGCTTCGACGTGTCCCGGACCTGCGGCGACGTCACGGTGAGCCCGGGGGCCGGACGCCGGCTCGCCCCGGCGGGCCAGGCGGTGGAGCTGTACGAGCTGCTCCTCGCCGCCGACGCCGTCGGCTGCGTGCGCCGGATGCTCGACCGCGCCGTCGCCTACGCCGGCCAGCGCCAGGCGTTCGGCCGGCCGATCGGCGGCTTCCAGGCGGTCCAGCACCGGCTGGCCGACCACGCCGTGCGGGCGCAGGGCATGACCCTCGTGGTCCGCGCGGCGGCCGACCTGTTCGACGCCGACCCCGTCCCGCTGCGGCGCGCGGTCGCGACGGCCGCGCTGAGCGTGAGCTCCGCGGCCCCGCTCATCCTGCACGACCTGCTCCAGCTCACCGGCGCGATCGGCTTCACCTGGGAGTACGGGCTGCATCTCTACGAGCGCCGGGTCCACCAGGACGCCCGCCTGGCGGCGAACCCCCGGGCGGCCCAGCGGTCGCTCGCCGAGCTTGAGGGATGGACGACCCATGCGCACTGACGTCGGGGCAGATCAGGCCGTCGGGGCCGTTGAGGCAGATCAGGCCGTCGAGGCGGACCTGGACGTCGAGGCGTACCGGGACCAGGTCCGGGCCTTCATCGCCGAGCACGGCGTACCCATGGTGGGCGAGGGCGTCCGGGTTCCGCGGGACGAGGCCGAGGAGAAGGCGATCCGGGCCTGGCTGCGGGCGCTCTACGAGGCGGGATACCTGGGCGCGGGCTGGCCGCCGGAGTGGGGCGGCCGGGCGGGCCACGTCCCCGTCCGCGACCTCGTGCTGATGGAGGAGCTCATCCGCGGGAACGCGTACCGCCCGCTGGACCAGGTCATGCTCGCCAGCCACGCGATCATCGAGTTCGGCTCCGACGCCCAGCGGCGCGAGCTGCTCCCCCGCATCCGCGGCGCGGAGCACATCTGGTGCCAGCTGTTCAGCGAGCCCGACACGGGCAGCGACCTGGCCTCGCTGCGCACCCGGGCCGAGCCTGACGGCGACGGGTTCGTCGTCACCGGTCAGAAGATCTGGAGCACCGACGCCCAGTGGGCCGACATGGGGATGCTGCTGGCCCGCACCGACCCCTCCGTCGACCGGCACGCGGGGCTCACCGCGTTCGTCATCCCGATGGACCTTCCCGGCATCGAGGTCCGCCCGATCCGCGAGATGACCGGCTACGCCGAGTTCTGCGAGGTGTTCCTCGACGGCGTGCGCCTCGGCCCCGAGCACGTCCTCGGCGCGGTGAACGGCGGCTGGAAGGTCGTCACCTCGGGCCTCGCCTCCGAACGCGCCTTCGTCGGCGCCAACGCCGTGCAGCTGGAGCGCATGTTCGCCGACCTGGTCGCGCTGGCGGGGGCCGCCCGGCTGCCCGACGGCACGGTCGCGCTGGCGCACGAGGACGTCCAGGCGAGGCTCGCCGGCGCGCTCGCCCGGGTCGAGGAGGTCAGGCTCATCGTCCGGGACACCGTCGACCGGGTCCTGGTCGACGACGAGCGCCCGAGCGACGGCCCGGTCGCCAAGCTCGCCTACACCGAGACCAACGTCGCGCTGTGCGACCTCGCGATGGAGCTGATCTCGTCCTCGGTCTCGATCGACGAGGACGGCGTCGCGGTCGCGGCCAGGTGGCACCACAACTTCCTGTGGGGCCGGGCCCTGACCATCTCGGGTGGCGCCTCGGAGATCATGCGCGGCCTCATCGGCCGCCAGCTGCTGGGCCTGCCACGGGCCTGACCGGGACCAGTGTGACCGGGACCAGTGTGACCGGGCTGTCGCGGCGACCCGGCCACGCTGGCCCCGGCCGCGCTGGCCGGGTCACGCGAGGCCGGGTCGGCTGGGCCGGGTCAGCTGGGCCGGGTCGCCGCCCACAGCTCGCGGTTCGCGACGGCGGCCTCGACGATCGGCTTCCAGCGCTCGGCGGTCTGGTCGGTGATCTTCATGTCGAAGCTCGTCGAGGTGCGGAACTCCAGCACCTCGGCTCCGTCCGGACCGGCGGTGTAGGCGTACGGCGCGTCGGCCGCGACGAAGAACCCGTCGCCCTTGCCCATGGTGCGGGTGCCCATGAGGATCTCCCCGGACACGACGTAGTAGAGGCAGTCGGCCGAATGGGTGTGGCGGGGCAGCCGGAAACCGGCGCCGAACCAGGAGTGGACGAGGCTGAACCCGTCCGGGCCCTCGCCCTTGAAGAGCACGGTGACGCGCTGCCCGGCGTCGACCGGCCGGATGTCGAGCTGGGTGTAGACCGCCTTGTCGATCGTCGGCGGCGTCATCATCCCGTCCTGCTCCAGGGTGGGCGCGCCCGCCGACGTGTAGAACTCCATCTTGGTGGTGCGCTGCTCGGACGACATCGGCTACTCCCAGCTACGAGGAACGTGTCCCGTCGGACCTGCTGTCAACGTTGTCGGGGCGCCGGCGGGCGCCCGTCACCAGAGGCTCGCGATCGGCTCCACCATCGCGAGATCGGTCGGCTCGATGATCATCGTGGTCACCGGGCCGTCGCGCCAGGCGGCGAGCTGGTCGGCGATCCGCGCCAGCGGGCCGACCAGGGCCAGGTCGTCCACGAGCTCGTCCGGCACGGCGGCGCAGGCACCGGCCCGGTCGCCGCCCAGGTAGAGGTCCTGGATGTGGTTCGCCTCGTCGACGTACCCGTAGCGGGCGACCAGCGCGGCGTAGAAGTTCTTCGACTTCGAGCCCATCCCGCCGATGTGCAACGCGATGCGGGGGCGGACCTGGTCGCGGCAGGCGTCGAGGTCGTCGCCGACGCAGGCCAGGACGGTCGGAGCCACCTGGAACCCGTCCGGCGCCTTCGCGAGCGCGTCGCCCCAGGCGTTGCTCCACCGGGTCGGGCTCCACAGGTACGGGAGCAGGCCGTCGGCCTCGGCCACGGTCATCGCCACGTTCTTCGGCCCGAGCGCGGCCACCAGGATCGGGGTGTCCGGCGCCGCCGGCAGGGTCGTGCGCAGCGGGCGGCCCTGGCCGGTGGAGCCGGGGCCGGTGTAGGGAACCTGGTAGATCGACCCGGAGAACTCGAGCCGCTCCTTCCCGGCCAGGGCCTTGCGCAGCACAGCCAGGTACTCCCGGGTCATCGGGACAGGCGGGTGGTAGGGCACGCCATGCCAGCCCTCGACCACCTGCGGGCCGGAGGCGCCGATACCGAGGACAAACCGCCCCTCGGACAGCTGCTGCAGCGTCAGCGCGGTCATCGCCGTCATGGCGGGCGTGCGGGCCGGCATCTGCGCGATCGCGGTACCGAGCCGCAGCCGGCTGGTCACCGCCGCGACGGCGGCCAGCGGGGTGAACGCGTCGCTCCCCCAGGCCTCGCCCGTCCACACCGAGTCATACCCCGCCTGCTCGGCCCGGCGCGCAACGGCGACGAGCGAAGCCGCGTCCCCGTGAATTCCGGCAAGGCTCAGTCCCAGCGCAATCTCCGACACGCGCGGCACACTAGTTCGATGACAATATCGATGTCAATGTCGACTTAAGGTGGACCCCGGCGGGCGGCGCGGCTAGCTTGTCCGGCGGAAGCACGTGCGGCCGCGGCCCGGCGGGCCGCTGAGTGGGATGGAACCGACTGACGGATGGATGCCACGACCAGACGGGTTTCGGCGGCGGCAGTCGAGGCGCTTCCGCGCGCGGGGGCGGACCGCGTGGCGCGCCATCGGGCCGACGGCTCGTGGGACGACCGGACGCTCGCGGACGGGATCGAGGCGGCGGCGGGTCGACGGCCGGACACCGTGGCGCTGATCGACGGCGACGGCCGGCTCGCGTGGGCGGGGCTGGCGGCGGCCGTCGCCCAGGGCCTCGCGTCCCTGCGCGGCCACGGCGTCGGGCCGGGCGACGGGGTCGTCCTGGTCAGCGGGAACACCCGGCACGGAGTGATCGCCTACCACGCCCTGCTGCGCCTGGGCACGACGGTCGCGGTGCTCGACCGGCGGTGCGGCCCGGCCGACGTCCAGGTCGCGCTCGACGCGCTGCCCGGCCGGCCGAGGGTCATCGTCGCGGCCGACGAGGCGGGGCGCCTCGGTGACGTGCTCGCCGGCGCCGAGACGCTGCCGCTGGAGCTCTTCGGGGGCGAGCCGGGCCCGGCCGCCCCGCCGACGTGGGACGAGCCGGACCGGGACCGCACCGCGGTCATCCTCTTCAGCTCGGGAACCACCGGCCGGCCGAAGGGCGTCGCGCACTCCCTCAACACCCTGACCGCGGGCGCCAGCAACATGGCGCGGATAACGTCCGCCGACGAGAGCACGGTGGCGTTCCTCATCAGCCCGCTGACCAGCATCACGGGGCTCATGCAGGTCCACCTGGCCGCGGACCAGCACGCGACGCTGGCCCTGGAGGACAGGTTCGAGCCGGCGGGCACCCTCCAGCGGATGGCGGCGGCGGGCGCGACCCTGCTGGGCGGCGCGCCGGTCATCGCCGAACGCCTGCTGCGCGCCGCCGCCGGCCCAGACGGTGCCGGTTCAGACGGTGCCGGTTCAGGCAGCGCCGAGACCCGCGGTGGCGTCACCCTTCGGACCCTCGCGCTCGGCGGCGCGATGCTGCCGCGCCCGTTGCTGGAGCTCGCGACCGACTCGTTCGGGATCGAGATCGCCCGGGTGTACGGCTCCTCCGAGGCGCCCAACTTCTCGGGCAGCCTGGCGACCGACGACCGCGAGCGACGGCTGTCCGACGACGGCGCGCTCATGCCGGGCGGCGAGGTCCGGATCGGCTCGGCCGAGCATCCGACGGAAGGGCTGCTGCGCGGGCCCAGCATGTTCCTCGGCTACCTCGACCCGGCGGACGACCAGTCGGCGTTCGAGGACGGCTGGTATCGGACCGGGGACCAGATCGAGGCGCATCAGGGCCGGCTGACCGTCGTCGGCCGGTTGAAGGAGCTGGTCAACCGCAACGGCCTCAAGGTCTCGCTGACCGAGATCGACGCGGCACTCGCGGCGCTGCCCGGCGTCGTGGAGTACGCCTCGTTCGGGATGCCCGACCCGGAGACCGGCGAACGGCTCGCGGTGGCCGTGCTGGCCGACGAGGGCGTCACGATCACGCTCGACGACGTCATCCGGTATCTGCTCGCGGGGGGACTGGCCAAGCGCAAGCTTCCCGAGCAGCTGGTGCGCTGGGACGGCCCGCTGCCACGGACCGCCTCCGGGAAGGTCGTCCGGTCCCGGCTGGTCATGGAGGCCCCGGCGAAGGACGGCGACCTGGCCCCCCGCCTGCGCCAGACCTGACCACCCCAGGAACCCCCACTCCCATGAGTTCGTGCACTTCCCGAGAGGATCCCGCGATGTCCTTGCGATCGCCTGTTCCGGCGCCCACCGCCCACCGCCGCGTGCCGGGGCTCGCCCGATGAGCGGGGCGCGCGCGGGACGGGTCGCCCTGGTCACGGGCGCCGCGGGCGGGATCGGCGGAGCGGTCGTCCGCCGGTTCGTCGCCGAGGGCGGGAAGGTGGTCGGCGGGGACATCGACGAGGCGGGCCTCGCGGCCCTCGGCGCCGAGCTGGGCCCCGAGGTCTTCGCGGGCGCCCGGTGCGACGTGACCGTCGAGGACGACGTGGCCGCGCTGGTGGCCCTGGCCACCGAGCGGTTCGGCGGCCTCGACGTGGTGGTGGCCAACGCCGGCGTGGGGACGTTGGGCGAGATCGCCGACCACGACTTCCGGGCCTGGCGCCGCGTCGTCGACCTCTGCCTGAACGGCGCCTTCCTGACGATCAAGCACGGTGGCCGGGCGCTGCGGGACGCGGGGCGCGGCGGGTCGATCGTCACGGTCGCGAGCCTCAACGCCGTGCAGCCCGGCCGCGGTCTCGGCGCCTACTGCGCGGCGAAGGCTGGCGCCGTGGCGCTGACCGAGGTCGCGGCGCTGGAGCTGGGCCGCCACGGCATCCGGGTCAACGCCGTGGCTCCGGGCCTGGTCCGCACCTCCATGACCACCTATCTGTGGCAGATGCCCGGCGTGGTCGAGGAGTTCGTCGAGAACGCCCCGCTCGGCCGGTTCGCCGAGCCGGAGGAGATCGCCAACGTGATCTACTTCCTGGCGTCCGACCAGGCTTCCTTCATCACCGGCGCGCTGTACGGCGTGGACGGCGGGGGACGCACGATGCGCTACCCCGACATGATCGGCGGGATGGAACGGGCGATGGCGGCCGCCGCGTCGCGACCGGGCCGGGCGCCGACGACGGCGAGCTGACCGGCCACGCCGCCCCTGGACCACGGAGCCTAGGTAGTGCGCGGCGCCTGGTCCTTGGGGCGGGCCGGGCGGTCGGCGAGACCGTCCGGCGTGACGAACTGGCACCGGCAGCGGCCGATGCGCCAGCCGTCCGGCGTCCGCACCAGGTCGTCGTGGTAGATCGCGTGGCGCGGGGCGCCGCCGGCCTGGTCGACGAACAGCAGGTTCCGGGTGGTCCGGGCCTGGTCCGGGCCCAGCATCTCGATGCTGGGCGGGCCGCCGAGGTGCATCCCGCCGGGCGCGGCCCGCATCATCGCGCGCAGCGCGTCGTGCCCGTCGAAGGACCGCCCGTAGACCAGATAGCTGGCGTCCGGGGTGAACAGCCCGACCCAGCCTTCGACGTCGTCCAGGTCGAGCATGAGGCAGTAACGGGCCACCAGGTCGCTGATGGCCACATGGTCCGCGGGAGCGGGGAGCATCAGCACTCCTTCTTGCCAGCCAGGCTTTGCCGGTCAGGCCATCTTGTAGCGGATCGGCAGGCGCTTCGGGCCGCCGACGAACAGGGTCTCCATGTACTCGGGGGTCCCGGCCAGCTCGATCGACCGCAGCCGAGGGACCAGCTCCGCGTAGAGCGCCTGGCCCTCCAGGCGGGCGAGGTGGGTGCCGAGGCAGTAGTGCGCGCCGAACCCGAACGCGACGTGCCTGTTCGGGCTGCGGCCGACGTCGAAGGCGTCCGCGTTCTCGAAGACGTCCTCGTCGCGGTTCGCCGACGGGTACGACAGCAGCACGGACTCCCCCGCCGCGATCGGCTGTCCCCGCACGACGGTGTCCTCGGTGGCCGTGCGCATGAACTGCTTCACCGGCGACACCCACCGGATCATCTCGTCGAACGCGGTCGGGACGAGGGAGAGGTCGCCGGACAGCCGCCGCCACTGGTCCGGGTACTCCAGCAGGGCGTGCATGCCGCCGGCCAGCGCCGAGCTCGTGGTGTCGTGGCCGGCCGTCGCGATCAGCACGTAGTAGCCGGCGGCTTCCATCTCGCCGATCAGCTCGCCGTTGATCCTTGCGTTGGCGATCACGGAGCCCAGGTCGTCCGTCGGGTTGGCCCGGCGATCCGCGATGACCGTCTGGAAGTACTGGAAGAAGTCGATCAGCGCGGCCATGTGCGCCTGCTTGTCGCCCTTGCGGGCCAGGTCCTCGTCGTCGGCGCCGAAGAGCTCCTGGGTGAGCTTGAGCATCCGGGGGAAGTCCTCCTCGGGCAGCCCGAGCAGCGACATGATCACGTACAGCGGGTAGTGCGAGACGACGTCGACGAAGAAGTCGCACTCGCCGCCGAGGTCGGCCAGCTGGTCGACGAACCGCTTGGCGAGCTCCTCGATCCTCGCCCGCAGCCGGCGGACACCGAGCGGCTTGAACCAGTCAGCGCTGATGTGCCGGTAGACCGGGTGGTCCGGCGCGTCCATCTGGACCAGGGACCGGATCGGGATGTCCTGGCGGGACTCGTCCTTCGGCTTCGGACCGAGCGCCGTGCGCGGGGCGTTGATCCAGAGCGCGGCGTCCCGCGAGATCGTCATGACGTCGTCGTGCTTGGTGATGGCCCAGAACGGGTTGTATTTCGGATGCTCGACCAGGTACACCGGAGACTCGCGGCGCAGCACCGCGGCGGCCGCGTAGAAACGCTCGTTGTCCGCGTACGCCCGGGGATCGGTGAAGACGGTGGCCGCTGTCTCGCTGTCCATGACCGGGTTCTCCGCATCTGCGCGCTGATCGCGTCCGCCGGACGCGGGTTTGGTAATCAAACTCGACGTCGACGTCGATAGTAACAGTGATCAAGCCCGGGTGGACTGGGTGCTCAGTCGAGGCGTTCGAGTATCGCGGCGATTCCCTGGCCGCCGCCGATGCACAGCGTCTCCAGGGCGTATCGCGCGTCGCGCCGGTGCATTTCCCGCACCATGGTCGCGAGTATGGGGCCCCCCGGGGGCGCGCCCCGGGGGGCCCACCAGCTGGCCGCCCCCGTTGCGTTGCCCCCGGGCCCCGCCGTAAAGCCCCACCCCCCCCCCCCGGGGCGCGCCGCCCCCCCCCCCCCCCCCCCCCCGGGCCGGCCCCCCCCCCCCCCCGGCCCCCCCGACCGGGTGGCCCAACGAGATGCCGGACCCGTTGACGTTCACCCGGTCCCAGTCCTTCTCGCCGAAGCCCCACGCCCGGCCGCAGGCGAGGACCTGGGCGGCGAACGCCTCGTTCAGCTCGATCAGGTCGAGGTCGGCCATCGTCAGCCCGGCGCGCTCGAGCGCCTTCGCCGTCGCGGGGACCGGCCCGATCCCCATCCGGGCCGGCTCGACGCCGGCGACCGCCCAGCTGACCAGCCGGGCCAGTGGCCGCAGGCCGAGCCGCTCCGCCTCGTCCGGATGGGTCACGACGCAGGCCGCGGCGCCGTCGTTCTGCCCGCTGGCGTTCCCGGCCGTCACCGTCGCGGCCGGGTCGGAGCGGCCCAGGATGGGCCGCAGCCCGGCCAGCTTCTCGATGGTCGTGTCCGCGCGCGGATGCTCGTCGGCGTCGACGACCACCTCCCCGCCACGGGCGGGGACCGCGACCGGGATGATCTCGTCGGCGAACCGGCCGGAGCGCTGGGCGTCGACGGCCCGCCGGTGCGAGCGCAGCGCGAACTCGTCCTGCTCCGACCGGGAGATCTCGTACTCGCGGCGCAGGTTCTCCGCCGTCTCGATCATCCCGCCCGGTACGGGGAACCTGCGGCCGCCGGCCGTCAGCCGCCCGCGGGCGAGCGCGTCGCGCAGCTCGACGGCCCCGCCGCGGATGCCCCAGCGCATCTCGGTGGAGTAGAACGCGGCGTTGCTCATGCTCTCGGCCCCGCCGGCGATCACCACGTCGGCGACCCCGGTCTGGACGAGCATCGCGGCCATCGTGACGGTCTGGACCCCGGAGCCGCAGCGGCGGTCGAGCTGGAGACCGGGAACGTCGATGTCGAGCCCCGCGTCGAGCGCGACCACCCGGCCCAGCGCCGGCGCCTCCATGGTCGGGTAACAGGAGCCGAACAGCACGTCGTCGACGTCCGAGCTCGCCAGGCCGGTCCGCTCCAGCAGGCCGCGCACGACGGTGGCCCCCAGCTCATGGGCGGCCAGCGCCTTCAGCGCGCCGCCGTACCCACCCACCGCCGTACGCACCGGCTCGCAGATCACCGCTGACCGCATCGTCATCCTCTCCGAGCCGGCTTCGCCCGCGGGCTCCGACCTCCCGCGGGCTCCGACCTTCCGAGCCACGGCCCTCTCGAGGCATAGCCCCCTCGAGCCCCTGCATCGATGTCGACATCAACCTCGATGTCTGGAAGACTAGCCTCGGCCGCCGGGCCTGGCAATGTTTGCGCGGCGCCTGATTCGCACTGCGCGAACGTCGGTAGCCGTAGACGCTACCGTCGTCACATCATGAGTAGACCGTCACCGCAGACAGACCGGCTCCTCGACCTGGTCGACCTGCTGTCCAGGCAGCCGACCGACGGGGTCACGCTGGCCGAGGTCGCCCGCGCGCTCGGGCTGAGCAAGGCGACCATCCATCCGATGATGGTGACGTTGACGCGGCGGGGCTGGCTGCTGCGTCATCCCGAGCGCCACACCTACCGCCTGGGCCCGGCGCTCGTCGCCGCCGGGCGCGTCGCCGCCCACGGCCACCCCGTCGTCGACGCCGCCCGACCGGTGGTGCGCGACCTGGCCGCGGCCACCGGGCTGACCTGCCTCGCGTTCGTCGCCGGGGCGATGCCCGGCGAGCCCGACGAGCTGCTGGTCGGCGAGATCGGGCAGCCGCCGCAGCCGCCGGTGGGCGGCGGCGGCGACGCGCATCGCTACCTGCGGCTGGGCGACCGGTTCCCGCGCAAGCCGCCGATCGGCTCGACCTGTGTGGCCTGGTCGGACGATCCCGGCGACGTCGAGCGGTGGCTCGACCAGCTGGGTCCCGAGCGCCCGGCCGACGCGCTCGCGCAGATCACCCCGAGCCTGGACGGGGTACGCGCGCGTGGCTGGTCGGCCGAGGTGGACAGCCAGCTGCGCGAACGGATCGACCTGCTCGCCAGCGAGCTCGGCGAGGACCAGCGCGGGGTCGAGCACGCCGCGGCGCTGCGCCGGATCCTGGGCGACGTGCACCGGCTCTTCGGCCTCGCCGACGCGCTTCCGGCCGTGATCGAGCCAGCGGGCAGCTACCGCGTCTCCACCGTGTGCGCCCCGGTGTTCGACGGCGGCGGCGACGTGGTGGTGGTGCTCGCGGCCATCTGCGCCTCCGAACAGCACCACGCGCCGCCCCGGACCGGCGCCGAGGTCCTGCTGCTCGGCGAGCGGGTCGCCGCGGCGGCCGGCGGCCTGACGGCCGCGACCCAGGGCCGCCCGCCGAGGACCTGGCGCCGCCGACCGCCAGCGTTCGCATAGTGCGGCTGTTGCTTCGCGCAATGCGCCGTGACACGCTGCGGTTCCGGCTCGCGGCCAGGGACATCCAGGCGGAGATCGGTGACGTGCTCGCCGGGACGTCACTCCCCCGCCCTGGTCACCTCGGCCGCGAGCCGGGCCCTGAGCCGACCGACGCTCGGCTTGCGCCCACGCCCGCCCTCGCTGACACGGCGGCCAGCGGCAAATCCTGACCACCTCGCGGAGAGCCTCACGTGTATCCGGGTCTGTACGCCGAGAAGAGCCCCGACAAGCCGGCGGTGGTCCTCAGCCCGGCCGGCGAGCGGATCGACTACCGAACGCTGGAGGCGCGGTCCCGCCAGTTCGCGCGGGTGCTGCGGGCCCGCGGGCTGCGTCCCGGGGACACCGTCGCGATCCTGGCCGAGAACCACGTGCGCTACCTCGAGGTCTACTGGGCGGTCATCCGGTCCGGGCTGTACCTGACCGCCGTCAACTGGCACCTGACGGCCCCGGAGGCCGCCTACCTGCTGAACGACTCGGCGGCCCGCGTCCTGGTGACCACCACGCGGTTCACCGACCTGGCCCGCGAGGTCGTCGGCCTCAGCCCGACCTGCGCGGCGGCGTTCCTGCTCGACGGCAGCGCGGCCGGCTTCGAGTCCTACCAGGACGCGGTCGCGGGGCAGTCGGACGCGCCGTTGGCGGACCAGCCGGCCGGCGAGGTGATGCTCTACTCCTCCGGCACGACCGGACGGCCGAAGGGCATCCGCCGGGCGCTGTCCGGGCTGCAGGTCGACGAGCCCGGCCGGATCAGCGCCTCCCGGATGGGCAGGGCACTGCTCGGGATCGGCGAGGACTCGGTCTACCTCACGCCGGCGCCGCTCTACCACGCGGCGGGCCTGCAGTGGTCGGCCGCCGCGCACGAGCTCGGCGCGACGCTGGTCATCATGGAACGCTTCGACGCCGAACAGCTGATGGCGGTGATCGAACGCGAGCGGGTGACCCACGTCCAGGTCGTGCCGACCATGATGGTCCGCCTGCTCAAGCTCCCCGCCGGCGTTCGGGCCCGCTACGACCTGTCCAGCCTGCGCTCGCTGGTGCACGCGGCCGCGCCCTGCCCGCCGGCGGTGAAGCGGCAGATGATCAGCTGGCTCGGCCCGATCGTCGACGAGTACTACTCCAGCACCGAGGGCTCAGGGATGACCTTCATCCGTGCCGCCGACTGGCTGGAGCACCCGGGATCCGTCGGCCGGCCCACCGTCGGCACGCCGCATGTCTGTGCCGAGGACGGCTCGGAGGTGCCCACGGGCGAGCCGGGACTGCTCTACTTCGACCGCGAGACGGCGCTGTTCGAGTACCACAACGACCCGCAGAAGACCCGCGAGGGCCGGCATCCCGCCCATCCGACGTGGACGACCTCCGGGGACATGGGCTACCTCGACGCGGACGGCTACCTCTATCTGACCGACCGCAAGAGCTTCACCATCATCTCCGGCGGGGTGAACATCTATCCCGCCGAGATCGAGGCGGTGCTCATCCTGCACCCGGCGGTCGCCGACGTCGCCGTGTTCGGCCTCCCGCACGACGAGATGGGCGAGTACGTCCACGCCGTCGTCCAGCCCGCGGCCGGCGTCGAACCGACACCCGAGCTGGCCGAACGGCTTCTCGCCTTCGCGGGCGAGCAGCTCGCCCGCTTCAAGGTTCCCCGGGTGGTGACCTTCCGCCACGAGCTGCCCCGCATGCCGACCGGAAAGCTCGCCAAGACCGCGCTGCGCCAGGAACACCTCGCGGCAGCCGGCGACGCGAGCACCCCGAGCCGAGCATGAGCCGAGCATGAGGCGGACCGCCGACCCTGGGAGCCGCCCGCCGGGACGCACGCAGTGGAATACCGAGGACAGCAAAGGCGGACGGCAATGCTCGTCGACCTGGAATTAGCCCGCCGCGGCGTGCCCACGCTGTCCGCGGAACGGCAGGCGACCCGGGACCGGCTCCTGGCGGCGGCCCGGGTGGTGTTCGAGCGTGACGGATTCAGGAAATCGCGGATCACCGACATCTCGCATCTCGGCGGCCTCGCGCATGGCGGTTTCTATCGTTACTTCGATTCCAAGGAGGCCGTCTTGCTGGAGCTCGCCGAGGCCGCGTCCGAACGGCTGGGCACTCCGTTCGACGGCGTCACGTTCGACTCCGACTCGCTCGACGACCTGCCAGACCTGCTCGCGGCCGGCATTCGCCGGTACCTGGAGGTCTTTCAGGACGAGGCACGGATACTGACCCTGCTCGGCGAGACCGGGCACCAGAACGAACGGCTGCGGGCCCGCTCCCGCGATCCGCGCCGTCCCGCGGTGGCCCGGCATGTGGAGCAGGTCCGTCGGCTGCAGCGGCGCGGGCTGGTCGACGGCAGGGTCAGCCCGGAGATCATGGTCTTCGCTCTCGTCGGCATGCTGGAGCTGTTCGCCGAGCGCTGGCTGGTGGACCGCACCGTCGCCGGTGACCTCGACATGGCCGTCACGCAGCTCACCCGGATGTGCCTGCACGCGCTGCGGCTGACGGGCCACCCCGCCCACCTGTGACGACGCGCTCGTAGACTCCCCCGACCGGGCGCTCCTCCATACAGCCCCACCCGTCGCCGCGGGCGGGCGTCGGACCGCGTCAAAGCCGACATTGACGTCGACTCCAATGCTCAGGGACGATGGGTCGCGCGGAAGAACGCTCTGTGCGGGCAGGGCATTACTATGCGTAAGATGCGATCCTTTGGCCGGCAGGTGGCCGACCGCGGCGTCGTCGCGGTGCAGGACGCCGACAGGGGGTTTCGGAGTGGCTGAGGATCGACGTGGCTGAGGGAGCCGAGCGCGCCGAGCCGCTGGCCTCGATCCCCAACGCGAGCCGGGGCTGGCAGGGCGCGGCCCGCAACAAGCGCCGGGGCACCGGGCGCACGAGCCGGGGCCGGCAGACCCGGGACCAGCTGGTCGACGCGGCCCGGGTGGTGTTCGAACGCGACGGCTTCCTGCAGGCCCGCGTCGCGGACATCTGCGACGAGGCCGGCGTCTCGCACGGCTCCTTCTACACGTACTTCGTCTCGAAGGAAGAGATCTTCCGCACGCTTGTCGACTCGATCGAGCTCGATCTGCTCACCGTCGAGCACGCGACCGACGACGACCACGACCCGGTCGGGCGCATCCGGGCGGCCAACGAGCACTACCTGCGGACCTACGCCGCCAACGCCGGGATCATGCGCGTCATCCACCAGGTCGCCACCATCGACGTCGAGGTCTGGCGGACCCGCTTCCAGCGCCAGGACGCCTTCGCGCACGCCATCGAACGGCGGATCCGGGCCCTGCAGGCGAGCGGCGTCGCCGACCCGGCCATCGAGCCGTACTACGCGGCCCAGGCCCTCGGCGGCATGGTCGCCTACTTCGCCGAACTGCTGTTCAACTCGCCCGACCCGGTCAACGCGGACACCGACACCGCTATCGAGGCGCTCACCCGGATCTGGCTCAACGCCCTGGGAATTCGCGAAAAGGACACGCAGTGACGGCAGACGACCAGGCCCCGGCGAGCAGTCTCGGCTACGCGCCAGCTGACGGCGACGTCGCGGAGGTGACCGACGGTCCGGTGGCGCTCCACATCGGGACCGACGGCGTCGGCGTGGTGATCCTGAACCGCCCGCAGCGGCGCAACGGCTGGAACCCCGAGCTTGAGCAGCGTTACTTCGAGGTGCTGGAGCTCGTCGACCGCGACCCCCGGGTCCGGGTGGTCATCGTGACCGGGGCGGGCACCACCTTCTGCCCGGGGGTCGACAGCGGCCGCCTCGAAGGGATCTCAAGCGACGGCCTGGACCTGACCGGGCGCCGCTCGCCGGTCCGGGCGTGGGCGCTGCGCAAGCCGATGGTCGCGGCGGTGAACGGCGCGTGCGCCGGCATGGGCCTGGTGCAGGCGCTGCTGTGCGACGTGCGGATCGCCGCGCGCGGGGTTCGTTTCACCACGGCCTTCGCGCGACGCGGGCTGGCGGGCGAGTTCGGCGTCACCTGGCTGCTGCCCCGGCTGATCGGGGCCGGGCGAGCGGCCGACCTGCTGCTGTCCTCGCGGGTCTTCGACGCGGACGAGGCGCTGACCCTTGGCCTGGTCAACCGCGTCGTCGAGCCGGGCGAGCTGGCCGCGGCGACCCGCGCCTACGCCGCCGACATCGCCGAGAACTGCTCGCCGACCTCGCTCGCGCTGCTGCGCCACCAGCTGCACACCGACCAGCAGGGTGACCTGGAGGCGGCGCTGGACCGCTCCTACCGGGCCATGGCGGTCGCCGTCACCGGTCAGGACTTCCGCGAGGGCCTGTCCAGCTTCCTGGAGAAGCGCAAGGCCGCCTTCCCGCCGCTGGCCGACGATCTCGACCCAGTCGCGGTCACCGGCGCGGACCTGCCGGAGCTCGACCTCGTCCCGCAGATCTCCCTGAAGCGGGTCTCGACCGACGGCCCAGGCTCCAGCGCCCGTTAGACGAGAACGACCGCCCAGCCCGGAGGCTGAGCGGTCGTCTCTGATCTCGGACGGCGGCGCGGACCTCGAACGGTGGCGCGGCCGACCTGCGGCCGGCGCCACCGCCGAGGCCGTCGTCTCAGGACGAGGCCGAGACCGTGACGCCGTCGATCACCGAACCACAGACCGGCGAGGCGTTCTTGACGGGCGTGAACACCTTGCCCTCAAGCTTCGTGACCCACAGGCAGTTGTCGGCACCGCCGACGCTGCTCGTCCGGTCGTTGATGTCGATCTTGTGGCTGCCGAACAGGCCGAGCGCGGTGAAGGCGTGGATGCCGGACAGCGCCTTGATCAGGGGAGCCGACGCGGTCTGGCCGCCGCTCGCCTTCAGGGCCTCGACCAGCAGGCCCACGGAGATGTAGCTGCTGTACATGGCGTACGTCGGCGCACCGTTGACGCCCCCGGCCTTGAGGTCGGCCGAGAACTGCTTGGTCGCCGCGGTCTGCATCTCGATCGGTTCGAACTGCATGCCGAAGTACGCGCCCTGCGCGTCGTTGATCGCGCCGGGGCCGGCCCCGAGCAGGTCGCCGCCGTACCCGGTCGGCAGCAGCGCGGCCTTGATGTTCACGCCCTGGTCACGAAGCGCCGTGATGAGCGCGAAGCTCGTGTTGGGGTCGATCTGGAGGGCCAGCCCGTCGACGCCGGCGCTCTTCATCGCCAGCGCGACAGGACCGATGTCGGTCGTGCCGAAGGGAACGGCGGCGTTCAGGTAGCCGACCTTGATACCGGCCTTCTTCGCCGACTCCCCCGCCGCCTTCGCCGTCTCAGCGGACGTCGGCGAGATTGCGTAGCCGAGGGCGCCGAGGGTGGTCACGCCCTGAGCCTTGAAGAACGTGCCCGCGGTCGTGGCGACCTTCGTGGTGTTCAACGCGCCCACCACGGAGAACATGTTGGGGGCCGTGATCCACTCGGGGCCGTCCTGGCCGTTACCCAGAACCGGGACGTTGTGCTGGGTGAAATAGGCGGACGTCGTGAAGGTCAGCGCCGACAGCGCGATGACGGCCGAGACGTGGTCGCGGGTGACCATCTTCTGCGCGGCGGCCAGCGCGGTCGTCGGGTTCGTGGCCGTGTCCGCGACGACATAGCGGATCTTGTAGCCGTTGCGGGCCGCGTACTGAACGCCGGCCTTCATTCCGTCCACGCTTGTCCGGGCCGCGGACGCCGCCGGGCCGGTCTGGTCCGTCAGCAGGCCGATGACAATCGACTTGCTGGGGCCGGCCGTGGCCGCGCCGGCGGTTCCGCCGGAGCTGGAACCGCAGGCCGCGGTTGCCGCGAGAGCGCTCGCGGCAGCCACGGCGACGAGAACGTTTCTTGACCTCGAACGCATTTCCTGGCCACTCCTGATTGATGTTCCGAGAACTTCAACGGCGAATGCGGGACAAACCTGGCATGCCCGGGCGATCGCCTTTGACAAGATCCTGGGAGAAATGCCCTGGCAACATGGCCGGGTCCTGTGGAGGTGCCCGCCGGCCGCCGTGGGCCGCCCGAGAGAGAGGGCCGCCGGCCCACGGTGTTAAGTAATGGGCGTCAGGACTCCAATCTTGCGGCGCGGGACGCTACGGCTTGGGGACCGGCGCCCGCAGGTGCGCCAGCCCCGAGATCGGTGGAACGCACGGTGCCTGACGCGAGGCAATGTATCGCAATGTTGAGGTCGACGTCGACCTCAAAGTTGGTCATGCCGCGCAGCGCCTGCGCCGCCTGGGGCGGCGCCGCTCCTCGCCGGCCTGACCGGGTCCTGGCGCAGGTCCTGGCGCCGTCCTGGCAGCCCGGACAAACCGGTCCGCGTTCGCACCCATCCGCCCGGCCGCCGGCTCCGAACACCTGTCGTCCGCCATCGGCGCGGGCCGCGCCGCGGGCCACCGTCAGGGGGGTGGCCCGCGGCGCGACCGGTCAGAGCCCGGTGGTCGGCGGGGGCTCGGCCGGAGGCGGAGTGGCTTCGCCGCCGCGGGCTGCGAGGGTCATCAGATGGTCGTCGGCGAGCGCGACGCCGAGGGCGAACCGGCTGCGGGTCCCGGTCTGGGCCATCAGCACGGAGATGTCGCGGCGGATCGTGCGGACGGGGACACCGAGGCGGACGGCGATCTCGGGATCGCGGGCGCCGGTGGCGAGCAGGTCGCAGATCGCCTGGCGGCGCAGCGCCGGCGACGGGTTCAGCTCGGCGGCGGTGGGGCTGGCGTCCGGGGCGCCCTCGGCGCCGACGCTGCCGGCGGGGTCGCGGGCGGCGTTGGCGTGGACGAGGTCGACAAGGCTGGTGACCAGGGCGACGAGGCCGGGCGACGTGAACGCGTAGCCCCCTCGGTCGAGCCGGGGAGCGTCGATCGGCACGAGGGCCGTCGCGTGGTCGACCACGACCGCGCGCAGCGGGACGTGCGGGTAGACCTGGATATGGCTCGGCGGCGGCAGCTGGACCAGGTCCGGCGGCACCTCGGGCGACGGGGTCCAGACTCCGGTGACGCGCACCCCGCGGCCCGCGGCCCGCACCAGGGCCCCGGCGACCTCGGCGCGGTCGTTCGCCGGGGCCGGCGCGCCGTCGAGCAGGAACCGCAGATCGGTCTGGGCGGACTCGGTGACCTCCGCCAGCCGGGCCCACATCTGCCGCGGGCTGAGCACCTCGTAGGCCCGGCTACGCCGGTGGTGCCGGCCGGTCAGGTAGTCCGCGAGCAGACCGGCGCGGGCGAGGGCGGCGCTTTCGGCCCGGTGCGCCTGGTGCTGGGTCCGAAGCTCCCTGGCCTGGCGGTTGGCCAGGACCGCGGCGGGGTCGCGGGCCTCCCACCTGCCGCCGGCGTCGGTCAGCAGGCCGGCGGCGATCTGGCGCCGCGCCTCCGCCTCGACCTGTTCCACCGGAGCGCCGGTGAGGCCGGCCAGGGTCGTCAGGTCGCTGCCGGGCTCGCGTGCCACCGCCCGGAACAGCCGCAGTCCCAGCTCGCCGAGGCCTAACAGCTCGTCGTCGCGCACGCCGCACGCCGCGCCCTTCCGCCCCGGGTTCATGGGCGGCGAGGACACGGTGGGGCAGCCCGGTCCAAGCCGCGACGACCCGAGCCCGGGATCGCCGTCTCCCCCCGTCACCGGCCGACAGGCCCGGTGTGCCGGTGAAACTAGTCGATGTCGCGCGCCCGGGCGCACCCAAACGTGCCAGATGCCCACTTTCGGACATTTGCGCGCGAAACTGTCCATGTCCTGTCCGGCATTTGCCCATCGGCGAACCGGTTGTGGACGGAAGGACAACACCCCCGGAGTCCCGGCACACGACGCCAGCGCTCGACGGCGCGAGCCGCCCGCCCGACAGAGCGCGAAAGTCGCCGATCCAGGCCGATTGATCATGAAAATAGTGCGCTCGGGAGCTAATAGCATGCCCCTATGCGCAGGCCAACGATCGTGACGGTCGACGACGACCCGGACGTCTCGGCGGCGATCAGCCGCGATCTCCACAGCCAGTACGGGTCCGAGTACCGCGTCGTCGCGGCCCTGTCCGGCGAGCAGGCTCTGGCGACGCTGGCCCGGCTGACCTTGCGCGACCAGCCGGTGGCCCTGATCGTCGCCGACCAGCGGATGCCCGCGATGACCGGCATCGAGCTGCTGCGCCAGGCCGAGACCCACGCGCCCGGCGCCAAGAAGCTGCTGCTGACCGCCTACGCGGACACGAACGTCGCCATCGCGGCGATCAACGACATCGGGCTCGACTACTACCTGCTCAAGCCCTGGGATCCGCCGCAGGAGCGACTGTTCCCGGCCATCGACGGGCTGCTCACGGACTGGCGGCACGCCAACCCGGACCGCGCCGGCGGCCTGCGCGTCGTCGGCCACCGCTGGTCGGTCCGCAGCCACGAGGTCAAGACGTTCCTGGCCCGCAACCACGTGCCGTACCTGTGGTTCGAGATCGACCGGGACGCCGAGGCGCGCCGCCTGGTCGAGCTGGCCGGCGCGACCACGGACGACCTGCCCCTGGTGCTGGTCCCGGACGGCCCGAACCTGCGGTCGCCCTCCCCACTGGACCTCGCCGACGCCCTGCGGATCCGCACCCAGGCCGAGCAGCCGCTTTACGACGTCTGCATCGTCGGCGGCGGCCCGGCCGGCCTGGCCGCCGCGGTGTACGCCGCCTCCGAGGGGCTCAGCACGGTCATCGTCGAGCGGGAGGCACCCGGCGGTCAGGCCAGCCAGAGCGCGGCGATCGAGAACTACCTCGGTTTCCCCAAGGGGCTGACCGGCTCCGACCTCACCCACCGCGCGGTCGCGCAGGTCTCCCGGTTCGGCGCGGAGATGGTGCTCGCCCGCGAGGTGGTCGGCATCGAGCCGCGCGGGCCGGTGCTGGGCGTGCGGCTGGCCGGCTCCGGCGAGGTCGAGGCGCGGTCGGTGGTCGTGGCGACGGGCGTCTCCTACCGGCGGCTGGCGGCGCCGGGCCTCGACGGGCTGATCGGCCGCGGCGTCTACTACGGCGCCAACGCCGCCGACGCCACGCAGTGCGAGGGGGACGAGGTCTTCGTCGTGGGCGCCGCGAACTCGGCCGGGCAGGCGGCGCTCAACCTGGCCCGCTACGCCAAGCGGGTCACGCTCCTGGTCCGGGGCGGTGCCCTGGAGGACTCCATGTCGAACTACCTGGTCGAGCGGATCGTCGCGACGGCCAACATCGAGGTGGCGCTGCGCAGCGAGGTCGTCGGCTGCGGCGGCGACTCCCACCTGGAGTCGCTGACCGTCGCCGACCGCGACTCGGGCGCCCGCCGGGAGGTTCCGGCGAGCTGGCTCTTCATCTTCATCGGCGCGGCGCCGCGCACCGAGTGGCTGGGCGAGGCGGTCGCCCGGGATCCCGCGGGGTTCATCGTGACCGGGCAGGACCTGACGACCCCGGCCTACGCCGGCCGGTGGGCGCTGCCACGTCAGCCGATGGCCCTGGAGACCAGCCTTCCCGGCGTGTTCGCGGCCGGTGACGTCCGGCTGGAGTCCATGAAGCGGGTCGCGTCGGCCGTGGGCGACGGCGCGATGTCGATCGCGCTGGTCCACCGGTTCCTGGGCTGACCGGGATGCGGGCGACCGACCTTCACGAGGTGGGCCTCTTCGACGGGCTCACCGACCAGCAGCTCGAACAGCTCCTCGCCGTGGGCGTCGAGCTGAGGTTCGAGGCCGGCCAGGAGCTGTTCCGCCACGGCGATCCCGCCGACTTCTGGTGGGTGCTGCTCGACGGCGCGATCGAGCTGGTGCGCCGGACGGCGCAGGACGAGTCGGTCGTCGGCCAGATGGCGAGCCCGGGCCGGTGGGCCGGCGGCTTCCGGGCGTGGGACGCCCGGGGCGTCTACCTGGCGACCGGGCGGGCGCGCACCGCGGGGCGGCTCTTCCGCGTCGCGGCGACGGATCTGCGCGAGCTGACCGAGTCGTGGTTCCCGTTCGGCATGCACATCATCGAGGGCCTGTTCGGGACCGCTCGCAGCATCGAGTCCGCCGTGCGCCAGCGCGACGCCCTGGTCACCCTGGGCACACTCGCCGCCGGCCTCGCCCATGAGATCAACAACCCGGCCGCCGCGGCCGCCCGGGCCGTGGCCGCGCTCAAGGACACCTGCGACACGCTCCTGTCGTCGCTGCGCCAGCTGGCCGACGGGGAGCTGGCGGCCGACCAGTTCCGGGCCCTGGACCAGCTGCGCGTCGAGGTGGCCGCCCCCGCGACACCGCTGGACCCGCTGGACCTCTCGGACCTGCAGGAGGACCTGGGGTCCTGGCTCACCGACCACGGGGTGGGCCAGGGCTGGTCGATAGCTCCGGTGCTGGCCAAGGCCGGGATCGACGTCGCCTGGTGCGAACGGGTGGCGGACGTGGTGACCGGCGCGGCCCTGGCCCCGGCCATCGTCTGGGTCGCGAGCACCTTCGCCGCCACCGATCTGCTGGGTGTGGTGAGCAGCTCGACGCGCCGGGTCTCGGAGCTCGTCGGCGCGGTCCGGTCCTACTCCCAGCTGGACCGCGCGTCGATGCAGGACACCGACCTGGTCGAGGGCCTGGAGAGCACCCTGGTCATGCTGGGCCACAAGATGCGCGGCGGCCTGCGGGTGGAACGCCGGTTCGGCCAGGACGTCCCCCGGATCAGCGCCTACGCCGGCGAGCTCAACCAGGCCTGGACGAACCTCATCGACAACGCGCTCGACGCCATGGACGGTGCCGGCACGCTGCGCCTCACCACCAGGCTCGACGGTGCCGCCGTCGTGGTCGAGGTCGGCGACACCGGCCCCGGAATGCCGCCAGAGGTGCGGGCCCGGGCGTTCGAGGCGTTCTTCACCACGAAGGACGTCGGCAAGGGCACCGGGCTCGGCCTGGACATCGTCCGGCGCATCATCGAGGAACGGCACGGCGGAACGATCGGCATCGACTCACGGCCCGGCGACACCGTGGTGTGGGTCAGGCTTCCGACCGACCACGCCTCCTCCCCCGCGCGGCCGTAAACATCCGGGCCTGAGGTACTCGCGCACCATGAACTTCTACAGATAAATAGAAATGCAGGCTGGGCCTGAAAGCACTGCGTGGCGGCGGGTGTTGACATCGTATTCACAGGATTCTTTCTGTAGCTTGCCGCGTATATGGGGTAAGAGACTGCCCCGACGGCTCTTGACCGCGACGGCAATCGCCGCGGCCCTTGGCCCGAACCGCCGTTCACAGAAAGGGCACCGCCATGCCATTCAAGTACGGTCGACGCGCGCCGAAGCAGGCTCCGGCGCTGCGACTGAGCACCTTCGTCGCCCCGTCGGCGCTGGGCCGCAAGCCGGTCCCCACGCACCCGAAGACCGAGGACTACCTGGCGAAGCTCAGCGGCTGGCAGGTGCTCGGCAACGACGTCGCCGGTGACTGCAACGCCGTCACCTGGGCGAACCTGCGCCGCCTGGTCACCGCGAACCTCTCGACGGAGAGCTACCCGTCCCAGCGCGAGGTCTGGGAATTCTACCAGACCCAGAACCCGGGTTTCGACCCCGCGGGCACGGCCGACGACAACGGCCCGGGCAGCGGCCAGGACCAGGGCATGGAAATCCAGACCGGCCTTGAGTACCTGCATGACACCGGTGGCCCCGACGGGGTCAAGGCGGTGGCCTTCGCGACCGTCGACCACACCAACGCCGCCGAGGTGCAGGCCGCGCTCGCCATCTTCGGCGGGATCTGGCTGGGCATCACCGTGCTCGACGCCAACCAGGACGAGTTCGCCGCGCACAAGCCCTGGACCGACGTCCGCGGGTCGAAGATCGACGGCGGGCACGCGATCCTGGCCGGCGGCTACACGCCCGACGTCCGGTTCATCACCTGGGGCACCGAGACCGAGTTCGCGCCGTCGTTCTGGAACGGGAAGGTCCAGGGCACCCCACTCGTCGAGGAGGCCTGGGTGGTGATCTGGCCGGAGCACCTGGGCTCGAGGACGTTCCTGGAGGGCGTGAACCTCGCGCAGCTGGAGGCCGACTACAAGGCCGTCACCGGGCGGACGCTGACCCTTCCGCCGGCCGAGGTATAGCGGCGAGAGATCCGTCATACCCGGCGGTCGTATTCTCGGCGAATCTCGCGGCCACCGGGTATGACAGGATTTCGGCTGTGGCTGTGCGGCTGGTGCTGTGGGACCTCGACCTGACGCTGATCGACACCCGGGGCATGGGGCGGGTGGTCTACGAGCGCGTGTTCCCGGGCGTCACCGGCCTGCCGATGCGCGACGTGGCGATGCTGTTCGGTGGGCGCACGGAGCTGGAGACCGTCCGGGACACCCTGGAGCTGCACGGCCTGCCGGCGACGGACGAGCTGGTCGACGGCCTGCTGGCGGCGCTGGCCGAGGGGTTCGCGGCGGCCCGCGCGGAGCTCACCGCCAGGGGCGTGGTCCTGCCCGGCGCCGTGGCGGCGCTGGTCGCCCTCGCGGACCGGCCCAGGCTGTGGCAGAGCGTGCTGACCGGCAACACCCGGGCCGTCGCGGCGATCAAGACTGAGGCGTTCGGTCTGGACCCCTACCTGGACCTCTCCCTCGGCGCCTTCGGGGACGACCACGCCGACCGGTCGGCCCTGGTCGACGTCGCCCTGGAGCGGGCCCGCCACCACCTCGGCGAGATCATCGCCCCCCAGGACGTCCTGCTCATCGGCGACACCGTCAACGACGTCACCGCGGCCCAGGTCTCGGGCGCGCAGCTCGTCGCCGTCACCACCGGCCGGTACTCCGCCGCCGACCTGCGCGCCGCCGGCGCCGAGACCATCCTGGCCTCGCTCACCGAGCTGCCCGCGCTGCTGCCGGCCCTGATCGAGGACGACCCGGTCCCGACCGGCTGACCGCGCGGCACAAACACGGCGAGCCCCGGGCCCCGGGGGGGGGGGGGGGGGGGGGGGGGGGGGGGGCGCCCGGCGGGCGGGCCGGGCCGGGGGCGGCGGGGGGGGGGGGC
>NZ_JADWYX010000027.1:48632-94435 GCF_016786355.1 Frankia sp. AgB1.9
CCCCCGCGCCCCCCCCCCCGCGGCGGGGGCCGGCCCCCGGGGGGCTCGCTGTCGCGCGACGCGGTCAGTCGACGGCGACGGGCTCGCGGGCGGGAGTGGACGGCGTGACCGGCGTGGGGACGGCCGCCGGCGGGGAGATGCGGGGCAGGAAGAGGCTCGCCACGAAGCCGACCGCGGACAGGCCGATGACCCACCAGAAGGTGGCGCCGAAGGCCGAGGCGACCTTGTCGGCGACCGGACCGGGGAGCTTCGCCCCGGCCACCGCGAGCGTGCTCTTGCCGCCGCCGACACCGGGCAGCCGGCTGGCGATGTTGTGCTGCAGCTCGACGGCGACGAGCGCGGTGGCCACCGAACCGCCGACGCGCTGCAGGATGTTCAGCGTCGTCGTCGCCCGCGGCACCGCGCTGGGGGCGAGTGTCTGGTAGGCGGCGGCCATCGCCGGCATCATCGCCGCGCCGAAGCCGAGGCCGCGCACGAACAGCACGGCCGCGAGCAGGAGCTCGTTCGTGTGGCCGCCGACCATCGTGAACGGAATGGTGCCGATGAGCGTCAGCGCCATGCCAACCGGGACGACGGAGCCGGGTCCTCGTCGGTCGGCGATCCGGCCGGAGAACGACATGGCGATCATCGCGCCGAGGCCCTGCGGCGCCAGCAGCAGGCCGGCCGTCGACGCGCTCAGCCCGCGGTCCACCTGGTAGTAGAGCGGCAGCAGGAACAACGCGCCGAACAGGACCGCGCCGATCACGAACGTGGCGACGCTGGCCAGGCTGAAGTCCTTGTTGCTGAACAGCTTCATGTCCAGCAACGGGTGCTGCGCGCGCAGCGCGTGCAGGACGAAGCCGACGAGCAGCACCAGGCCGATGATGATGCTGAGCTCGACCTTCAGGCTGCCGAAGCCGCCGCCGTTGCCGGCCTCGGACAGGCCGTAGACCACGCCGGCGAGCCCGGGCGAGATGAGGGCGAGGCCGGCGAGGTCGAGCCGGTTGCTCGACGAGCCGCGGTCGTCGCGCGGCAGCACCCGCCACGACAGGAACAGCGCGAGCGCGCCGATCGGCAGGTTGACGTAGAAGATCCAGCGCCAGCTGAGGTTGTCGACGATGAGGCCGCCGATCACCGGGCCGAGGACCGGGGCGATCAGGGTCGGGACGCCGATGATGCTCATCACCCGGTTGATCCGGGTCGGACCGGCGGACCGGGCCAGCAGCGTCATGCAGATCGGCATGATCATGCCGCCGCCGAGGCCCTGCAGCACCCGGAAGCCGACCAGCACGGGCGCGGACCAGGCGAGACCGCACAGGGCGCTGCCGACGATGAACATCGTCAGCGAGATGTTCCACATCCGGGTGGCGCCGAAGCGCTCGACGGCCCAGCCGGACAGCGGGATGACGACGGCGAGCGCCAGCAGGTAGCCGGTGGTCACCCAGGAGATCGTCGACAGGGAGGTGTCGAACTCCTTGCCGAGGTCGCGGATCGCGACGGACACGATCGTGGTGTCAAGAATGACCATGATCGCGCCGAGCATCACGGTGCCGCAGAGGCGCAGCAGCGCCGGGTCGAGCTTGCCGTCGTCTGGGACGGGCCCAGGCGCCGTGGCTGTCGCTGGCCGCGAGGCCGCGTCAGTTTGGTCGGACACGAAATAGCTCCCTGAAATGTGGCCGTCCGTCACGGCGGCACGGGCGGAGGTCGGTCGCGGGCGGACCCGCCCCCTCCGCTCCTGCGGCCTGACGGCCTGAGGATGACTTCTGCTCCGGGCTCAGCATCCAGCGTTCGTTGAGTGGTGTCAAATATATCGTCCTCACAACGACACTTTCTCAGCAAGCACCCGCTACCATCGACACATGATCGAAGCCGCTCGGGAGACCCCCGGCGAGGTGGCCGGGGGGCCCCCCCCCCCGCCGGCGGCGCCCGCGCGCGCGGCCGCCGGCCCGGAGATCGCCAAAAGGGACGCGTTCGCCAGTGAGGCCTGGCGCGCCATGCTGGCCCTGACGCTCGGCGGGGCGGCGCCCGCCCGGATGCACACCGTCTGCCAGGCGACGGATCTCACGCCGGCCGCGCTGAAGGTCCTGCTGGTGCTGTCCGACGGTCCTCGCCCGATGCGCGAGCTGGTCGAGACGTTCCGGCACGACCCGTCCTACCTGACCAGCGTCGTCGACCTGCTGGAACGCCGTGGCGTCGCCCGGCGCGAGCCGCACCCGACCGACCGGCGCGCGAAGACCGTGGCGCTGACCGACGAGGGCCGCGAGGTCCTCGCGCAGGCCCAGAAGCTCCTCGCGGTCCCACCGCCCTCCATGCGGGTGCTGTCGCCGGCGGAGCAGCGCCAGCTGCTGGGGCTGCTGATGCGCGTCCTCGATGTGGAGCCCGGCATTCCCGAGGCGATGCGCCCGCGGATACCCGCCGAGATGCCCGACTCCGACTGATCGGCTAGGCTGCTGGCGATTTCGGCTGGTGGGGGTCGGGTCGCGCCGTTTCACCTTGGATGGACGGCGTCTCAGCCGGGACCGCGTCTCACACGGGACCGCGTCCTGGACGGGACCGCGTGACCCGGCGTGTCGAGACGGAGGACCGATGTCGCCCACAGGGGCCGAGAAGTCGCTCGGCACGACCGCGAGCCCGGCGGTCGCGCCGAGCCTGCCGCAACAGCCTGACGCCGTTCGCAAGTACCGCGAGCCGCGCTACGTCGTGCTGTGCCTGCTCGGCGTGGCCATGCTCGTCTCCATCGGCGGCTGGATCGCCATGGTGCTGATGGACAAGGCCGTGCCCGACGGTTTCCCGGTCGTCATCGGGACCGTCATCGGCGGGCTCGTCGGGATAGCGGCGAGCGACCGGCCTACCTGATCCCCCGCGGCCCGCACCGGCCGCGCGTGCCGCCAGGCCGGCGCGGTCGCCACCTACCTTCCGCGTCCCAGGGGGAAGGCCGCCGGGTCGCCGACCGCGGCCAGGTCCGGCGCGTCCTGCCGGAAGGCGCGCAGGATCGGGTCCACGTCGCCGCGCGGGTCGCCGAGCGCGGGAAGGTCCGCCTCCACGCGGACGAAGGCGATCTGGTCCAGCTCGGGCTCGTGACCCACCGCGCGCTCGGCGTCCACCAGGGCCGCGTAGCTGGCCCGCAGCGCCCCGGCCGGCCGGGGCGGCGCCAGGAACAGGACACCGACGTCGCCCTGGCTGCCCCGGCTGAGCCGCCAGAACCGCAGGTCGGCGGCGGGGAGCTCGGTGCCGGTCTCCTCGAGCAGCTCACGGGCGGCCAGCGCCCGCAGGTCGGCGACCTCCAGCGGGTCGCCGACGGTCTCGGGTGGTTCGCCGGTGCCACTCGGCAGCTGCCAGCGGCCCGGCGACGAGGTCCAGGTCGCCATCCGCCCGACCATCAGGGCCCCGTCGTCCGTCGGCTGCAGGACGCTGACGAACAGGTGCGGCAGCCAGCGCGCGGATCCGGGCGTCCGGGGCGACACGTAACGGCGGTAGGTCGCCCGCAGCCAGGTGAGCACCAGCGTTCCCGGCTGGGCCTCGTCCCACCGCAGCCCGCCGGAGGCCGCCACCGGGCCGTCGAACAGGCCCGGCTTCACCCGCACGGCCTCGTCCCACGCGTCGTCGACGGCGGCCTGGTCAGCCCGCGACAGCGGCGGTGGCTCGGCGGGCACCAGCCGCAGCCGGGCCGGAGCCAACAGTTCGATCCCTGTGAACAGCGGAAGCCGGTCAGTCACAACGACCACGCTCCCACACTCCGTACCCGGACGGACCGCGTTGCCGTGGTCGCCGGACGCGTCCGTCTTGTGGAAGATCGACCCTCCGCGGGCCGCGCCGACCGGGTGAACAGGCCCGAGGCTGGGCCGCCGGGTCGCCGAGCCAGCCGGCCGGCCGCCGAGATGTGAGTACCGACACCGTCGGCTGCCCCGCGTCCAGGACCGGTCCGCCGCCCGAGGATCATCGTCGGCATGGCCACCCCCACCGCCAAGTTCGACGGGCTAGCTGACAGCTACGAGCGCACCCGACCTCGGTACCCGGTCGAGCTGTTCGCGCACGCGGTCGGCCTCCTGCCCGCGGATGCCCGCCCCACGGTCGTCGACGTGGGAGCCGGGACCGGAATCGCGCTTGAGGCGCTGCTTCCGCTACTCCCGGCCGGTGCCGACGTCCACGCCGTCGACGTGTCGGGCGACATGATCGAGCTTGGCCGGCAGAAGTTCCCGGCGGTCACCTGGGCGAAGGGCAACGCGGAGCAGCACCTGGCCACCTTCACCGGCGTCGATCTGGTCACCGCGGCGCAGTCCTATCAGTGGCTGGACCGGCCGGCGTTCCGGGCCGCGGCGGCGAGCGCGCTGCGGCCGGGCGGGGTCTGCCTGGTCATCCAGAACAACCGCGACCTGAGCGCGGGCGGCCTGGCCGGCGACTACGAGGACCTGCTGGAGGAGCTGTCCCCGTTCTACAGCCGCGGCTACCGGGCGATCGACGTCGAAGGCGAGCTCGCCACCACGTTCGGCGAGGTGGAGCGCGCCGAGCAGGCCTGGCGCCAGCCGCTGACCGTCGCCGAGTTCGTCACGATGAGCTCCTCGTCGACCCAGGCGCAGCGCGCGATCGCGGCGGTCGGCGCGCAGTTCCTGCACCGCGTCCGCGCGCTGGCCGCGCGCCACGAGAAGGATGGCCACGTCCACGTTCCGTACATCACCGAGGCCTTCTATGGGAAGGCCCACGCCTGACCGGCCGCACCACCTGATCGGAGCTGCGCGGATGACCAGGCCCGAGCTCGGGGTTCTCTACGTCGTGGTGTGCGGTGGCCAGCCCGCGGTCGGTCTCGTGCCGTTCGTCGAGCGGGCGCTCGCCGCCGGGTGGGACGTCTGCGTGGTCGCGACCCCGGCCGGCACGAAGTTCATCGACGCCGGGCTCCTCGCGCGGCTGACCGGCCACCCGGTCCGCTCCGAGTACAAGCGGCCCGACGAGCCCGACGTCCTGCCAACCGCTGACGCGTTCGTCGTCGCGCCGGCGACGTTCAACACGGTGAACAAGCTGGCCGCCGGCATCTCCGACACCCTGGCGCTAGGCCTGCTCAACGAGGGGCTCGGCGCCGGGAAGCCGATCCTGCTGGTGCCGGCCGTCAACGGGCCGCTGGCCCGCCACCCTGCGTTTGTCGCCGCCCTGACGACGTTGCGGTCCTGGGGTATCCGGGTCGTCTTCGACCCCGCCGCGACCGGCCTGCCGTTCCCCTGGGAACCGCTCGGCGAGGAACTCCCGCCACTGGCCGGCTCGCCGGGGCGGACTGACGCGAAGAAGCTCGTTGTCGACAAGGAAGGGACGTCCACCTGATGTCACCGAACGCGCAGTCGACGCCCGCCCAGGTTCCACTCGGCAGCCAGGGCCTGGTGGTGTCCGCCCAGGGGCTGGGCTGCATGGGCATGTCGGACTTCTACGGCGGGCGGGACGACGAGGAGTCGCTCGCCACCATCCGTCACGCCCTGGACCTCGGGGTGAACTTCCTGGACACCTCCGACCGGTACGGGCCGCACACGAACGAGCGGCTGGTCGGCGCCGCGATCGCGGGCCGGCGCGACGAGGTCGTGGTCGCGACGAAGTTCGGCATCGTGCACGACCCCGCCGACCCGATGGCGCGGCCGGTCAACGGCCAGCCCGCCTACGTGAAGGCCGCCTGCGACGAGTCGCTCAGCCGGCTCGGCATCGACCACATCGACCTGTACTACCAGCACCGCGTCGACCCGACCGTGCCGATCGAGGAGACCGTGGGCGCGATGGCCGAGCTCGTCGCGGCCGGCAAGGTGCGCTATCTCGGGCTTTCCGAGGCGGCGCCCGCGACGATCCGCCGAGCGCACGCCGTCCACCCGATCACGGCGCTGCAGACCGAGTACTCGATCTGGACCCGGGACCCGGCGGAGAGCGAGATCCTCCCGACGACCCGCGAGCTGGGCATCGGCTTCGTCGCCTACAGCCCGCTGGGCCGGGGCTTCCTGACCGGCACGTTCCGCACCGCCGCCGACTTCGCGGCGGACGACTTCCGGGTCCACCTGCCCCGGCTGCAGGGCGAGAACCTGGAAGCCAACCTCGCCGTCGTGGAGCAGGTGGAGCGGGTGGCCGCCGCGCACGACGCGACCCCCGCACAGGTCGCGCTCGCCTGGGTGCTAGCCCAGGGAGCGGACATCGTCCCGATTCCGGGCACGAAGCGCCGCCGGTACCTGGAGGAGAACGTCGCCGCCGCGGCGATCACGCTGACGGAGGCCGAGATCGCCACGCTCGCGGCGGCGGGCGCCACCGTCCAGGGCCTGCGCTACGCGAACATGTCGAACGTGAACATCTGACGGCGACCTGACCGGCCACGTCGGCGCGGGCCCTCGTCGGACCCCTAGGCGGGCAGTCCGAGGCCGTCGAGGACCTCGGCGGTCGGCAGGGTCGCGAGGGTCTTGCCGGCGAGGGCGAGCTTGGAGCGGCGCAGGCCGCTGCCGATGACCACCCAGGGGGCGGCGGCCACGGCGGCGTCGACGAGGACCGGCCAGTCGGCTGGCAGGCCGAGCGGTGTGATGCCGCCGAACTCCATGCCGGTGGCGCCGACGGCGTCCTCGCGGGCGGCGAACGAGACCTTGCGGGCGTCGAGCCGACGGCGGACCAGCCCGTTGACGTCCGCACGGGTGGTCGCGAGCACCACGCAGGCGGCGAAGGTGACGGTCTGGCCCCGTTTGCCGGCGACGACGACGCAGTTCGCGGACTCGGCGGCGTCGATCCCGTAGGCGGCGCAGAACTCCGCCGTGTCGGCGAGGTCCGGGTCGATCGGCGCGGCCTGGACGGCGTCGGCCAGGCCGAGCGAGGCGAGCGCGGCGGCGACCGGGCCGGCGAGCAGGTCGGGCCTGGACAGCGCGGGCTCGAAGGCGAGATCCGTGGGCATGCCCTATCTTCGCCCGCCACGGGGCCGTTGGATCAACGCGGGGGCCCGTGGCGTTACGACGGGGCCAGCCGGGTGAGGGCCTGGCTGATCTCGTCGAGGCGCGCGTCGACGTGGGCGCGCAGGGCGGCGAGGTCGCCGCGGGAGGCGTTCTGGTCGGCGGCGCGGAGCTCGACGACGATCGCGCCGCCGGGGGCGATCGTCGCGGACTCGACCTCGGTGACGTCGTCGGCGCCCTGGACCCGCAGCGCCCGCTCCACGTCACCCCGGCGCAGGCCCTCGTGGCGCAGCGCCCGGTCGTCGAACTGGCCGTCGGTGATCAGGACGGTCGGGGTTCCCTCGAACACCCGCTCGGCGGCGGCGTTGTCCCGCAGCAGCCGGACCGCCACCCCGTTGACGACGAACAGCGTCACCGCGCCGATGATCCCGCCGGTCAGGCTGTTGTCGTTGCCGATGATGGCGTTCTGGACGACGTTCGAAACCAGCAGCATGACGACCAGGTCATGGGTGTTCAGCTGGGCCATCTCCCGTTTTCCGAACACCCGGATGAGCACCGTCATCGCCACGTACACGGCGACGGTCCGGATCACCTTCTCCCCGACGGGAATGCCCATCGTGAACAGGTCCGAGAGCACAGGCCACCTCCATGCCTCGCGGCCGCGGTGCCGCGCCCGCGCAGGGGCATGACACCACGGACACGACGGCCGTCAGCGGCCAGGCCGGCCCAACGGGTCATCCCCCACCGTGATGGCCCGTTCCGGGCAGGCCGACGCCCCCTTGCGGGCCTCGGCCTCGGCGCCGGCCGCGATCTCGCGCTCGCCGGGCACGGCGTAGCCCAGCTCGTCGAGCGCGAACACCTCGGGGGCGCTCGCCTGGCAGCGCGCGTGACCGGTGCACTTCGCGCCGTCGACGGTGACCCTCACCGACTCCCCCAACCGGGTCAACGCGACCAGCGCAGCCGCAGCGTGTTCAGGGTGAACATCTGGCCTGACGCCTCGGCCGGGCTGAACTCGGGGGCGAGCTCGTACTCGGGGATGAGCCGGTGCCATTCCTCGTAGGCGACGCGGAGCTCCAGGCGGGCCAGGTGCGAGCCGAGGCAGCGGTGTGGCCCGGCGCCGAAGGTCAGATGCGTCGTCCGGTCCCGGTCGAAGTCGACCTCGGCGGCCCGGGGGTAGGTCGAGTCGTCCCGGCCAGCGGCGGGCAGCGAGATCATCAGGGTGTCCCCGCGGTAGACCGGGCAGCCGTTGATCTCGGTGTCCTCAGCCGCGTCCCGCATGATGTTGACGATCGGGTAGGCCCGCAGCAGCTCCTCGACGGCGTGCGGCACGACGGCCGGATCGGCCGCGATCCGGCGCCGGTCGGCCGGATGGGTCGCCAGGTGCAGGAACCCGTACCCCAGCTCGGCGGTAACGGTGTCCAGCCCGGCGAGGAACATCAGCAGGTAGAACGACAGCAGGTCGTCGTCGCTGACCGGCTCCCCGTCGAGCCGCCAGTCCAGCGCCGTGGTGACCAGGCCCCGCGGCCGGTCCTCTGGCGGCATCGCGCGCCGGGCCGCCATCGCGGCGACGAAGTAGTTGACGATCGCCGTCAACGACCGTTCCAGGTTCACGCCCGCCGTCGCGGGGTCCGTGTGGTCTGGGTGCAGCAGGTGTTCCTTCCAGACCAGCATCTCGTCGAGATCCTCGACCGGCAGGCCCATGATCTCCAGGAACACCGTCGGCGGGAACCGCAGCGCGAACTCCCGGACGAGGTCGCACCCGCCCCGCGCCCGCAGCTCCTCGATGATCTCGGCCGCGTGCCGGCGCATCACCGGTTCCCAGGCCCCGACCGCCGCGGGCGACCAGTAGGGCGCGAGCAGGCGCCGCCACGCCGTGTGCGCCGGGCCGTCGAGGCTCTCGGGAATGAGGACGAAGTCGTTGGGCTGGCCGTTCACCCCGAGCATGTAGCGGGACTGCGGGAACCTCCGCCAGTCCTGCGTGATCGCCAGGGCTTCCTCGTGGCCGACGGCCAGGTAGAACCCGCGGCCGGACTCGACGTAGTGCAGCGGGCCCTGCTCACGTAACTCGTCGAACTCACGGAAGCCCTGCAGGGCTGGCCGTTCCGGGGCCTCGTGGACGATGCTCGCGACCGGGCAGCCCAGAGCCCTGCCGTCGGTCCGCCGGGCCGTGGTGACAACAGGATCTGGCATCGCCGACCTCCACCTAGTGCCGGGATCTGGTACCGGGATCTGTGTGCCGGGATCTGGTGCCGGACACGCCCCGAACCCGGACAGCATCGTCGTTCACCGACCGGCTGAAAACCACCGTGCTGGGGAGCTCCTTACCTTTGCCTCTCGCCGGGCAACCTGTGACGCTGAGGACCGCCACGCCGAGAGACGGTGCGACGCCGAGCCGCTGAGACCGAGGTGCCCGTGACCGAGCCCGTCGTCCGCTACGAGGTGGCGGACCGCGTCGCGACCGTGACGCTCAACCGTCCGGAAGCGCGCAACGCGCTGAACAGGGCCCTACTGCAGGCGCTTTGGGACGGCATCCTCGCGGCCGAGGCGGACCCCGAGATCGACGCCGTGATCCTGACGGGCACGGACCCCGCCTTCTCGGCCGGCGTCGACCTCAAGGAGGTCTCCGGCGAGGTCCCGGGGTCCGCCGGCCACCGGCCGCCCGGCGCGGGCCCCGAGCGCGACAGCAACGGCCTGTTCCGCTTCCTGCCGGTGATCTCCAAGCCGGTCATCGGCGCGATTAACGGAGTGGCGGTCACCGGCGGCCTCGAGATCGCGTTGCAGTGCACCTTCCTGGTGGCGTCCGAACGGGCCCGGTTCGCCGACACGCACGCCCGGGTCGGCATCATGCCGGGCGGCGGGATGACGGTGCTGCTGGCCCAGGCCATCGGCCTGCGCCGGGCGGTGGAGCTGTCGCTGACCGGCAACTTCGTCACCGCCGTCGAGGCGCTGGACCTCGGCCTGGTCAACCACGTCGTGCCGCACGCGGAGCTGTTGCCGTTCGCCCGCAAGCTCGCCGCCGACGTCGTCAGCAACGACCAGCGCGGCGTGCGCCGGCTGCTCGCCCACTACCGGTCCCTGGCGAGCACGGCGACGCTCGACGAGGCGCATCTGCTGGAGGGAATCCTCGCGGAGACCTGGCGGCGGGACCCGGCCGAGCTCGCGGCCCGCCGCCGCGCCGTCACGACCCGCGGCCGAACCCAGACCGGCTCCTGACCGACGCCGAGGCGGGCTGAGCGAGCAGGAGGTTAGGCGAGCAGGGTCAGGCGAGCAGGGTCAGGCGAGCAGGGTGTGGACCGTCACCGGGGTCAGGCCGGCGGCCCGCAGGTTGGCGACGATCCTGGGGAACGCGGCCACGGTGCCCGGGTAGCCGAAGTGCATGCTCACGATCGAGCCCGGCCGGGCGCCGGCCCGCACCCGGGAGACGACGGCGTCGGCGCCGGGCGAGGTGTAGTCCAGCGGGTCGACGTCGAAGTCGACCACCGTCGGGTAGCCGGCCGCACCGGCCTGCTCGACGATCAGCGGGGTCGCGGCGCTGGTGCCGGACGGGCGGAAGTAGCGGCCCTGGGCCGGGGCCAGCCGGGACAGCACGTCCCGGCAGCCGACGATCTCCTGCGCCACCTGGGCCGCGGGCAGCCGGGTCAGCGTCGGGTGGGTGAAGGTGTGGTTGTCCAGCTCGTTGCCGGACGCCAGCAGCGCCGGGACGAGGTCGGCGTGCTCGTCCAGCCACTGGCCGACGGCGAAGACCGTGATCGGTACGCCGAGCCGCGTGGCGGCGTCGAGCAGCTGATGGGCGAGGGACACGTCCTGGCCAGCCTCGTGCGGGCCGATGTGAAAGGTCAGCGCCACCTGGTCGCGGTCGCGCGGGCCGTTCGCCACCGCCTGCGCGGTGACGGGGGCGAACGTCAGCGCCGGCTCGGCCGTCGGCGTCGGGCGCACGCTCGTGGACGCCGGTGCCGCGGCCGCGGGGACCGTCGCGGGAGCCGGGCCGTCGCTCGAACAGGCCGCCGCGAACCCGGCGGTGGCGATCGCCGCTCCGGCGCCGGCCAGCAGCTGGCGGCGCGACGCCTGGACCCGCCGGGCATCCGGCGAAGTCTCCTGGTCGCCGGCCGGCGGGCCGGCGGCGGTCAGGTCACCAGCGGTTGGGTCACCAGCGGTCCGGTCACGAGCCACGGCCGCAGCCTATGCAGTCGGCCATCGGCCCAAGGGCGCGGCCCACGCCCAGCGGGCCACAGCGCCGAGGCCTGGTGTTCGCCCCGAGCCGACTCGGGGCGCGACCGCCGTCAGGAGACGCGCCTCAGGAGACGGTGGCGGCGCTGGCCCGCTCCAGCAGGTAGGCGCTGGCCATGACCGGCGGGTAGGCGGTGCCGGCGACGAGCGGCTCGACGATCGCGTCCAGGTCGGACTCCAGGAACACGATCAGGGACAGCAGCTCCTCGTCGGGAGCCTCGGCCGGCGGCGGCAGGACCCGATGGCGGGTGGACCGCCACCGGTCACCGGTCCAGCGGGCCAGCAGGTCGCCCACGTTGACGGTGAGGGCGTCCGGTTCGTAGGGGGCGTCCATCCAGCGGCCGTCGCGGGTCTGGACCTGCAGGCCGCCGTAGCCCGGCTGCCGGTCGAGCACGGTCAGGACGCCCCAGTCGGTGTGTGGGGCCACCCGGTACTGCTGGTCGCACGGCGCCCCGGTCTCGGAGCGCGGGAGGTACCGGTTGATGTTGAGGCTGTGCGGGCCGGCCTGGACCCGGTCGACGAACCAGCCTTCGGGCAGGCCGAAGGCGACGGCACAGATCCGCAGCAGGTCGTCGTACAGGGCGCGGACCTCGGCCGTGTACCGCTCGCACATCGCCTGGAGCTCGGGGCACTCGCCGGGCCACACGTTCGGCGCGAACCAGCGGCCGTCCAGCTCGGGGTCGCCGGTGGCGAAGGCCCGGCCGAAGGTGAGCGTCTCCTTGAGGTCGGCCCGGGTGGCGTCGGCGACCTCGCCGTAGTAGGCGTTGGCCTCGCCACCGAGCGGGATCCAGCCCCGGCCGCCGACCTGGGTCGCGTAGGGGGACTTCGCGGCGTGCGGCAGCCGGAAGAACCGGGCGGCGCAGGCCCGGATGTCCGCCCGCAGCTGGGCGCTGATCCCGTGCCCACCGACCAGCAGGAACCCGGACTGGCGCAGCGCGACGTCCAGCTCGCAGGCGAACCGGTATCGCTGGTCGCCGGTGCCGTGCCGCCACCGGCCGATGTCGAGCAGCGGGAAATCAGGTGTCGTCATCATTCGGTCCCTCGCCTGGGCGGCCCGCCGTCCGGGGCCGGTCGTGGTCGGCTCGGTGCGTCCTGGCGTCCCGGGCTCGGCCGGGCCGTGGCGGCGCGACCTGGCGTCGGGACCGGACGTCACCGGCGGGCAACGGTGCCGCGCGGTGGTTCCCGTCTCAGGCCATTACGTCGTACCGAGGTTTCACGGGCCGGCCAGCCGGGTTACGGGACCGTGGAATGTGGGCGCCGCATGTGAACACCATGACCGCGGTAGCTGTCAGCTGCCGGACAAATTCCGGTAGCCGGCCGTTCCACCAGCGGGTGTAAACAGACCGGTCACCGGTTGGAAACGACGCGATGAGGTCGTCCCGGTCCGGACGAACCCGCCCGGAGGCCAGTGCGGCGAGGTCAGGCCGTGCGGCGCGGCGCGGCGGTCGCCGTGGCGGCGGCCCGGTCGACGGCCGCGTTGAGATCGGCGGCGGCGACGGTCCATCGGCGGTCGCGCGACGTGGCGGCGCCGAGATCCTGCAGGTGGCGGAGCTCCGCGGTCACCTCGGCTGCCGAGAGACCGAGGTCATAGGCGAGGGAGCGAGCCCGAACCGGGCGGTCGGCCTCGGTGAGGGCCGCGTGCAGCCGGATCGCGACCCAGCTGGGGCGCCCGGTCGCCGCGGCGACAGGCTGTTGGTGAAGCCGGCGCGACTGGTTTGACCCAGTCGTGGTCTCGGCTACTAACCGAGGCTTCCGGCGGCCAGAAGAGGTGGTACCGCTCACAGCATTCATCAGGTCACCCGTCCAGAATTCGGCTCTCCCCAACAATGCTTGACAACGCGGCGTCAGTCACGGTGAGGTTCATCGCGCAACAGGCAGTAACCAGACGAATACACCAATTCTGGCTCATCCTGGAACCCACCGGTACACCGCGTACCGAACCGACTCGCGCGGCCTTCACGTCCGTCGGCCCTGGCCAGCGTGGCCCGCGCCCCGACGGGCTCTGCGCTCGTCGGCCCGGGGCGGCCCCGGCCATGCCGGCACGGTAACTCCGACCGGCGCGCCTCGTCCACGCGGCGCGCCCCGGGCGACCCGAGTTCACGCCGGCCGCCGCCACACCCGACTTCACCGCGCTGACCTGCACAAACGCGATGCTGTTCGGGAATTTCGCCGCCGCGCGGCCCACGGCCCGCACCGGCCCACCGGCCATCCCGGCGACGGGCGACGCGGCCGGCTAACCGGCGCCGTCGGCCGGCCGGCCAGGCCCGAGCACGAGCGCGCCGTAGCCGGGCAGGTCGGCGAAGCCGGTCGCGTGGAAGACCGCGTCGGCGACGGCGTGCGCGAAGACGTCCGCCGCCGCGGTGAGCAGGGCGTTCAGGTTGCCGGCCGGCCGCTCTCCGGTCGCCAGGGCGAACACGCTGTCGCCGTCGACCATGGTGTGCACGGGGCGGATCGCGCGGGCCATGCCGTCCTGGCCACTGGCGGCGAGCCGGGCGCACTGGGCCTTCGTCAGCACCGCGTCCGTCGCGACGACCCCGATCGTCGTGTTCATCGGCGAGCTGGCCGACGCCGACGAGGGCAGGCCGCGCTCGGCACCGAAACCGGACGGGTACGGCTTCGGCCGCCATTCGGAGGCCAGCCAGGCCGCGAGCAGGTCGGGATCCGGGTCGGGGAAGACCGCGCCGAGGTCGCCGTAGAGGCGCCCCGTACGTGGGTCGACGGCCGAACCGGCCGAGTTGACCACCGCCAGCGCCGCGACCGTCGTCCCGTCGTCGAGCACCGTCGCCGCGCCGCCGACCCCGCCCGCGATGCCGCAACTGCTGGCCCCGGTCCCGGCTCCCACGGTGCCGTGCGCCACCGGTCCGGTGGACGCGTTGTCATAGGCGAGCGCGCCGAGCTCGGGCCCGGGCGTCGCGCTGGCTGCGGGCAGCGCGCCGCCGCGGCCGAGATCGAAGATCACCGCCGCCGGCACGATCGGGACCACCCCGGCGGCCCCGACCGGGAACCCGATGCCCGCGGCGGCGAGGCGGCGCATCACCCCGTCGGCGGCGGCGAGGCCGAACGCGCTGCCGCCGGTCAGCACGATCGCGTCGACCCGTTCGACCACGTTGCGCGGGTCGAGCAGATCCGTCTCCCGGGTGCCGGGCGCTCCGCCCGCGACATCCACGCCGCCGACGGCGCCGCCCGGCGGCGCCAGCACCACGGTGACCCCGGTCCGCCAGCCGTCGGTGACGCGGCGGGCGTGCCCGACCGAGAGCCCGCGAACGGCGGTCAGCGACCCCACCAGGCTGGCCGCGCCCACGGTGGCCAGGCCCGCGCCCGTCACCGCCCGTTCCGGGGCCTGACCCGCACCGACGCTCACCGCTGGCCCGCCCACTTCATCTTCCGCATGCTGCCGCGCCGCACGCCGCCGCGCGAGCGGCTCCCGTCGGCGGCGCGTCGAGACGGCATAGTCAGCGGACGCAGCGCGCTAGAAGCGCCCCAGTGCCGCCTGCGGCCGGGTTCGCCCGTTCAGGCGTCCCCATGATCGCTGTTTCGGCCCTCTGATGGTCGTTACCGGATCTGTTTCGTAGCCACCGGAGGACGAAAACGGCGATCAAGGCGACGGGCGTGCCTCGGCGGTGTCGGCGGGCTAGTTGAGGCGGCCGAGGCCGGCGAGGCGGCGCTCGTCCAGCGCGCGCAGCCGGTCGGCGACCCGGGTGAGCAGGTCCGGGTCATCCAGGCAGGTCACCGGATGACGGGGCGGCGGGACCGGCTTCGGTACCCGCTGCGGCAGCGGCGCCGCGTCTCCCCCACTACCGCCCCTGGTCCGGCGCACCGGCTCCTCCGCCTCACGTTCGTCCGGGCCTGACTCGGCCTTGGATGACACATTTGGATGACGCAGCCACAGCTCGCTGGCCCTGCTCGTTAGCCCTGCTCGTTGGCACAGACGCGGTTCGACGACTAGCCGGAGAATACCGGAACGCCGAGTTCCGACCCGACTACACCCCGCCGGACGGTCGCCGGCCGGGGCGGAGACGTTCGCTTCGGCACAAGTACCGGCGTCAACGGTGAAAGGCCGCCTATCGTCTTCCCTCGCGGCATGCGGCGCGCACAGGCGCCACTCGACGGGCGGTCGGCTCGCGGCCGGGCCACCGGCCCGACGGACGGCCGGCACGGCGGACCACGACCCCGCGCGGCGGGCGTCGGGAGGGGAACGGCAGTGCGGGACGCGGTGATCGTCGAGGCGGTTCGGACGCCGATCGGGAAGCGGAACGGAGCCCTCGCCGGGGTGCACCCGGTTGACCTGGCGGCGCTGGTGCTGCGCGAGCTCGTCACGCGGACCGGCATCGACCCGGCCCTGGTCGAGGACGTCCACTGGGGCTGCGTGGGCCAGCTCGGCGACCAGTCCAGCAACGTCGCCCGGTTCGCGATCCTCGCCGCTGGCTGGCCCGAGCACGTCCCGGGAGTGACGATCAACCGGGCCTGCGGCTCCAGCCAGCAGGCCATCGAGTACGCGGCGATGGCGGTGCTGTCCGGGCAGCAGGACCTCGTCGTCGCCGGTGGCGTCGAGAGCATGAGCCGCATCCCGCTCGGCGCGTCCCGCCAGTCCGGCGAGCCGTACGGCGCGACGGCCCGTAACCGCTACGACGGCTCCGACTTCAACCAGATCACCGGCGCCGAGCTGATCGCGCGCCGCTGGGGCTTCGGGCGCCGCGAGCTCGACGAGTTCTCCGCGCTCAGCCACGAGCGGGGCGCCGCGGCGATCGACGCCGGCGCCTTCGACGCCCAGGTCGTCGCGGTGCCGACCGAGGCCGGGCCGTTCACGGTCGACCAGGGCCTGCGCCGCGGGACCACCGCCGACACCCTGGCCGCTCTCAAGCCGGTCGCGGGCCCGGACGGCCTGCACCACGCGGGCAGCTCGTCCCAGATCTCGGACGGCGCCGCCGCGCTGCTGATCACCACGTCGGAGAAGGCCCGGGAGCTGGGCCTGACCCCGATCGCCCGGTACGTCGCCGGCACGGTCGTCGGCGCCAACCCGATCGAGGTGCTCTCGGGCCCGATCCCGGCCACCGAGAAGCTGCTGGCGAAGACCGGCCTGTCGATCGACGACATCGGGGCCTTCGAGGTCAACGAGGCGTTCGCGTCGGTGCCACTGGCCTGGCTCGCCGAGACGGGCGCCGACCCGAAGCGCCTCAACCCGCTCGGCGGCGCGATCGCGCTCGGCCACCCGCTGGGCGCCTCCGGGGCGATCCTGATGACCCGCCTGATCAACCACCTGCGCGACCACGGCCTGCGCTACGGCCTGCAGACCATGTGCGAGGGCGGCGGCACGGCCAACGCCACCCTTGTCGAGCTCCTCGACGCCTGAAGGCCCTGACGTCCGTCGCCACGGCCCTCAGGTGTGGCGGCCCACCCGGGCGAGGTGGCGGATCTCGGCGTCCGGGCCGGGGTAGAAGAAGGTGACCCTCGCGTCGTCCGACCAACGGACCCGGAAAGGCGGGCTGCCGAACGGCCCGCTGACCTCGAGGACCTCGCCGTCCCGGTCCGGCTCGTCCTGGGTGTGGCGATGGACGACGATCTGGTCGCCGACCCGGGCCTGGCCCGGTCCGGGTTCGGTCCTGGCCGTTCGGGCCTTCCGCTCGGCCTTCGCCGTCGGAACCGGAAGGCCGGCCTCGTGGCGCGGGTGGTGGGCCTCGTTGACGACCAGGGCGCCGATGCCGCGCAGATCCTCGGGGACGGCCTCGGCGAGCAGGTCGTCGAGCGAGATCAGGCCGACCACCTCGGCCCCGTCCAGCAGCGGCAGCCGGCGCACCGAGTGGGTCTGGAAGGCCCGCACCACCTCCGTGCGCTCGGCCGTCACCGGCAGGGTGACGACGCCGCTGGTCATCACCGCGTCGACCCGGGCGTCGCGTGGCGTCCCGCGCGCGACCGCCCGTAGCACCAGGTCACGATCGGTCACGATGCCGACGAGCCGCTCCCCGTCCAGGACGAGCAGCGCACCCACTCCCGCCCGGTCCATCAGCCGGGCGGCGTCCGCCAGCGTCGTGGCCGGCGAGACCGTGACCGGCACCTGGTAGGGAATCGTCATCTCGCCCTCCTCAGCTCCAGGCTGGCGCCCGGAGGTCGTCACGCGGCGCGGGCGCCCTCGGAACCAGCCTTCCCCGCTGGTCGCGGGAGAGACAGAGTCGGGTGTGGTCGGCCGGGACTGCAGCCCTGTCTCCGGGCCGCCGGGCGTTCCGTCGCGGGCCGGCGAAAATCAGTCGGACGCGGAGTGCCCGGATACATTGAGCCAAGTCGACCAAGATGTCACCATTGGCGGTACGCCGCGCCGACAGGCGCCAGCAGGAGCAGCGCATTGAGGGTCTGGCCGGTTTCCCGCCGACGCGCGACCATATCGGCATCGTCAACACTCGCCCGGCGAGGGGAGGCCGCAGTGACCCGCGCCGAAGCAATCATCAGCGTCCCGTTCGACGCCCGGCTCCTGGACGACGGAGGGAAATTCCCCGCCGAGCTGTCCTACCGGTCGACGGACCCGTTCGCGGTCGTCATCCGGTTCGACGTCGGCAACGGCGCCTGGGTCGAATGGGTTTTCGCCCGGGAGTTGCTGGAGGACGGCCTGCGCCGGCCCGCCGGGATCGCCGACGTCCGGGTCGCGCCGATAACGCACGCCGGCGAGACCGTCGTCGAGCTGTCCCTGTCGAGCCCCGGCGGGCACGCGAGGATCGGGCTGCCCCGCTGGGCCGTGCGCACCTTCCTGCGCCGGGCCGCCGCCGTGGTGCCCTCCGGCGGCGAGTCCCGCCACATCGACTGGGACCTGGAGCTGGCGCCACTCACCGACGGCGGCCCGCTCACCGGCGACGGCCCCAGTATCGCCGGCTGAGACGGTATCGCCGGCCGCACGGGTGGCGGCACGCCGTTCTCGGGACAAAGCGGGACCGGGCCGCACGGTGCACCCGGACGGGAGCCAACCGCGCGTTCAGGACGGTAGGCGCGGAATTCGGCACCCGGTGCCGATTGATGGGCTGCGGGCGGAGGGGTTGTGTGCGGACCGGACGGGCGGGTACAAAGGCAGTAGGTGAGAGAAGCCACCATCCAATGGCACGGAGAAGTTGGAGGCGTCGACAAGGCGTCATCCTCGCACCGTGCATCACCTAATGCCGCGAGTGCGGCGTGAGCGTGGTCTTCTCTCACCTTGTTATTTCGCGGCGCCAGCAGGTCCGTAGCGGACGGAATGTCGTGCCACATTCCGTAGCCCCGGCACGACGCTACGGGCAGGCGAGGACGCCGGGTTGTCATGGTTGGCCCAGGTTCCCCCCGCCTCTGGGATAGTCGGGGGCCCGAGAGGTGGACGGCGTCGGCACGGCCGGAGACGCCGCGGGGCGGGCGGCGCAGGGCCGCACGGCCGGGGACGGGCGGAAGGAACCACGATCGCGATGCGGGCGTCGGACTGGGATGCGCGGTACGCCGGCAACGACCTGGTGTGGGGGCTCCCGCCGAACCGGTTCGTCGCCGCGGAGCTCGCCGAGCTGACGGCCGGCCGGGCACTCGACCTGGCCTGCGGTGAGGGGCGCAACGCGATCTGGCTGGCCAGCCGGGGCTGGCACGCCACCGGTCTGGACTTCTCGGCCGCCGCGATCGAACGCGCGGCCCGGCTGGCGGACGAGGCAGGCGTCGCCGCCCGCACCAGGTTCCGCGTCGCCGATGTCATCGCCGAGGCGGAGCCGGAAACCGGTGGCAGGTCCGACCTCCCGGCGGCCGGCCGCTTCGACGCCGTCATCGTCGCCTACCTGCAGCTCCCCGCGCTGGCCCGCCGGATCGCGCTGCGCCGCGCCGCGGCGTGGCTCGCGCCCGGTGGAACCCTGCTCGTCGTCGCCCACGACGCGGAGAACCTGACCGACGGCATCGGCGGTCCCCGGGAGCGCGAGGTCCTCTACACCCCGCAGGACACCGCCGCCGACCTCGCCGACGTCCCCGGACTCGTCATCGAGCGCGCCGGCCGCGTCCTGCGGCCGGTGCGGACCGCCGACGGCGAGGTCAACGCCATCGACACCCTGCTGCGCGCCCACCGCGCGCCGGGCCCAGCAGCGGACTGACGATCGGCGAGCGGCGGCGGGCCGGGCCGCCGGGGTCAGCCGGCGGTGACGCCGCCGTCCGAGGACAGGATGGCGCCGTGGATGTTGCTGCCGTCGTCGCTGGCCACGAAGGCGAGCAGCTTCGCGATGTCGTCCGGCTTGGCCATCCGCCGCGGGACCATGTAGCGGCCGATGAGCTCGTAGTCCACGTCGTCGGGGAACGCGGTCGCGGCCACCAGGGCGGTGTCGGTCCCGCCGGGGGCGATCGCGTTGATTCGGATCTTCTTCTTGAGGAACTCCATCGCCAGCGCGCGGGTCAGCTGGACGACCGCGCCCTTGGTCATGCAGTACAGGACGGTGTAGGCGCCGCCCATGAGGCCCGAGTTCGACGCGATGTTGACGATGTTGCCCCTGGTCGCCAGCAGGTGCGGGATCGCCGCCTGGGCGAAGAAGAAGTACGCGTCGGTGTTGATCGCGAACATGAGCCGGTACTCGTCCTCGGACACGTCGGTCACGTGGCCGGTGCGCAGGATGCCGGCGACGTTGCCGAGCACGTCGAGCCGGCCGAACTCGGCGACGGCGTCCTCGACGGCCGCGAAGCACGCCGACCGGTCCCGCACGTCGGTGACCCGCCCGACGATCGGCCCGGCGCCCTCGGGCCTCTCCTTGTCGAGGGTCTCCAGGCCAGCGGCGTCGACGTCGCAGGCCAGGACCGAGGCGCCCTCGGCCGCCAGCCGCAGCGCGACGGCCCGCCCGATCCCGGACGCGGCTCCGGTGACGAGCGCGGCGCGGCCTTCGAACCGACGCAGCAGGTTGTCCTGTGCCATCCGGGTGCCTCCTGGGGGCGGATCGGGGGTGGGATCGGTGGTCACGGCTCGGTGATCACGGCCTGGCGGCCGGGCGGGTGGCGGGGTGGGTGGCTGGGCGGGCGGCCATCAGGTTGGCCTCGAGCAGGTAGTCCGGATCGGACCGGTCGACCTGGGAGTGGGCGCGGGCGAGGATCTTCGCGCTCTGCGCCTCGCTCGGGACCGTGATCCAGAAGGTGTCGGCCCGGATGCCCGCCAGGCACAGGTCGGCGACCTCGGACAGCGGCGCGAAGACCACCGGCAGCCCGGCGGCGTCCATCCGCTCCTGGAAGGCGCCGAGCGAGTCGCGCCCCTCCTTCGGTGGAGCGCCCGGGCGGTCGTAGCGGTCGGGCCGGTTCGCGCCCGGCCGCCAGATCCCGGTGTTGAGCAGCCCGGGCGTCACGGTCGAGGGGTAGAGCAGCGAGGCGGAGACCTTCGCGCCCGACTGGCGCAGCTGGCCCCACAGGCACTCGGTCACGGTGGTCACGGCCGACTTCGTCGCCGCGTAGACCGCACTGTTGATCAGGGGGGTGAAGCCGCCGTTGCCGGACGTCGTGTTGACGATGTGGCCCTCGACGTCCTGGTCGACCATGGTCTGGGTGAACGCGCGGATGCCGTTGACGACGCCGAGCACGTTGACGTCGAAGGACCAGCGCCAGTCGTTGACGTGGTGCTCCCAGAGCTGGCCCTCCGACCCCGAGCCGATGCCCGCGTTGTTGCACAGGACGTGGACGCCGCCGTACGCGGCCAGCGCCGCGTCCCGCAGCGCCTCCACGGACTCGAGCGACGTCACGTCGGTGACCACCCCGGTGACCTCGCGGCCGGCCGCGCGAAGCTCGGCCGTCGTGCTCTCTACGAGGTCCGGCACGACGTCCGCGACGACGGCCTTCATCCCCTCGGCGCAGAACCGCTCGACGAGGGCCCGGCCGATGCCCTGGCCAGCGCCCGTGACCACTGCGACCCTGCCGGCGAAGTCCCGCACAGCGCACACCCCTGTCTGTCCCGGCCGCTGTCCGTCCCGGCCGCTGTCCGTCCCGGCCGCTGTCCGTCCCGGCCGCGACCGGCGGCATCCGTCACCGAGTAGAACGGGTTCTACAAAAGCGCTGAAGCCGCTCCGGCGCAAGAGTCGGTCTGCTTCGGCCTCCGATAGCCCGCGGGATCGCTCGTCCGAGGGAGCCCGAATCACTCGTACGGACGAGGCGGGCTGATGGGCCGGCGGGCGATAGTAGGAGGAGTCGACGATCGCGGGAGAGGCTGTGCGAGGGGGGCTTCCGAACCGGTGGGACGCGGCGGCCGCGGCGGCGGTCACCGCGGCGACGGTCGCTCCGCTGGCCGTGACCGGCCAGCCTCGGTGGTGGCTGCTCGCACTCGGCCTCGCGGCGTCCGTGCCGGTCGCCTGGCGCGGGCGGGCGCTGCTGGCGGTGTGCCTGGTCGTGGGGCCGGCGACCACCGTGCTCGCCCTGTGCCCAGGCCTCGGCCCGCTGTTCGTGCCCTACGGCGCGCTGCTGTGCGCCTACACCTTCGCCGCGCACGGCACGCGCCGGCTTCAGCCGGTCGCGATCGCGATCTGCGCCGCGGGCGTCCTGATCACGTTGGTCGTGCCGCGGGAGAGCTTCGACACCGTGCGCGTCGTCGTCACCGAGTACGTCGCCGTGTTCGCCATCGGCGGCGGGATCCGGGCGCGGCGGGACCGGGAGGCGGCCGACGCGGAGAGGGCCCAGCGAACCGCCGAGGCGCGGGCGGCGGCGGTCCAGCTGGAGCGGGTCCGGATCGCCCGCGACATGCACGACATCGTCACGCACTCGGTCGGGCTGATGATCGTGCAGGCGGAGGCCGGCCCGGTGGTGGCCAGGACCGACCCGGCGCGGGCGGAGGCCGTCTTCGACACGATCGCCGCGACCGGCCGGGAGGCTGTCGACCAGCTGCGGGTGATGCTCGGCGCGCTGCGGGGCCAGGCCGGGCGCGAGCCGGTGCCGGGGATCGACGCCGTAGGCGAGCTGGTGGCGCGGACCGGCCGCGGTGAGCTGCGGACGAGCCTGACGGAGGAGGGCGAGCGCCGTCCGCTGCCGGTGGACGTCGGGGTGGCGGCCTACCGCATCGTCCAGGAGTCGTTGACGAACGTGGTCCGCCACGCGGGGGCCCGGTCGGTGGAGGTCACCCTGAGCTGGACCGACGCGTCGCTGGAGGTCCGGATCGCCGACGACGGGGGCGGCACCGGCCTCTCCGGGCCGCCGCGGGAGGGGCACGGTCTGCTCGGGATGCGGGAGCGGGCCCAGGCCTGCGGCGGGACGCTGGCCGTCGACCCGCGCGGCTTCACCGTCACCGCGTCGCTGCCGGCCCCCGGCCGACCAGCCGAGCACTGGCCCCGGCCGCGTTCGGCCCCGGCCGGCGGGTGACGCCGATGGGAGCGACGATCCGGGTCCTGGTGGTCGACGACCAGGATCTCTTCCGCGGCGGCTTCGCCATGATCCTCAACGCGCAGCCCGACATCACCGTCGTCGGCGAGGCCGCCGACGGGGCCGAGGCCGTGCGGGCGGCGGCGGCGCTGGCCCCGGACGTGGTGCTGATGGACATCCGGATGCCGACCCTCGACGGCGTCGGGGCGACGGCCGCGATCTGCCGGAGCTGCGCGGCCAAGGTCCTGGTCCTGACCATGTACGACGTGGACGACTATGTCTACGCGGCGCTGCGGGCCGGGGCGAGCGGGTTCCTGCTCAAGGACGTCCGCCGCGACGAGCTGGTCCGGGCGGTACGCCTCGTCGCGGCCGGCGAGTCGCTGCTGGCGCCGAGCGTGACCCGCCGGCTGATCGCCGACGTCGTCGGCCGCGGGGCCGCCCGGCCGGAGCTGGCCCGCCGGCTGGACGAGCTGACCGAGCGCGAGTCCGAGACGCTGCGGCTGCTCGGCCGGGGCCTGTCCAACAGCGAGATCGCCGCGGCTCTGGTGGTCAGCGAGCACACCGTCAAAAGCCACGTCAGCAGCGTCCTGACCAAGCTCGGGCTTCGGGACCGGGCGCAGGCAGTCGTCTTCGCCTACGAGTCAGGGCTGATCGTCGCCGGACAGGACTGATCGTCGCAAGGCAGGGCTGATCGTCGCGGGTCACCCGCAGGAGTGACCTTCGGTTCGTTCTCGGCGGCGATGTGCCTTGTGGTGCGGGCGGCGAACCATCAAAGGCGGTTTCTCGAAAGGAGATCGCCCATGTTCCGGTCCATGGCGGCCACCGTTCTGGCCGCCTTTCTGCTGACGCTGCCGGCGGCGGCCTGTTCCTCGACAGCCGCGTCCGGTTCACCGCCGTCGTGTGACACGAAAACCAGCCTGGGTGCCGTGGCGGGGCAGGCCGAGGGCGGCCTGTGCGCGTTTCTCGGCATTCCCTACGCGCAGCCGCCGACGGGCCGGCTCCGGTTCCGCCCGCCGGTCCCGGTCAGCCCGTGGCACGGGACGTTGCCGGCAACCGACGGCATGCACGTCTGCCCGCAGGACCGGGACTCCGCCGAGGACTACCCGGACGACAGCGCCGTCTACACCGACGAGGACTGCCTGTACCTGAACGTCTGGACACCACGGCCGGACGCCACCAAACGGCCGGTCATCGTGTTCATCCACGGTGGGGCCGCGCGGCTCGGGTCGGGCGACGAGCCACGCTACGACGGCGCCCGCCTGGCGAGGGCAGGCAATGCCGTCGTGATCTCGCTCAACTACCGGCTCGGCATTCTCGGCTGGTCCGAGCTCGGCGGGATCGACCCGTCGTATGAGGGCTCGGGAAACAACGGCCTGCGCGACCAGCTGACGGCCCTGCGCTGGGTCCAGGCGCACGTCGCCGACTTCGGCGGTGACCCGTCGAACGTGACCGTCGCCGGCCAGTCCGAGGGCGCGTTCTCCATCAGCGCGATGCTCGCGACCGACCACCCCGAGAAGCTGTTCCGCCGGGCCGTCCTGGAAAGCGGGAACGGCTATCTGGTCCACTCCGCCGGGTTCGAGCAGAGCATCTCCGCCGGGCTGCCGGTGAAGCGGGTCGAGGACCTGACGGCGATGTCGACAAGCCAGATCCTGGGCCTGCAGGACAAGCTGCTCGACGCCGCGCCGGGTGCGCAGTCGGCGCTCTATTTCGCCCCATACGTCGACGGCACGCTCGTTCGTGAGCCGACCATCCAGGCCGTCGAGGAGGGAAAGACCCGCGAAATCAGCATTCTGCTCGGTACCACCCGCGACGAGATGAACTTCTTCGGCCAGTTCGACTCCGACGGCCTGGCGGTCCTGTCCCAGCAGTACGACGGGGTGTTCCCGGAGCGCCTCGCCGGGCAGCGTGACCAGATGGTGGCCGTCTACCGCCGCGACCTGCCCGGGGCCAGCGACCAGGACATCCGGCTGGCGATGTTCACCGACCAGGCCCTGCGCGTCCCGGCCCTGCGGCTGGCCGAGGCGCAGAGCCGCTGGCGGCCTACCTACGTCTACGAGTTCGACTGGAATCCGCCGACGGGGCTGGGCGCGGTCCACACGATCGAGCTGCCGTTCGTGTTCGGCACCCTGCGCTTCGCCGGGATCCCCGGCGGCGAGGCCGCCGTCCGGGCCGACCGCGCGCCCCTGGCCCGGCTGTCGGCCCAGATCATGGATGCCTGGACCTCGTTCGCCCGTACCGGCGACCCGAACGCCGTGCGCCAGGTGTCACGGCCGACCTGGCCGTCGTACCAGCCGTCTGGGCGGGCGACGATGATCTGGGACGCGCCGACGTCGCGGGTCGTCGACGCTCCCCGCGACGCCGAACGAGCCGCGTGGGACGCCTATCCCTTCGCCCCGCTCGGGTCCTGAGTCCCGCTCGGGTCCTGAGTCCCGCTCTGGTCCTAAGTCCCGCTCGGGTCCCGAGTCCCGCGATGGCCGGATTTCCCGCACTTCCGGAATGAAATACCTCCGCCCGCCGGCCCTCTTTGGCGGAACAATTCCGGCACGTTGAGGCAGTTCCCGGCGCCGGCCGCGGCCATCGTTTTGGCATTACGAGAACGGGTACGTTGAGCGAGCCATCCAGGCTCCTAGGATCAACCCAACCTGGCCGCGCGGGCGGCGCGCCAGCCGCGCCCCGGCTGGCGTGAGCCCGCGAAGGAGGGGCGCTTCGCATGCCAATCCTCTGCCGCCCTGCCGTGCTGGTCCCAGAAAACACGATCGGAATGGAGGAGACCCTCGAGCTGGCCCGCCGACTGCACGCGGACCACCCTCAACTCGATCTCGTTCTCCAGCTCATCTCGAACACCGGGGTCAACAAAAGACATCTGGTCCGACCCCTGGCCGAAACCCTGCTGCATCCCGGTTTCGAGGCGCGTAACGCCGTGTACGCCCAAGAGGCGATGGCCCGGATACCAGGCGTGGTGCGCCCCGCCCTCGCGGCGGCCGGGGACCTCGGGCCCGAGGACATCGACGCCATCATCTTCGTCTCCTGCACGGGCTTCCTGATGCCGTCCCTGACGGCCTGGATGATCAACAAACTCGGGTTCCGGAACGACACCCGGCAGATCCCGATCGCCCAGCTCGGCTGCGCCGCGGGTGGCGCGGCCATCAACCGGGCGGCCGACTTCTGCACCGCCTACCCGAACGCGAACGTCCTCATCGTCGCCTGCGAGTTCTGCTCGCTGCTCTACCAGCCGTCGGACCACGACGTCGGCTCGCTGCTGGCCAACGGCCTGTTCGGTGACGCCGTCGCCGCCGCGGTGGTCCGCGGGCGCGGCGGGTACGGCGTGCAGCTCGAACGGAACTGCTCCTACCTCGTGCCGGACACCGAGGACTGGATTTCCTACGCGGTCAAGGAGACGGGTTTTCATTTCCGGCTCGACAAGCGGGTGCCGAAGACGATGGCGATGCTCGCCCCGGCGCTGTGCGCACTCGCGGAAAGCCACGGCTGGGACGCCGGCGCGCTCGACTTCTACATCATCCACGCAGGCGGCCCACGCATTCTGGACGACCTGCGCGACATTCTCGGCCTGGACCCGGCGTTCTTCCGCTACAGCCGGGCGACCCTGACCGAGCATGGCAACATCGCGAGCGCGGTCGTCCTCGACGCCCTTCGGCGCATGTTCGAGGACAACGTTCTCGAACATGGAGCGACCGGCGTGATCGCCGGCTTCGGCCCCGGCATCACGGCCGAGAGCTGCGTCGGCACCTGGACCTCCCCCATCAGTCAGCCTTCGGACCTGCGCACCCGGCTCACAGCCCGTGAAAGCGCCGCGTGATGACGACCGAGACGCAGCCCCGGGCGCGGCACTGTCCGTTCGGCCATCTGGAGGCGTTGGAGTTCGACCCACTGCTGCGCCAGCTGCGCGACGAGGAGCCGGTCACCCGGATCAGCATGTCCCACGGCCGGGGCTGGGCCTGGCTGGTGACCCGCTACGACGACGTCCGCACGGTCGTGACGGACCACCGGTTCAGCCGCGCGGCCGGCATCGGCCGTGACCTGCCGCGGATGACGCCCGAGCCGATCGCCCAGGCCGAGGCGGTCAACCTGATGGATCCCCCCGCGCACACTCGGCTGCGACGCCTTGTCGCGCAGGGGTTCACGGCGGCCCAGATCGAGCGCATGACCCCGAAGATCCGCGCGGTCGTGGCCCGGCTCCTCGACGACATCAGCGCCCACGGCGCTCCCGCCGACTTCGCCCGGCTGTTCGCCGCGCGCCTGCCCCTCACCACGATCTGCGAGATCATGGCCATCCCCGACGGCGACCAGCGGCGCCTGCGGGACCTGGTGGTCACGCTCATGTCGACCGGCGCAGGCCCTGGCCCGACCCGCGAGGCGAAGGCCGCCCTGCGCGCGTACTTCCTGGAGCTCACCGCGCGGCGGCGCGCCCGGCCGGGCGACGACCTGATCAGCACCCTGGCCCTGGCCCGCGACGGCGACGAGCTGCTGGGCGACACCGAGCTGGCGGTGATGTCGATGGTCCTCACCATCAGTGGCCACGACACCAGCACCTACCAGCTCAGCAACATCCTCTACACGCTGCTCACCCACCCCGAGCAGCTCGCGCTGCTGCGCGCCCGGCCCAGCCTGCTGGAACCCGCGGTCGAGGAGCTGCTGCGCTTCATCCCGTTCCGCCGGGGAGTCGGCATCGCCCGGATCGCGACCGAGGACATCGAGCTGGGCGGCGTGACGATCCGCGCCGGCGACGCCGTCCACGTCTCGTACCTGGCGGCCAACCGGGACCCGGACGTGTTCCAGAACCCGGACGAGCTGGACCTCCAGCGGTACCGGCCGTCTACCCACCTGACCTTCGGCCACGGGACCCACTACTGCGCCGGCGCCAGCCTCGCCCGCGCCGAGCTGCGCATCTCCCTGGAGGCCCTGCTCGCCCGCTTCCCGGCCCTGCGCCTGGCAGTGCCCCCCGAGGGGATCCCCTGGCACGCCGGCTCCATCTGGCGCTACCCCGAACGCCTACCCATCGCCTGGTAGCGGCGGTAGCGGCGGTTCCTAGCGACCGTCCGCATCAACAGGATGCGTTCGGCCGTCAGCGGGTGTCGAGGAGGGTTGGGTCGGCGCGGAGCTCGGCGCGGACGGCGGACTCCCAGAAACCGAGGAAGCCGTCGCCGTCGGAGGCCTTCAGGTGGTTCAGGAACCCGGCCGGTAACACCGGGGTCGGGGTCGCACCTGCCGCCCGGACATGCCAGGCGCGCTGGCAGCGCTGTTCCAGGGCGACGGCGCGCTGGAAGACGGCTCGGGCCGAGCCGCCGAGGACGAACACGCCATGGCCGGCGAGCAGCGCGAGATGGCCGCCGTTCATGGCGTCGACGGCGCCTCGCGCGGTGGCGGCGTCGTTGACCGGGCCGGAGTACTCGTTGACCAGAACGAGGTCGCCACCGCCGCCGAGGGCCGAGCTCTGGTCGTAGATCGGCGGGATCTCACCGAGGTCGGCCCAGACCGTGCCGAACAGCGGATGGTTGTGCACGGCCCAGGTCACGTCGGCACGGGCGGCGTGCAGCGCGAGGTGCAGCGGGATGCCGAGCGGCACCGGCCAGTCGCCCTCGACCAGGTTCCCGGCCAGGTCGATCCGGATGACCTGTTCCGGGCGCAGCTCGTCCCAGCGGACCAGCCACGGGTTGCACAGCAGGGTGCCGTCGGGCTGCAGCGCCGTGATATGCCCGGCAAGGTGGTCGTCGTAGCCCTCCTGCCACAGGGCGCGGGCGAGCAGCGCGATCTCCTCGCGGGTGGTGAGCTCCGGCATCAGCTTCTCGGCCGTCGGGTGGAAGGTCATGGCTCTGCCCTTCAGTCGGCCGGCAGCACGGTCGGCGGCAGCGGGTGGCGGAACAGGGCGGCGGCGTTCTCGCAGGCCATCGCCCGGATCTCGGCCGGCGGGATGTGGCCCCAGACGTCGGCCAGCAGCCGCTGGGTGTCCGGCCAGGTCCCGTCGCCGTGCGGGTAGTCGGTCTCGACCATGATGTTCTCGACGCCGATCCGGTGCCGGGTATCGATGGTCGACGGGTCATCGAGGGTGCAGAACCAGAAGTTACGGCGCAGCACGTCGGCCGGCCGGAGGTCCCAGGCGGTGCCGTAGCCGGACCGGTCGACCAGGTTGTCGAGCCGGTCGAGCAGCATCGCGACCCAGCCGATCCCGCCCTCGCTCATCGCGATCTTCAGGGCCGGGAGCCGGGCCGGGTAGCCAGACCACAGCCACTCGGCGCACGCGGTCAGCGAGGCCTGGCCGAACAGGGTCGCGCCCAGCTGCAGGCCGGGCGCGCCCGGGGGCCGCTCCTCCAGGCCGGCACTACCGACGTGCAGGGTGATGACGGTCTGGGTGTCGACACAGGCCCGCATGATCGGGTCCCAGTGGTCGGTGTCCCACAGCGACGGCAGACCGACCCGGTGCGGGCGCTCCGGGAACGTGACGGCGGTGAACCCGCGCTCGGCGTTACGCCGGATCTCGGCGACCGCCAGCTCGGGGTCCGAAAGGAACGTGATGCCCATCGGGACGACCCGGTCGGGGTAGGCCTGGAACCACTCCTCGTACAGCCAGTCGTTCCAGGCACGGACGCAGGCCAGGCCCAGCTCCTGGTCGCGGGCGGCGAAGAAGACCCGGCCGCAGAACCCGGTGATCTGCGACGGGAAGTTCACCGAGGCCCAGACACCGCCGAGGTCCATGTCCTTCACCCTGGCGTGGATGTCGTAGCAGCCGGGGCGCATCTGCTCGAACCGGAAAGGCTCGACCCGCACCGTCTCGGGCCGCCGGCCGGCGACGGCGTTCATCCCGACCTGGGTGAAGGTCGCGTCCTCGAACCGCCAGACCTGGTGGCCGCGCTCGGTCTCGACGATCCGCGGCGCCGCGTCCGCGAACCGGGCCGGGACGCGCCCGGCGAACAGGTGCGGCGGTTCGACGACGTGGTCGTCGACCGAGATGACGGTGTACTGGACCGGCCGGGGCTCGGGCTCCGGCAGGAACAGCGCGGGATCGAGGGGCGCGGGAACGATGGTGGTCACGGGTGCCTCCCCAGCAGGACGAGGGTGAGGAAGAGGGCGCCGGCGCCGCCGGCGGTGCACAGGGCGACGTCGGCGCCGGGGACCTGGAGCGCTGGGCCGCAGTCGCCGCGCAGCTGCTCCACGCCGCGGATCACCCGCTGGAGCATCTGGACGGACGAGCCCGCGTGGCTGAACGACATGGTGCCGCCGTCCGTCGTCACCGGGTGGCTGCCGTCGATGGCGATGTGGCCGTCCGCGACGAACGGCCCGCCCTCCCCCGGCTCGCAGAACCCGAACGCCTCCAGCTGGCGGATGATCTCGAACGAGAACGGGTCGTAGAGCTCCAGGACGTCGACGTCGTCGCGGCACAGGCCAGCGTTCGCCAGCGCGCGCTCGAACGCGCGCCGCCCGACGAGGCCGTTGACGGGGGCTCCCGGGCGCCGCCCGACGTGGTCCCAGGCGGGCGGGTACCGGTAGCTCGGGCCGAGGTGGTCGGAACCGCCGGACAGGACGTGGACGGGCACGCGACGCAGGTCGGCCGCGCGCTCGGCGGTGGTCAGCAGCAGGGCGCAGCCGCCCTCGGAGGTCGTCGAACAGTCCAGCAGATGGAACGGGTCCGCGACCAGCCGCGAGGCGAGCACGTCGGCGGGGGTGAACGGGCCGCGGCCGGCGTAGACGGCGGCCGGGTTCGCGTGGCCGTTGTTGCGGATCGTCGCGGCGACGGCGGCGAGCTGCTCGGGTGTCGTTCCGTACTGGATCATGTGGCGGCGGGCGATGAGGGCGAACTCGGCCACCGTGAACATCCCCCACGGGATGACGAACTCGTTCTCGGGACGGGTCCACGGCGCCGTCGCCGTGTGCTCGGTATAGGTACCCGCCTCGGCCGTGACGACCAGCACGCAGTCCGCCTGACCGGTGCTGATCGCCGCCGCGGCCTCCAGCACGGCCCCGATGCCGGGCTGGGCGCCCTGCCACGCCGGGCCCAGACCCAGGTCGTAGACGAGCGCGCCCCCCATGCCCGGGGCGCAGATGCCGTCCACGTCGGCGAGAGCGGCACCGGCGTCGGCCAGGACGCCGGCGACGGCGTCCAACAGCAGGCTGGTGGACGTCTCGCCGGGCAGCCGGCGGGCCTGGACCGTGTTGTAGGCGCCGACGACGGCAGCCGGCCTTGATGGCATGGTCAGCTCTCCTCCTCGTCGGGAGCGACGGGTCCGCGGGCGGCGGCGGCGCGGTCGGTCGCCTCTGGGTCGGCCGCCTCGGGGTCGGCCGCCGGGACTGGCGGTTCCACGGCGTAGTCGTGCAGCGGCGGCGGGCCGGCGAACGGCGGCCGGGGCGCGGTGGGCAGCGCGGCCAGCTCGTCCCGCAGCTGGGTGATGTTCGCCAGCTCCGCGTACATCCGGCGCAGCACGTAGTCGCCGACGGCGCCCGAGTAGCGCAGCTCGGGCCGGTCGGCCAGCCGCACCTCGCGGGCCCGCCGCCTGCCCCAGCGCAGCTCGTCGATCGCTGCCCGGGTCTGCGCCAGGTGGTGGTCGAGGATCTCCACGACCCGGTCCGGGTCGTCGCTCTCGCCGGCCAGCCACACCCGCAGCAGCACCGGGTGCTTGATCACCACCGGCTCGTCGTCGGGTGTCCGGTGCAGCCAGTCGCGCAGCACCGCGCGTCCCGCGGGCGTGATCTCGTGGACGAGGGTGCGCCGCAGCCCGCGGCCCGGCGCCGGGCTGGACGTCACCAGGCCGAGCTGCTCCAGCCGGGCCAGCTCCTTGCGGATGTGGCTGATCGCCGGCGCCCAGTAGAAGAAGCGCAGGCTGAAGTCGGCCCGCGTCTTCAGCTCGACCGGCGAGAGCGGCACGTCGGCCACCGCCAGCTGCCCGAGCACGGCATAGGCCGTCGCGGGCAGGCCGCCTGGCGTCGCGTCGCCTTCCTCGTCGGCGGTGTCGGGGCCGGCGTCTGGCCGTGGCCCGGTCATGCGCCCGCCGGCCGGTCGGCGAGCACGCCCCGTGCGCGCAGGCCTTCGATCTCCGGGTGGGTGAGGCCGAGCAGGTCCCGGTACACCTCGTCGTCGTGCTGGCCGAAGACCGGCGCGGGCCGGCGCAGCAACGGGCCGGGATGGCTGGCGAGACGGAACGCGACGCCGGGCATCGGGTGCTCGCCGACCACCGGGTGGGCCAGCCGCTCGAAGAAGCCCCGGGCCACCAGCTGCGGGTTCGCCAGCAGCGCGGCGGCCGGGGTGACCGGCGCGGCCGGGACCTCGGCCTCGGCGAGCGCCGCGAGCCCGGTCGCCCGGTCGGGTAGCGCGGCGGCCCAGGCGGCCAGCGCCGCGTCGACGCGGTCGTGGGCGGCCGTGGCGCGCCGGCCCGCGAGCGTCGCCAGGTCCGGGTCGGCGGCCAGGTCCGGACGACCGGCCACCGCGCACAGCCGGGGCCACTGGGCGTCGTCGGTCACCGCGAGCGCGAGCCAGACGTCGGGGCCGGCCGGATCGCGGGGGCAGTGGTAGGTGCCCTGCGGGGCGGCGAGCGGCCCGCGGTTGCCGTCGCGGCGCAGCGAGGCGCCGTACGCCGTGTGCTCGACGGTCAGCTCGGCGGCGACGTTGAGGACCGACTCCACCATGGTCGCCTCGACGAACGCGCCGGCGCCGCTGCTACCCGGGCGGTCCCTCGCCGCGAGCGCCACCAGCGTGGCGAAGGCGGCGTGCAGGCCGGCGATCGGGTCGCACGCACCGCGCGGGATCACCGGCGGGCCGTCGCGGGTGCCGGTAAGCCAGGCCAGGCCGCTGGCCTGCTCCATCGTCTGGGCGAAGCCGGTGCGGTCGCGCCACGGTCCGTCCAGGCCGAAGGCCGGCATTCGGGTGAGCACCGTGGCCGGGTTCGCCGCGCGCACCGCGTCCCAGTCGAGGCCGAGATTGGGCAGCACCCTGGGCGTGAAGTTCTCGATGACGACGTCGCAGGCGCCGATCAGGCGCCGGGCCAGGTCCTGCCCCTCGCGGGTCGACAGCTCCAGGCTCACCGCGCGCTTGTTGGCGTTGGTGGCCAGGAACATCGTGCCCCACTCCCACCAGCTCGGCTCGGTCGGCGGCTTGCCACCGGCGAACCGCAGGCCGTCGGGCCTGGTCACCCCTTCGACCTTGATGACGTCGGCGCCGAGCGAACCGAGGAGCATCGTCGCGGACGGACCGGCCCAGAACGCCGTCAGGTCGAGGATCCGCAGCCCGTCCAGCGGCAGCTCCCGCCCCGCCGCGCCGGCCTCGACCGGCGCGGGCACGGGCTCCCAGCCGGCGGTGTCGGTGTGCTCGCCGAGGGCCGGCGCACCGACGAGCGGCTGGCCGCGGAACTCGTCGACCCGGTAGGGCGTGCGCGGCTGGGCGAACCCGCCGCTCGGGTTGGGGACGAAGACGCCGCGGGTGGTGAAGTGGTCGATCGTCGTCACGGTCGACGGCGTCCCGACCGGGGTGACCGGGATGCGCAGCCCGGCGGCGAGCTCCACGATCTCGTCGGTGGTGTGCCGGGTGGACCACGAGTGGACGGCGGCCAGGAACTCGTCGCGGCGGGCGTGGCGGCGCGCCAGCAGCGCCAGGTCGCGGTCGCCGAGCAGGTCGGGCCGCTCGATGAGGACCAGGAAGTCCTGGAACTGCTGGGCGGTGATGGTGCAGAAGCCGACCAGCCCGTCCTTGGTCGGCACGATCGACGGGATCTCCGGTACCCGGCCAGGCGAGCCGGCGACCCCTGGTCCGGGGCCGCCCATGATGGTCGGCCCGACCACCGACAGGCCACCCATCATGATCGTCATGCACTCGAGGATGGAGAGGTCGACCAGGTCACCGACGCCGTCGCGCCGGGCGCCGCGCAGCGCGGCGAGCCCGGCCACCGCCGCGTAGACGCCGGCGGCCCACTCCCCGATCCGCCCGCCCGCCTGCAGCGGGGCGGCATCCGGCTCACCGCGGGCCGCGGTCGAGCCGCACAGCGCCTGCAGCAGGAACTCGTTCACCGCCCGGTCCCGAAGTGGCTGGGACCCGTGCTCCCGGCCGTCGCCGGTCCACGGGCCGGCCAGGCCGAACGGGCTGATGGACACGACGACGGCGCGCGGGTTGTCGGCGTGCAGACGCCGGACGGCCGCGGCGTCGAGGCCGTGACCGACGTGGCTCCCACCGGCGAGCGCGCCACCGGTGATGACGACGTCGGCCGCCGCCGCCAGGCCGAGCACCCGGGGACTGCCAGGGTCGGCGGCGACGGACCGCTTCGAGGCGTTGAGGTAGCGGAACAGCGCGCCATCCCCGTCGAGCGGTGCTCCCGAGGCGGACCAGGCACGCAGCGGGTCGCCGGCGCCGGGCGGCTCGACCTTCACGACGTCGGCGCCCGCGTCGGCGAACAGCTTGCCGCAGTAGGGCCCGGCGAGCTGCGTCGAGAGCTCCAGGACGCGGACACCGGCGAGCGGGGCCGCGGGCTCGGCCGGCGCGGCGCGGTCGGAGGTCATCCGGGCGCCTAGGCCCGAGGGCCGGGCGCGGCGGCGGCCGGCGGCGCGGTGCGGGTGGTGAGGCGCTTCCAGCTCGCCAGGTCGCGCTCGCTGGCCGGGCGGCCGACCCGCGTGACGACGTCGACGTCGGTCGCCTCGGCGCGCAGCGCGCCGGCCGTGGCCCGCTCCCGCGGACGGGTCGTGAACGGGTCGAACCGGAAGTGGCGCATCGCGTTCTCGTGGGTGATCCTGTTGATCGTCTCGTCGGGGAGGCCGCCGAGGTTGGCCAGGACGTCCTCGGGCGCGTACGGCCAGCTGGAGTCCGAGTGCGGGAAGTCGGACTCCCAGCAGACGTTCCCGACGTCGAACCAGTCGAGCAGCCGCGGGCCGACGGTGTCGCTGATGAAGCAGGTCAGGATGTGCCGGCGGAAGACGTCCGCCGGGCCGTCGAGCCCCGCCGGGAAGACCGGCCGGGTCCATCCGGAGTGGCGGCGCCGGACGTGCTCGCTGCGCCACAGGAAGTACGGCACCCAGCCGATGTCGCCCTCGGTCAGGGAGAACCGCAGGTCCGGGAAGTCCGCCCAGAACTCGGCCCACACCAGCTCGACGAACGAGAAGATCGAGGCGATCGACGAGCCGGTCATGTTGACGCTCGCGGGCGCGTCGGTCGAGTACATCGGGGAGCGCGACGACGAGCCCAGGTGCAGGCACAGCACGGTGCCGGTGTCGCTGGCGGCGCGGAACAGGGGGCTCCAGTAGCCGCTGTGGATGCTCGGCATCCTGAGCGCCTCGGGGTTCTCGGAGAACGTGACGGCGTGGCAGCCCTTGGCCGCCAGCCGCCGCACCTCCTTGGCCGCCTCGTCGACGTCGAAGAGCGGCAGGATGCCGCACGGGATGAACCGGTCCGGGTAGGCGCCGCACCACTCGTCGACGTGCCAGTCGTTGTAGGCCCTGACCATGACCAGGTTGACGTCCCGGTCCGGGCCCTGGTTGAGGACCTGGCCGGAGAAGCCGGGCCAGTTCGGGAAGTTCAGGCCGGCGAGCTGGCCGCCGGCGCTCATGTCCCGGACGCGCTCGTGGACGTCGTAGCAGCCGGGCCGCATCTCGTCGTAGCGGCTGGCGTCGACGTTGAACATCGCCGGCGGCTTGCCCGCGACCGCGTTCAGGCCGAGGTTACGGCCTCGCGTGGTGCCGTAGTACCACTGCTGCACGCCGTTGGGCTCGTCGACGACCCGCGGCGCGAGCTCCCGGTACTTCGCCGGGACGTGCGCGTCGAACATGGTGGCCGGCTCGGCGATGTGGTCGTCGACGCTGATCAGGATCAGGTCCTCTGGCTGCATGACGGCGGACTCCGTTCAGGCGCGCGCGGCGGGCTCGAAGTAGGGAAGCGTCGTGGTGGCGTGGCCGCCCGCGTCCTTGACCGGGTGGAACGCGACGCGCAGACGCAGGTCCGGGCGGATCTCGGCGACCGTGAGGCCGACCAGGCAGGTGAGCAGCTGGTAGCCCTCGTCGAGTGCGACGATCGCCGGCGCGTACGGCGTGCGGAAGGCGGCACTCACCGGTCGGTGCACCACCGTCCAGCTGTAGAGGGTGGCGCGGCCGGCCGACCGCTCCCAGCGCTGGTCGCTCGACAGGCAGGCCCGGCAGGCCGCCGCCGGTGGGAAGGCCGGTTCGGCGCAGGCCACGCAGCGCTGGAAGATCAGCTCGCCGCGGGCGCAGGCCGCCCAGAACGGCGCGGTCAGCGGGGTACGCGGCGCGAACGGGACACCGTCCGCCTGCGGACACAGAACGACGGTGTCAGTCCCACCGTCAGCGGCCGGGCCCATCGGACTATTAGTCCGAACTTTTGCTGCCGCTCTGACTAATTCGCCCTCACTCACAGCAACATCGGCCAGCTCTCCTCTGCTCAGACAGGCCAGAACGCCGGCCTTTCCCGCTCCCCCGGCCACACCGTTCCGGGTCGAGGTGAGCGAGCGGGTTGCGAGGGCGCCTCGGCCTCCGGCACGGAGATTAGCTCAATAGTCCGACTTCGCAAACCCCCTGGAAGCGTCGAGGACCGACCACCCGTCAGGTCCTGGCCAACCGGCGCCTCGGCGCGGCACGCCGGGCGACCACGGCCGATCCCACTTCTGACTACAATCCGTCACTATCATTGTTCGGAGAGTATCCATCGTGCAGAAGGAGGTCAGATGGTGTTGTGGGGTCCGAGGACGCAGCCGCCGCCGCAGGGGCCGCGCTCGCCGCTCGCGCCCGTCGCGCCCGGGACCGTCGCGGCTTTCGCGGGCGCGGTCGTGCCGGCCGACCGGGCGGCGTGGCTCGCCTGGCGGCCGCGGGCCATCGGAGCGCCGGCCAGCGGCGGGAGCATGGATCTGCTCCCCGTGGTCTCGTCCAGCGACTGGAAGGACACCGACGCGGTCCTGGCCGCGTTGTACCGGCGGCTGGAGCGCAGGGCCATCGACGCCACCGACCGGCACCGGCGGCGCGGCCACGACCTTCGGTCGCTCTCCCGCCTGCTGCGGGTGCTGGCCGTCCTGTTGGCGGCGGTGGGCGTACTGCTCCCGGTGATCGCGGCCGCTCGCAACGACATCGCGGGCGCGGCCTGGTGCTCGTTGTTCTTCGGCGCCGCGCTGGCGCTGCTGGCCATCGAGCACGTCTGCGGCCTGTCGACGGCGGCCGCGCGCGGCCAGGCGGCCGCGACCCGCGCGCAATGCCGGCTGGAGGTCTTCCAGGAGGACTGGACTGCCGCGTGTGTCCCCGGCGCCACTGACGGGACCATCCCAGACCGACTGGCGATTCTGCGTTCCTTCACGGCTGACCTGCGCACTCTCGCCGACCGCTCGCCCGCCGACGGCGAGGCCGAGCTGTCGTTCGCCGATCTGAAGCTGTAGCGACAGTCCCCGCCCGCGGAACCCGACCGGTTTGAACCCCTCGACTCCCGCAAAGATTGTATATACTATCCGATCGTTCCTGACCGCCTGGACGAGCGTCGGGCCTGGTGACGCCTCCGGAACGGGACGAGCAGCCGAACTGTGGGCAGTGACAGAGGAGTCGCGGATGAGCGGGAGCGGGCCGGCATCACCCGAGCAGGAGCAGACCCAGTACGCGCAGCGGCTGTTCCCCGCGCCGGTGGACCACGGGATCGCGCGGCCGGACCGAGCCGTCTCGACGGTCGAGCGGGGCACCGACACCGTCGCGTACAACGACCCGGACGGCCGCTGGTACGAGGGCGGCGGCCGGGTCGGCGAGAAGGCGGTCGAGTCGATCGTCGTCTACCCGCCGACCCGCGGACTGGTCACCCAGGGTGACCCGTTCGAGCCGGTGAAGATCGGCATCCTCGTCGACATGGACCTCGGCCAGCTGCTGTCCGACTGGGTCGACTCGACGATCCTCGCCATCGAGGACGCACTCAACGAGGGCGTGTACGACCGGCCAGTGGAGATCATCACGGCGGACGCCCGTGGCCTGCCACGGGAGAACTACCTGAAGGTCCGGCGCGGCTACCAGAAGCTCGTCGACGACGGGTGCGTCGTCGTGCTCGGCCCGATGATCTCGGACAACTCGCTGAACCTGATGGACACCGTGAACCGGACCGGCGTCGCCTGCCTGGGCTGGACCGGCAGCGTCAAGTTCGCCGGCGACTACTGCTTCACGGTCGCCAACGGCGACATCCCGACCGAGTCGGTGATGGGCGCCAACTGGTGCGCGCAGCAGGGACACACCAAGGTCGGCTTCTTCTGGGAGAAGGGGTCGTCCGGCGACCACTACTCCGAGTACTTCCGCACCGCCGCGCAGAACGTGGGCGTTGAGATCATCAAGGAGGTCAGCCTCGGGCCCAACCCCAGGGGCCTCCAGGAGCACCTCGAGACGATGCGGGCCCAGGGCGCCGAGGCCATCGTCTACATGGGCTACGGCTACTCGACGTTCCACTTCGCCGCCGCGTTCAAGGCGCTGGACTGGGACCCGCCCCGGTTCATGGGCACCGCGTTCATGTTCTACTCGAACTCGAACGCCTGGGCGGAGGGCCTGGAGGGCTGGCACGGCGTCGACCAGCTCGGCGAGGACGGCGCGAACCCGAACTACGAGGCGATGGTCCGCCGGTTCGAGGCCCGGTTCGGCCGGGTGACCCGCAACGTCGTCGTCGCCCTCGGCTACGACACCGCACGGGCCGCGATCCACGGCATCGCGAACGCGGCGATCGCGACGCCCGAACAGGTCCGGCTAGGGCTCGAGAAGATCAAGTGGATGCCCTGCACGAACGGCGGGCCCGGCGCGTACCTCACGTTCGCGCCGTACGACCACCGCGGCTACAAGGGCGATTTCCTCACCATCCGCGAACTGCGCGGCGGCGAGCTGCACTTCCGCGGCTACTACCGCCCGCAGTGGCCGTCCAACACGAGCTCCCCGCTCCTGCACCCCGAGCCCAAGCCGGCCGACGCCACACCACCAACCGGCTGAGCCGCCGCGCCGGTGCCCGAGCCGTCGGCGTCGGCGTAAGCCAGACGTCCCGGCCGGGCCAGGCTCGGCGCCGGATACGGCCGTCAGGCCTCGCCCGGCGCCAAGGGCGAGCGCCAAGATCATGATCGCTGTTTTGGCCCTCACGTGGTCACAAAACCGCGACGTTTACAGCCACGCGAGGGCGAAAACGACGATCTTACTGGTCTCGGGACGAGATCCCATGCCGATGGCCGAGTCACCGAACATCCTCGCGGCGCCGGACGGTTCCTGGGGCTGGGTCATGATCTGTGCCGTTCAGTCACTGGGGTTGAGGCGCAGGGTCGTGTCGACCGCCGGGTCGGCGACCATGGGCCGCAGGTAGCTGTCGCCGTAACGGGCGTACTTGGTGCGGTAGGCCCGGTCGACCGGCTCCCGGGCGGACGCGCCCGGCCCGGCGACGGTGACGTCACGGTCGACGCCCGCCGCCTGGACATGGGCCGTGCCCTGGGCCGCGGCCCGCTGGAACCAGGAGCCGTCGCGCCCGCGGTAGGACCGGACGTACAGGTCGTCCTCGACGCGCACGACCCAGATCGGGACGGCGGGACGCAGCGAGCCGTCCGGCCGCCGCGTGCTGATGGTCATCTCGTCGGTGCTGCCCAGGGCGTCGAGCTCGGTGCGCGTCCAGGTGGTCATCGCGTGTCTCCTTCTCGCCGTTCAAAGCTTGGGAATCACGGCAGGGTGGTGTTGAAACCCCACTCGCGACCCCTGCCCGGTCCGCCGGGACGGCATGCGGAGGCAGCCTGGTCATCGCCGTGGTCAGGCATTCATGCAAGCGGCGTTCGCGCGGCGGAGTCGGGGCGGACCCGAGCCGTCAGGCCTCGTCCTGGGCCTCGGCGGCGAGGATCAGGGCGATGTGCTCCAGGCTCGGCCGGCCCTGGCCGTTGAGCGCGGCGGCCAGGTAGGCGACCGCGGCGATCCGCATCCCAGCCTCTTCGATGATCTTGCTGGTCGCCTCGGCGAGGGCGTCGGGATTGCTCGCGGCCAGTTCGCGCAGCAGCTCGGCGGCCGACTGGTCGTCGCCGGAGCCGCCGTCGTCCGAGTCGCCGTACGGCTCGGGCAGGCCGGCGGCGAGGACGATGGCCCGGCGGATCTCGGCGGCCAGCTGGGCGAGGTCGTGCGAGGCCGCCGCGGTGATCAGGGCGATGCCTTCGACCAGCCGGTCGTTCGCGGCGCTCATATGTGCTCAGTCCTCGGATGGGGCCGGGAACGGCGGGCCGTCGAAGGTGTCGACGTGGGCGAACTCGGCCACCGGCCGGCGCCGGAGCTTCGTCGCCCGCTGCTGCGGGTAGCCGAGAGCGAGAACGCCGGCGATCGCGTGGTCGGCCGGGATGCCGAGCAGCGTGGCGGCCACCGGCTCACGGCGGACCAGGAACGTCGTCATCGTCCCGCCCAGGCCCTCGCCCCGGGCGGCGAGCAGGATGTTCTGGGCGAACGGGTAGATCGAGCCGCCGCCGACGATGCTCGTCCGCTCCAGCTCGATGTCCATCACGGCCAGGGCGGTGAGCCGGGCGACCAGCACCAGCAGGACGGGCGCCTCGTCGAGCTCGTCGACGAACGACATCGGCGCGGGCGTCGCCGCGGCCTCGCCGAGGTCGACGGCCGCTCCGTGCCAGCGCCCGTCCGGCCCAGGCGCGAACGGCCGGACGCCGGCCTTGGCCTGCGCCGTGTACTCACGCCAGCCGAGCACCGCCAGGTCGCGCACCTGCCGGCGGATCTCCGGGTCGCGCAGGACGAGCACCGTCCACGGCTGGGCGTTGCCGCCCGACGGCGCGAACCGGGCGTCGTCGAGCACCCGCGCCAGCACCTCGTCCGGCACCGGGGTGTCGGTGAACCTGCGTACCGCGCCGGCCGTGCGCATCGCCTCGCGCAGCTCCATACCGCCTGCCTCCATCCCGCCGTCTGCCGTCCCGGACGGCGCCCGGCCTGGTCGAGCCCGGAGGCCACCGCCGCGCCGGCCGAGGCGATGTCCGGACCTGACGCTAGTCCGCGGCCGCGGACCCCGGGACACGCGCCGCCTTCTCGGGCCAACGGAAACGCGTTGATCGTCGTTTCCGCCCTCCGGTGGACTCTGCTGGCCCATTCGGCCGGGTCTGGCTGATCTAGAAACTGCGCTCGACCATGGGTCGATGCTCGCGCGGCCTTGATCGCCGTTTTGGCCCTGTGATGGTCGTGACGAGAGCATTTCTACGACCACCCCAGGGCCCAAACCGCGATCATGACCGGCGCGGGGGCACTCATACCTGACGGCCGGACGGCCGCGAGAAGGCACTGGTAGGACGGCAGTTCTCGGTATTGCGCGAGATCGTCCGGGTGCTTATCGTTCTGGATCGCTGTGCCAGGAAGCCTGGTCGGCGTCCTGTTCGGCCTGTCTATGGAGGCGCCCGGTGTCCTGCCCGTGAACAGGCTGGGGAGCTGGATCGCGGACCGGTGGCGGCGCGAAGTGGCCAAGACCGTGCCTGCGCGGACGGTCGTGGCGGGGTTGCGGGCGGACCGAGGCCTCCGTATCCGTGTCCTGCTCGCGCTCGGCGCCTACCTGGCCTGCGCCTTCGTCGCGTTCGGCCTGCGGCCGCCCGACACCTACCTCGCGGTACCGGCCGGTCTCCTGGTTGGGTCCTTTCTGGTGTCCTCGTCGCTGCTGGCCACCGTGACCAGGCTGAACGTGGAGTTCACGGACGCCTACCTGGCCGAGACGTGGCGCTCGCTCGCCGGCCTTCTCGAAGCCGAGGTCGCGGCGGGCGACGCGGCGATCTCGACGCGAACGATCGGCGGCCACCGAGCCGTGGCGGTGACCAGGCGGGCCGGGCCGAACCTCGTGGTAGCCGTCTACCCGTGGCGTCGCGAGGTCTGGGTCGCTGTCGGCGAGTACGAGTTCCCGCAGCTGGCGCCGTCGGCCGTGCTCTCCCTCGTCGGGAGCGCCCTGCGGGGCGGGTACTCGTTGATACCCGGCCGGCTGTTCCGGCGCGGCCGGCCCGCCTGGCTCCTGGTGACCACCGGCCCTGGGCGCCGCCTGGTCGGCCGCAGGCGCCGCACCAGCCGGCTGGCCGGTTGGGAGACCGTCACCGGGGAGAACGCGATCGGCGAGACGTGACCCGCGTCACTCTGGCGGTGGGGGCGTAGAGAATGGGGGCGCGGCCTCGACCCAGCGGTGTCGGCGCCGGGAGGCGGCGCCCGAGACGGCAGGAGTTCCGACCATGAAGTACCTGGTGACGATCTACGGAAGCGACGAGACCTGGGCTGCGATTCCGCCGGAGGAGTGGCCGGCCGCGATCGCCGCGCAGGAGGCGTTCAACCGCAAGTACTTCGACTCCGGCGAGCTCATCGGCGCCTACGGGTCCGGGAGCGAGGCCGACGTGAAGGTCATCCGGGTCCGCGACGGGGTGCCGGCCATCACCGACGGCCCGTACCTGGAGACCAAGGAGTTCATGGGGAGCTTCTACATCCTCGACGTCTCCGACGAGGCTCGGGCGATCGAGATCTCGGCCGACCTGCCGTGGGCCTCGCAAGAGGCCGTCGAGCTGGTCCCGCTCCCCCACGAGTCGCCGGCGCCCCAGCGGCCGTAGCCGATGGACGGCCACCACGTCGAGGACCTGCTGCGCGAGCTGGCGCCGCGGGTCCTCGGCGGGCTGTTGCGCCGGTACCCGACCCAGTTCGAGCTGTGCGAGGACGCCGTCCAGGAAGCCCTGATCGCGGCGGCGGCCGGCTGGCCGGTCGACGGTGTCCCGGACAGCCCGCGCGGCTGGCTCGCGGCGGTGGCCGGCCGGCGGGTGATCGACACGATCCGGGCCGAGTCCGCCCGCCGGCGCCGCGAGCAGGGGGTGGCGCTGGCGACACCCGCGGGCGAGCTGCTCGCCGCCGCGGCGGACGCCGACCGGCCAGCCGACCAGGACGACTCGCTGCGGCTGCTGTTCCTGTGCTGCCATCCGGCGCTCTCGGGACCGAGCCAGGTGGCGCTGACGCTGCGGGCGGTCGGCGGCCTGACGACGGCGCAGGTCGCGGCCGCCTTCCTCGTCCCCGAGGCGACGATGGCGCAGCGGATCAGCCGGGCGAAGCAGGGCGTGCGCGCCGCCGGCGCCGAGTTCCGGCTGCCGGCCGCCGGCGGCGAGTACGACGCCCGGCTGCGCGCGGTCCTGCACGTCCTGTACCTGATCTTCAACGAGGGCTACACGGTCAGCTCCGGCGCCGACCTCACCGCCCCGGCGCTGTCCGATGAGGCGATCCGGCTGACCCGCTGGCTGGCCCGGCTGCTGCCCGCTGGCGCGCCGGCCCGCTCCGAGGTGCTGGGCCTGCTGGCGCTGATGCTGCTGACGGACGCGCGCCGCCCCGCGCGGGCCGGCCCCGACGGCCGGCTGGTGCCGCTCGCCGAGCAGGACCGGTCCCGCTGGGACCGGGAGCTGATCGCCGAGGGCCTCGCGCTGGTGGAGCGGGCGCTGCCCGTCGGCCCGGTCGGCGCCTACCAGGTGCAGGCCGCGATCGCCGCCGTGCACGCCGAGGCCGCCGACACCGACGCCACCGACTGGCCGCAGATCCTGGGCCTCTACGACCTGTTGGAACGGATCGCGCCGAACCCGATGGTCGCGCTGAACCGGGCGGTGGTGCTCAGCCAGGTCCGCGGCGCGGCGGCGGCCCTCGAAGCCGTGGACGAGCTGGCCGGCGGGCGGCTGGCGGCCCACCACCGGCTGCTCGCCGTCCGCGCCCACCTGCGCGAGCAGACCGGCGACCGCGCGGGCGCCGGCGCGGACTTCCGCGCGGCGGCGGAGCGCACGGCGAGCGAGCCGGAACGGCGCTACCTGCTCGCCAAGGCCGCGGAGCAGGCCGAGCGCCCAGGCGAGGGTCCTACACGCGCTGCAGTATCAGGGCGACCTGCTCGCCCGGGTGCACGATCACCCGGGCCTGCGCCAGACCGTCGATCGCGGCGATCACCTGGAACTGGATGACGCCGGGACTGGTCAGCTCGCCGCCGGCGCCGGCGGTGTAGAACGACGAGTCGGGCAGCAGCGCGCAGCCCTTCGGGTCCTGGCCGGCGGGCAGCACGGCGTCGAGCGTGAGACGCACCGAGGCGTCCAGCGGCCAGGTCGAGATCGGTCCGTCCAGCCGGGTATGGACCGTGCCGTGGTAGCGAACCGGGCAGGTCCCGGAGGTCTCGGTCGCCGTGATCTCCTCCTGGCCGCCCACCTCGCCCTGATCGTCGATCTCCAGGCCGAAGCCGGGCAGCGGCGAGCTGGAGACGCTCTGCCAGCGACCGAGCCACGGCCACGGCGCCGCCGGCTGGCTCGCCGTCGGGCTGCTCGACGCCTGGCCGGGCGGCGCGGTGGCGCCGGCCGGTGCCCGTCCCGAGGACGGCCGCGCCGAGGCGGCGATCGCCGCGGCCGCGCTGCCGGGAGCCGGGCCGCCGGTGTCCCGGCGCGCCTGGTCGGTGGCCGACGGCTGATCGACGGCGCCGAAGATGGTGAGGGCCATCAGGGCCGCGCCCAGCAGGCACAGCACGACCGCGCCCAGCTTGCCGACCCACCGCCGGGGCTCGGCCCGGGGGGGCGTCCGGTGCCGAGGGCCCGGCGCGCGGGCCGAACCGGCGGTGCGGGGCGGAGTCGCGGCCGGCTGGCGCACGGCCCGCTGGGGTGTCACGACCGTCCGCGCCGGGCGCGGCGGCGCCGTGGGAAGGGCGGCCGGCACCAGCGCGGCGGCCCGGGTCCTGGCCTGGTCGTCCCGGGCGCACCACGGACAGGCGTCGAGGCCTGGACGGTAGTGATGGGTCTGCGTCCGGGCGCAGGTCCGCAGGTCGCCTGCCAGCCCACGCAGCGCGTCACGCCACTCGACGGCCGTGGGCCGCGGCTGGCGCACCCCGGCGCCGGGGCCGAAGCCACGCTCGAACAGGGCCAGCAGGTCGATGGGCAGGACCTCGGCGGGCGGCATGCCGGCCGGTGGGTCGAGCCGTCCGCCGCCGGCCAGCGCGTAGAGCCCGAGCCGGGCCAGGCCCAGCGGGGAGGGCTCGTCGCCGGCGGCCCGCCAGGTCCCGGTGTAGGGCCGGTGGCCGCCGAGCAGCAGCGCGAAGCAGTGGACGGCCAAGGCATAGTCGTCGGCGCCCTGGCCCACCGGCCGCCCGCGCTCGGCGAGCAGCTCGGACGGCGTGAACTCGGGCCGCCCCACCGGCGCCCGGTACACCTGAGCGCCGGCCGACCCGGGGGCCTCCCGCGGCGCCGCGACGCCCTGTGGCCCGGTGACGCCCTGTGACCCAGTAACGTCCTGTGACCCAGTAACGTCCGGTGGTCCGGTGACGTCCTGCGGCCCGGTCCCTTCCAGGGGGCCGGTGAGCTCCGGCACGGTCACCTGCACCGCGTCGCAGTCGACCAGGGTGATCCCGCCCGTGGTGCCCACCCGGACCAGGCCGTCGTGGAAGTCGCCGACCACGTAGCCGAGCTCGTGCAGCGCGGCCGTCGCGGCGGCCAGGTTCGCGGCCGCCCGCGTCAGCAGCCGCCAGTCGCCGGCCACCCGCGGCCGGTCGGCCCGGTCCAGCCGTTGCGTGGGCGGGCCGACGAGCCAGTCCGGCAGCCGAGCCTCGGGGGGCGGCTGGCGGCCACGGACGAACAGGGCCCGCAGCTCGACCCCGTCGGCCGGTCCAGGCATCGTGTAGCCGGCGAGCGCGCCGGTTCGGTCGACGACCAGCTCGCGCGGCCAGGCGAACCGGTACCGGCCGGCGACGTCCGCGGGCGGATGACCGATCATCCAGGTGAGCTTCGCGCGCAGGTCCGCCGCCGACCGGAAAAGGAAGGCGGGGCTGAACAGCTTTACCGCCGTCCCGGGATGCCCCTCCCGGGCGTACAGCCGGCCTTGGCCGGCGTCGCCGAACGGACGGCCGATATGCACGCGACCGCCATCAAGGCCGAAAAGATCGGCCAGATCAACCGAGTCCCGCCCGTCGCCCATCGATTCCCCTCAAGCGCGCCCGACCAGCATCCCACACGCGGGGGCTGCCACGACGGGCAAGGGCGGAATGTAAGGACTCCGCAAAACTCATCCCGTGATCACGCCGATTGCCGGAATGATCAGCGCATGAGGTCGAGGGGCCGGCGGCTCGCCATCCCGCTGCTCGTGTGGTGGCTCTGGCTGCCGGCCGGATTCGCGATCTGGCTGTTCTTCGTGAACGTGGTGTTCGAGGGCTACGGGGACCTGCGCCTGGGCACGTGGCGCTGGTTCGACGCGTGGTTCGTCGTCGACGCCGGCCAGCGCTGGTTCTACCTGCTGGTCGGCGCCCTCGGCACGATTGTCATCGTCGCGTCGCGAGTGCCCGTGAAGTTGCCTGGCGCCAGCCGGACCACCAAGCGGCAACCCGGTCCCCCCCCCCCCCGCCCGGGGGGGGGGCCCCCCCCCCCCCCCCACCGACTCCCGAGGAGCGAACACCGTGCGGCCTCTCCCGCAGCTGACACCGGCCAACACGTGGTTCTGGACGTC
>NZ_JADWYX010000264.1 GCF_016786355.1 Frankia sp. AgB1.9
GGGACTGTAAGAACAACGGTGTAACTCCACTGTGACACTCTGTGCATAGGCGCAGGTAGAGGAGGCACCCGATGGCCAGCACGACGACCGAGACGGCGGCGGAGACGATCCCGGACGAACCGGGGGTGGATGGCGCCGCCGCCGGCGAGGCGAGTGCCCCAGTGCTCGACGAGGCGCTCGCGCGGCGTCTGGTCGAGCAGGCTCGGGCGCAGGGGGTGTCGTTGACCGGTCCGGGCGGGATGCTCGGGCAGTTGACGAAGATGGTCCTGGAGACCGCGTTGAACGCGGAGCTGTCGGCTCATCTGGGCTATGAGGCCCACGATCCGGCCGGGCGCAACGGAGCGAACTCCCGCAACGGAACCCGGACGAAGACCGTGGTCACCGAGATCGGGCCCGTCGAGATCGACGTGCCTCGCGACCGGGACGGCAGCTTCACTCCGCAGATCGTCGCCAAGCGGCAGCGCCGCCTCGGCGGCGTGGAGGACCTCGTCGTCTCGCTGGTCGCGAAGGGACTCACGACCGGTGAGGTCCAGGCGCATCTCGCCGAGATCTACGGCACCACCGTGTCCCGCCAGCAGGTCTCCGACATCACCGACAAGGTGATCGAGGGCATGGAGTCCTGGCGGGCTCGCCCGCTGGATGCCGTCTACGCGGTCGTGTTCATCGACGCGATCATGGTGAAGGTTCGGGACGGTCAGGTCGCGAACCGGCCGATCTACGCCGCGATCGGGGTCACCGCCGACGGCGAACGCGACATCCTCGGCCTGTGGGCCGGCACCGGCGGCGAGGGCGCCAAGCACTGGCAGCTCGTCCTGACCGACCTGAAAAACCGTGGCGTCCTCGACGTCCTGATCCTCGTCTGCGACGGCCTGACCGGCCTGCCCGACGCCGTCGCCCAGGTCTGGCCGCAGGCCGTCGTTCAAACCTGCATCGTGCACCTTCTACGCAATTCTTTCCGATATGCGTCGAAGAAGGACTGGCCCGCGCTCGCGAAAGACCTCAAACCTGTCTACACGGCCCCGACCGAGGCCGCCGCGCTCGACCGGTTCGCCGAGTTCTCCGGCGTCTGGGAGAAGAAATATCCCGCGATCATCCGGCTCTGGGAGAACGCCTGGGCCGAGTTCGTCCCGTTCCTGCGCTTCGACGCCGAGATCCGGACCGTCATCTGCACGACCAACGCGATCGAGTCCCTCAACGCCCGGTTCCGCCGCTCGGTGAAGGCCCGCGGCCACTTCCCCAACGAGCAGGCCGCGCTCAAGCACCTCTACCTGGCGATCATCAGCCTCGACCCCACCGGACGAGGCCGAGCCAAGTGGATGATCCGCTGGAAGGCGCCCCTAAACGCCTTCGACCTCGCCTTCGACGGCCGCCTCTCCGCCGGCCGCAAATAGCCAGCCCACGGCAGTAGGCCCCCAGTAGCACCAACATCAACCGTTACACCGTTAACTTGACACTCCCG
>NZ_JADWYX010000265.1 GCF_016786355.1 Frankia sp. AgB1.9
GGGCCTGTTTCAAGATCGGTGTTTCCGGCCCGACACGCCGGGCCGAGGTCCGGCGGGATGGGCACTGTGAGTGATGACATCGGGTGATATGAGCCCTCGGAAGACCGATCGTGATCAAGGGCGGCAGCTGTCGCCGGAGCAGGCGGCCGCGGCGGCGATGATCGCGGACGCGAAGGCGCGTGGGCTGGCGCTGACGGGGCCGGAGGGTTTGTTGAAGCTGTTTACCAAGAGTGTTTTGGAGACGGCTTTGGCGGAGGAGATGACCGAACACCTCGGGCACGAGAAGAACCGGGCTCCGGCCGAGCGGGAGAGTGGCAACGTCCGGAACGGCAGCAGGTCGAAGACCGTGGTTTCCGACGTCGCCGGCGAGGTGGAGATCTCTGTTCCTCGTGACCGTGAGGGAAAGTTCGAGCCGCGGATCGTGAAGAAGCGGCAGCGACGTCTTACGGGCGTGGACGAGATTGTGCTGTCACTGTATGCGAAGGGTTTGACGACCGGGGAGATATCCGCGCATTTCGAGGAGATCTACGGGGCGTCGGTGTCGAAAGAGACGATTTCGCGGATCACTGACGCGGTCCTCGGTGAGATGAACGAATGGGCCTCCCGACCACTCGATCGCGTCTACGTCGCGATCTTCATCGATGCCGTGGTCGTGAAGGTCCGGGACGGCCAGGTCGGCAACCGGCCCTTCTACGCCGCCGTCGGGGTCACCGTCGACGGCCACAAGGACGTCCTGGGCCTGTGGGCCGGCACCGGCGGCGAGGGCGCGAAGTACTGGATGACGGTCCTGACCGACCTGCGCAACCGGGGCGTCGCCGACGTGTTCTTCCTCGTCTGCGACGGCCTGAAAGGGCTACCCGACGTCGTGGAGAACGTGTGGCCCGCCGCCGTCGTCCAAACCTGCATCATTCATCTGATCCGCAACACGTTCCGGTTGACGTCACGTGCCGACCATGACGCGGTGAAACGCGACCTGAAGCCCATCTACACCGCGCCGACGCCGGGGGCCGCGGCGGCGGCGATGGACGAGTTCGAGGAGACCTGGGGCAAGAAATACCGGGCAGTGATCCGACTATGGCGCAACGCCTGGGAGGAGTTCACTCCGTTCCTCGACTACGACGCGGAAATACGCCGAGTCCTGTGCTCCACGAACGCGATCGAGTCACTGAACGCCCGCTACCGGCGCGCCGTGCGGGCCCGCGGACATTTCCCCAGCGACCAGGCGGCGTTGAAATGCCTGTACCTTGTGACACGCAGCCTCGACCCGACCGGCACCGGCCGAGCCCGATGGGCCGTCCGGTGGAAGCCCGTGATCGACGCGTTCTCGATCACGTTCAGTGACCGCTGGCCGTCCGCCGAGACCTACTAGATCAAATCAGCCGGAAACACCGTTACCGAGATAGTCCC
>NZ_JADWYX010000266.1 GCF_016786355.1 Frankia sp. AgB1.9
CATCGATGATCTTCGTTGCGTTCTGGGGATCCTTGCTCGCTTTACACCTGGAAATACACCCAGGGGTGATCTTGAGGTGTTGGGTGCGATAGAATTCTCGTGTGGTGGACCTGTCTGATTCCGTGGGCGGTATCCGGTTGACCGATCGGATCGGTCTGGGTGTGTTGACGCGTGTGGTGGACCGGGATTTGGTGGATGAGGTTCTCGCTGAAACGGGGTGTGGCGAGCAGAGGAAACGTCTCCTGCCGGCGCGGGTCGTCGTCTACTACGTCATGGCTCTGTGTCTGTTCTTCGGTGAGAGCTATGAGGAGGTGATGCGGCTGCTGGTGGGCGGTCTGCAATCGCTGGGTTCCTGGGGGAAGGCGTGGACGGTACCGACCACGAGCGCGATTACCCAGGCGCGTAAGAGGCTCGGGCCGGAGCCGTTGCGTGTCCTGTTCGAACGGGTCGCGGTCCCGTGCGCTCGGCGCGGGCATCCCGGGGCATGGCTCGGAGGGCTGCGGCTCATGGCTGTCGACGGTTTCTACCTGGACGTGCCGGACACGCCATCCAACAGCGAGAAGTTCGGCCGTTCCGGCGGGGACAAGAATCCAGCTCCCTTTCCCCAGGCCCACCTCGTCGGACTCGGCGAGTGTGGTACCCACGCGATCGTCGCCGCTCAGCTGGGGCCGTGGCGGACCAACGAACGGAAACTCGCCGAGAAGCTTGTCGACACTTTCGAGCCCGGAATGCTCGTTATCGCTGATCGCGGGTTCTACAGCTTCCAGCTGTGGGAGGCCGCGGCGGCCAGCGGCGCCGACCTGCTGTGGCGGATGCCAGCCGGACCGCATCTGCCCGTGGTGCGCGCCCTGCCGGATGGGTCCTACGAGTCGTTCCTTCTCGATCCCAAGGTCCGCAACCGGCGTGGGAACCAGAAGTACCGGGGCGCCGCCCTCGAGGAGCCCTCGGGCCCCACGGTCCGCGTCGTCGAATACGAAGTCGACGGCCGCGACGGCAGCGGTGAGCTGTTCTGCCTGATCACGACCATCATCGACCCGGTGAAGGCCAGTGCCCCGGAACTCGCCGACGCCTACGCGCAACGATGGGAGTTCGAATCCAGCCTCGACGAGATCAAAACCCACCAGCGTGGACGAGGCGCCGTTCTACGCTCCCAGTCATCGGAAATGGTCGAACAGGAGATATGGGCGCTCCTGCTTACCCACTACGCCGTACGCGAGCTCATGGCCGAAGCCGCCGAACAAGCCGACGTAGATCCCGACCGGCTATCATTCATGCGCTCACTACGCGTCATCCGCCGCCAGGTCACCCGGCAGGCGGGTTTTTCCCCCTCAACACCTGGCCGAGGCACTCATCGAGACGATCCAAGAGATACGTGACCGGCC
>NZ_JADWYX010000028.1 GCF_016786355.1 Frankia sp. AgB1.9
CCCGGCACACGACCACAGCGCTGCTGCTGGCGCGTGTCGAGAAGGACCCTGACTCGGAGTACCTCGACGTCGGCGGCACCACGTTCAGCGCCGCCGAGGTCGCCCAGGCCGCGGCCGCGCTCGGCGCGGCGCTCGTCGAGCTGGGGGTGCGGCCCGGTGACCGGGTCGCGAGCCTGATCGAGAACTCGCCCGAGGCGCTGCTCGTCTGGTGGGGCACCCAGTGGGCCGGCGCGATCGCGGTGCCGATCAACACGGCGTACAAGGGCGAGTACCTGCGCCACCAGCTGCGCGACTCCGGCGCGACCGTGCTCGTCATCGCGGGCGACCTCGCCGACCGGGCCGTGGCCGTCACGGGCGACCTCGACGCGCTGGCACATGTCGTCGTCACCGGGCCGGACCTGCCCGAGTTCCCCGGCAGCACCGGGCACCGCTGGGACGACCTGCTGACGACCGCCCCGCTGGCCGCCCCGGTCGACCGGCGGCCCGCGGACCTGGCGACGTTCATCTACACCGGCGGGACGACCGGCCCGTCGAAGGGCTGCATGCTCAGCCACAACTACCACGAGGCGCTGGCCACCCAGATCGGCGTCACCTGGGGCCGGACGGCGGACGACGTGCTGTGGACGCCGCTGCCGCTGTTCCACTTCAACGCGCTGACCACCGCGGTGATCGGCGCGCTGGTCTTCGGTGGGCGCTCCGCGATCTACCGGCGGTTCTCGGTGTCGAACTTCTGGCCGGAGATGAACCGCGCCCAGGCGACCCTGACCTCGACCCTGGGCACGATGGCCTACCTGCTCGCCCATGACGTCGACCGGCCGGAGATGCCGAAGTCCGGCGCCCCCGAGGCGAACACCTCGCTGCGCATGATGGGCGCCGCGCCGCTGCCGCCCGAGGTGGACGACATCATCCGCGGCAGGTTCGGCATCGACACGTTCTCCGGCGCCTACGGCGTCACCGAGGCAAGCCTCATCTCCTCGCTGCCGACCGGCGTCCGCAACAAGCCGAGCGCCGCCGGGATGATCAACAAGGACTACTTCGACGTCCGGATCTTCGACGACGACGACAACGAGCTGCCCCGCGGCACCGACGGCGAGATCGTCGTCCGGCCACGGCTCGCGCACGTGATGTTCGAGGGCTACTGGGGCCGGCCGGAGGCGACCGTCGAGACCAGCCGGAACTGGTGGTACCACACCGGCGACATCGGCCGGGTCGACGAGGAGGACTTCCTGTTCTTCGTGGACCGCAAGGCCGACTACCTGCGCCGGCGCGGGGAGAACATCTCCAGCTTCGAGGTCGAGCGCGTCATCATGGGCCACGGCGAGATCGCCGACGTGGCGGTGCACGCCGTCTTCAGCAAGCTCACCGAGGACGACGTCAAGGTGACCGCGACCCTGGTCGAGGGCGCCACCCTGACCCCCGAGGCGCTGTTCCGCTGGTGCGTGGATGCCCTGCCGTACTTCGCGATCCCGCGCTATATCGAGTTCCGGTCCGAGCTGCCGCGCAGCCCGGTCGGCCGCGTCCTGAAGCGCGAGCTGCGCGCCGAGGGCGTGACCGCCGGCACGTGGGATGCCGAGGCCGCCGGTATCACCTACGAGAAGCGCTGACCCGCCGGCTCAACGACAATCGCCTCGCTCGTTCCCCTGGGAACGAGCGAGGCGAGGTCTGGCAGGGCGACTAGTTCTCCGGCGCCCAGAGGATGTTCCGGGACTGCAGCAGGTCGACGACGAGGTCGCCGTGGCCGCGCAGCATCCGCACGAACTCCTGGGACGCCTTCACGCCATTGCCGGCCTTGATGGCCCGGTTGACGGCGGCAATACCCCGCTTCTGCGGCTGGATCGTGCCGGGAACGAGCGCGAAGAAGTTCCCCGGAATGACCCCGGTCATCAGCCGGCCGAACGACGACAGCCGCGGCGAATGCGCCATCGCGAAAATCTGCCGGAGATAAGCCTCGTTCGCGTGCAGGATGTCTTCCGGGTCTTCGGCGTCACGCAGCGCGCGCTCGGCCGCGGCCAGCGCCTCGATCCCGTCCTCGTCACCACGCTCGGTCGCCCGCTCAGCGGCCAGCCCGTAAAGCTGGCCGAGCAGCGCATAGTGGTCGCGAACCGAGTTCAGGTCCAGGCCGTGCACGAACGCGCCGCGGTGCGGCTCGATCGAGATCCAGCCCTCGCTCTCCAGCGCGATCATCGCCTCGCGCACCGGGATGCGGCTGACGCCCAGCTCCTCCGCGATCTCGTCCTGGCGGACGTGGTCACCCTGACGGAGGGTTCCGGCGAAGATCAGGCCTCGGATATGGTCGGCGACCTGGCTTCCGCTGCTCCTGCGGTCGACGACAGACCGTTTGCCCGGGGCATGGTGCGAAAGCGGGCTTACCGCGGTCGCCGTCCGACGGTTGGGAGGGATGACCGTGCTCCTTCAGCTGATGGCGAGGGTGTCCGTTGTGCGCGCCCGTTCACCTGATCGAGCCAGCCGATCGAGTCATGTCGCGAGCAGCGGACCGCGAAGTTGCAGGAAGTATACGACCGCACTGCACCGACAACGCGGACCTCGGTGTTCGTTACGCGCATTAGATCCATCACGTCCGGCTAGTCCCGTGACCCTTCGCACTGATCGCGCCGGACATGCCGCAAAGGCCCGTTGCCGGCTCCCCCGCATGTTCGTCGCGAGGTGTCAGCCCGCGGGTCCGAAATCCACCGGGAAACGGGACGGATCAGTCCTCCCCGTCCCGGCCCGGCGCGCCGGAGGTCGCGACGGCGTCGCGACGCCCGACCGGGGCCGTCGCCGGCGAGACGGCCGCGTCAGGCGCGATCCCCAGGTAGGCGGTCGCCAGCCGGTCGGCGTCGACCTCGGCGGACGGCCCGGTCCAGGTGATGTGGCCGACGGTGAGGAACGCGACCCTGTCCGCGATCGCGAGCGCGTCGCGGGTCTTCTCCTCGGCGATGAGCAGCGCCGTGCCCCGGCTCTGCAGCGCGCCCAGTGCCGCGAAGATCTGCTCGATGATGAGCGGCGCGAGCCCGAGCGACGGTTCGTCGGCCACCAGCAGCTTCGGCGGGCGGACCAGCGCCGGCGCCAGGGTGAGCATCTGCTGCTCACCGCCGGACATGGTGCCGGCGGCCTGGCCGCGGCGGGTCTTGAGCACCGGGAAGGCATCGAACGCGGCCTCCCGCTCGGCCGCGTCGCGCAGCCAGATCGTGAGGTTCTCCTCGACGGTCAGGTCGGGGAAGATGCCCCGGCCCTCGGGCGCGAGGTAGACGCTGTCGCGCTCGCGCCGGCGCGCCGGCACCTGCGTGACGTCGCGGCCGGCGAGCCAGACCGAGCCGGCGCGGGCCTCGACCAGACCGCCGACCACCGAGCACAGCGTCGTCTTGCCCGCGCCGTTGCTGCCCAGCAGCGCGACCGCCTGGCCGGCACCGATGGTCAGGTCGAGCCCGTGCAGCACCTCGATCTCGCCGTAGCCGGCCTTCAGACCGGTGACCCGTAGCACCGGCTCGACGCCATCCGCGACGGCGCTGGCGTCGAGGGGGGCGGCCGGGGCGGTCGTCGCGACCGGGACGTGCCTCTCCGTGGTCGCCTTCGCGGCCCGGCGGACGGACCACTCGCGCCGGGCCCGGGAACCGGCGGCGAGGCCGCCGTCCGGGTCACGGGCCAGCGAGATCGCGCCGAGGCCGAACACCAGCTGCATGAAGTAGGTGGACGCCGGGACGTGCTCGAGCACCTGCGGGGCGAGCGCCGAGACGAGTCCGGCCAGCACCGCGCCGGCGGGCCGGCGGATCGACAAGGTCACCGTGGTCGCCAGCCAGACCAGCCCGAGCAGCACGGTGAAGTCGGTCCGGGTGACCCGGCCGTGGGCCGCGGCCAGCATCACGCCGCCGAATCCCGCGATGCCCGCCGAGATGACGAACAGCAGCAGCTTCATCCGGTCGACGGCGATGCCGCTGGTGCGGGCACCGACCTCGGAGGAGCGGACGGCCAGCATCGCCCGGCCCGTGCTGGAGGAGCGCAGCGCGTGCACGACCCACACCCCGAGGCCGACCAGAGCCACCAGCAGCAGCACGAGCCAGCGCGGGTTGGACGTGTCGAGGCCGGCGATCCTCGGCGGGGTCACCTTCCAGCCACTGGAGCCGTTGGAGATGCTGTGGATCTGGAAGAGCAGGTTCTCGCCGATGAACGCGAGCGCGAGCGTCGAGAGCGCCAGCGGCAGGCCGCCGAGCCGGCGCGTCGGCAGCGCGACGACGAGGCCGACGAACGCGGAGACCAAGGTGCCGGCGATCAGCGCGGGCACGAACGGAACCCCGTGACCCAGCAGGATGCCGGCGGTGAAGGCACCGGACAGCACGAAGGCCGCCTGCGCGAGGCTCACCATGCCGCCGATGCCGGTGACGACGGTGAAGGACAGCAGCACGATCGCCGTCGCCAGGCCCTGGGCGAGCAGGCCGGCCCAGAAGTCGGTCGCGCCCCAGGCGGTGTAGGCGAGCAGGCCGACCACGGCGATCGACCAGAGCGTCCGGCGCCGCCACCGCGCGGCGTCGCCGCCGAGCTCGTCGGCGGACGGCTTCTCCTCCAGCGTCGTGCCGGCGCTTCGACCCCGCTCGGCGCCGAAGTAGATCAGCAGGCCGAACAGGATGATGAACGGCACGGCGGTGGGAAACCCGGTGATGTCCAGGGTGACGTAGCCGTTGACGAGGTTCTGCACGACACCGAGGAGCAGGCCGCCGAGCATCGCGATCGGGATCGAGGCCATCCGGCCGAGCACGACCGCCGGGATCGAGATGAACAGCAGCGTCGTGTAGCTGAACGAGCTCAGGCCGAACATCGGCGCGAGCAGCACGCCGACCAGGCCGGCCAGCCCGCAGGACGTGATCCAGGAGACCGCTGACGCGCGGTCCGGGTCGACGCCGCGCAGCGCCGCGAGGTTCGGGCGGCTGACCGCGGCCCGCATCTCCAGGCCGATCCGGGTGTGCCGGACCAGGTACCACAGCAGGACGGCCGCGAAGATCGCCGCGCCGAGCATCGACAGCTGGTCGCTGTCGATGATCAGGCCGTTGCCGACGGAGTGGATCTTCTTCGGGCTCGGGCCGAGGCCCGGAATCCGGAAGACGTCCTCGATCTCGGGTACGCAGCGGGCCTTCGGGTTCTGCTGGGAGCAACTGGCGAGATTCAGCCAGTCCTTGAGCAGGGCGACGATCCACAGCCCGAGCGACGGCAGCGCGATCAGCAGGCCGAGCGACGCGACCATCTTCGCCGCGATCGACGACTCCCGCAGCGGGTTGAACAGCACTAAGTGCAGCACCCAGCCGAGCAGCGGCGCGAAGATGCCGATACAGATGATCGCGCTCAACACGATCGGCAGCTTCTGGCCGGTGTTCAGCTGGAAGAACAGGTAGGCGGTCGAGAAGGCGATACCGCCCTGGCCGAAGTTGAAGACCCCGGACGTCTGGTAGCTCAGGGTGAGGCCGGACGCGAGGATCGCATAAAGGGCGCCGGTGACCAGCCCCGCGACCACCAGGTTGACGAACTCGGTCACGAAATTCTCCTCAGCCGAGATAGGCGTCGCGGACGGCCTCGTCGGCCTGGATCTCGGCCGGCGTGCCCTCCGCGAGCACGGAACCGAGGTTGAGTACGGCGATCCGGTCACACATCCGCATGACGAACCCCGCGTCGTGCTCGACCAGGAGCACCGCCGCGCCTCTGCCGCGCAGCGACTGGATCAGCTCCCCGAATCGCTCGGACTCGCCGTGGTCGAGACCGGAGGTCGGCTCGTCGAGCAGCAGCAGCCGGGGCTCGTCGACGATCGCCCGGGCGAGCTCGACCAGCCGCTGGAGGCCGAGCGGCAGCGAGCCGGCGGCCACCCGGCGGCTGTCGGCCAGGCCGCACCACTCGAGCACCTCGTCGACCTGCTCGCGGCGGGCCTTCTCCAGCGAGCGACGCTTCGGCCAGGCGACCAGGTCGGCGAGCACGCCACCCCCGCCGCCGTGCCATTCCAGCGCGGCCAGCACGTTGTCCTCGACCGACAGCCAGCTGAACACCTGGGCGCGCTGGAAGGTGCGGCGCATGCCGAGGCGGGCGCGGCCGGTCGAGCCCTGCCGGGTGACGTCCTGGCCGGCGAACTCGACCCGGCCGGTCGTCGCCGGGGTGATACCGGAGATGACGTCGAACAGCGTCGTCTTCCCCGCGCCGTTCGGACCGATCAGACCGCGCACGGTCCCGGCGGTGACGTCCAGTGAGACGTCGGTGAGCGCCTGCACGCCACCGAACCGCTTACTGATGCCGGTCAGCCGCAACAGGGGCCGGTCACCGGTCGCCGCCGGCGTGGTCGCGGCCGGTGCTGGCTTCGAGACGCCAGACGGCATGAGGCCTCCAGAGAGTGGATCACCGGGCCGCACGGGATCTGTCGCGCCAGACCAGGTGTGAGAGTGGATACTATATGCAATCTCACCGCGCGGTAACAAGTACTAGTCGCTGGACTAGTCGACGCCGAGAAGCACCGTCGAGGTCGAGGAGAACCAGCCGCCGGTGCCGTTCACGCACGCCACCCGCGCGTTCGGCACCTGCCGGCCCGTGGCCTCGCCGCGCAGCTGCTTCACGGCCTCCACCAAGAGGAAGATGCCGCGCATGCCCGGATGGCACGAGGAGAGCCCGCCGCCGTCGGTGTTCGTCGGCATTCGGCCACCGACGCGCATGGTCCCGCACTCGAGGTAGGCCCCGCCCTCACCTCGCCCGCAGAAGCCGAGCGCCTCGAAGGTGAGCAGGACGGTCGAGGTGAACGAGTCGTAGAACTGGCAGACGTCCACATCCCCCGGCGTGAGCCCGGCCCGCTCGAACGCGAGCTTCCCGGACACCGCCGCCGGCGAGACCGTGAAGTCGGTCCACTCCGACATCGTCGTGACGTTGCTGGCGGTGCCGGTGCCGAGCACCCGCACGACCGGGCGCCCCAGGTCGGCCGCCCGGTCCGCGGCCGTCAGCACGACAGCCCCGCCGCCGTCGCTGCGAATGCAGCAGTGCAGCTTGGTGAACGGTGTCGCCACCATCGGCGCCGACAGCACGTCGTCCACGGTTATCGGATCGCGGTACATCGCGTCGGGATTCAGCCCGGCGTTGTACCGGGTGTCCACGGAGATGTTCGCGAACTGCTCGATCGTCGTGCCGAACTCGTGCATGTGCCGCCGCGCCGTCATCGCGTACTTGGCGATCAGGGTGTGGCCCCACGGCGCCTCGAACTGGCTCGGGCCGCGGGTCGACAGCGACAGGTTCGCCGTGCGCAGCCGCTTCTTGAGGTCGGCGCGGGCCGTCGAGCCATAGACCAGCAGGACGGTCTTCGCGGTGCCGGCCCTGATCGCGTCGACGGCGTGCTCGACCATGACCTCCCAGGTCGACCCGCCGACGGCGGTCGAGTCGACCCAGGTCGGCCGCAGCCCGAGGTACTCGGCGAGCTCGACCGGCTGCAGCACGCCCAGCCCGGGCGAGCCGAAGCCGTCGACGTCGGCGTGACCGAGGCCCGCGTCGGCCAGCGCGCGCGCCGCCGCCTGGTAGTGCAGCGCGAACGGCGTGGCCGTGTCGACCCGCCCGCAGTCCGACAGCGCCGCCCCGACGACAGCCACCTCGCCCGGCATACGCCCTCCCGTGGCTCATCCAGCTCCGGCTGCCCGTGTCGGCAGCTCAGGTTCCGCGGTCCCGGCCAGTCGCTGTGGCCGGCCGTTCGACGGCCGCCACCTGCCCCGGGACTGCAGTTTGTATATACTATGCGATTATGGGATCGGTCACCGCCTCGGACAACGACGCCTCGGAAAAGGGCGTCTACTTCGAGGACCTCGAGGTCGGCGGCAAGGCACCGGTACGCACGCTGCGGCTCACCCGCACGGACCTGGTCCGGTACGCGGGCGCCTCCCGGGACTTCAACCCGATGCACCATGACGACGAGCGGGCCCGCGCGGCCGGGATGAAGAGCGTCTTCGGCCACGGCATGTTCAGCGCCGGCCTGCTCGCGACGGCGCTGACCGATCTCGTCGGCATCGGCAACCTGCGCGGCTACAAGGTCCGTTTCACCACCCAGGCGTGGCCGGAGGACGTCCTGTCGACCGACATCACGGTCACCGGCCGGGACGAGACGACCGGCCTGGTCGAGCTGGACTGCCAGGTCCTCAACGCGGACGGGGCCACCGTCGTCGCCGGAGCCGCCGTGGCGTCCCCCGCCCGCCGGCCGGCCGGCGAGCCAACGTCGAACGCGCCGTCGGCAAGGCCCGCACTCGGCCCTGAGGAAGACAGGAGTCAGGCATGAGCGGTCCGCGGTTCGACCTGCCGACGATCGAAGAGGAGACCGCTCCCTGGTGGGACGCGGCCCGCAAGGGCGAGCTGCTGATCCGCCGCTGCGGCGACTGCGGGAAGGCGCACCTCTACCCCCGGCCGTTCTGCCCCGCCTGCTGGAGCGAGAACGTCACCTGGGAGCGGGCCGCCGGCACGGGCACCCTTTACACGTGGTCCGAGGTCCGCTCGAACGACCTGCCTCCGTTCAAGAGCCGGGTGCCGTACCTCGCGGCGATCGTGGACCTCGACGAGGGCCCCCGCCTGGAGACCACGATCGTCGGCGCGGCCGAGGCGGACCTCACCATCGGCATGCGGGTGACGGTCGACTTCCAGCACGACGACGAGGCAGACCTGACCATCCCCGTCTTCCGTATCCCTGACTGAGGATCCCCGTGACCGTCACCGACCTGATCGGCACCGAGCTGCCCGCGGCGACCGTCGTCGTGGAGCGCGGCGCCGTCGCCGCCTTCGCCGCGGCCGTCACCGACACCTCGCCGGTCTACCGCCGCGCGGACGCCGCCGCGGCGGCGGGCTTCGAAGCCATCCCGGCGCCGCCGACGTTCACCTTCGCCGCCCGGCTGATCGGCGCGTTCGAGGACCTCCAGCCCGACCGGCCCACGAGCGCCCTCGACGTCGCCGAGGTCATCGCCGAGCTGCGCAAGGACGGCGGGCTGATCCTGCACGCCGAGCAGGAGTTCACCTACCACCGCCCGGTGCTGGCCGGCTCGACCGTCCGGGTCACCGGCCGGGTCGAGGACGTCCGCGTCACCACCAACAGCCGGGGCAAGCAGCTGACCTTCGTCAGCATCCGGACCGACACGCGTGACGAGGCTGGCGAGCTCCTCGTCACCGAGGTCATGACCCTCCTGCACCGCGCCTAGCCGGCCGGACCTTCAGCCGAGCACGGCCTTTAGCCGAGCACGGCCTTCAGCCGAGCACGGCCAGGACCATCTCGGACAGCGCGGCGACGTCGGCGTCGACCATCGGCTCGCCGGTCATGCCCATCCGGTGGAGCAGGGTTCCGACCACGACGTCGACGAAGAACAGGACTCGGTGCTCGGGTTCGCCGAGCGCGTCCTGCAGCGCGCGCCGATAGGGGTCCTGCAGCCGCTCGGACAGGATCCCGCGCAGAGCCGGGTCGCTGACCGCGTCGCTGAACACACCGGCGAACGCGTCGCCGACCCCGGGTTCGCCGATCTTCGCCGCGACCCAGTGGATGGCCGAGGACATGACCTCGGCCTTGCCGCTGCCCTCCAGAGGCGCCGGGCCGAACGCGTCCAGGAGGCAGTCCACGATCAGCTCGCCCTTGGACGGCCAGCGCCGATAGATCGTCGTCTTGGCGACGCCTGCCGCCGCGGCGATGCGCTCGACGGTGGCCTGCGCGTAGCCGAGCTCGTGGACCGTCCTCAGCGTGGCGGCGAACACCGCGGCGTGGACGCCGGCGCGCGGGCGGCCGGGTGATCTGGCGGAAGTCGCCGAAGCCATTGCCACACGCTACCTGTTTTCGCTACCGTAGGTTTCGATACCTCAGGTAGCGAAACCTACGGTAGCGGCTGGAGTGGTCATGACCGATGGCAAGACCGATGGCAAGATCGACGGCGCGGCCCTGGATGGCGTGGCCGCCACGTGCCTGTGGACGCTGCGCAACCGCGCCGAGGAGTCGATGCATCCGGGCTCGGCGTTCGACGACCCGCTGGCGGAGCGCCTGTACCGCGGGATCGACTACGACTTCGAGCGGTTCGGCAAGCCCAGCCAGAGCCATCCGCTGCGCGCCCTCGCCCTGGACATCGCCATCCGCGGCTACCTGGAGCGGCATCCCGCCGCCACGGTGGTCGCCCTCGGGGAGGGCCTGCAGACCACCTACTGGCGCCTGGGACGGCCCGGCCTCGACTGGCTGTCCGTCGACCTGCCACCCGTCATCGACCTGCGCCGACGCCTGCTCCCAGCGGAGCCAGGAATGACAGCGATCCCGACCTCGGCGCTCGACCACGCCTGGATGGACGTCCCCGACCCGGACCGTGGCGTGTTCATCTCCGCCGAGGGTCTGTTCATGTACCTCGAACGCGACTCGGTGATGTCCCTGATCACCGAGTGCGCCACGCGCTTCCCGGGCGGGCAGCTGTTCTTCGACTCGATACCCGCCGCGTTCAGTAGTCGGACGATGAAGGGCTACCGGATGTCAGACCGCTACACCGCGCCGCCCATGCCGTTCAGCCTGTCGGTCTCCGAGGCCGCCGACCTGCCCGCCCAGATCCCTGGCGTGGCCGCCGCCGAGGACCTACAGCCGCCCCCCGGCCGCAAGGCCTGGCGGTCACGGACGCTCCGGAAGGTCGCGAACCTGCCAGGACCACGCGACCTTCGCCCTTCGATCACTCTGCTGAGCTTCGCCACCGCCCCTGGGCAGTAGGCCCCGAGCGCTGTCCGGCCGCGGCCGCGCGTCGTGGTGGTGGTCGCATTTGGGCGTCGAGGAGCCGCGCGGAATGCGGGCGGGCGCCCGTCACGGAATGATGCGAACGTGACGACTTCCGCCTCGACGACCGAGTCCGCCCCTTCCGCCGAGTCCGTCGAGCCCAAGGCCGGCCCCGGCGCGCTGCCGCTGGCTGGGCTGCTCGTCGTCGGCTTCGAGCAGGCCGTCGCGGCGCCACTGGCGACCCGGCACCTGGCCGACTTCGGTGCCCGCGTCATCAAGGTGGAGAACCCCAACGGTGGCGACATGGCGCGCTCCTACGACGGAGCCTGGCATGACGAGATCGGCGCGCACTTCGCCTGGCTGAACCGGGGCAAGGAGTCGTTCGCCGTCAACCTGCGGGACGAACGCGGCGCCGCGGCGCTGGAGGAGCTGCTCGCGAAGGCAGATGTGGTCGTCCAGAACCTGGCCCCCGGCGCCGCCGCCCGCCGGGGCCTGGCCGCCGAGCAGCTGGTCGAGCGCTTCCCGCGGATCATCGCCGTGGACATCTCCGGCTACGGCGACGGCGGGCCACTCTCGCACAAGCGGGCGTACGACCTGCTGGTCCAGTCCGAGTCCGGCTCGTGCGCGATCACCGGTCACGAGGGCCACCCCGCGAAGGCCGGCATCCCGCTCGCCGACATCGGCGGCGGCATGTACACGCTCACGTCGGTGCTCGCCGCCCTGCACGCCCGCACCGCGACGGGCCGGGGCGCCGCGATCCAGGTGAGCCTGTTCGACGCGGCCGTCGAATGGATGGGCTACGCGCTGAACTTCACCATGGGTTCGGGCCTGGTCCAGGAGCCGAACGGCGTCAGCTCCCCCGCGGTCTCGCCCTACGGCAACTACCGCACCAAGGACGGTCAGGTGCTGGTGCTCGGCACGACGAACAACGGCGAGTGGCAACGGCTGGCCCGCGAGATCCTCGGCAGCACGGACCTCGCCGAGGACAAGCGGTTCGCCGAGAACGACGACCGGGTCCGGCTTCGGGCCGATCTCGACGTGCACATAGCCGCCTGGGCCCGCAGCGTGACGCTCGCCGACGCCCGGGAGCAGCTCGACAAGGCCGGCATCGGCAACGCCCGGCTGAACACCGTGCCGGACGTCATCGACCACCCGCACCTGGCCGCCCGGGACCGCTGGCGCGAGGTCGCGACCCCGTCGGGCCCGATCCGCGCGGTCCTCCCGCCCCCGGTGAACAAGGACTGGACCTTCCCGATGGGCGACATCCCCGCCCTCGGCGCCCACACCGCGTCGATCCTCACCGAACTCGGCCACACCCCCGACGACCTGGCCGCCCTCCACGCCGACGGCGTCATCTGACCGACCCGAATTCCACCGGTACTGACCAGATCGACGCCGTTGTTCTCGCTGGGCGAGAACGTCGCCCGATCCTGTTCGGCGAGGCGAAATGGGCCCGGTCCGTGGACGCGCGCCGCCTCGCCCCCAAACTGACCGACAAGGCTCGCAACCTGCTCGTCGCCACCCTTGGAGCCGCGAAGGCAGAAACGGCCGCCGCCCCGACCCGGCTCTCCTTCTGCGCCCGCGAGCAGGTCCGCAACGCCCCACAGGACGCGCTCGTCGTCACCGCGGCGGACAATAGGTCATGGCGCCGCCAGGGCGATGGCGCCGTACGGGCGAACGGCTACGAGGTGATGGCGACGCCTCGTCGGAGGAAGGTGTCGTCGGTGAGCTGGGCGAGCATGAAGTCGGCGACGTCGGCGTAGGAGACCTTGGACGCCACAGTCAGGCGCAGGTCGGTGCCCGTCCGGTGGTGCCCGGTGTGCCGGGCACCGGAGAGGATGGCCGGTCGCACGACGGTCCAGGCGGTGTCGCTGGCGCGGATGAGCTCCTCCATTCCCTCCTTGTCTCGCATCAACGATCGGATCGCGACCCGGGCGATGGCGACGTAGAGGTTGCGGTGGCGGCTGTCGGCCACGCCGTATCCACTGACGGCGACCAGGCGGCGCACGCCGTGGGCTTCCATCGCCGCCACGATGGAACGCATCCCGTCGGTACAGACCGTGCTGCCCCAACGACGCTGGCCCAGCGCACTGAGCACGGCTTCGCTGCCGGCGACGACGCGCTTCACGACGTCGGTGTCGCGGACGTCGCCGGCCACCCCCCGCAGGCGCTCGTGGACGGCGAGGCGGCCTGGGTCGCGGGCCAGCGCGGTGACGGTGTGACCCTGCTGGAGCGCCTGTTCGACCAGTTGGCGCCCGGTGTGGCCCGTGCCGCCGAAGACCGCCAGATGCATGCCGTGTGTCCTTCCAACCCAAGACAGTTTGAGACTCCAAGCATCGGAGAGATAGTTGGAGTCGTCAAGTGTTGGAGGTTCCATGTAATGTCGGCCGGTGGTCGAGCCCGCCAGCCCTACCGGCGACGCCCTGACCCATGCGGTCGTCAAGCAGGTGATCCTCCTCGCGGGCACGATCAGCACGCTGGGCGCGGACCTGCTCAAGGAGCTCGATCTCACGGAGCCGCTGGCGAACGCCCTGTGGCGCCTGGACCCTGACGCGCCCGCGCCATCGATGCGCATGCTCGCGGCCACCCTGAACTGCGACCCGTCCACGGTCACGTTTCTCACCGACCGGCTGGAACAGCGCGGCCTCATCCAACGGCGGCCGGTACCGACCAATCGACGCCAGAAGGTCATCAGCCTGACCGACCGGGGTGTCGAGGCCCGCGGCCGGCTAATTCAGGCTCTGACCGCCGGTTCCCCGTTCGCCCGCCTCTCGACGGAGGACCGGCACCAGCTCCACGTGCTGCTCGGCCGGGCGGGGGCCGACCCGAGCCGTTTCACCTGCCAGCCCTCCACCCCAACCGGGGCAGGCGGGAACGAGGCGGGCGCGACCAACGGGCCCGATCCGGGCCCCTGAGCACCCCGCCTGGCGCTCAGGCCGGCCGGCGCGAGCACGGCCCGGCTGGATCGTCGCCCAGGAAACCGCCGTGTCGGCGACTCCTCCCGCGATCTTCCGAGCCGGTACATCGTTCACCGCGGGACCCCGGTCGGTGTCCCGCCCCGACCAAGCTGCGCCCGGCCCGCCGGCGCAGTCCCGGCTGGTCCGAGGCAGCGACTTGCCTGCGCAGACGTCGATCATCCGGCTAGCTAGTGTCGCGACCGCCAACGTCTGCCCGTCACCTTGATCGCTGTTTTCGCCCTCTAGTGGCTACGAAACAGCGCCAGTAATGACCACCGGAGGGCCGAAACGGCGATCAAGGGGACGCCGAAACGGACGAACCTTGCCGGAGGCGGCACTGGGCAGGCTGCCACATCTTGATCGAGAACTGCGCAGGGATAAACAGGACGAATTGGGGCGTTGGACGCCGTTCTGCCTGCGCAGCCGGTGATCAAGGCGTCTCGATCGGGCGTGAGACCGTCTTGATCAGCAGCTGCGCAGGGGAACTTGGGCCGACCTGGCCATCGCCGACCCGGGCGCCGCCGACCCGGCCACCGCTGCCGTCCGGCCGCCGCCGACCCGGCCGCCTTTGCCGTCGCCTACGACGACGACGGGCGCAGCACCAGGTCGGCGGCGGACGTCAGCGTTCGTTTCGGCTCAGCCGCCGAGGGCGCGGTAGGTGGTGGGCTCGCCCTTGCTGTCGAGGTCGGTGACGAGGCCGCCCTTCACGCAGACCGCGGGGGTCGCCGGATTGGCCTTGCCACCGCACTGGAACTTCATCGGGTCGGCGCCCGGAAGCGGCTGCACGGGCATCGACTTGATGGCCGTGGTGATCGAGGCCGGCGTGACGTCACCCGTGAGGCCCGTGGTCGCGGACTGCAGGGCGGCGACGACGGTGAACATGCTCAGCGAGCCCTGCCGGTTGATCTCGATGTCCGAGCCCTTGCCGTAGGTGTTCACGACCGCGGCGAACAGCCGGGTGGACGGGTTGTCGGTCCCGATCGGCGCGGTCGCGGTCACGGTGACGCCCTTGAGCACGGAGCCGGGGACCGCCTTGCGGGTGGCGTCGGTGATGCACTGCGCGATCGCCGTGACCGGGCCGGTGAAACCGACCGTGTGCAGGCCATTGAGGGCCGCGATACAGAACGAGTCGCTACCGATCACCTGGACGACTCGGGGGCCCCCGGAGGCGATCCGCTGCATCTGTGGCGTCATGTCGGCGGTGCCCGGTGGGACGGCGACGACGTCAAGCTTGATGCCCGCCGCCTTGAACGCGGCCGGCGCGATCGTCTGGTAGATGCTCATGACGGCCGGCACGTCGATGGCGACGGCCGAGACCGTGTCGACCTTGTTCTCCTTGGCCAGCTGGATCGGCAGCGTGACCAGGCCGAACAGCGCGTCCGCGAGGACGAACGACGAGTCCTTGTCCGTCATGATCGACGCCGAGTTGGCGCCGCCGAACAGCACCGGGATGTGCGCCTGGTGCAGCGGCGGCCACATGCCCTCGCTGACCGCTGTGGAGCCGACGACGACCGCGGCCACGTTGTCCTCGACCATGCGGTTCGCGCAGTCGGTGCCCTTCGCCGGGTCGGCGAGGGTGTCGCACTTGACCAGCTCGATCGGGTGCCCGGCGAGGCCGCCCTTACGGTCGTTGAGGTACTTGACCGTCACGTCGGCCACGGCGCTCTCGAAGGACAGGTCCGTGACGGCGCCCTTGCCGTCCGAGATCATGCCGATCTTGACGGGCGTGCCCTTGGCCTGGTTGACCGGGCCGAGCAGCTGGTCGGCGGCGGCGCTGGCACTGGTCGCCGCGGGCGTCGTTCCGGAGCCCGCGGTGCTTCCGCCGCAGGCGGCCAGCGCCAGGGTGACGGTCAGGGTGGCTAAGGCGGCTAAGGCGCGGGCGCGCTTCGGTAACCGGCCCGGGCGCGCCGCGGCGTCCGGCACGGCCCGCGGGCCAGCTGAGATCCCCAGGTGAGGCATGCGAGGTGTCCATCTCTCGTGGCGTAACAGGGTGTAGCGAGTGAGAGTGAATGCTCGCGTACCAACACATCGACGTCAACGGGTCAACAAGACCTCTATGTGAATTGCGTCAATTTCCCGTCGGGAGTCGTCCTCGGAGACCCTAGCCGGCACCAGGACGCCGGAACCGCGAAACTGGGCCTTCCCACCATCACGTCGGTCCCGACCTGGCTCCTCCAGCTCACGGCCAAGCGAGTGGAGGCTCATGATGGTTCTGGAAGGGAGCACGGCCATGGCAACGGGACCCGAGACCCGGTTACGGGCGGACGCGCGGCGCAACCGCGACCGGATCATCGCCACCGCGAAGCTGGCCTTCGCCGACGACGGCCCGGACGTGCCCATGGAGGAGATCGCCCGGCTGGCCGGCGTCGGTGTCGGCACGCTCTACCGGCGGTTCCCCGACCGTGACGCCCTCGTTGTCGCCGTCGTCCGCGACAGCCTCGCGACCGCGCTGGCCCGCGCCCGCGCCGCGACCGCCGAGGCCGAGGAGCCGGCCCGCGGCGACGACGGGACCGGCCCCGACCTCGCCGCCCGGCCCGGGACTGCCCCGAGCGGCGCCACCGGCCGCGGGCCAGCAGACGCGCCGGGTTCCGGACGAGCCTGGGAGACGCTCGTGCACAGCCTGAGCAGCCCGCGCGAGCTGCGGCTGACGATGCGGCTGGCCAACCTGTTCTCCCCGGGCACGGCCGCGGCGGTCCAGGCAGACCCGTCGATCCAACAGATCCGCCGGGAGTACGCCGAGACGCTCGACAGCCTGGTCCACGCGGCGCAGGCCGAGGGGTCACTGCGCCCGGACGTCGGCGCGGGCGACGTCGCGCACCTGCTCTCGCTGGTCGCCTACAGCCTGAACCGCGCCCCGCACGAGAACGCCGAGATCGCCTTCGAACGCGCCCGCGCGATCGTCCTCGACGGCCTGCGCGCCCACCCCGCTGCCCCCCTGCCCGGCCGCCCGCTCACCACCCGGGACCTCGGGCCCGAATAGCGCGAGTGCCCCAGCCCTCGGGCGGGCGACGCCACCCTGATCGCTGTTTCGACCCGCCACCGCGGAACCCTGCTGGCCCCATTCGGGCAGCCTCCGGCAAGGTTCGCCTGTTTCTGCGCCCCTTGATCGCTGTTTTGGCCCTCGGGTGGTCGTTACCGGCGCTGTTTTGTAGCCACCAGAGGGCGAAAACAGCGATCAGGGCGACGGGCAGACGTCTGCGGTCGCGGCACTAGCAGGCGCAGACACATTTGGCGCTTGACGGGCCACAGATCCAGTCAGGTTGGTGCTGGAGCGCCAACCCGAACATATCGGTCGCTACCGTCACCGATGCCGAGGTCAGCGGCCGCACGGGCCTCGGCCACGCGGGCGCGTGATCCTCGCAAATCGGGAACTGGAAACGTGAACAGGATTCGTCACACCACGGCTGGCATGTTCCTACTGCGCTGGCCGGCTACGGAAGCTCGCTGGGTACTGGAGCTGGTACGCCGTCCCGGCGAGGCCCGGTGGACCCTCCCCGGTGGGCACGTCAAACCGGACGAGAATCCGGCCCAAGCCGTGCTTCGAACAGTCCGCGACGAGACCGGTTATTCGGCGGTCCTGGTGGCCCCACCCCATCAGGTCCCGGTGCCGGCCGGTTTCGGGATCGGTAGGCAGAAAGCGATCCAACTTCCCTGGTGGATCGTCCAGGAGCCCGTGGCGGGCGACCGGCAGCCGGGACCTCACATTCACGTGGACTATCTGTACGTCGGCCTTATCGACGTCGGATGTCCCGTCACGCGAACGGGACCGCGACCCGTGTTCCGCTGGGTCGGGGTCGACGATCTGCCGGGTCTGGACCTGCTCGACGGCACCCGCCTGCTGGCCACGGACATCCTGGACCGGGCCACGGCCGGCCATCTGGTCCCCCGGCCGGCTGGATCAGGACGCCGCGACGAACCAGTCCCCGGCCGCCGGCCGGCGCCCAGACCCTGACGAGCCAGGCGACCTCCCGAGGCCGCCGGGCGCCTGTTCGGATCCCGCGGACGCGAGGCCAGTACGCCCCGCACACAGGACAGCGAGCGGTCACGTCGCCGCCGGGGTCGGGACCACGAGGGCGTCCACGGCCACCACGCCCTTGCCGGCGGGGCGGACCAGGATGGGGTTGATGTCGAGCTCGGCGATCGAGTCGCCGAGGTCCTGGGCGAGCGACTGAAGCCGCAGGATGACGTCGACCAGGGCGTCGATGTCGCCGGCCGGGCGTCCTCGGGTGCCATGGAGCAGCATGGCTCCCTTGGTCGACTCGATGACCTTGCGGGCCCGGTCGGCGTCGAAGGGCGGGACCGCGAAGGCCACATCCTTGAAGACCTCGGTGAACACGCCGCCCAGGCCGAACGTGATGGTCGGCCCGAACGGGTGCTGGTGGGACAGGCCCAGGATCACCTCGGCGACGGCGTCGGTGACCTGCTGCGCGACCAGCACCCCGTCGAGCGTCGCCGAGGGCGCGGCGGACGCGGCGGTGGCGAGCAGGCGGTCATAGGTCGCGCGGACGCCCGCCTCGTCGGCCACCCCGACCACGACGAGGCCGAGGTCCGACTTGTGCGCGATGTCAGCAGAGACGATCTTCATGACGACCGGGAGGCCGAGCTCGCGCGCCGCGGCGACGGCCTCGTCCGCGGACCCGACGACCCGCTCCCCCGCTACCGGGATGCCGTAGCCGGCCAGCACCTTCTTCGAGTCGGCCTCGTTCAGGCCCACGCCGGCGGCGCCGGCGAGCAGTTCACGCGCGGCGGCGGTGCCGGCGGCCCGCTCGGTGGCGGACGGAATGCCGGTCTCGATTCCGAACGGGCTGCGGTACTCGCGGACGAACCGGGAGAACCGGCCGAGCTCGGAAAGGCCGCGCACGGCCGCGTTGAACGAGTGGAAAACCGGCACTCCGGCCGCGCAGAGGTCCCGGTAGGAGTCGTCGCGGATCGGTGAGATCCAGGCGGCGACGACCGGCTTGCCCTCGCCGGCGAGGAATCTCTGGTGCAGCGCGATGAGATCCCGGGAAAGGGCGTCGCTCATGCCGGGGAAGACGCCGGTGATCGGCGCGAACAGCACGTCGGTGTTCGGGTCGTCGAGCATGAGCTGGAGGACCTCGCGGTTCTCCGGGCGGGCCGTGATGACGCCGCCGGAGTCGACGGGGTTGTCCCGGCGCAGATACCAGGGGATGTACTTTTCCAGCGCGTCGACGGTCGATTTCTCGAACTTGGGAATCTTCACGCCGGCGGCGCCGAAGAGGTCGGCGACATGCGACGCGGTGCCGCCGGACATCGCGTAGATCGCGATCCCGCCGGGGCCGTCGAGCAGACCCGTCTGGCAGAACAGGTTCGAGATCTCGATGACCTCGTCGAGGTCATCGACCCGGATGATGCCGTACTGGTCGAAGACCGCGTCGTGCACGGCGTCCGGGCCGGTGAGGTGGCCGGTGTGCGCGGCGGCCATCACCCGGCCCTCCTCGGAGCGGCCGATCTTGATGGCGACGATCGGGATGCCGGCGCGCACGCAGGCGTCGGCGGCGAGCATCAGGGACTCGCCGTTCTGAAAGCCCTCGACGTAGGTCGCGATCGCGCCGACGTCGGGCCGGTGCGCGGCGAGGTAACCGGCGAAGTCGGCCCATTCCAGGTCGGCCTCGTTGCCGATCGTCGCCCAGATCTCAATGCCGGTGCCCAGCGCCTGGGACTGGGTGATCGGCCGGCCCTGGTAGCCGGACTGGGTGATGATGGCGAGCTTCTTGCGGCTGGGCAGGTCGGTCGGCCAGGGCTCGAAGATGTTCAGGTTGGTGTTGGGCCCGAGGATTCTCGTCGTACCCGAGGCCAGCTCCTTCAGCCGAGCCTCGGCGGCGTCGCCTTCCGCGGTGCCGAGCTCGCCGAAGCCGGCCGAGAAGACGACGACGAACGCCGCGCCGCGCGCGACGGCCTCCTCGACGACCGGCAGCGGGTCACGGACCAGCACGATGACGATGTCCGGGTCGGCCGGCAGCGCCGTGACGCTCGGATACGCCGTCACCCCGAGGATGTCCGGCTTCTTCGGGTGCACCGGGATGACCTCGGCGCCGAGAGCCCCGAGGCGCTGGTGGACCTGGGTCCACTGGGCCCGCTGCGGGCTGCCCGCGGTGTCGGACGCCCCGACGACCGCGACGACCTTCGGGGAGAACAGCCGTGACCAGTCGACCTGTCGCAGCTCAGGGTGTCCCGGGACAGGGCGTCCAGCGTCAGGGTGTCCAGCGTCAGGCCGCCGCGGCTCGGACATGAAGATCCTCCTTGTGCTCGGTCGAGTGTCAGAAGCCGCGGAAGCGGGTGGGCCTGCGCTCGACGAAGCTCGCGACGCCCTCGCCGGCGTCGACCGTGTTGGACAGCACGTCGACGATCCAGGCCTCCTCCTGCGCGAGGGTGTGCCGGTCGACGTCGAGGGAGCGGTTGAGCAGCCATTTGTTGGCGGAATGCGCCCTGGTCGGCCCGTCCGCGAGCCGTCTCGCGATGTCGGCGACGGTCGGCGCGAACTCCTCGGCCGGCACCGACCGGGTGATCAGCCCGATCTCGGCGGCCCGGTCCGCCGTGACGTCCTCGGCGAGCAGCACCAGCTCACGCGCCCGGGTGAGGCCGACGAGCCGGGGCAGCAGCCACGTGCCCAGCCCGTCCACGGCCAGGCCGCGGCGAGCGAAGACCTCGATGAACTTCGCCTTCTCGGTGGCGATCACGAGATCGCAGGCGAAGGCGATGTGCGCGCCGATGCCGGCGGCGGTGCCGTTGACGGCGGCGATCACCGGCTTCTCGCAGTCGAGAATGGCGTGGATCAGCCGGATCGCGCCACGCAGCATGCTGCGCCGGACGTCGCCGACGAGCTTTTCCGGAACGTCGTCCGGCCGGGCCGGCGGCGGCGCGGAGTTGCGCAGGTCGGCGCCGGTACAGAAGAACCGTCCGGTCGCGGTCAGCACGACGCAGCGCACGGTCGGGTCCTCGTTGAACCGGTCCAGCCAGCTGATGATCGCCTCGCGCTGGTCACCGGTCAGCGCGTTCCCGGCGTCGGGCCGGTTCAGCGTGATCGTGGCGATCCCGTCGGAGATGTCGAGCGTGACCTCCGGGGGCGGAACGTCAGCCCCTTCGACACCTTCGATGACGGCCGAGCTGGTCATGCGGCGTTCCTTTCTCTATGGCGCGAACGGCCGGTCCGGCGGCGAGGAAAGGTCATCGCCGCGCTGCGTCCGGTCGGGCGAGGGAGTTCGCGACCGTGTCGGCCGCCTCCTCGGGAGTGGTGAACGCGTTCTGCAGGAGCCACGCCCGCTTCAGGAAGAGGTGGATGGTGGTCTCCCAGGTGAAGCCCATGCCGCCGTGGACCTGGATCGCCGTCTTCGCGTTCTGGGACGCGGCCCGCGCGGCCAGCACCCGGGCGCCGGCGACGGCGCGGACCGGGTTCGCGGTCGGGTCGGCGAAGTCGTCCGCCGGGTCGCCGGCCGCGTCGCCGAGGGCTGCGTCGTCGAGGGCTACAGCCGCCGCGTCGACGGCGACCCGGGCGACCTCGGCCCGGGTGAACGCCTCGGCGAGCAGGTGCTTGACCGCCTGGAAGCCGCCGATCACCCGGCCGAACTGCTCGCGCTGCTTGGCGTAGCCGGTGGCGAGCTCGACGGTCCGCTCGGCGTTGCCGGCGAGCAGCGCCGAGCTGAGCACCGAGCCGCGCAGCTGCCAGGCGCGCGCGAGCTCCGGGCCGCCGACCCGCACCCCGGCGGGGACGTCGTCGGCCAGCCAGACCGGGGTCGCCGGGTCGAGCGGTTTCGGCACCACGCGGCCGTCGATCGCGGCAGCCTCGACCCGCGACACGCCCTCGTCGTCAAGGACGTAGACCGCCTCGACCAGGTCGAGATGCGGGATCACCCAGGGGCCGCCGGACCGGGCCGGGCCGGAGCCCGCGGGTGGCCTGGTCACGACGGTCACGAGGGCCTCGCCGGTGGCGACCCGGTCGTCCAGGTCGGCGACCAGCGCCGCCGCGACCAGCGGCCCGGGCACCAGCTCGGCGCCGAGCACCTGGAAGACCAGGCCGGCCTCGGCGACGCCCAGCTCCAGTCCGCCGCGCTCCGCCGGCTGGGTCATCGTGAACGCGCCAAGCTCCGCGAGCGTGCGCCAGGCGTCCCGCCCGAAGCTCGCGGCGTCCGTCCAGTCCCGGGTCCGCTCCAGCGGGAGGTACTCGACGCACAGGTCGCGGACGGTCGCCCGCAGGGCGAGGGAGTCCTCGTCAAGATCGAAGTGCATCGCTCAGCGCTCCCGGGGCAGGCCGAGGACCCGCTCGGCGAGGATGTTCTTCTGGATCTGCGAGGTGCCAGCGCCGATGCTGATCGCGAAGGCGTGCAGGTGCTCCAGCAGGTGGCGCCCGGCCGGCAGCGTCGTGCCGTCGGACAGTGCCAGGTCGTCGAGGCTGACCGCGTAACGCTCCAGCACCTTCATGGCGACCTCGCCGAAGTGGTGCAGTGCCTCCGAGTAGGTCAGCTTGAACGCCGAGCCGCCCGCCGGCGGGACTCCGCCACCGCCGGCGGCCCGGGTGACGTTGCGCCGGGTAAGTGCCCACATCGCGTCCAGCTCGGCCGCGACCTGGCCGATCTCCCGGCGGATCGCGTCGTCGTCCCAGGCCGTCCTGCCCGGGCCGTGTCCCAGCGTCCTGGCCAGCGCTGCCAGCTCCTCGACCATGGTCATCGCGGTGAGCAGCTCGCGGACGAGGGCCGTGCCGCGCTCGAAGCTGAAGGTCACCATCGCGACCCGCCAGCCGTCGTTCTCCCGGCCGACCAGGTTCTCGACCGGGATGCGCACGTCGTCGAGGAACATCTCGGCGAACTCGCTCTCGCCCTGGATCGTGCGCAGCGGGCGGACGTCGATGCCGGGGGTGTCCATCGGCATGATCAGCCAGCTGATGCCGCGGTGCTTGCCGGCGTCCGGGTCGGTCCGGACCAGCAGCTCGCAGTAGTCGGCGGCGAAGCCGTACGACGTCCAGATCTTGCTGCCGTTGACGACGTAGTGGTCGCCGTCGCGGACCGCGCGGGTCCGCAGGGCGGCCAGGTCGCTGCCCGCGCCCGGCTCCGAGAAGCCCTGGCACCAGATCGACTCGCCGCGCAGGATCTTCGGCAGGTGGAACGCCCGCTGCGCGTCGGTCGCCTCGGCGATCAGCGTCGGGCCGGCGTGCAGCTGGCCGACGAAGTGCACGCCCAGGTCGGGAGCGCCGGCCGCGGCCGACTCGGCAAGGAAGATCAGCTGCTCGGACGCGGTGGCGCCACGGCCGCCGTAGGCCGCGGGCCAGTCGATGCCCGCGTACCCGGCGTCGAAGAGCATCCGTTGCCAGCGCTGGTCGTAGGCCTTCTTGGCCGGCCAGTCACCGTAGGGGGGCGGCGGCCCGAGAGCCGGTGAGTTCTCGGCCAGCCAGGCGCGCACCTCCTTGCGGAACCTCGCATCGGACTCGGAGTCCCGCAGCCGCATCGTCCACCTCGTCTCGTCCCCGCCGCCGGCGACGCGGCCCGGTGTCCGCCACCGGGCGGCGGCTCGACCGGTTGGCCACGCAGATCGTATACATTATGCTGGAGTCGAGCCAGGGTTCCACGGGCCGCGGCGCGGCCAGAACAGGAACCCGTTCTATCCACGTGGACAGGCCACGGCCAGGGCGGACCAGCCAGGGCGGTGCCAGCCAGGGTCGGACGGGCGACGACAGCCACACAGGACGACCGAGCCGGATCGGCGGTGCGATTGCCATGACAGACCTCGCGACAGACCAGGCGAGGCCGGGCCTCGAGGCCGACATCGACGCCTCGGTCGTGGCCAGAATCCCGGACATCGTCGACATGGACGCCCATGTCGTGGAGCCGCCGGACGTGTGGACCTCACGGCTGCCCGCGAAGTACCGCGAGGCCGGGCCGCACATCCTGCACGCCCCGGCCGGCGAGGTGAAGCTCGTCGGGTCCAGCTACATCGAGGCGCCTGGCACCGAAGGCCCCGACGTGGCCTGGTGGAGCTACGAGGGCAAGATGACCAGCCTCAAGCGGTACATCGCGGCCGCCGGCGTCCCCGCCGACGAGGTCACCATGGACGGCATCACCTACGCCGACATGCGGCCGGGCTGCTGGAAGGTCCCGGACCGGCTCGCCGACATGGACCTCAACGGGGTCCACGCGCAGCTGGCGTTCCCGAACTACCCGCGCTTCTGCGGCCAGATGTTCCTGTGGGGCCAGGACAAGGAGCTTTCGAAGCTCTGTGTCGAGGCCTACAACGACTGGATGGTCGACGAGTGGTGCGGCACGTCCGGCGGGCGACTGCTGCCGCTGTGCCTGGTGCCGCTGTGGGACGTCGAGCTCGCCGCCGCCGAGGTGCGCCGCAACGCGGCCCGGGGCGTGCGCGCGGTCGCGTTCAGCGAGCTGCCGGCCTACCTGAACCTGCCGAGCCTGCACTCCCGCTACTGGGACCCGTTCTTCGCCGCCTGCGAGGAGACCGGGACCGTCCTCGCGATGCACATCGGCTCCGGGACGAAGACCCCGCAGACCTCCCCCGACGCGCCGGAGGCCGTGCAGGCGACCATCCTGTTCGGCAACAGCGCGGCGAGCCTGGTCGACTTCCTGTTCGCCGGGGTGCCGCACCGGTTCCCGAACCTGAAGCTGCTGTACGCCGAGGCGCAGATCGGCTGGATCCCCTACGTGCTCGACCGCGCGGACGACGTGTGGCTGACCCACCGGGGCTGGGCGCACGGCCAGCAGAACTGCCCGGAGCCGCCGTCGACGTACTACCGCCGGCAGGTCTACAGCTGCTTCTTCAAGGACCCGGTCGGCGTCGACCTGCTGGACCGGGTGGGTGTCGACAACGTGGTGTTCGAGACCGACTACCCGCACCAGGACGGCACCTGGCCGGACTCGAAGAAGGCGGCGGCGCGCCAGTTCGGCCACCTGCCGCAGGCCGACATCAACAAGATCGCCCGCGACAACGCGGCCAAGCTCCTGGGCCTGACGATCCCGACGCAGTAACGCGCCCCGGACCGCACGGCGGGCCGGCCGGCCCAGGACGATCGAAAGGCTTTCCATGGTCACGCAGGCGAGCGGCGCGGGCGAAGCGGCCCAGCGAACCGCGGAATCGACCACCGCGGCGACGCCCGAGGCACCCGACAAGAAGCCAGAGGACCGGGAGCGCAAGCCGGGCGGCACGATCACCGACGAGGGAATCGCCCGGCTGCGGGCCCGGATCGGGATTCCCGAGCCGCACACCGCCCCGCCGCAGTACCGCCGGCCGAACGTCGACGCCTTCCGCAACGTGGCCCGCTGCTACGGCGACGACAACCCGCTCTGGTGCGACGAGGACTACGCGGCCGCCTCCGTCTGGGGCGGGCCGATCGCGCCCCCGCCGCTCGTCGGCGGCGACACCCTCGTCGGCGAGGACGAGGTCACCAGCATCCCGGACCACCTGCGCGCCGTGATGAAGGGCGACCCGCTGCGCGGCGTGCACGCCTTCTACTCGGCGGCCTCCCGGGAGTGGTGGGCGCCGCTGCGGCCTGGGCTGCGGGTCTTTCGCCGCAACGCCCTGGTCGGCGTGCACGACAAGGCCAGCGAGTTCGCCGGCCGGGCCGTGCACGAGTGGGGCGGCCAGGTCTTCATGGACGAGAACGGCACGCCGCTGTCGGGCCAGTACCGCGACATGGTGCGCACCGAGCGGCGCAAGGCCAGGGAACGCGGGAAGTACGCGAAGATCGAGCCCGCGCGGTACACCGACGAGGAGATCGCCGAGATCGAGGCGGCCTACGACGCCGAGGTCGGGGCCCGCCGCGGCGGTGAGCCGCGGTACTGGGAGGACGTCCGGGTCGGCGACGAGGTCGGGCCGATGGTGAAGGGCCCACTGCGGGTCACCGACATGGTCTGCTGGCACGTCGGCATGGGCATGGGCCTCTACGGCGTCGCCCCGCTACGCCTCGCGCTCACCAACCGTCGCCGCATCCCGTCCTTCTACTACCGCGACGACCTGAACATCCCCGACGTCCTGCAGCGGGTGCACTGGGACCCGGAGCTCGCCCGCCGCGCCGGCAACCCGACGACCTACGACTACGGCCGGATGCGCGAGACCTGGCTCATCCACCTGTGCACCGACTGGATGGGCGACGACGCCTGGCTGTGGAAGCTGTCCTGCCAGTTCCGCAAGTTCAACTACGTCGGCGACACCCAGTGGCTGCGCGCGACGGTGGTGAAGCACTACCTGGCGGACGGCGGCCGGCCGGCCGTCGACCTGGAGCTGTCCGCGACGAACCAGCGCGGCGAGCTCACGACGCCGGGCACCGCGACGATCCTGCTGCCCAGCCGGGAGCACGGCGCCGTCCGGCTGCCCGACCCGCCCGGCGGCACGGGCAGCCTTCAGAACACCCTCGACGCGATCGTCGAACAGTTCCGGTGAGCGACGACGACGCCCCCGAGCCGGCGGACCACGGCTGGGCGGAGAGGAGCGTTCCGGGGCTGGACGTCGTGCTCGACGGCTCCGTCCTGCGGCTCACGCTGGACCGGCCGACCAAGCGGAACGCGATCAACGACGTCATGATGGCCGGCCTGATCGCGGCCGTGGAGCAGGCCGGGACGGACGAGGCTGTCCGGGTGATCGTGCTGCGCGGCGGCGGGGCGAACTTCTGCGGTGGGGCGGACATCGTGGCCCGCAACGCCGCCGGCGGGGTCAGGCCGCGGGCCGGCTCGATCCAGCGCCGCCTGCCCTACCAGGCACACCGGCTGATCCCGCTGATCTGCGAGACGCAGACCCCGGTGGTGTGCGCCGTCCAGGGTTGGACGACCGGCATCGGCCTCGCGCTGGCGGTCGCGGCCGACGTGACGATCGCGGCGAGCGACACCCGGTTCTGGGCGCCGTTCAGCGAACGCGGCTTCACCCCGGACAGCGGGCTGACCTGGCTGCTGCCGCGCCGGATCGGTGAGGTGCGGGCCCGGCGGATGCTGCTGCTCGGCGAGCGCGTCGACGCGGCGACCGCCGTCGACTGGGGACTCGTCCACGGCACGGCGGGCACCGACGAGTTCGAGGCGACGCTCGACGACGTCGTCGGGCGGCTCGCCACCGGTCCGACCGTCGGTCTGGGCCTGACGAAATGGCTGCTGCACGCGGGGGCTTCGAACACCCTCGACGAGCACCTGCGCAACGAGGCGTTCGGCATGGAGCTCTCCAGCCGCAGCGAGGACTTCCGGGAGGGGCTGGCCGCGTTCGCGACCAAGCGCTCCCCAGACTTCCGGGGACGGTGAAGGTCATGGCCATGGCACCTGGTACAGACCCGGCACCTGGCACTGAGCCGGCCGCTGGCACCGACACGGCGGACAGCGGGCCGGTCCCGAAGGGCGCGTCCGACGCCCGCGGACCGGTCGGGCCGGACGGGCGGCTGCTGCTCGCCGCGGACGCGTCCCCCGACCAGGCCCGCGCCCTCGTCACGGCCTGGGTCGAGGCGAACGTGCCGACGGCCTGGCGCGCGGCGGCGGCCGGTGGGCGGGCCGCGATCCGCAAGGCGCGCAGCCGGGCGGACTACGAGCGCTGGTACCCGGTATTCGGCGTCTCCGGCCTGGTCGCGGCCCGGTGGGCGCCCGAGTTCGGCGGGCTCGGCCTCTCGGCCGAGGCCGCGAAGGCCGCCGACGAGGTGCTGCGCCCCTACAACCTGGGCCGGCTGAACCCGCTGGGCCTCGCCAACGCCGCCGCGGCGCTGTTCGCGCACGGGACCGAGGAACAGAAGCGCCGCTTCCTGCCGCCGATCGTGCGCAACGAGGAGGTCTGGTGCCAGCTGTTCTCCGAGCCCGGCGCCGGCTCCGACCTCGCCTCCCTGTCGACCAGGGCGGTCCGCGAGGGTGACAACTGGATCCTCACCGGCCAGAAGGTCTGGACAACCTGGGGCTTCCTGGCCGACTACGGCGTCGTGCTGGCTCGTACCGACCCGGACGTGCCCAAGCGCAACGGCCTGACCTACTTCCTGCTCGACATGCGCCAGCCGGGCGTCGAGGTGCGCTCGCTGCGGCACATCACCGGCGAGGTCGACTTCTGCGAGGTCTTCCTCGACGAGGCCGTCGTCCCGGACAGCCAGCGCCTCGGCGCGGTCGGCGACGGCTGGCGCGTCGGCGGGTCGACCCTGTCCGGCGAGCGGCAGATGGTCTCCGGCTCCGGCTCTGGCGGGGTCGACCGGATCGGCGGCTCGGGCGCGCTGCACCTGGTGAAGCTCGCCAAGGACACCAGCGCGACCGGCCGGCCGGGAGGCTGGGCCGAGCCGACGGTCCGCCAGGAGATCGCCAAACTCTACAGCGAGGAGCGGATCCGGGGCTGGACCAACGAGCGAATCCGCGCGCGGCTCGCCGCCGGGCTCGCGCCGGGCCCGGAGAGCTCGATCGGCAAGGTCCACCAGGGTGACCTCAACCAGCGGACCCAGGCGCTGGCCGCGGACCTGCTCGGAGCCCACGGCGCGGCCTGGGAGTCGGACCTGCTGCCCGCCACCGTGCACCTGGGCGCGGACGGCGCACCGCTCGACCCGGCCGAGGTCTACGCCGACTCGCTGCCCCACGAGGTCAGGGGCATGCTGCGCAGCCGGGCGAACACGATCGAGGGCGGGACGTCCGAGGTGAACAAGAACATCCTCGCCGAGCGGGTACTGGGCCTGCCGCGCGAGCCCGACCCGCACCGAGGCAAGCCCTGGAAGGACGTCCCCCGCAGCTGACCGGCCGGATCCCGCCGCGTCGCAGCGCCCGACCGGAGTGAACCCGACCGGCGTGCACCCGACCGGCCTGGGCCAGCCGGAACTGGCCCACGGAGCAACGGAGTCGAGGAAATGCCCGAGGAGTACCAGACCCTGCGCGTGTCCACGGACGGGCCGGTCGGCTGGCTGGAGCTGAACCGGCCCAAGGCAGGCAACGCGATGGACGGCGCGATGTTCGAGGAGCTACCGCGCGCGTGGGCCCAGCTCGACGCCGACCCGTCCGTGCGCGTCATCGTCAACGTCGCCGCCGGCCGGGACTTCTGCACCGGCCTCGACGTCGTCCAGCTCAACCGGGACCCGGCGGCGCTGCGCACGCAGTCCCGGCGGACCAAGCGGTCCGAGCTCCAGATCACCGCGTGGCACTGCGGAGTCGTCAAGCCGGTGATCGCCGCGATCCAGGGCCGGGTCGTCGGCGGCGGGCTGCACTTCGTCGCCGACGCCGACATCGTCCTCGCGGCCGCGGACACCCGGTTCATCGACACGCACGTCTCGGTCGGGCAGGTGACGGCGTTCGAGGGGATCGCGCTGACCCGCAAGCTCGCGGCCGAGACGGTCATGCGCCTGGCCCTCGCCGGCCGCCACGAGGCGCTGGGCGCCGACCGCGCCTACCAGCTGGGAATGGTGAGCGAGGTCGTGGACCCGCCCGAGGAGCTTCGGGCCCGGGCCGGCGAGCTGGCGGCGAAGATCGCCCGCAACTCGCCGTCCGCGATGGCCGCGACCAAGCGCGCGCTCTACCGGGCGCTGGAGGACGGCCTGACCACGGCCTGCACGGCGGCCGCGGCCGATCTCGTCGACCTCTGGGGCCACCCCGACCAGATCGAGGGCCCGGCGGCGTTCGTCGAGCGGCGCCCGGCCCGCTGGGCGCCGCTCGACCGCGAGCCGGAGCACGCCAAGGTGCTCGCCTCCCGGCACCCGAACCAGGCGGCCACCCGGCCCGGCGCCTGACGCCGGCCCCATCTTCGGAGTACAGGAGCGTGACGGACATGAGCGTGACGGATTCGCGCGCCGCGGGGCCCCGGCCCGGCGCCCCGGGGACACCGGCGAGCGCGGCCGACTTCGACCACGTCTACCCGGGCTACGAGACGCTGCTCGTCGCCCGGCGCGGCCACCTCGGCTGGCTGATCTTCAACCGGCCCAAGCAGCTCAACGCGATGAACAACCGGATGCGCGACGAGCTGGCCAAGGCCTGGCTGGAGCTCGACGGCGACCCGGAGGTCAGGGTCATCGTGCACACCGGGGAGGGCCGGGCCTTCCAGACCGGCGTCGACGTCGCCGAGATCGCCACCGACGGCCTGGGCATGGAGCGCTACCGGGGCGAGGCCGAGGTCTTCGACCTGCACTTCACGGCCTGGCACCAGCGGGTGGAGAAGCCGGTGATCGCCGCCGTCAACGGGCTGTGCGGCGGCGGCGGGTTCCACTTCGTCGCGGACGCGGACATCGTCATCGCCGCGTCCGACGCGAAGTTCTTCGACCCGCACGTGTCGGTCGGCCAGGTGGTGTCGTTCGAGCTGATGGCGCTGCTGCGCAAGATGCCGTTCGAGCCCGTGATGCGGATGGCGCTCGTCGGGGCGCACGAGCGGATGCCGGCGTCGCGGGCCTACGAGCTGGGCATGGTCAGCGAGGTGGTCGAGGATCCGGCCCGGCTGCGCGAGCGGGCCACCGAGATCGCCGAGCTGGTCGCTCGCAACTCGCCCATCGCGATGCGCGCGACCAAGCGCGCGCTGTGGGGCGCATTGGAGGACGGGCTGACCGCCGCGTGCAAGGCGGGCGCCGCGCACCTCGTCTCGGTTTGGGGCCACCCCGACCAGCTCGAAGGACCGGCCGCCTTCGTCGAGAAGCGGCCCGCGCGGTGGGCCGAGCTCGAATCCGACCCCAAGCCGGCCACCGCCGTCGCCGCGGCGAGGCGAGCCGACGAGACGGCCGTCGCGCCCGAGACCGAGACGGGCCAGGCATGAGACTCGTCGACCTGTTGGAACCGCGCGACGACGACGAGACGACGCCCGCCGTCTTCGTCGAGGACCGGGCGGTCACCCGGGCGGCGCTGCGTCGCGGCGCCGAGGCGCTCGCGGCCGAGCTGCGCGCGGCCGGGGTGCGTCCCGGCCATCCGGTGGCGGTGATGCTGCCGGGTGGGCCCGAGGTCGTCGCGGCGATGTTCGGCGTGTGGACGGCCGAGGCGGTCTACGTGCCGCTCAACCCGCGCACCTCGGACGCCGAGATCGCCTACCTCGTCGAGGCGGTCCGCCCTGCCGCCGTCGTGACGCTGCCCGAGTGGGCCGGCCGGCACACCGGCGGCGCGTTGCCGGTGGTCGTCGCGACGAGCGCCCCGGACGCGGCCGAGCTGAGCTGGACCCCGGCGGAGCCGGGACGCGTCACGCCGCCGGACGTGCCGGCGCACGATCTCGACACCGCGCTCGTGCAGTTCACCTCCGGCACGACCGGGCGGCCGAAGCCGGTGCTGCTGCGGCACTCGGGCTACCTGGCGCTGCTGGAGCCGGTGCTGGCCAAGCTCGTCGGCGACAAGGCGAAGGACTCCCTCGCGGCGCGCCGGGCGCCGATGCCGAACCTCATCCCCACCTCCATGGCGCTGTCCGCCGGGATCTACAACGTGCTGTTCGCGTTCCGGGTCGGCGCCCCGGCCGTGATCATGCCGGCCTTCACCACGGCCGCGTTCGCCGCCGCCGTCGCGCGCCACCAGATCCGGTCGACGGTGCTACCGCCGCCGGCGATGAACATGCTGACCGACGACCCCTCGATCACGTCGCTCGCGCCGCTGCGGATCGTCCGGGGCATCACGGCACCGCTGTCGCCGCTGCGGGCCCGGATGTTCAAGGACAAGTTCGGCGTCACGGTGCTCAACTGCTACGGCCAGACCGAGATCGGCGGGGAGATCGTCGGCTGGAACGCGGCCGACGCCCGGGCGTTCGGCGACACCAAACTCGGCTCGATCGGCCGGCCGCACGCGGGGGTGACACCGCGGATCGTCGGGCCGGACGGGTCGGACGTCGAGGCCGGTGGCCAGGGCGAGCTGTACGTGCGCACGCCCGCGGTCTCGGCCGGTTACGCCGACGGCCAGGCCCTCGGTGACCGGCTCACCCCGGACGGCTGGTTCCGCACCGGAGACATCGCCCGGATCGACGTCGACGGCTTCCTCTGGATCGAGGGCCGGGTCTCCGACATGATCAACCGGGGTGGGCTGAAGGTCTTCCCCGGCGAGGTCGAGGAGGTCATCCGGCTCTCCCCCGAGATCGCGGACGCGGCCGTCGTCGCCGTGCCGGACGACCGGCTCGGCGAGGTCCCGTGGGCGTTCGTCGTCCTGCGCCCGGGAGCGGCGTTCGACCCGGCGGCGCTGGTGGCGGCCGCCAGGGAACGGCTCGTGCCCTACAAGGTTCCGGCCCGGTTCGTCCAGCTCGACGAACTGCCCCGCACCGAGGTCGGAAAGGTTCGCGCGGCCGACCTGGTCCAGATCGCCAAGGAACACGTCTGAGACGTCCGTTTCCACTACTCTGCCGGACCTGTGACCAGTGACGGCGCTGGGGCGCCAGCAGGCCCGAACCACACGACGACCGACCGCGGGGCGGTCTCGAATACCAGCGGGGGGACCGGCCCGCATCGGCGCTCGCTCCTGTTGGGTGGGCTGGGGCTCGGAGCCACCGCGCTGGCCGTGGCGGCGTGCGGCGGCTCCGGCGACGCCGCCCCGCCAGCGGCACCCGGCCTGCGCGCGGCGACGCCCGTTCCCGGGGTGGCGGACGGGGTGTTCGGGCTCGGCGTGGCGAGCGGCGACCCGCTGCCCGATGGTGTGATCCTCTGGACCCGCCTCGCGCCGAAGCCCACCGCCGGTGGCGGGATGCCGGCCCGTGACGTCCCCGTCGACTGGCAGGTCGCCACCGACGCGGGCTTCCGCTCGGTGGTGCGTGCCGGCACGGCGACCGCGCAGCCGGCGTTCGCGCATTCGGTCCACGTCGACGTCCGCGGCCTGCAGCCAGGGCGCGACTACTACTACCGCTTCCGCGCCGGCACGGTGCTGAGCCCGGTCGGCCGCACCCGGACGGCGGCGGCGCCGGGAGCCGGCCCGGATGCGGCCGGCGGGTCGCTGGCGTTCGCGCTCGTGTCCTGCCAGGACTTCCAGAACGGCTACTGGCCCGCGTTCGACGCGATCGCCGCGGACCGGCCGGACCTCGTCGTGCACGTCGGCGACTACATCTACGAGTACGACCCGGACAGCAAGTTCCCGGACCGCCGACACACCACCCCGCAGACCCCCGGCCTCGACCAGCTCCAGACCCTGGCCGACTACCGGAACCGCTACGGCCAGTACAAGGCCGACCCGGCGCTGCAGGCCGCCCACCTGGCCGCGCCCTGGGTCGTGACCTGGGACGACCACGAGGTCGAGAACAACTACGCGAACCTCGTCGACGAGCCGGGCGACACCGGAGCAAAGCACCAGGACCCCGCGACGTTCGCCCGCCAGCGCGCCGCCGCCTATCAGGCCTACTACGAGCACATGCCGATCCGCGCCACGCTGCACCCGGGCTCCCCCGACCTGCAGATCTACCGTCGGCTCACGTTCGGCAGCCTGGCGACGCTCAATGTCATGGACACCCGGCAGTACCGCACCCCCGCGCCAGGCAGCATCGCGACCGCCATCGGCCCCGCCACCCTGGGCGCGGCCAACACCACCGGCACGATGGCCGGCGCCACCCAGGAACGGTGGCTGCAGGAGGGGCTGACCGCCTCCCGCACCCGCTGGAACCTCATCGCGCAGCAGACGATGATGGCCCAGCTCGACGGCCAGCTGCCGCCCGGAAGCGGCCAGACGCTGACGAACCTCGACCAGAACGACGGCTACCGCCCCTACCGCGCCCGGGTCCTGGCCGGCGTGCGCGACAGCAAGGCGCTCAACCCGATCGTCCTGTCCGGGGACCTGCACTGCGCCTGGGTGAACGACCTGCGGGTCGACTTCGACCGGCCCGAGACGCCGGTCGTCGCGACCGAGTTCGTCTGCACCTCGGTCAGCTCGGCGTTCTTCCTGGTCAGCGACGACTTCGTCCGCCAGAACAACACCCGTCTCAACCCGCACGTCCGCTACTTCCGCGGTGACCGGCGCGGCTACACCCGTTTCCAGGTGACGCCGACGGAGTGCCGCGCCGACCTGAGGATCGTCGCCGACATCTCGCAACGCCACTCCCCCGTCAGCACCGACACCTCCTGGGTCATCGAGGACGGCCACCCCGGCGCCAGACCCGCCTGATCCTCCTCTTCACCCGCGAAGTCACCGTCACCCGCGAAGTCACCTCGCGAACCCACGGTCGCCGCCCGGCCCACGCCGGCGCAGCTCAACCGGTGTACACGGCCGCCCTCGTCGCCATATATTCAACTCAGTTCAAAAACTGGGCGAGGAGGCAACCGTGGCTTATCGGGTCATCCAGTGGGCAACCGGGACGGTCGCGAAGGAGGCGGCGCTCGGGGTTCTGGGTCGCCCCGACCTGGAACTGGTCGGCGCCTGGACCCACTCGGCGGACAAGGACGGCCGCGACCTCGGCGACCTCTACGGCTTAGGAGAGCTGGGGGTGCGCGCCTCCGCCGACAAGGAGGCGGTCCTCGCGACACCCGCCGACGCCGTCCTGTTCATGGTCGGCCGCAACTGGGTCGACACCCCGGAGGAGTCGTTCGACGACCTGCTCCAGATCCTCCGGTCCGGCAAGAACGTCGTGAACCTCTGGTGGCCGACCCTCGTGTACCCGCGCGGGCTCGCCGGCGACTACTACGAGCGGCTGGAGCAGGCCGCCCAGGAGGGCGGCTCGACGTTCTGCACGATCGGCATGGACCCCGGCTACGGCACCGGGGCGCTGGGCCTGTCCGCGCTCGGGCTGTCCCGCGAGGTCAGGCAGGTCAGGCTGCACCAGGTCATGAACAACGCCTTCTGGGAGGGCCCGGGCATCACCAAGTTCTTCGGGTTCGGCCAGCTCGACACAGCGGGCACGCCGATCCTGCAGCCCGGGGTGACCACGAGCTACCACGAGACGACGATCCATATGCTCGCCGACGCCCTCGGCGTGACGGTCGACGAGATCGTCGAGGAGAACTGCGTCATCTACTCCGACGTGGCCTTCGACGTCGCGTCCGGGCACATCCCGCAGGGGACGATCTGCGGACTTCGCTACGACGTCAAGGGCATGGTCGGCGGAGAGGCCCGGATCGTCGTCGGGCACGTGGAGCGGCTGCGCGAGCACGACTTCGCGGAGTTCGACTTCCAGGGTGACGGCTACCGGGCCGAGGTGACGGGCGAGCCCTGCATCCGCCTCGACATGAAGATCTCGGCCCTGCCCGACTTCGTCGGCGACCCGATCGCGGTCGCGTCGGCGATGAGCGCGGTCAACGCCGTCCCCCGGGTGTGCGCCGCGCCCGCGGGCGTCACCTCGCTCCTCGACCTGTCGCCGTTCCCCTCGAAGAACACGACAATCAAGGGCTAGCCGCCCCACAAAACTTCGTTCGCCGGCCCCGGCGGGTCAGGGCTGGGGCCGGCGCGCCGTTAGCCGACGCCGAGCCGGGTGCCGCACCACTCGTTCGGGTCGGGTGCGCCGACGCTGGGCACCACCTCGAAGGCGGTCCCGGCGTCGTTGACGCGCACGAAGCTGTAGCACAGGTTCGGCTCCCCGAACCGGCTCAGGTCGGTGACCGGGATCAGGCCGCCGGCGTCGTAGCTCTTCAACGCGCGCAGGTTGGTGATGAAGGCCGCTCGGGTCGGGCAGGCCCCGGCGAGCGCCAGGCCGCGCAGGAACTCGTCCGTCGTGATGTAGGCGCCGAGGGCGACCTCGTTCGTCGGCTGGTCGAGCTCGGGCGCGTACTCGCTCATCGCCGCCTTGTAGTCCCGCAACGCCGTCGAGTCGACGCTGAACGGGATGTGCGGCGTCAGGATCGACATCCCGGCCATGCTCGCGCCCTGGCTGGACAGCAGCTGTGCGTCATAGCCAGAGGTGGCGAGCGCGACCTTGAACGTCAGCCCGGACTGCCGCGCCGCGGTGTAGATGGGCAGGAAGTCGTCGGCCGAAAGAATGCTGATCAGAGAATCAGCCCTCGACGCCCTGATCTGCGTGACGACCTTGCCGGGATTGGTCACGGTGGGGTTGTAGACGATCGGGTCCGCCACGGCGATGCCCTGGGACTGCAGGCTCTCCCTGAACAGCTGCACCAGCGCGGTGGCCGACTGGGACAGCGTGTCGTTGTAGACGATGGCCGCGCGGGTGGCGTTGAACCGGTGGGCGTAGAGCCCGAAGGTCGTCACCGACGAGCTCGCGGACTGCGTCGACCCGAACGTGAAGCCGAAGGTGAACATGTTCCGGTGCTCGGTCCACACGCTCTCGCCGGGCAGGCCCGTCACCGGGATGCCCTGCTTGTCCAGCTGCTGGGCCGTACTGCCCACGGAGATGCTCTGGGCGATCAGGCCGAAGTCCTTGTTCTGCGTCAGCAGGTCGCTCGCCGCCACGGCGAAGCCCGAGGTGCTCCCCTCGTCGTCGTGCCAGTCGAGCACTATCTTGCGACCGTTGACGCCGCCGGCCGCGTTCGCTACCGCGACTCTGGCCTCGGTCCCGCTGCGGGCCGCGCGGAATCCCGGGGCGATCGCGCCGCTGTCCGGGTAGATCAGGCCGACATGCACCTCGGTCGGGCTCACTCCTGGGCTGTCGCAGGAAGCAGCAGCGCCCTGGCCGGATTTGGTGCATCCGGCCAGGGCGAGTGAGGCGGCGACAGTGCAGACGGCTACCGCGGCGAGGTGCCGTCGGCGTAATTCGACAATCACGTTGTGCATCTCTCTACTGGCAGGGGGAAAGGGCGCCCGGCTCTGATCGGGTGCCGGGCGCCCTCTGACGCAGAAAATTCGGTGACTCAGAAAATTCGGTGACTCAGAAGATTCGGTCGGTCTACCTCAGACGGCCGCCTTCTCCAGGACGTGCACGCCGCAGGCGCTGCCCAGTCCGATGACATGGGCGAGCCCGACGCGGGCGCCCTCGATCTGGCGGTCCCCGGCCTCACCGCGCAGGTGATGGCAGATCTCCCAGACGTTGGCGATACCCGTCGCCGCGATCGGGTGTCCCTTCGACTCCAGGCCGCCGGACACGTTGACGGGCGTCTTCCCGTCGCGCCAGGTCGCCCCCGAGTTGAAGAAGTCGACGGCGCCGCCCTCGGCGCACAGCATCAGGTTGTCGTAATGCACCAGCTCCGCCGTGGCGAAACAGTCATGCAGCTCGACGAGGTCCAGGTCCTCCGGGCCGATGCCAGCCTGCTCGTAGGCCCGGGCGGCGGCCCGCCGGGTCAGCGTGTTGACGTCCGGGAGCACCTGGCAGGCCTCCTGCCAGGGGTCGCTGGTGAGCACCGAGGCGCTGACCTTGACCGCGCGGCGGCGCTGCTCCAGCGACAGCGTCTTCAGCTTGGCGTCGCTGACCAGTACGGCCGCGGCCGCCCCGTCGCAGTTCGCCGAGCACATCGGCCGGGTGTTCGGGTAGGCGATCATGACGTCATTCATGATCTCTTCGACGGTGAACCGCTTCGAGTAGGCCGCGAGCGGGTTCAGCGTCGAATGCGCGTGGTTCTTCTCCGAGATTCGGGCGAACAGCTCGAAATTGACGCCACCGTATTTGTAGCCATACTCCAGGCCGATCTGGGCGAACACTCCCGGCATGGACTCGGTGCCCGTCCTGCCGTCGAGCCCGGCGACCGCACCGAAACGGCCCTCCGGCACCCAGCGGTCGTTCTCCTTGCGACGGCCGGCCGGCCCCAGCAGCCCGGCGCCGGAAAGCTTCTCGACGCCGACGGCCAGGCCGTAGTCCGCCTCCCCCGACCGGATCGCCATGATCGCGACCCGCAGCGCGGTCGCGCCGGTGGCGCAGGCGTTGGCGACGTTGTAGACCGGGATTCCGGTCTGGCCGATCTGCTTCTGCAGCTGCTGGCCGAAGGCCGAGGTCCCGGCCATCAGGCTGCCGGCGGCGAGCACGTCGATGTCGCGCATGCCGACGCCCGCGTCCGCGAGCGCGGCGAGCGCGGCCTCGGAGGCCAGGTCGACCGTGTCCTTGTCCTTGTGCTTGCCGAACTTCGTCATCGAGATCCCGAGGATCCAGACGTCCTGGCTCACCGCGGACATCCTTTCGTCTTGTCCGGCACGTCAGGCCGGCTCGAATCCATAACCGACGGCCTCGACGCCCGCCTCGTCCGCGCCCAGAGAAACGGTGGTCAGCCGGACCTGCATACCCAGTTGCACCTGCCCGGGATCCGGGTCCACATTCACCAGGATTCCGCGCGTGGTGATCCCGCCGCAGTCGACGACGGCCGCCACGTAGGGCACCGGGACACCCGGGCCGGCGGCCGACACGATCGTGAAGGTACGCAGCGTTCCCTCACGCGGGACAGTCACCTCGTGAAAGGCGGTGGCGCCACACGAGGCGCACGCGTTGCGGCGGCCGAAGAATTTTGCCGCGCACTGCTCGCACTCATGGGCGACCAGCCGCGGATCGTCCGAGAGAACCAGATAGTCGACCAGCGGAATCCGATCTGCCACGAACAGCTCCAAGCGCCGGGTGCGCGTCTCGACGACGTCACACGAATGAATCTCGGTCAGGCTGACCCCGGGCCGCGGCGGCTCACTCGCGGCCGGGGATCCAACGGATCGGCAACCGCGGCTCGACACCGGCCCGTGGGCGCCCACGGCGCATGGCCTACGCCACACCCGGGTGCCCTTTCCCGGCCGCAGGGCCGGCCGGGAACCTTCTTTCCGGTCGAGCGACAGGCGCCCAGGGTGACGACGCCGCTATACTTTGGGCGATGAGTACCCCACCAGCCCCGCGCCGAGCCCGTCTTATGCAGGAGCGCTCCAGGGAGACGCGGCGCCGTCTGGTGCGCGCAGCGCTTCAGCTGTGGTCCGAGCGTGGATTCGAGACCGGGATCGAAGAAACGACGGCCGAAGAGATCGCCCAGGCGGCCGGCGTCACGAAGGGCACTTTCTACTTTCATTTCGCCCACAAAGAGGAGATCCTCCTCGAAATGGGCTACGAGACTGCTTCCGTGCTCAGCGAGGAAGCCGCCCGCTGCATCAAGGCGGAGCGCCCTCTTGAAGATTCGCTGCGTCTGCTGATGAACGCGCTCGCGCGGGCAATCAAGGCCGCGGACCCGGCCGCCGTCACCCGTGCGCTCGCCGAGTTCCGGCGGCCCCGCCGGTCCGACACCGAGACGCCGTCCTTCACCCCGGCGTTCGCCGAGGCATTCGAGGTGCTGTTCGAGCGGGCGCAGAAAGAAGGCGAGGTCACCGAGCAGGTCGAGCCCGCCGAGATGGCGCAGATCGTCGAGGCGCTGGTCGTGGACTCCCTGCTCGAGTGGGCGGGAGGCCGCCTTCCCAAGCTCAATGTCTCGCTGCACCGCCGGACGGCCATCGTGCTGGCCGGGCTGCGCCCGGACAACACTCTCACGTTCTGACATCCGCCCGGCGGGTCCTCTCGTCTCTCTCGCGTCAGATCTGTATCTGCACGACGTCGTCCTGAATACGGACTGGGAACACCATCAGGTCCTGGTTGAAACCGTCGGAGTTCGACGGCCGGACGCAGGCACCCGAACGCACGTCATAACGACTGGCGTGCGTCGGGCAGATGATGAAGCAGCCCTGGTCCAACGAGCGTCCGCCGAGTTTGCTGCCCTGGTGTGGGCAGAGGTTCTGGAAGGCGAAGTACTCGCCGTCCACGTTGGCGACGGCGACTGGAAAACCATCCACCATGACGGTCGTCGTCTCGCCCGGCTCGATGAAGTCGATCGGCAGGGCGTCATAGAAATCGGCCACTGAAATCTCCGGCGCCCGCGCCTAGTAGCTGCGGGCGCGCACGACGTCGAGCTTCTGGCCGCGCGGCCGGGTGACGATGAAGACGTGGACGTCGGCCACGCTTTCGACCGTCATTCCGCCGTGCTTGCCAATCACTCGGTTGACAGTTCCCTCGGCCTGCAGCCGCGGCCACACCAGATGGCTGTGCTCCCCGCTGTCCACCCAGTCCGTCGAGCCTCCACCCTCTCCGAGGGCGACGCCCTGGATGAGAGTCGTGACCCGGATCTCCTCCTTCTCGAACTCCAGGGACAAGGCCTGGCCCAGCGCCTCGAGGCCCGCCTTCGTCGCCTTGTAGATGGCCTCGTACGGGAAGACCTCGAGCGTGACCTCGGACGAGGTGTTGACGATGTCGCCACCGCCCGCGGCCCGCAGCAGCGGGATCGCCGCGCGGCAGGTGTAGACGGGGCCGAGCAGGTTGCACCGCACGACCGTGAGGATCTCGTCGTCGGTGAGCGCCTCGAACGGTGCCGGCCGGTGCAGGCCGGCATTGTTGATGAGGACGTCCAGCTTCCCGAACCGGTTCTTGATGGCGTCGAAGCTGGCCTGGACGCTGTCGGGATCACCGACGTCGGTCGTCAGGCCCAACGCGCGCGGCCCGAGCTGTTCTTCGAGCGCCTTCAGCCGGTCGGCGCCACGAGCCAGCAGAACCACGTCGGCGCCCTCGGCCGCGAACCGCCGCGCGATGGCGAGCCCGGAGCCGCTGGTCGCCCCGGTCACCGCGACGACCTTGCCGGCGAGCTGTCCCGCGCCGTTGCTCTCGCTCATGCGCTCAGCACCCCGATTCCCGCGGCCTCGTTGCGTCGCCGCCATTCGTCCTTGGACATCCGGGTGACGTCGACGTGCGCCGCGGCGGCCCGCGCCCGCAGCGCCCCGACCGTGGCGTCCTCGCGCGCGATCGTGGTGAAGGGGTCGAACCCGAAGAACCGGCAGGCGTTCTGCCAGGTGATCTTGTGGGTCTCCTCCTCGGTCACCCCCGCGTCGGTCAGCTCGCCCCACAGCAGCTCGGGCGACTCCGGCCAGGTGGTGTCCGTGTGCGGGTAGTCCGACTCCCACGCGATGATGTCGATGCCGATCTCGTGCCGGTTCTTCAGGCCGATCGGGTCGGTGATGAAGCAGCCGAGGACGTGCTCGCGGAACAGATCCGACGGCAGCTTGCCGCCGAAGTCGTTGTGCAGCCACACCTGGTTCTTCACGTGCCGGTCGGCCCGCTCCAGGTAGAACGGGATCCAGCCGATCCCGGCCTCCGAGAAAGCGATCTTCAGCGTCGGGTACCTGAGCAGCACCCCGCCGAAGATCAGGTCCTGCGCGACCAGCGTCATGATCTGGGTCGACAGGATGATTGAGTGGTCCGGCGGGGCCTCGGTCGGCAGCTTCAGCAGGCCCATGCCGCCGCCGATGTGCAGGCAGAGCACGGTCCCGGTCTCGACGACCGCCTCCAGCAGCGGGTCCCAGTGGCCGGACAGCAGGCTGGGGTAGCCCTGCGCGTGCGGCGCCTCCAGGAAGCTGACCGCCGGGCAGCCCTTCGCGGACAGCCGGCGCACCTCGGCCGCGGCGATCCGCGGGTCCCACATCGGCAGCATCCCGATCGGGATGAACCGCCCGGGCGCGCCGGCGCACCACTCGTCGATGTGCCAGTCGTTGTAGGCCTGCAGCATGATCAGCGAGAGCTGCTTGTCCGGGGCCTCGGCGAAGGTCCTGGCGTTGTAGCCGGCCATGCTGGGGAAACACATCGAGGCCAGCACACCGTTGGCGTTCATGTCGTCGACCCGGGCCTTCAGGTCGAAGCAGCCTGGCCGCAGCTCGGTGTAGGTGCCGGGGTCGCGACCCCACTCCTCCGCGGGCCAGCCGACCGTGGCGGCCATGCCGAACGGCGTCGAGGTCGCCGCGCCCTGGAAGACCCACTGGTCGATCCCGCCGGGGGTACGGATGACCTTCGGCGCCAGGTCCCGGTACTTGGCGGGCACGTGCCGCTCGTACATGTCGGGCGGCTCGATCGAATGATCATCGATGCTCACGAGGATCATGTCTTCTTTTTGCATCCGCACGTGACCTTTCGTGCTCCACGATCGGCACTGTCAGTATTTTGACTCAGTTTAACTATGAGTCGGGTTCTCCGCCAGCGGCGGGCCGTCGGCAGTGCTCAGAAGCCCACGTCCCTCAGGAACCCACGTCCCTCAGGAACCCACGTCCTGGCCCAGGTAGGCGCGCTCGATCCGGCGCAGGTTCTGCCGCGCCTCGTCGGCCGAGCCGGACCAGACCAGACTGCCGCGCTGCAGGATGTACGCCCGGTCGGCGACCGCGAGGGCCTGGCGGGCGTGCTGCTCGACAAGCAGCACGCCCGTGCCCCGGTCGGCCGCGCCGCGCAGCGCCTGCATGAGCCTCGTGACGATCTTGGGGGCGAGCCCCAGCGACAGCTCGTCGGCCAGCAGGACGGCGGGGTCCGCGGCCAGCGCCCTGGCGGTCAGCAGCATCCGCTGCTCACCCCCGGACAGCAGCCCGGCCCGCCGGCGCAGCAGCGGCCGAAGCTCGGGGAAGAGCTCCAGCGCGTGCTCGATCGGCCCGCGCCCGATCCGCAGGTTGTCGTGCACCGACAGCCGGGAGATCACCGAGCGCTCCTCGGGGATCACCCCCAGGCCGGCCCGGACCCGGTGGTGCAGCGCGGCCTTCATCGGGCTGTCGCGCCAGAGCACCTCGCCGCCCAGACCGGGCAGCGCCCCGGCCATCGTCAGCAGGGTCGTCGTCTTGCCGGCCCCGTTCGGGCCGAGCACGACGACGATCTCGCCGGGACGCACGTCCAGGCTCACGTCCCGCACGCACGGGACCTTCCGGTAGCCGGCGAACAGGCCCCTGGCCTCCAGCACGGGTGCCGTCTCAGCGGGCATCGCCGACCACCTCCTGCTCCCGGACCTGCTGCTCCTGGACCTGCTGCTCCTGGCCGGCCGACGACTCGTCGTCCGGCTCGTCGTGACGCTCCTCGCCGAGGTAGGCCGCGACGACGCGCGGGTCGTCCCGGATCTCGGCCGGCGTCCCGGTGGCGATGACCTTGCCGAAGTCCATGACCACGATGCGGTCACAGACCCGGTTGAGCATCGCCACGTCGTGCTCGACCAGCAGGATCCCGATGCCCCACTCGTCGACCAGCCGGCGCACCAGCGCGGACAGCTCCTGCGTCTCGGTCTCGTGCAGGCCGGCGGCCGGCTCGTCGAGCAGCAGGATCGACGGCTCGGCCGCGATCGCCCTGGCGATGGCCACCTGGCGGCGCCGGCCGTAGGGCAGCTCCGACGGCACCCGGTGCAGGTCGCCGGCCAGCTCGAACATCGCGATGGCCGACCGCGCGGCCGGGGTCAGCTCGGTCCGGCGCGGCACGACCAGGTCGGACAGGTAGGACGCCGAGTCGCGCGGGTCCGAGGCGGTCCGCAGGTTCTCCAGGACGCTCAGCTGGTCGAACAGCTCCAGCGACTGGAACGTCCGGCCGATGCCCAGCCGGGCCCGCTTGCGGGCGTTCATCCCGTCGATCCGGACGCCGTCGAGCAGGATCGTCCCGCCACCGATGCGGTTGAAGCCGGTGACCGCGTCGATGAAGGTGGTCTTGCCGGCGCCGTTCGGCCCCATCACCCCGACGACCTCGCCGGGCCGAACGTCGATCGACACGCCGCCGAGCGCCTGCACCCCGCCGAAGCGGACCGAGACGTCCTGGACCTCCAGCACGCGCGGCGTCACCCGGCGCGGCACGGCCGGCGACGCGGCCGCCGCGGCGACCAGATGCGCCACCTCTGCCGGAAGCGCCTCGGACCGCGGGGCCTTGGCTGTCGCCCCTTCGGACGTCGTCCCTTCGGACGTCGCCGCGTCGGACTTCGTCCAGTCAGCCGGTGACCCGTCGGACGGCGCTCCGTCCGCAGCCGCCGCGCGGCGCAGTGGCAGCCGCACCCGCGACCACCGCAGCGTGACGATCCTGGCGGCCAGCCCGTTGGGGTAGCCCACCAGTGTCGGGACCAACAGGACCGCGAGGGCCAGGGTGACGTACTGGTTGATCGAGCTGCTGGTGAACACCTCGCCGAAGATCTTGGTGGTCACGCCACCCGTCACGTTGGCGCCGGCCAGGACGGTACCGACCAGGAAGCCCACGCCGCTGATGACGGTGTTGATGATCACCGAGATCGAGTTGAAGACGTTGTACTGGCTGAAGTCCACGTAGCTCGCCTGGAAGGCCAGCAGCACTCCGCCGAGCCCCGCGATCGCCGCCGACAGCGCGAACGAGTAGAGCTTGGCGCCGTAGACGCTGATTCCCAGCGACGCGGCCGCCCGCTCGTTGCCGCGGACCGCGACGAGGCGCCGACCGGACCGTCCCCGCCTGATGTTGCCGGCCACCAGCGCGGCCAGCAGCAACGCGACGAGACAGACGATCGCGTACCGCTTGGGGTGGTTGACCGCGTCGATGTCCCAGCCGAACAGGGTGGGCGGGTTGACGACGGTGCCTTCCAGGCCGCCGGTCAGCGGCACGCTCTGGAACAGGATGCTCTGGAACGAGTACGCCAGGCCGAAGGTCGCGATCGCGAGGTGGATGCCTCGGGTCCGCAGTGCCGGCAGCCCGACCAGGACGCCCACCGGCACGGCCGCGGCGACGCCGATGACCAGCGCCAGCAGGAACGGCAGGCCATGGGTGGCGGCGAGCCGCGAGGCGACGTAGCCGCCCCAGCCGGCGAACGCGTACTGCGCCAGGGACAGCTGGCCGGCGTAGCCGGTCACCACGACGAGGGAGACGCAGATGATCGCCCCGATCGTCGTGGCGGTCAGCGCGTCGCTCCAGTCGTTGGGCGTGGTGAGGATCAGCACCACCCCGGCCGCGACGGCGACCGCCAGCCGGGTCGGGCGCAGAACGCCTGTCCCGATCTCCGGGAGCAGCTCGTTGACGTGGCTGCGCAGCGGCAGGCTCTGGCCCCGGGCGACGAGCACCAGGATGACCAGCAGGAACGGGACAGCGTCGCCCCAGCCCGCGGCGCGCACGTAGTTGGTGATCTCCGACTGCGCGATGCCGATAACCAGGGAGGCGATGAGCGCGCCCACGAAGGAGTCGAACCGGGCCACCATCGCGGTCGCCAGGGCCGGGATGATCAACAGGACGAGCGTGTTGATGTCCAGCCCGGCGATCGGCGCGATCAGGATGCCGGCGAGCCCGGCGAGCATCGCGCCCAGGGCCCAGTTCACCGCGGCGATGACGTCGGGCGAGTGGCCGGCGAGCTGCGCGGCGCGCTCGTTCTCGGCGACCGCCGAGGTGATCGCGCCGAACTTGCTGTACCGGTAGACCGCCCACAGCGTCGCCGACACCACGACGGCGAGGCCGAGCAGCACGAAGCGGTCCAGCCCGACCGCCGCTCCGCCGCCGATGTCGATGCTCTTCGACGGCAGGAAGGACGGCACGATCCGGATCGAGGACCCGAACACGATGCGGCCGAGCTGCTGCAGCATCACCATGACGCCGAGAGTCGCGATCACCCTCGTCAGCGGCGGCGCGTTCCGCAGCGGGCGCATCACCAGGAAATGCATGAGCAGCCCGGCCACGCCCGAGATGAGCAGGGCCACCACGACGGACGGAACGGTCGGCAGACCGGCCCGGACGTGCAGGTCGTAGTAGGCCAGGGCGCCCACGGCGGCGAACGCGCCCTGGGCGAAGTTCAGGACACCCGAACCCCGATAGACGAGGACGAGGCCTTGGCCGGCAAGGGCGTAGATGCCCCCGAGTCCCAGGCCTAGGAAAAGGAAGCGGATCACAGGACCACCCCCTGCCCGCGGGTCGTTACCGACCCGCGGGCATCGCGGCTGTCAGCCATCGAGTTCGTCACGGATTGGCGTTGGTTACGGCTTGGGCGAGAAGATCGGCACGTAGCCGTCCGACGTCTGGACGAGCTTTCCGTCCTTCACGACGCCCTCGACGATCTGGTGGTTGAACAGGCGCCCAAGGCCGGGGAAGTCGAAGTCCTTGGCCGTCGTGTAGCCGTCGGGGAGCAGGCCGAAGACGTTGAAGTTGGTCAGGTTGCTCAGCGCCGCGAGCATCGAGGCCCGGGTGACGGGACCGGTCACGGTCCGGGCCACCTGCGCGAACGCCCAGGTGCTGAGCCAGGCGTTCAGGCTGATTGCGTCGACGGCCGCCTTCGGCTGGTACTTGGCCATCTCGGCGCGGAACCGGACGATGCCCGCGTCCGAGCTGGTCACCAGCGGCAGGCCGGCGGAGACCAACACGCCGTCGGCCTTGCCGCCGAGCGCCGAGAGGGTGCTGGCCGTGAGCGACGCCGCGCTGGTGGAGATCTTCTGGCTGAAGTTGCCGCTCTTGGCGACGTTGAGCCAGGCGGCGAACTGGGTCGGCATCACGGCCAGCGCCACGCCGTCGCCCTTGGCCCCGCTGGTCACCTGCGGGGTCAGGTCGGTGGCGGACACCTCGATCGGGATGCCACCCATCAGCTTCAGGCCCCGGCCCTGCTGCAGCACGATCTGGTTGAACGGCACCGCGGCCGCGGCGGCGGCGACGTTGGTGTAGGCGACCTGGATCTGCTTCGCGCCGCTGTCGGCGAGCACGGTCGACAGGCCCGCTCCGTCCGACCCGGCGAGCGGGAAGGAGTTCTTCGACGTGAGGATCGACTGGGCCGTCGGCGAGGCGCCGATGTTCGCGATGTGGGCCGCGTTCAGGATGGTGTTGACCTGCTCGGGGAACGCCTCGTAGTCGCCGACCTCGGCGAGCACGTTCGGGTTCGAGACGATGCCGCGGGCGCAGGTCACCGCGGCGGTCGGGCTGTCGGTGCCCTTTGCGTCGCAGACCTTGACCTCTAGCGGGTGGCCGTTGATGCCGCCCGACGCGTTCACGGCCGCGGCGGCGGCCTGGGCCGCCTGGTAGGCCTCGGTACCCGGCGTGACGCTGGACAGGGCAGTGATCACCTCGACGGTGTACGGCGTGCCCTTGAGGCCGTTCGTCGAGCTGTCCGTGCTCTTCCCGTCGCTGCCGCCACAGGCAGCGACCAGTGCCGCTAACAAGCCGGCGGCGGCGGTAAGCGAGATCAACTTGTGGTTCTTCACGCCGGGACTTCCCTTCGAATACGGACTTTCTCCGCGATGGCGTTCGGAGACTTGCTGCGAAGACTTGCCTCGAAGACTTGCTTCGATGGCCGTTCGAACTCGGCGCCGCGACCCGCGCGACACCGTCGGCTCCTCACGAGCCGGGCGCGGCCAAGGCCCGGGCTTGCATTGATCGTTTACTGGGCTGCCGGACAGCGGAAACTGGCCGTGCCCCCGTTCGCTCGGCCCCACGCCACCCCTCCCGGGCGCGGACCTCCCGGGCGCGGACCTCCCAGCTCCGTCGACGCGGGACCGAGTCAGGTTTGTACTGAGTACAAGATCTGAGGGGTACTGTTTAGCAGGTGGCGGCAGGTCGCACAAGGCTTCGCCGCGAACCCACGGCCCCACAGCGGCCCGCGGCGGCACGGCGGCTCCGCCGGCCCGCTTGCCCAATTTGGGCCCAACATAGGCGGTGACCCCAACGTTCACGCATCCGACGGCCGCGGTGCCAACACGGCCGGCACCCGGCGCGCAGGATCGACCTGGCGCCGCCGCCGACCGCGAGCCCGGCCCACCACCACGCATGGAAGCCGGCCGGCCACGAACCCACCGCTTGTAAACTTATACTCAGCCTAACTATGGTGTTCCGTGACGAGCCGTTCGCCGACCCACCCGTGGTCCGACCGGCTTCCAGCCGTACGTAGGAAGGACCGCGGATCCGTGCACCAGCCCATGGCAGGCGTCAAGATGGTCGAGGTCGCCCAGTTCACCTTCACCCCGGCGGCGGGTGGAGTCCTCGCCGAGTGGGGCGCGGATGTGATCAAGGTCGAGCACGCCGAGCGTGGTGACGCCCAGCGGGGAATGGTGAACCACCCGAAGGACGGCACGTTCCACCCGATCATGGATCACCCCAACCGGGGCAAGCGCAGCATCGGCCTCGACCTGGAGAACCCCGCGGGGTACGAGGTGCTGCTCGAGCTGCTCAGGGACGCGGACATCTTCCTCACCAACTTCCTGCCAGACGCCCGCAGGCGGCTGAAGCTGGAGGTCGAGGACATCCGCAAGGCCAACCCGGACATCATCTACGTGCGCGGCAGCGCCCACGGCCAGCGTGGGCCGTGGGCGGAGAAGGGCGGGTACGACGGCTCCTCGTTCTGGTGCCGCATGGGTAGTGCGTGGGGCGTGACGCCACCGGACAGCCCGCGGGTCATCTCCATGCCGGGCGGCGCCTACGGCGACTCCATGGGTGGGATGACGATCGCCGGCGGAATCGCCGCCGCGCTCTACGGCCGCGCGACGACCGGAGAGACGTCGGTCATCGACGTCTCGCTCATGAGCGTCGGAGCCTGGGCCTTCGCCCTCGATCTGAGCAACGCGGCGCTGAACGGGCCCGAGAAGGAACCGATCTCCATCAACCAGATGATGGCGAACGCACCGCTGAACCCGACGGTCGGCCACTTCCGTACCTCGGACGGGCGCTGGATCAACTTCACCATGATCCAGCCCTTCCGGTACTTCGCCGACGTCTGTCGTCACCTCGGCCTCGACGAGCTCATCGACGACGAGCGCTTCAGCACGGCCGCGAAGCTCATGGCCAACGCGACCGACGCCGCCCGGTACATCACCGAGGCGATCGCCCAGCAGCCGTTCGCCTACTGGAGCAAGCACCTGCAGACGCTGGAGGGCCCCTGGGCCCCCGTGCAGGGCCCGCTGGACATCCTCGACGACCCGCAGATGGAGGCCAACGGCTACCTCCGGCCCGTCCTGGACAGCGAGGGCAAGGAACGCCGGCTGGTCTCCAACCCGGTGCAGTTCGACACGCAGCCGCCCACGATCGCCCGTGGGCCCCTGTTCGCCGAGCACACCGACGACCTGCTGCGCGAGCTCGGACACTCGGAGGACGAGATCCTCGAACTGAAGATTGCCGGCGCCGCGACCTGACGGATTCTGGTGCCGATCTCGTGGTCCAGGGCCGCAGCCCGCCCCCATGATCGCCGTTTTGGCCCTCCGGTGGTCGCAAAATGACCGCGAATACGACCCCCAGAGGGCTGAATCGGCGATCATGCCGCCCGGAGAAAGAGGCAGCAACGTGAGCTTCACGATCGACCTCGGCGAACGCACAGCTCTGGTGACGGGTGGCGGCCAAGGCGTAGGCCGCGCAGTCTGCCTGTCCCTCGCCGCCGCGGGTGCCAAGGTGCTCGTCAACGACTTCGTGCCCGAGCGGGCCGACGAGGTCGTCAAGGAGATCGAGGCCGCCGGCGGGACCGCGGCGGCCCGGCCGTTCGATGTCTCCGACTACGCGGCCGTGACCGGCGCGATCGGCGCCGACCAGGTGGACATCCTGGTCAACAACGCCGGGAACGCGGGGCCCGGCGGCTGGGACGTGAAGGCCCCGGCCACCGGCTCCAAGGGGGTCTCGGTCAGCGTCGGCGCGTTCGCGACCACCGAGCCGGCCGACTGGGACCGCTACTTCGCCGTCAACCTGTACGGCGTCATGAACTGCACCCGCGTCGCGCTGCCCGGCATGATCGCCGCGGGCGAGGGCCGGGTCATCACGATCGTGTCCGACGCTGGCCGGGTCGGGGAGCCGAACATGGCCCCGTACTCCGCGGCCAAGGCCGGGGCGGCGGGCTTCATGCGGGCGCTGGCCCGGGAGGTCGGCGGCGGCGGCATCACGGTCAACAACGTGTCGCTCTCGACGGTGGACACCATGGGGCTGGAGGAGATGGCCCGCGAGAACGACCAGCTGGCCGACCGGCTGCGCCGCCAGCTCAAGCGGTACATGGTGCCGCGGCTGGGGCGCCCCGACGACGTAGCCGGGCTCGTCACGTTCCTCGCGAGCCCGCTCGCCGCGTGGATCACCGGCCAGACCTACCCGGTCAACGGCGGCTACTCGGTCTCCGTGTAACGGCCGGGCCCGCCACAAGCCCCCGGACGGTTCGAGCCACAAGCCGTCGACAGCGTGGAGATCCTCACCCAACCAAGCCACCGCGACCATGCACCCAACCTGGACTCCAGGTCTGAGCGCCCCTGCGCCTGGTCTGATGTGTACGGACGTCGGATGCTCTAGCCGAGTTGGGCAGGTGCGATGGCCGTCGGCGGGCAGCTACCGCAGGCGGTCGACGTAGAATCGAGCGAAACGAGCATGCCGATCGTTCCGATCGTCTTGGAGGCCGTTCATGACCTCGCCCGCCCGCCCCGAGCCGCTCCACGACGAGACGTACCTGCCAGGCGACGACACCGGTGAGATCATCGACTTCCTGGCCGCGCTCCGCGACCGCGGCCGGCAGACCGCCGACCGGCGGCCTCGGCTCACCGGCCCAGACGGACACGGGGTCGAGCTTCCCGAACAGATGTTCGACGTCCTTCTGCAGGTCGCCGCGGCGATGAAGGCGGGCCTGGCAGTCACGGTGGCACCGCACCATCTGACGATGTCCACCCAGGAGGCCGCGGACCTGCTCCGGATCTCCCGCACCACCCTGGTCCGGCTGCTCGAAAGCGGCGCCATCCCCTTCGAGAAGCCCAGCCGCCACCGCAAGGTCCGCCTCGACGATCTCCTCGAGTACCGCCGACGCCAGCGCCTCGCCGCCGATCTCGCCTTCGTCGACATGGTCGCCGACACCGAGCGTCTCGGCCTCTACGACATCGGCCTCGACGAGACCCGGGCGGCGCTGAAAGCCGCCCGCAAGAAGGCCGAAGGCTGACCAGGATGTTCTCCGCGCTGCTCGATACCTGCGTCCTGGTGCCCAGTAGGGCCCGCGATGTACTGCTGGAGATCGCTAGCACGGGCGCCTACCGGCCGCTGTGGTCGAGCGAGATCTTGGACGAGCTCGAACGGACCCTGCGCACACTGCTCGGCAAGCGCGAAACCTCACCGGAAGAAATCGACGCCTACCTCACCCGCCTCTTCCGGCAGATGAGGACCGCCTTCCCGGACGCGCCCGTGACCGGGTGGGAGCGGCTCGTGCCGACCATCAAACTCCCCGACCCCGACGACCGACACGTGGTCGCCGCCGCCATGGCCGGCCGAGCTGACGTGATCGTCACCGACAACCTCGCGGACTTCCCGCCCAGTGCGCTGCCCGCGCCCCTGACTCGCCAGACTCTCGACGACTTCCTCCTCGACGAACTCGACCTCCACCCCGACCTCGTCGTCAGAGCCGTTCGTGCCATCGCCGCCAGGACCGGAAGATCCGGCCCCACACTGGCCGCCTACGACATCGCTTCCTACTTACGCGATCACGGCGCCCCAGCGTTCGGCGAGCGCCTTCTCGTCGCACTCGATCAGACTGCGACGCCCGCTTCGTAGGTGACATGGCCCGGCTCGGCGCATGTCTGGTCGATCGGCTGTACCACAGTCCCCGCGAGCACAGTCACCAGACGCGCGGATGCGTTAGGAACCAGCAGTTGTCCGGAGCACACGTTCGATCCGGTAGATCGTGCGCCTCTGGTGACGATCACCCGGAATCTTCCCTGGCCAGGGTCCATGTGGCAGCGGACGGGCAGCGATCTCAGGCCGCTCGACCAAGATCGAAACGTTCGTACGCTGGTCCACATGGTCCACAAACCCCTGTCACCAGGTCGGGCACCACGCGGAGGCAGCCGCACTTAACGACGAACTTAGGCGCCGTAGACGCGTACGATGGAGGCCATGGTCGGCGACAGAGCCTCGCACGCCACGCCGTTGTCCGTGGCGCGATCGCTGCGTCTGCTCGGCGAGCATGTGTCGACCTGGCGGAAGCTGAACCGGCTGACCGCGGCCCAGGTCGCCGAGCGAGCCGGGATCTCACGGGACACGCTGCGCGCCATCGAGCAGGGTAAGGGCACCGCGAGCACCGAAAACCTCTTCCGGGTGCTACGCACTGTCGGGATCATGGATGCCGTCGTGAGGGCCACCGACCCGTACGAGACCGACGTCGGCCGCCTACGCATGGACGAGATCCTCCCCAAGCGAGTACGGCACTGATGGCCGGACGGGATCCTGTCGAGGTCACCGTCGAGATCGACGGGCAGGAGACCGCCGCCGGAACGTTGTGGCTTCACGACCGCGGCGGACAGAGCGCCACGTTCCGATATGCCGACGCCTACCTGACCAACCCGGCCGGATACGACCTCGACCCGGCGTTGGCCAGGGCCGCCGGTGTCTTCCACACGCCGCCCGGGTCGGCAATCTTCAACGCGTTCGCAGACAGCGCCCCCGACCGATGGGGTGAGAACCTCATGAGGCGTGAGGAGCGCGAGCGCGCGCGTGCCGCCGAGACGACTCCTCGCACCCTCGGCAAGGCCGACTTCCTTCTCGGGGTCCGGGATGACACCCGCCAGGGAGGTGTCAGGTTTCGCCGGCCGGCAACCGCCACCTATTACTCGACGCACCGGCACTCGGTCCCACGGCTGATCGACCTGGCCCGGCTCCTGCGAGCAGCCGACCGTGTCCGGACGGAGGGCGACTTCGACCGCGACCTCGCGGACCTCATCGACGCAGGTAGCTCGCTCGGCGGTGCGCGCCCCAAGGCAGCGGTACGCGACGCGTCCGGTCGGCTCTCGATCGCCAAGTTCCCGCGTCTGGACAGTGACGAATGGGATGTGGCCGGTTGGGAGGAAGTACAACTGAGACTCGCTCGGAGAGCGGGGCTCACGGTGGCCGAGTCGGAACTGCTGACCGTTGCCGGCCGGCACGTACTACTCCTGAGCCGTTTCGACCGCATCGGCGCGCGGCGTGTGGGGTTCACGAGCGCCCTGACAATGCTCGAGGCCGCCGACGGGGACCTCCGCAGCTACCTCGAGATCGCCGAGGTGATCGAACGTCACTCGCCAAGAGCTGACGCTGACCTGCGTGAGCTCTACCGGCGGATCCTGTTCTCCATCCTGACTGGGAACACCGACGACCATCTACGCAATCATGCGTTCCTGCGTGAGCGGGACGGCTGGGCGCTCTCCCCTGCCTATGACCTCAACCCGAATCCCGACGCCCCAGCCCGGCTGAGCACCGCCGTCGATCTCGACAACACCGACGCAAGCATCGACGTCGCGCTGTCGGTAGGCACCTACTTCCGTCTGTCGCCGCCGAGTGCCCGCGACCTCGTCAGGGAAGTGGAGACTGCCACAGCGGGCTGGCGGCAGGCCGCCGCCGCGCTCGACATCCCGAAAAGCCAGGCCGACCGGATGGCGGTGGCCTACGAGAGCGAACAGCGACGGATCGCACGCGCTCTCAGCGTGCCTTGAGGATCCGAGCGGCGCGCGTGCTCGCGTCAGAGCCTTCCTGACGATCCGGTAGATGATGTTCCGGTAGGGCACTCCGCGTGCCCGTTCGCCGGCTGGACTGGCACGGCGCAGGTCCTCCCGGGGTCACCCGGGAGGACCTGCGCCAGGAGCTCAGACTTTGGTCTCGCTCATCAGGAAGTCGATGGTCGGCTTGCCCGCCTCCCAGGAGCCGGCGATGGAGGCCTTGACGTGGCCGTAGTCGACCAGCACGCTCTCGCCGCTGAGCCCGATCGCGGCGTCGCTGTTCAGGAAGGCCATCACGTTGCCCATCTGCTCCGGCTGCAGCGGCGGGGCACCCACGGCCTCGCGATACTGCTGGTCGAAGCCGCCCCAGGAGTTCGCCCTGGCCAGCGGCGTCTCGGTCGGCCCGGGGCAGATCGCGTTGATCCGGATGCCCTTGCTGGCGTACGTGTAGGCCGCCCGGGCCACCCAGGTGTTCACGGCCTGCTTGCTGAACATGTAGCTGTCCGTGTCCGGGTGGGAGGACACCCAGGCCTCGGCCTCCTCGTAGGACTCCGTCGCCAGGAAGTCGACCAGCGCCGGCAGGTGGTTCGTCCAGCCGAGGCCGGCGACCGACGAGATCAGGCAGATCGCCGACCCGGCGCCTAGCCGGCCGTCGGCGATGAGCCGGTCGACGATGTGGCGGTGCGAGATGAAGTTGACCCGCATCGTTCCCGGGCCGCCGCCAATCCCGGCCGCGGCGAACACCGCGTGCACCGGGCCGGGGACCTGGTCGAGCGCCGCGTCGATGCTCGCGCGGTCGAGCAGGTCGACCTCGATCGACTTCGCGACCGAGTAGTCGACCGGCACCCGGTCCAGCACCGTGACCTCGGCTCCGAGCGCCGCGACCGCGTGCGCCGCGGCGGCGCCCATGCCGGTCGCACCGCCGACTACCAGGGCATGTTTCCCGTCGTAACGGAAGGCCTGCGCATCGCCCATCACTCTCTAACCTCCGGGATCGCCAGTCAGCTCCGGTCCGTGCTAGAACCGAGCAACAAGGTAAATTATACTGAGTTGAAACTTCGAGCGCCAGGACGGCTCGCGGCACGCACGGCCAGGCCGCCAGGCAGGCACGTCGCGGCACGAGACCTCCGAAGGGAACAGGCATGGACCCTGATCTCAGCTCCGACCAGCGGCTCCTGCGCGAGACCACTGAGCGGTTCATCGAGGCGAACCTGCCGTTGGACAAGCTCCGCGAGCTGATCGACACGGGCCGCGAGGTCGACCCGTCCTACCGGCTCGAAGGCGCGGAGCTGGGCTGGTTCGCCTTCCTCGCCCCGGAGTCCCTCGGCGGCGGCAGCGTGTCGGGCGACGGCGTGCTCGACCTCGTCATCCTGGCCGAGCTGCGCGGCCGCCACCTGCAGCCGGGCACGTTCATCGACACCAACCTCGCGGTGGCGACACTGTCGCGCGAGGGCTCGCCGGAGCACCGCGACACGGTCGTGCCCGCGCTGATCGCCGGCGAGCAGAGCGTGGCCTGGGCCGCGGCGGACCTGACCGGCGACTGGTCCGGCGCCGCCGGGGTCGACTGCGGGCCGGTCCCGGGCGGCTACCGGCTCACCGGCCACAAGGGCCTGGTGATCGAGGCGCAGTCGGCCCACTGGCTGCTCGTGACGGCCGCCTCGCCCGACGGGCCGACGCAGTTCCTGCTACCGGCCGACACACCCGGGGTGACCGTGGAGGTGTTGGCCGGCCTGGACCTCAGCCGCCGGCTGTGCCAGGTCCACTTCGACGACGTCGAGGTCGCCGAGTCCGCGCTGGTGGGCGTACCCGGTGGCGCGGCGGCGGCCGTCGAGACCCAGCTGCGGCTGGCCAGCGTGCTCAGCGCCGCGGAGACCGTGGGCGCCATGCAGTACCTGTTCGACCTGACCGTGCAGTACTGCAAGGACCGGACCGCGTTCGGCCGGCCGATCGGCTCGTTCCAGGCGGTCAAGCACCAGCTGGCCGACACCAGCCTGGCGTTGGAGATGAGCCACGCCGTGGCCAGCGCGGCGGCGCGCGACTCCCAGAGGGAGACCGACGGCGCGGCGCACGCGGCAAGCATGGCGAAGGCGTTCGTCGGCGACGCGGCGGTCGAGCTCGCGCACAAGTGCTGGCAGCACTTCGGCGGCATCTCCTACACCTGGGAGCACGACTTCCACCTCTACCTCCGTCGGCTGACGACCGACCCGGCCCTGTACGGATCGCCGACGTGGCACCGGGAACGGCTCTGCCAGCTCGCCGGCCTCTGAGGCCGAAGGGAAACGAGGAACACGATGACCGACACACCGGAGATCGCGCGGTACCGCGCGACGGCGAGGCAGTGGCTCGCCGCGAACCTCGAGGCACGCGACCCGAGCCAGCCCCACAACGTGCGCGGCGCCGGCGAGCTCAGCCCCGAGGAGTACCAGGCCGAGCGGGCCCTGCAGAAGAAGCTCTACGAGGCCGGGTACGCGGGCATCAACTGGCCGAGCGAGTACGGCGGCCAAGGGCTGAGCGACCAGCACGCCCGCGTCTTCGCCGAGGAGGCGGTCCAGTACCGCACGCCCGAGCTCGGCCACGCGGGCGGGACGACCTACGGGCCGTGCGGGCAGACCATCGTCCGGCACGGCTCGCCCGAGTTCCTGACCAGGCACGTCCCCCGGATGCTGGCCGGCGACGAGCTGTTCGTCCAGCTGTTCTCCGAGCCGAGCGCCGGCTCCGACATGGCCGGCATCACCACCCGGGCGGTCCGCGAGGGCGACCGGTGGCTGATCACCGGATCGAAGATCTGGACGAGCGGCGCCCACTACGCCGACTACGGGATGTGCCTGGCCCGCACCAACTGGGACGCGCCCAAGCACCGCGGCCTCACCTGGTTCGCCATCCCGCTGCGGGCCAAGGGCGTGGCCATCCACCCGATCCGCGAGATCACCGGCGACGCCGAGTTCTGCCAGGAGTTCCTCGACGAGGTCGAGGTCGGCGACGAGGACATCATCGGCGAGATCAACCAGGGCTGGACCGTCGCGCAGACGCTGCTGCTGGTCGAGCGGGGCGCCGGTCGTGACGACCCGCTGAACATGCCCGCGGCGCAGCCCGCAGTGATCGACCCGCAGCTGGTCAGCCTGACCCGGGCGGCCGGGCGCGCGCAGGACCCGGTCGCCCGCCAGACCGTCGCGCGGATCCACACCGCCGACTGGGCGAAGGCCATGCTCGGCCAGCGGATCACCGGGCTGCTGCGGTCGGGCGAGAAGCCCGCGGCCGGCGTCGCCTCGTACTGGAAGCTCGCGGCCGGCATCTACAACCCGGAGCGGGCCCGCCTCGTACTGGAGATCGGCCAGGGCCTCGGCCTCGTCTGGAAGGAAGGCGACGAGGAGGGGAACCGTGCGGCGCTGGACTATCTGAACAGCCGGGTCTGGTCGATCGCCGGTGGCTCCAACGAGATGCAGCGCAACGCGATCAGCGAGCAGGTCCTCGGCATGCCGCGGGAGCCGAGCTTCGACAAGGGAAAGCCGTTCCGGGAGGTCGTGAACAACGCCCGCGAGTGGCTGAAGTCCTGACCGGGTAAGCCCGCGCGCCGCCATTCTCGCGGCGGGACCACGAAATGAGGCGCGAAGCCGCCTCGACCGTTTGCGCGCCCTGCTGCCGGCGGGGTGCTCGTAAGCGCGCCTTATTGCTACCCGAAGTGCGGGCTACGACACCCCCGGCAGGGTGGCGCCCGACGCCCGACATAGTTAGACTCAGTTCAAATACACGGTATCCGTGAACTACCTAGGAGGGCCCGTTGGCCGACACGCCTCAGCTCGGATCACGCGGTATTTACGTGGCGGATGTCGAGCAGAGCCTCCCGTACGGCATTTTCGATGCCGACCATCACCTGTACGCCCCGGCGGACGCGGTGACGCGATACCTGGCTCCCGAGATGGTCGACCGGGCCTGGCTGCCGGGTGAGCCGCGGATGCTGACCGAGGAAGAGCACGACGAGGACGTCGACCACGAGCGCCGGACGCTCGGTGTGCACTCCGCGCCCGAGGGCGGCTTCGGCGGCGTCGACCTCTCCCAGGTTTCCGGGATGGACGGGAACATCCCGATCCCGGGCGCGATGCTCAACAAGCTCAACCCGATGAAGGACCTCGACCAGCTCAGCCGCGAGCAGCTCATCGAGCGGTACAACGCCATGCGGCCGGCCTTCGAGAAGAAGGACCCGCGGCTGTCGCTGATGGACCTTCAGAACGTCGAGCTCGCGGTCCTGCACACGGTCGGCACCGGCTGGGAGAGCGCGTTCGGCCGGGGCGACATCGAGGCCGGCTATGCCGTGAACCGGGCCTACAACGACTGGCTCTTCGAGGACTGGGGCTTCGCCCACGAGAACCGCATCCTGGTTCCGGTGCCGATCCCGCTGCTGGACGTCGACTACGCGGTCGCCGAGCTCAAGCGGTCGCTGGAGCGCGGCGCGAAGTTCGTCGATCTGCAGCCCGGCCCGGCCTGGAACGGCCGGTCGCCGTTCGACCCGTACTTCGACCCGTTCTGGAACCTCGTCAACGAGTCCAACACCCGGGTCGCCGTCCACCTCGGCGGGACCTACGCGCGCCACGGCGCCGAGTGGGGCGAGAAGGCCGACGCCCGTTACGTGGAGTTCAACGGGTTCCAGTGGGTGTCCTACTGGGGTGACCGTCCGATGATGGACACCCTGACCTCGATGTTCTACCACGGCATGTTCGGCCGCTTTCCCAACATCAAGGTGCTCATCGCCGAGTTCGGAACCGTCTGGCTGCCGTACCTGCTCCGCAAGCTGGACCACGCGATGCTGCTGGGCCGCAAGCCCAAGTGGGGCTCGCTGCCGGGCCGTCCGTCCAGCGTCTTCAAGGAGCGGTGCGTCATCGCTCCGTTCCCGGAGGAGGACATCAACCGCGGTATCGACACCGTCGGCGCCGACTGCCTCGTCTTCGGGTCGGACTTCCCGCACTCCGAGGGTGTTCCGGACCCGATGCAGTACGTCGCGCTGCTCAAGGATCTGGACGACACGACGATCCGCAAGATCATGCGCGACAATCTCGTCCGCTTCATGGGCTGACCGACCCGCGCCGCACCGTGCCTCCACCGCCGATACCCCGGGCGGTGGGGGCACGGTCGTTATGGTCCGAACAGCGATCCGTCCTGCCCACGGTCTCCGAGGAGAAAGCCATGCCCGACCCGAAGCTGCCCTTGAGCGGCGTCACGGTACTGGACCTCACCCGGCTGCCTCCCGGCGCGTTCTGCACCGTGCTGCTCGCCGACTTAGGCGCGGACGTCATCCGGGTCGAGTCGCCGAAGGGCCGGATGTTCGACGGCCCGATCGGGCTGAACCGCGGCAAACGCTCGGTCGCGGTCGATCTACGTCATCCGCGCGGGCTCGAAGTGCTCCGCCTACTGGCCGCGCACGCCGATGTGCTGGTGGAGAACGAGCGGCCCGGCGCCCTGGACGAGCGGGGTTTTGGCTACTCCCACGCGGCGAAGGAACTGCCGAAACTCATCTGGTGCTCTATTTCCGGCTACGGCCAGGATGGCCCGTACGCACAGTGGTCCGGACACGATCTTTCGTTCGCGGCGCACTCGGGCCTGCTGACCGGGCTGAGCCCGGAGCTGCCCTGGCACCCGCAGCTGATCCTGCCGATTCCGATCGGGGCCCTGATGGCCGGCGTCGGAATCCTCGCGGCTCTGCGGGAGCGGGACCAGACCGGTTCGGGGTGCCAGCTCGACATCAGCCTCTCGGAGTCGGCGACCTGGCTGCTCTCCTCGGCGGACGGCACGTTCGACCGCGGCGGGCGCGGCGTGCCGATCGGCCCGGACCGGCGTCTGTATGCCTGCGCGGACGGGACCTGGGTCGCGGTGACGGCCGCGGAACCCCGCACCTGGGGAGCGCTCTGCGACGGGCTCGGCCTGCCGGACCTCAAGGACTCGCTGCACCGGTGGGACGACCCGGACGCCGTGACGCAGCGGCTCGCGGCTGTCTTCCTGAGCCGCCCGGCCGAGGACTGGGTCGCCGAGCTCGGGCCGCTGGGCGCCAGCGTGGTGCGGGTGAACCGGGGGCCTGACCTGGCCAGCGATCCACACGCGACCGCGCGGGGCGTGCTCCAGCAGGTCGGGGACCTGCTGGTTCCGCGCGCGCCTATCCGGATCCTTGACGAGGATGGCCCGCGGCCGGCTGCCGAGACCTATCCACCGCCCCCGGCCGGCGCGCACACCCGCGCGGTGTTGGAAGAGGCCGGCCTGGCCCCCGCTCTCATCGACGAGCTGGAGGAGTCCGGCGCCGTCGGGCCGCGCGGCTGACCAGCCCCAAAGCTGTCATACCTGGTGGTCCCGGGTCTCGCCCCAACCCGGACCACCAGGTATGACGTTCCTCCGCCATCGCGGGGCGTTGTTGATCAGGATGTCGATGCCGCCGTGCCGCGCGGCAGCGGCGTCAGGTCAGGCGCTGTAGCTGGGGAAGGGCGTCGGGTAGGCAGATGACGTTCTCGCTGGCCAGGGTCTTCATCTCGGGCTCGGACACGCCCAGCTCGGCCAGGATCTCCACGGCCTGCGAGCCCACCGCGCCAGGGCTCGCCCCGACCCGCGGCGGCGTCTCCGAGAGCCACCGTCCGATGCCGGGCCGCGCGACGTCCTTGCCGTCCAGGCCCCGCTCGAAGTAGACGACACCCCGCCGATGCAGGTAGGCGACCGCGTCATCGATGGAGACGAGGATCTGCGCCGCGATGCCGGCCTGCGTCAACAGCGCCACCCAGTGGTCGGCCGACTCGTCGGCGAACCGGGAGGCCAGCATCTCGGCCAGGACTCCGCCCGGGTTCCGCCAGCTGTAGTCGGACTGGCTGCCTTCCAGCCCTGTCGCGCGCAGCAGCGCGACCAGCTCCTCCCGGCGCGCCGCGAGGAAGATCCACCGGTCCTTGGTGGCGTAGAAGCGGTACAGCGCGTGGGCGCCGTACTCGTTGCGCAGCCGGTCGGGACCACCGTCCTTCAAGGCACCGTCCCTCACGTCACCGTCGGTCACTTGCGCCTCGGCCGTGAGGTAGGCGGCCTGGTGCAGCGTCGAGCCCTGGGCCAGCGAGGCGCCGACCTTCTGCCCGCCACCACCGCGCAGCCGCGCGAACAGGCCGACGGCCACGGCATAGGCGCCGAGGATCCCGGTGTCGGCGTCGTTGATCGGCGTCGGCTGGTAGAGCGTCCAGCCGAAGCGCGAGCCGTAACGCCAGCTCATCCCGGTCGCCGCGTTGCACTGGTTCTCGTAGCCGCGGCGGTGCGCCCACGGGCCGGTGAGGCCGTAGGCGGTGATGGAGCAGTAGACGAGCCCCGGGTTCAGCCGGCTGGCCCGCTCGTAGTCGATGCCGTACCTGGCCTGCGACTTGGGCGTGAAGTTGGTGACGAGCATGTCGGAGGCCCGGATCAGGTCGCCCGCGAGCCGCCCGCCCGCCTCGCTCTTCGCGTCCAGCAGGATGGTGCGCTTCCCCCGGTGCAGCTGGCCGACGATGCCGTCGGTCACCGCCGGAACCGTGTTGCCCACCTTGATGACGTCAGCGCCGAAGTCGGCCAGCAGCCGGGCCGCTGTCGGGCCGGCCACGGCCTGGCTCACGTCGATGGCCTGGTAGCCCTCCAGCGGAAGGTCGATGGCGCCCGTCGCAGGCCCGTCCGGGGCCTTGGGACCGGCGGGGGTGGCGCCGAGTTCGGCGAGGATCGCGGCGCGGTCCTGGTCGGGCAGGTGGCGCGGCCGGGGCGCCGGGACCGCGGCCAGGTCGAAGCCGCGCCCCGGCAGGACGATCGGGCCGGCCACCGGGTCATCGAGCGTCACGACGGCGCCGGACTGGGCCGCGTGCTCGGTGGCGACCCACTGCGCCGGCGTCCGGACCATCGAGACCGGCATCTCCGCCTTGGCAGCGACCTCGTCCCACCAGGTCGACGGGTGGCTACGGACCAGCTCGGTGAACATCGCCATGGCGGTGTCCCGCTTCGCCAGCGAGAACGTCCGGTTCGCGACGTCGATCAGCCCGAGGCGTTCCCACTCCGGCGCGACCCCGGCCGCCACGAGCAGCGGGATGACGAACTTCGAGTAGGGCGACAGGTCGATCATCCCGCCGTCCGCGCAGGTGTAGGTCAGGTCGCGCAGCATGTGGTTGTCGCCCATGAGCGGGTTCTCGTAGACCCGCATGCCGAGCATCGTGCTGTACGCCTCGGCGTAGGCCTCCGCGAGCGGGACCTCGACCCGTTGGCCCCGCCCGGTGCGCTCGCGGGCGATCAGCGCCATGACGACGGACACTGCCCCCATCAGGCCGCCGAAGTTGGACGCCGTGGTGATCGGGGTGAACAGCGGCGCCGCGGGGTCCGCCACCTTGGCCCTGGTCCGCCCGGACGGGTCCCAGTGCTCCTTGAGGGGCCGGTACCCGGCGACGGCCGTCTGCAGCACGCCCTCCCAGGCCGCCACGTCCGCCTTCTCGTCGTCGGCCGCGAAGCCCGGCAGCGAGCAGTAGACCAGCCGCTCGTTGAGGTCGCGCGCCGCCGCCGGCCCGAGGCCGAGGCGGTCCATGACGCCCGGCCGGAAGTTCTCGATCACCACGTCGGCGCGCGCCACCAGGTCCCGCGCGGTGGCCCGGTCGGCCGCGCCGCGCAGGTCCAGGGTGATCCGCCGCTTGCTCCGGTTGAAGAACGCGTCGGTCGGTCCGAGTGCCCCGGCGGCCCGCGGGGAGTCGACGTGCACGACGTCGGCCCCCGCCTCGGCCAGCAGCAGCGCGGCAAGCGGCCCCGCGATCTGGTGGCCGAAGTCCACCACCCGGACCCCGGCCAGCCCGGCGCCGACGCTGACATCAGCGCTGAGACCGGCGCGCTGCGACCTAGTTGACTGCACGGTCGCGGCCCTCCCAGTAGGGGGCCCGCAGCTTGAACTTCTGCAGCTTCCCGGTCGCCGTCCGCTCCAGGGCGTCACGCAGCTCGATGGAGGTGGGGCACTTGTAGTGCGCCATCCGCTCCCGGCAGAAGGCGATCAGCTCGGCCGGCTCGACCCGCTCCCCCGGCCGCAGCACGACCAGGGCCTTCACGGTCTCGCCCCACTTCGGGTCGGGCACACCGATCACCGCGGCCTCGGCCACGGACTTGTGCAGGTACAGGCAGTCCTCGACCTCGATCGACGACACGTTCTCGCCGCCGGTGATGATCACGTCCTTCTTCCGGTCCGTGATCGCCAGCGTCGCGCCGTCGAGGGTCCCGCCGTCACCGGTGTGGAACCAGCCGTCCTCGATGGCGAGGGCGGTCTGCTCCGGCTGCTCCCAGTACCCGTCGAACACGTGGTTGGAGCGGGCCATCACCTCGCCGGAGGGGTCGAGCCGGATGCGGACGCCCAGCGCCGGGACGCCGGCCTGTGCCAGCAGCCGCGACCGCTCGTCGACGGACAGGCCGTCCCACTCGGCCCTGGACCGGTTGATCGTCAGCAGTGGCGAGGCCTCGGTGAGGCCGTAGATCTGGATGAACTCCCAGCCCAGCAGCTCCTCGACGCGCGCGACGACGGCGCTGGGCGGCGGCGCACCGGCGACGACTATCCGGACGGTGTCGCGCCCCGGGACCGGTTGGCCGGCTTCCAGTCGCACCGCGGCGGCGTCGAGGATCGAGGCGACGACGGCGGGGGCGCCGCACATCAGCGTCACGCCCTCCCGCTCGACCCGGGACAGGATGTCCTCACCGTCGATCTTGCGGATCGCGACGTGGGTGCCGCCCATACCGGTCACCGCGAAGGGCATCCCCCAGCCGTTGACGTGGAACATCGGCAGCGTGTGCAGGATGACGTCTCGGTCGGTCACCGTGGTGTGCCAGCCGAACGAGACCGCGTTGAGCCAGTTGTTGCGGTGGGTCAGCCGCACGCCCTTGGGGCGCGCCGTCGTCCCGGACGTGTAGTTGATCGTGCAGACCGCGTCCTCGTCGGGCTCCCAGGCCACCGGCGTCGCGCCGGGCGCGGCCTCGGCGAACAGCTCGGCGTCGGCCACGCCGTCCAGGACGATCCGCTCCTTGGCCTTCACGCCGGACAGCACGTCGTCTAGCTCCGGGTCGACGAGCAGCACCGACGCGCCCGAGTGCTCCACGATGTAGGAGATCTCGGCCGCGGTCAGCCGGTAGTTGATCGGCACCAGGACCCGGCCGTACCCGCTCACCCCGTAGAAGCTGATCAGGAACCGGGCGCAGTTCGGCGACACGATCGCGACGCGCTCGCCGGCGGGGACTCCCAGCCGGTCCAGCGCCAGCGCCATCCCGCGGGCCCGCGCCGCCACCTCTCGATAGGTGAGCCGCCCGAACGAGCCGGGCCGGCCCGGCTCGTCGACCACCGCGAGGCGCTCCGGGTACACCGCCTCGGCCCGATCGAGAAAGTCCGCGACCGTCAGGGCAACCTTCATCAGCCAGTCCCTCCTTTGACCGGGTTGAAACTAGCGGTTCTTCAACTTAGTGTAAATATGGGCGGCAACGGTCCAGGCCGGGCGGGCGCGGCACTGGACAGGCGCCGCGACGCGGGCGCCAGCTCGACACAGGTCGCAGACCTCGCCGCCGAGCGGGCGCGAGGGTCCAGGTCAGGGTGGAAAGGCGCTGATGATCGACTCGAAGTACCGGTACATCACGTACGAGTCCCTGGACGACGGGACGATCGTGCGGATCATGCTCAACCGCCCCGAGACGAGGAACGCCCAGAGCCGGGGGCTCCTGGTGGAGCTGGGCGAGGCGTTCCTGCGGGCCGAGGCGGACGACACGGTCCGAGTCGTGATCCTCGGCGGCCACGGCCCGATGTTCTCGACGGGCCACGACATGGGCTCGAAGGAAGGCCGGGCGGACCACGCGCCAGGGCCGAACCAGCACCCGTCGGCGACCGTCAACGGCGCGACCCGGCAGGGCGCGGAGAAGCTGATGCTGCAGGAGTGGCACCACTTCTTCGAGAACACCCGCCGGTGGCGCAACCTCCGCAAGATCACCATCGCGGCGGTGCACGGCCAGGTCTACGCCGCCGGCCTCATGCTGATGTGGGCGTGTGACCTGATCGTCGCGGCCGAGGGGACGACCTTCGCCGACATGGTCGGGACCCGGCTCGGCATGTGCGGGATGGAGTACTTCGCGCACCCGTGGGAGTTCGGCCCGCGCAAGGCCAAGGAGCTGCTGCTGACCGGCGACTCCATCGACGCGGACGAGGCCCACCGGCTCGGCATGGTCTCCAAGGTCTTCCCGGCGGACGAGCTGGCCGACAGTGCCGTGGCTCTGGCCCGGCGCATCGCGGGCATGCCCACGATGGCGGCCCTGATGATCAAGGAGTCGGTCAACCAGACCGTCGACAACCAGGGCTTCTACAACGCGCTGAACGCCTGCTTCACGCTGCACGAGCTGAACCACGCCCACTGGGCCTGGGTCCACCAGGGCGGTTTCCCGGTCGCGACGCCGGCCGAGGACGGCGTCCCGGACTGGCGGACCAGCCCGCCCGTGCTCCCGGCGCTGCGTGCCTTCGCCGCGGCCCCCGACCCGGTCGGTTAGCGCCATGGAGAACACGTTGAACGCTGAGGCCACCGAAGTCGACCTTGACGCGAGGATTCGCTGCAGCGAGTGGTCCCGGGTCACCTCGCTGTCCCCGGCCGGGACCGCGGGGACCTACCCGGGCTACCTGCTCGTCGAGCTCCCGCTGCCCTGGCCGCGCGACGTCGGCGAGACCCCCGAGGCCGCCGCTCTCGCGCCGCTGCTGGCCTCGACCGGCTACCGGCTGCAGGCCGTCGTCCCGTCGGACCCTGCGGCGCCGCCCGCCGAGCGACGGGTGATCCTGCACGCGCGGACGCCGGGCCAGCAGTGGTTCGCCGGCTACCGCCGGTTCGAGCGCCCGGTCGGCGCGTCGCTGCCCGAGGCCGTCGCGGAGCTGCTCGCGGCAGCCGCCGAGCCGGGGCCGTCAGGCCTCGAAGCGCCGGGGGTCGACGTCCTGGTCTGCGGCCACGGCACCCGGGACAGCTGCTGCGGCCGGATGGGCGCCGGGCTCACGGCCCGGCTCGGCGCCGTCGCCGCGCCCGACGGCGTGACGATCTGGCGGACCAGCCACATGGGCGGCCACCGGTTTGCCGCGACCTTCCTGCTGCTGCCGGAGGGCACGTCCTGGGCCTACGGCGACGTCGAGCTCGTCGAGACCGTGCTGCGCCGCAAGGGCGACTTCGACGCCGTCGCCGGCTACTACCGCGGCTGCTCGGGCCTCGACGGCCCGCAGGCGCAGGCACTGGAGGGCGAGGTCGCGCGCCAGGTGGGCTGGAGCCTGCTGGACTCGCCCAGAACCAGCACGTTCGACGGCTCGCGCGCGGGCCTGACCTGCGTGTATGACGGCGAGACGGTCACCTGGTCCGCTCAGGTCGGCAAGGGCCGTGCCGTCTCGATGCCCGACTGCCAGAGCCCGCCCTCATCCGCGACCAAGACCCAGTCCGAATGGGCGGTCTCGGCGATCACTCGCGACCAGCACCTGCCATCACCTGACGGAGGAACTACATGACTTTCGCGGGACTGAACGTCGCCAAGCTGCTCATCGACGGTCAGCTCGTCGATGCCGAGGGTGGCGCCACCTACGAGAACATCAACCCGGCGACCGAACAGTCGATCGGCGTCGCGGCTGATGCCTCGACGGGCGACATCAACGCGGCCATCGCCGCGGCCCGCAAGGCCTTCGACGAGACCAGCTGGAGCACGGACGTCGCCCTGCGGGTGCGCTGTCTGCGTCAGCTGCACGAGGCGCTGTCCAAGCACGCGGAGCCGTTCAAGGCGATGATGACCGCCGAGGTGGGCCTGCCCACCAAGATGGTCGGCTCGACCTTCGACATGCCGGTCGAGAACGTCGGCTGGGTGACCGACCTGCTGGAGACGTACGAGTTCAGCCAGGACCTGGGGCTCGGCAGCATCGAGGGCTTCGGCGCGCACCGCTGGACCGAGCGGGAGCCCTACGGGGTCGTCGGCGCGATCGTCCCGTGGAACCAGCCGCTCCAGGTCGCGCTGGCGAAGGTGGCGCCGGCGCTGGCCGCCGGGAACACGGTGATCCTCAAGGGGCCGCCGACCACGCCGTGGTGCGTGAGCGCCCTGGGCAAGCTCGTCGCCGAGTACACGGACATCCCGGCCGGCGTCTTCAACGTCATCACCAGCTCGGCCAACGACCGGGGCGAGGAGCTGATCACCGACCCGCGGGTCGACCTGATCAGCTTCACCGGCTCGACCGCCGTGGGCCGCCGGATCATGGAGCTCGGCGCCCAGACCGTGAAGAAGTGCTTCCTGGAGCTGGGCGGCAAGTCCCCGAACATCGTCTTCGAGGACGCCAACCTGCAGCAGGGGATCGGCATGTCGACCTTCATGGTCTGCCTGCACGGCGGCCAGGGCTGCGCCACGCTGTCGCGCCTGCTGCTGCCGCGGTCCATCTTCGAGCAGGGCGTGCAGATCGCCTCCGCGATGCTCTCGGCGATGCCGTACGGCGACCCGCTCGACCCGAACAACGTGATGGGCCCGCTGAACAGCGGCAGGCACCGGGACAGGGTCGAGGCCATGGTCGACCGGGCGGTCGCCGCCGGCGGCACCCCGATCCTCGGCGGCCGGCGCCCACCGCAGCTGGAGACCGGCTACTACTTCGAGCCGACGCTGTTCGCCGACCTGCCGGAGGACGCGGAGATCGTCCAGAACGAGGTCTTCGGCCCCGTTCTCGTCATCCAGGCGTTCGAGGACGAGGACGACGCGGTCCGGATCGCGAACAACACCATCTTCGGGCTTTCCGGCGCCGTGTTCTCCGGCGACCACGAGAAGTCCAAGCGGGTGGCCCGCAAGGTACGCGCCGGCACGATGATCGTCGACGGCGGCATCTACTACGGCTCGGACGTCCCGTTCGGCGGTTACAAGCAGAGCGGCATCGGGCGCGAGATGGGCCAGATCGGCTTCGAGGAGTACCTCCAGGTCAAGGCGCTGTGCGAGCCGGCATGACCGTCAGCACCAAGGGTCCCGGCGCCCCGGGAGCAGCAGTGTTATCCGCACGTGTACTTGTTGAGAGGAACTCCACGTGAGCGCCGCCACGGAGATCTACTACGACCCGTACGACTTCGCGATCGACGAGAACCCGTACCCCGTCTGGAAGCGCATGCGCGAAGAGGCGCCGTTGTACTACAACGAGCGCTACGACTTCTACGCGGTCTCGCGCTACGCCGACGTCGAGGCGATCTCGGTCGACTGGCAGACGTACACGTCGTCCAAGGGCATCCTCATGGAGATGGTCAAGGCGGGGATTCCCACCCCGCCCGGCCTGTTCATCGCCGAGGACCCGCCCGAGCACGACATGCACCGGCTGATCCTGAGCCGGGCGGTCACCCCGAAGCGGGTGCTCGTGCTGGAGGACCGCATCCGCGAGCTGTGCGCCGAGTACCTCGACCCGCTGGTCGGCAGCGGCCGGTTCGACCTGATGCAGGACTTCGCCAGCCAGCTTCCGATGCGGGTCATCGGCGCACTGGTCGGCATTCCCGACGAGTATCTGCTGACCCTGCGCGACCAGGTGGAGGAATCCGCCCGGCTCAAGGAGGAGAAGCCGCAGGAAGAGCAGCGGCTACCCAGCATCGGCGAGCCGTACGCGCCCTTCCTGAAGTTCAAGAAGGGCAATCCCGCCGACGACTTCCTGACCACGCTGATCGAGGCCCGGTTCAAGGACGTCCTCACCGGTGAGCAGCGCGGCCTGTCCGACGCGGAGATTCTCAACTACGTCGGCATGCTCTACGCCGCGGGCGTCGAGACCACGGCACGGCTGATCGGCTGGCTCGGCAAGACGCTCGCCGACAACCCCGACCAGCGCGCCCTCGTGGTGGCGGACAAGTCCCTCATCAACAAGACGGTCGAGGAGACGCTCCGTTACGAGGTGCCGTCGCCGATCCAGGTGCGGGTGACGAACAAGCCCGTCGAGCTGCACGGGCAGACGGTGGACGGCGGGAAGATCGTCACCCTGCTGACCGGCGCGGCCAACCGCGACCCGGCCGCCTTCCCGGACCCGGACACGTTCGACATCCGCCGGAAGATGGACGCCCACATGACGTTCGGCAAGGGCGTCCACTACTGCTTCGGCGCCGCGCTGGCCCGCATCGAGGGCCGGATCGCGCTGGAGGAGATCCTGGACCGCTTCCCGAAGTGGGACCTCGACCTGTCCGGTGCGGAGCTCATCCACACGGCCACGATTCGCGGTTACCACAAGCTGCCCGTGGTGCTCTGACCAGCTCGGGCCAGCTCGGGCCAGCTCTGAGTCCAGGTCGGTCCGCCGGGCCAACGCGCTCCGGCCGACCGACGACCCCCCCCCCGGCCCCCCCCCCCCCCCGGGGGGGGGGCCCGGCCGCCCCGGTGGCCGGGGCGGGACGGGGCGGCGCGATGGGTGCGGCGGGGTCACGCCACCACGGCCCCGACCGTGGCCGAACCGCGCCAAACACAGGCGAACGAACACAACCAATGCTGAAACGCCTATACAGCCATGACTACGTCAGCGACGATGCCTCAACCAGCCCAGCACGGACCAACCCCCGACGCCCTACCCCGCGCGCAAGGAAGACCCCCCATGATCACTCTCATCACCCGCCGCATCCAAGCCGACCTACACGCCCTCATCCGCGCAGACGACCCCAGCCCCTCCGGCCTCGCCCGCGTCGCTCCCAACCTCCTAGCGCTCCTCACCGGCCGGCACACCCTGGAAGCCGCCCCCACCGCGTGGGCCAAAGTCCGAGACGCGATCAGCGCGCTACCCGCCACCCACTCCGAGGCCGCGACGATCCTGCTCGGCATCGGCCAACCTCCCCGCGCCAACCTCACCGAACGCCGCACCATCGCCGGGCACCTCTACCGCGTCGGCCCCGACCAGTTCTCACGCGAATACGAACGCCACGTACTCGACGCACTCACACTCGCCATCGCCGAACGCTCCGACCCCAACGCGACGCTCCCCGCACGGTTCTTGGCGTTGCGCCTACCGCCACCGCTCAGCGCCTTCCGTGCCGCAGCACGCGACCCCCAGATACGCGCCGCGCTACGCACCATGAGCACCCGCCCCACGCTCCCAACCCCCCGACTCTCCACCGCGACACCGCAACCCGCGAAACCAGGATCCATGACCTGACCAGCGCTAGCAGACCGCTTGCAAAAGGCAGCACCCCGAGGCGGGACCGCTCCTGAACACGTGAGGCCCTCCACCGCGTGGCCCACCAACGCCGTGCAGCGGAGGGCCTCGTGTGTCCCCACCGCGAACCTGTGACCTGCGCTTGCAGCCCGCTTGCAACAGCAAGCATCCCGCGGGATCGATCATGGTGCGAGCCTGCTTGCAGGCTGCTTGCAACTGCTAGCGTTCAGCCGCTGGGATAGACATTCCGGTATCACCCGCGAAAGGGAGCCGGACACCTGCCAGGCCACGTGTGGCCTCCGCTTGAAGTCGGGCTACCTGCTCATCTACCCGGCGTCGGAAAGCGGGATCCTCGTAGTACAGCATGCACAGTTCCTCAAAACTGTGGGGCGGCTTGTAGCTCCCGACCACAACGCCGAGCGTGTAAACGCCATCCTCGTCGGGACCACTCGTGACCATGGCCCGCGCCCGCATGCCCTCGACGTCAGCAACAGGAATGATCTCGTCGCGAGGAAGTCGCACACCGGGTGGCGCAATCGACGTGATCTCACCGGGGTAGCCAGTGTGACGGAAGCTGACCTGTACCCGCAGATGAGGGAGCGCCTTCACTAGTTCAGCCAACAACGTCGTTCCCCCGATCCCCCTGGTTGAACTGGCAAAAAGAATGCGGCACCCCGGGGCGGTCGGTCAGGGAGGACATCGCCCCGGGGTGCCCTTCCGGCATACGGACGAATTCGAGTCCGCCGTTACCGGGAAGCCCTAACCGCTGTGGCGAACAACGGCCGGGCAGGTTCAAGCCTTTACTCGTCTGGGGGTGCCTCTTCGCGATACATGAATTGGTTGATCTCCCCGAACGGTGACCGATAGGGCGCGGGCGTACCGTCTCGCTCGCGCGCCACGGGCGGCAGTGCGCGCCGGGCCTGCTCGTAGTGCGCAGTGATCAGGAAGTGCTCCCGTTCCCGTGCCATCGGCGGGAGACGGCTGTCCCTATCCACCACGGGTGCGTAGCGCGGGAAGTCCGCACAGGGGTCCTCTTTCACGGCCTACACCGGAGGTAGCGGCCCGCGCGTGGCCCGCCCCTGCGGGACTTCAGGGGCGGGCGCAGTGCCGCCCCGTTCTCGTCTCAGCCACGCGGGCGGGCCGGTCGGGATGGTGTGACCGATATCCGCGAGCACGATGACGGCCGTAGCCACGTCCAACACCAGATTGCCAGGAATTGGAGGGTCGGCCAGCGGCGCGCGAGCGTCCGCGTCCGGCTCGTCGCTGAACGAGCGTCCGTCCGACCAGATCTGGATACGGGCCGCGCCCGGGATCGCGACCAACAGGCCCCGGGCCATTTCGGTTACGTCGCCGATCCGTTCCGCGAGCCGCGCGGGAACCGTCGCGAACGTATCGCCGCCCCCGTCGAGTTCGTACCTCACGATCATGTCGCGTCCGTTCCGCTCGTCTGCCGGTAGGCCGTATGAATCGGGTCGGTGCTGCGATTCCCTCGCGCTATTTCGGTCGGCGGAAAAGTCGCTCGAATGCGCCCGTGCCGTGGCGCAGGTCGAGCCACCGATTTAGTTCAGCGGCGTTGCCGCTGACCGTCGCCGCGACAATCAAGACGTGCAGTTCCTCGCTTTCGATGCCGCCTATCTCGCCAAGAAAGGTGGCATAGCGTGCGCTCACCTGCCGGTGGTAGGCAGCCATGGCAGCGATGTAGCGCTCTATGTCGGCTCGCCGAAAATCGTCCGGCGACGGTAGTCCCGCGAGGAAATCCCGGTCCGCGTCGCTCAGTCGGCCTATTGTGTCGCGGAACATGACTCGTTCCGAACCGTCGGACGGTTCGCGTAGTCCTAGAGCCTTGGCGGTATGGCGCGCGACAATCCGCGCCTCGCGGTCGGTCGCCCCTTCCGTGATTATCCCCAGGTTGCGCGTCGATTCCGCGTCCGGGCGATCGAGCGGTGAGTACGGGCTTCCCCCGGGTTCACGGCGGTTAATGCCGTAGCGAGCACGGAAGATCCTGGCGTTATGGATTACGTACTCGCGGAAAGCGCCGTAGTGCAACGAGTCGTGGAGATAGGAACGGAGGAGATCCAGAGCGACAAGAGCGTAGGGGGTCGCGGGCTGAGATTGGTTCAGGTGGCCGTGTCGTGTGACGATCGCGCCCATCTGCTCATGCCGGTATCCCTGGTCTACGTGATGGAACCCCCCGTACCTTTCCACGGAGTTCGAGCGGACTCCGACCCAGACCCGATCAGGCGGCAACATCCCGTGAAGCCCAAGCTGGCCGTAGCGGGCCGACGCCAGCGCCGTTCCTACCCGGAAGATCTCGCGAACCGGCCCGGCAACCGAGCGCAGCAGTTCATCAAGCGTCAGGAAACCAATGTCCGGGTGCGCCGGATGGTCGCGATCCAGTGCGACCGTTGCCCGCGCTGCGGCTAGGAAAAGGCTAGCGTCGGCACGGTCCGCGAGGCTGCCCGCTAACTGCTCGTTCGGCGCCAGCGACGATGCCGGGATCCGGCTTAACTCTCGGACTGGATCAACGCGCGATGTGACTCGTGGATCCCCTCCGGTAGTTGGTCGGGCGGAAACCACCGTGCCTCCAGGATCTCCAGTGCATTGACCTTGAGTTCGCCACCAGTAAACGTCGCCGCGTAGGCCACCTCTACCCGCAACTTGTAACCACTTTTCAGATGGACCATTTCAGAGACCGCGACGTCCAACCCGGTTTCCTCGCGAACCTCGCGAACAATCGTGTCCTCGAAACGCTCGCCGGACTTTGCGTATCCCGTCGGAAGGCCCCACTGTCGCCCCTCCGGCCAGAGCCGGTGACGAAGCAGGAGAATCCGCCCATCGCTATCCGCCACGATGCCCGTGACGCCGACCATAAATTTGGAGTGGACCGCCCACAAGACCCACCATTGAGCCGGGCCGCGAATAGTCCGCCACGCCACCGCCACCACTTTCCGCATCGTGTCTCGTCTCCCGGGCCGATTTCCGCTCTCCACCACGTGCCGATCATGCCCGACGTCGGGCCGCCCGCCCGCAGGCACCAGCGACGATCTCCCCTGACGTCGTTCCTCACGATCACACGCCTCCGCTCGCACCGGCATTTGACGGGCTCCCCGGGCCGGGAGGACAGCCAGCGATGGCACTTGGTCCGGTCCGGGGGCCTAAGTGCAGCCTGACCCGGTCGTGCGGCCGGTAGAAGGCGTTCTAGCGCCCCCTGTGATCTGCTGTCGTCCGTGCGGCCACCCGAGGGAGGACACGACGTCCACCCTGTGCTGGGGCCAGTACGCTTGGTGTGTCGGAAGGTGCGGGTATGTCGGACATGGAGCTAGGCGACCGGATCAAGCAGATACGGCACCGCCGTGGGATGACCCAGGACGAGCTAGCCGAGCGGTCCGGCGTACATCTCGACACGATCAAGAAGCTAGAGACCAAGATCCGCACGGGTGCCCGAATCTCAACCCTTCACGCTCTCGCGCGGGCGCTGGACGTCCGCACGTCCGATTTGCTCGGTAACGGCGTCGAGCTGGATCCTGACGACAACGGGGATTCCGCTAGTTTGCTCGCCATGCGGCGTGTCCTAGTTCCCGCATATCCTGCACCGAGTGTCACGCCCATGTCAGGAACGGAGCTTCGACAGGCCGTCATTGACTGTGTCCGGCTCTACAGTCGGTCGAAAATCAGTCCGCTACTGGCGATCCTGCCCGATCTACTGGCTCGCGGTGATGGTTCCGAGGGAGACAAGAGCGATCTAGCGACGCTCTATATCCTGGCCGGTCAAGTACTTACCCACGTTCGGCATGAGGACTTGGCAGGTGAAGCTATCCGGCGTGCGGTAGGAATTACCGAGGCCAACGGCGACAGGGTTCTCTACTCGTCCGCAATCGACTCGCTAGCCTGGATATTCGTACGGCAGGCCCGTTTTGATGACGTCGAATCCATGTCGCTACGCCTCGCCGACGACATCGAACCGAGGTTCGGCCGGTCAAATCCGGACGAGCTAGCCGCGTGGGGCAGGGCGCTAGTACGCGCTTCCACCGGCGCCGCCCGGAACAACAAACCACAACGGGCGGACGAACACCTAGCCCTAGCCCGATTGGCATCCGAACGAATGGGGAACGACCTACAGCGGCACGGGGTCTATTGGATGAGCTTCGGGCCTCACAGGCTCGCGACCGCCACCGTTGAAAACGCCGTCATGCTCGGTGACCACGAAAGGGCACTAGCTCTCGCCAGGGACGGCGTACCCGTGATCCAGGGTGAGCAATACCTAAGGCACCTGCTTAACGTTTCCGAGGCTCAAATAGCCACCGGGGAATACGCGGGAGCGCTGGACACTATTAGGGGTGTTCACGGCACGTCGTCCGAATGGTTGGTCCAGCAGCGCTCCGCGCGGCGGCAGGTTCATGATCTTCTCGACGTCGTGAGTACCCGGCGCGCCCGTGCAAGCGGCCTCGCAGCCTTGGCCGCCGAGATGCACATCCGGCCTTAACGCACGAGTAGGACGGCCCCCAGCCACCCCGTGCGGGCCCCCGGCTCGGGTTCGGGTCGGGGGCCCGCACGGGCCGTGCCGGTGGGTCAGGGTGTCGGGGCGGCCGTGACGAGATGGGAGCGTGTCCCCTTGCCGCGTCCGACGCGGAATCCGAGCGTGCCGAGTAGCGACGCGAGGGCGTAGCCCATGACGTCGGGTAGCACGCTCGCGTGGTCGCCGTAGCTGTCGAGCGCGGGCCGGTGTGGGTCGGTGAGCCAGTCGAGCGCGACCCCGGCGGGTGAGCCCCGGCGGGCGGGGACGACGAGCGCCCCGCCGTGTGGGGCGATCCCGCTGAGGTCGGCGAGCGGGATGCCGGCCGCGACGAGCGCGGCGCCCACCTGGAATGCCAGTCGCGACAGGTCGTCGCTGAAAGCGGCGAGGGGGCCGCCGTGGTGGTCGCGTAGCCGGCCGGTCTGGGCGGCTAGGTGGCGGTCCCACGCGATCTGATCGGGCGCGTGGCGGGTGGCGACGGTGGCGTCGGGTTGGGCGACGCCGTAGGCGGCGCGGGCGTCGGGGTCGCCGGCCCCGACGTCGGTGGCGTCGTAACGGTCGGCCCACGGTCCCGCGACGATCGTCCCGTAGATCGTGGTCCACCACGCAGGCACGGCCGCCCGGTCATGGCGCCACCGAGCGTCCCCGAGCACACCCGACGGGACGTGCACGTCCGGGGCAACCGTGGGCGTCCAGGCGGGCGCGGGCACCGTCGGCGGATCGGTCACCGCGGTCGCCTCGTCGGGCTGCGCCCGGAATTGCAGCGCCACTCCGTCGCGGTCGAGCGGTGAGCGGTCGAAGGTGAGGAACGACGCGGGCGGGATGCTCTCCAGCGCGGTGGCCACGTCGTCGGGCTCGGCGCCGGGTAGGACGGTCAGGGTGTGGCGGTCGTCGGTCGCGGTGACGTAGGCGCGGGGGTTGCCCTGCGGCGGGCCGTCGGGGCGCGGGACACTTGCCATGGGTCGTCGTCTCCTGTGTGTGCAGGGGATGGGGGCCAAGGCCCCGGCCCGGCGCGGGAACGCCGGTTCGGGGCCGCCTGAAATCAGCGGCGCTTCGTGTGGTGCGCCGATCCCGCCCAACGGGCGGGACGCTGCACGGCCGCGACGCGGTCACGGCCAACGGGGATGTAGCGGGTAGCGGCACCGGAAGCCCCGGGATGTCGCTACGGGGCCGATCGCGGGTCGCCGCGCCATGAGGCGCTACGCGCTACACGTCTGCGTCGGTGCTGCTCACGGTGGGTGCGGCGGGTAGCGGAGGGTGTAGCGCTGCCGCTACACCCGCCCCGGGCCGCTACACCGACGGCGACGCGGCTGCGCGGTCTAGCGGGGGTCGTTGAGATCGCGCCAGACGATCCGCATGCGCCGTACGGTGTCGCCGTCCACGGTCCCGTCCCCACCGATGATCACGCCGTCGATCAGGTGCGTGAGGATGACTCGCTTCGCGGCGAGGTCGTCGCCCAAGTCGTCCCACCCGGCGGCGCCGTTCACGGGCAGCGCGGCGCGGCGCCGCGTGCTGGTGCGCACCCGTGTCTGCGCTTCGCGGATCTTGCTGGTGATCGCACGTAGGCGCGTCTCGTAGTCGTCCTCTTCGATCTCGCCCGACGCCCACCGGTCCGCGAGAGCCTTCTTGCGCAGCTCCAGCGTGGCCAGCTCGCCAGACCCGGGATCGGCGGTCTCGGCGGGCCGTAGCTCCAGCCCGTCCAGACGGTTGCGCACGGCCCGGCCGACTACCTTGATCAGGTACGGTTCCCCGATCCTGACGGGGGCGGGACATGTGCCTTTCCTGCGGTGGCAGTACATCCGGGGGGCCCGGCCGTTGTTGGTCATCTTGTAACCGCAGGCTGCGCAGTAGAGGAAACCCGCCAGCAGCCGCCGCACCTCTGTGCCGGTGCTGGTCCGCCGAACCGCGTCGGTCAGGATCGCCCTAATCTGCTCCCACGTATCGACGTCGAGGATCGCGGGCCAGCGCGCCGGACCCATGACCGCGATCGTTCCCGTGTCCCGCCGGGTCGCCTTGGTCTTGTAGCCCCGCATACCGATCAGACGCGGGTTGACCATCATCTCTTTAAGCGTGACCGCGCCCCACAAATGGAACGGGCATCCACAGTCGGTATAGCTCTTGCGGCCCTTCACATTGTTCGGACAGCGCACGGCATGCTTCTTCGTCACGGTCCCGACGCCCGCAGCGTTCAACGCACGCGCGATGGCCCCGAGAGGCTTCCCCTCCAACACGTCGGCGGCGATACCCCGGATCACGTCCGCCTCGTCGGGAACGAGCGCGTGGAAGTCCCGCACCGCCTTGCCGTTGTGGTCGATGGCGATGACCGGCCCGTAGCCGTACGCGCGCCTACCGCCGTGGTTGCGGCCCTGCTCCGCGCGTTGCTTCGCGGACCGAGACACCCGCTCCGCCGTCCGCTTGGACTCCGCCCGGTCGATCGCCCCCATGAGATCGACCATGAGATAGCCGTCCGCCGTCGTCGGGTCGGCCTCCGAACCCCGGACGGGAATGATACGAATGCCCTTGGCCTCAAACAGGTCAAGAACGCGAAAGCGATCCTTCGAGGACCGGAAAAAGCGGTTCGACGTCCAAGCAACCACCGCGTCGATCTCGCCAGCGGCGGCCATCTCTAGGATGTGCTCGAACTGCGGCCGGTAGTCCCTCGTCGCCGACAGGTCATTGTCGGTCAGGACATCAATCAGCCGGATGTCGTCCCGCCGCGCGGCAAGCTCCCGGATGTCCTCGTCCTGCCGAGTGACCCCCGCCTCCAGCCCCTCACGGTCATCGGAGATCCGGCGGTAGCCGATCGTGCGGAGCTTACGACTCACGCCAGAACTGTACGTGTCCGGCGTGTCCGCCCATAGCGTGATACTCGAATTCACGCCGCACCCCCGCCACCCATGCCGCTCAGCGCCCGGCGTCCGGCGCTGTCGTGGTCCTCCGCGATGGCCGCGCCGCACTTCGCGCACTCGGCAGGATTGGACCAACCCCGCACGTGCGGGCAGGGAACGAGCGTCAGCCGCTCCCCGGGCGGCCACGCACTACACGTCATCGCCGAACGGTCAAACGGCCGGAAGTAGACGATGACCGCGCCATCCTCGAACCGGGAAACGTAGTCGACCCAACCCCGCGCCGTAGCCATACCAACCCAGACGTCGGCAACGTCGACAGAGTCCGGAGCCTCGTCCTGCCCGGCCTCGTCGGGGGCCTCGTCCAGCTCGACACCCAGGGCCGCGCGGCCCTCGTCGGTCAGGACGTAGGCAAGGATGGTCACAGTGCTGTTACGAAGACTCAGGTCCCCCGCAGGCTCACGGACCACCCAGCCACGACGCTCGATCGCCTCGAACGTCTGCCAGTGGATCCGGACCGGCGGGCAGTCCTGCTCCCCGTAGTAGCCTTGCCCGAACGAGTCAGCCCGGTAGTACAGAACCCCCGTATGAGCGAAGGTCAGCGCGCAGCGCTGAGGGTCTGAGACTCGCAAGGTCTTGCCGGTGTGTGCGTCCATGGGACCGACACGCTGTTCCAGGTCCTCGTCCGCGGCGGCGGAAGCGCCACGTACAAGGTCGACTACGGTCCCGGCCCGCTGCCCACACCGCGGCTGCCCGGACCGGGCGAGATCGCCGCGCACCGCGGCGCGAACGTCCCGCGCCAACGGGTCTCGGCCGGCCCGGAGGGACCCGAACAGGCTGGTCCTGGTCCGTTGGCCGGTTCGGGGCTGGACCCGCGTTTCGGGGCTCGGCTCGTCGCGCGGCTGACCGACCTGGCGGAGGGGCGCGACGAGGTGCTCGCCGTGCCCAGCCTCTCGCGGATCTCCCGGCGGCACGACAAGCTCTTGCGGGTCGTCGAGTTCGCCCTGGCCCAGGGCGCGTCGGTCCTGACGAGCAACTATCTGCTGCGTCCCGCCGCGGTCTACGCGCGGTCCGGGCGGCTGGCGGTCCCGGATCACCGGAACCACGCGGCGAGCTTCGCCGACCAGCGCGGCCTCGCCGACGTCCACCGCGCCTGCGCCGAGGCCGCGCTCGCGAGCCTCGCGGACGCGTCATGACGGGCGGCGGGCGGGTACGGCGGTCGGTCGTCCGGCTGCGGTCAGGGTGCCGCCGCTGGGCGTCAGACGCTGCGGGAGCCTGCCGCCGGTGTCTGGTCGGCGGCGAGGTCCTGCGTGCCGAGTACCCGCAGCAGCGCGAGGGCCTCGGCCTCGCGGGTGCCGGGCGGGGCGGAGTAGACGATCACAGCCTGGTCGACGTCGGGCACGTGCAGGGTGTCGCAGTCCAGGGTGAGCGCGCCGAGCGACGGATGCTCGACGGTCTTGCGGGCGCTGCGCCAGCCGCCCGCGGGTTCGCTCTCCCACAGCCGGCGGAACTCGGCCGAGCCGGCGATGAGGCCGGCGAGCAGCGCCGCGAGGCCCTGGTCGCGCGGGTAGCGCGCGGCCGTCGAGCGCAGGGCGGCGGCCGCCTGCGCCGCGGTCGCCGCCCGCTCCAGCCCGGTCGCGCCGACCTGGTGGCGGACGCCGTCCCGCGCCGGGTCGGGCAGGAAACGCATCAGGTTGATGTTGCGGCGCTCGACGGGAACCGTCGACCAGTCCCCGAGCAGCGCGCTGGCCATCGCGTTCCAGGCGAGCACGTCGCCCTTGGCGCTGACGACCATCGTGGGCAGATCGACGAACCGGTCGATGAGGCGCAGCACGCTCGGCCGCACATGCAGCTCGATCATCCCCGGAGCGGGCGGTGCCCCGCCGGCCAGATGGAACAGCTCGTCGCGGCCAGCGGTGTCGAGCCGCAACGCCCGGGCGATCGCCGCCAGAACCTGCGTCGACGGCCGTGGTCCGCGGCCCTGCTCCAGCCGGACGACGTAGTCGACGCTGATCCCGGCGAGCAACGCCAGCTCCTCCCGGCGCAGGCCCGGCACCCGCCGGTTGCCCCGCGGGCCCGCGGGCAGCCCGGCCTCCTCCGGCCGGACCCGTTCCCTGCCGCGGCGGACGGCTGCCGCCAAGCCCGCGCGATCGATGCTCACCTGTCCAGCATGCGCGCATCGGGACCGGATGAGCCCGCCTCGCGCCCCGTGCTGGGTGGGACTGACAGTCCCACGATCGGCTGGTCCTCCCGCCGCCCGCGGTCCCGGGCGCAGGCTTGGGCCATGACAACCGTATTGATCACCGGGGCCAACAAGGGCCTCGGCCTCGAATCCGCCCGCCGCCTGGCCGCGCTCGGCTGGACGGTCTGGCTTGGCGCCCGGGAGGTCGACCGCGGCAAGACGGCGGCGGCAGAGATCACCGCCGAGCAGCCCGGCGCCGACGTCCGGGTGCTCCCGTTGGACGTGACCCGCGATGACTCGGTCGAGGCGGCGCTGGAGACCGTCCGCGCCACCGGCACCGGCCTTGACGTGCTCGTCAACAACGCCGGCATCGCCGGACCCCGCAAGGCGCCGACCGAGACCGTGCCCGCCGACTTCCTCGGGGTGTTCGGCGTGAACCTGCTCGGCCCGGTCCGGATGACCCACACGTTCCTGCCGCTGCTGCGTGAGTCGGCCGCGCCCCGGCTGGTGATGGTGTCCAGCGGGATGGGTTCCTTCGGGATCACCAACGACCCGGACCGCCTGGAGTCGACGCTGCACGGCCTGGTCTACCCGTCGTCGAAGGCCGCCCTGAACATGGTCGCCACGATGTACGCGAAGTCGCTGCCCGACATCCAGGTGACGGTCGTCGACCCCGGCTACACGGCCACCGACCTGAACGGCTTCTCCGGTTTCCAGACCGTGACCGAGGGATCCGACGCGATCGTCGAGGCCTGCACCGCCACGACCGGGCTGGCACCTTTCATCAGCCGCACCGGCCCCATTCCGTGGTAATTCGCCCAGCTGAATGAGGCCCGGCCAGTCTCATGCCCGATGTTCCCGAGTGCCCTCATGATCGCCGTTTTGGCCCTCCGGTGGTCGCTACCGGGTCTGTTTCGTAGCCACCAGAGGGCGAAGGCAACGATCAAGGCGACGGGCGGACCTTGTCGGAGGCGGCGCTAGCGGACGTTGTGGGGGCGGAACTGGACGCTTATACGGGGGCCGACGGGGCGGGCGGTCTTGGGGACGGCATGCTCCCAGGTCCGTTGGCAGGAGCCACCCATCACGAGCAGGTCGCCGTGGCCCAGCTCGAACCGGATCGTGGCGGTCGCACCTCCGGCGCCGCCGTCGGTGAACAGGCTGGCGACCGGGGGGAGGCCGGGGGCGGAGCGGGAACTGGCCTGGGCCGGGGGAGTGCCTGGCCGTGGGCGTAGGAGCAGCGTTCGCGGGGCGCCGAGCACGAGGATCGCGACCATGGTGTCGTGGGTGGAGCCGCGGCCCAGGCGGTCGCCGTGCCAGGCGACGCTGTCGCGGCGGTCCCGGTAGAAGGCCAGGCCGACGGTGGTGAACGGCTCGCCGAGCTCGGCGGCGTAGTGCTCGTCGAGCGCCCGCCTCGCCTCGTAGAGGGCCTCGTCGGGCAGTGGCTCGTCCGCCGGGTAGAAGGACAGCAGCCGCGGGATGTCGACCGTCCGGTCGTACATCGGCCGCCGTTCGGCCCGCCACGGGACCTCGGCGCGCAGGCGTTCGAACAGGGAGTCCGCCCCCGTCACCCAGCGCCGCCGGACATCGACCCAGGCGCCGCCGGCCAGCGGGCGCCGTGACAGCCCGGCCGCCACGGGGCCGATCTCCACCGACGTCGCCGTGTCCAGGAGTGACGCCTGAAACGGGGTGCCAGCCACCCGGCCAGGGTATCAAACATATGTTCGATACGTGAGTCCGTGACCCCAGGGCGGCGTCACCAGGGCTCGAGTTCCTCCAGGACAGTGCTCAGTGCGGGCTCGACGGCGCACGCCGCCGCCAGGACCTGGTGGCACGGCAGGAGGGCGAAGGCGACGGCGACCAGCCTGACTGCCAGGCTGGGGTGGTTCTGGAGCCTGGCTGTCTCCGCCAGTTCCAGGACGGCCTCGCCGAAGCCCGATCCGGGGTGGAGCGTAATTCTCTTCGGCTCCCATTCGTCGAGCGTCTGCCTGGCTCGCGTTTCCCAGTCATCGAGCGGATCGGTCTGCCTCGTGGGCGGTGCCGCGCTCCGTGGCCCGGCCTCGAGACCGTCGCCGATATCCGGCTCGATCTCGCCGCGGATACGGTCGTCGCGTATGCGCTCGAAGGTCTTTCTCGCGTCGTCGTGGCGCCCGGCCGCGGCGTAGTACTGGGCCAGCTTCGCGAGACAGCGTTCGGCGCCGAGAGCCATCCCGAACCCTCCCGCCAGCTCGACTTCTCGTAGTTCCTCCGCCGTGCTCCACGCGGCCGAAGCGCTGCCGACGCGCGCCTGCGCGAGCGCGATGGACGCGATGACGCTGCCAGTCCGGTGCGCCTCGAATGGCTCGAAGCGCTGCAGGGCGATGGTCACCGCGAGCGCGAAGGTGGAACTCGCGTCGGTCGTCCGACCCGCCTGCGCCAGGAGGACCGCGATGGCGGTGTAGGCCTCCGGCTTCTGCCGCCACCCCGGCCAGATCGAGCTCCGCAGCCGAGCGACGCCGTCCAGTGCCGTCGCGTACTCGCCTATCTCGGCCAGTGCGACCGCGGCGGCCGCGATCGCCTTGTCGAATCGTTCCCTGCGGATTGGGTCGTCTCCCGCGTCAGGACTCTCGGCAGCCGTCAGGGCCTCCTCGAGGTGGCGCGCCGCCCTTTCTCTGTTCCCTGCCGCGGCGTAGGCACGGCCCACACCCAGCAGGACATCGGAACGTTCCAGCGGATCCAGCGGCCGCCTGGTGGCCAGCGACATCTCGGCCAGCTCGCGTGCCGTCTGCGCCCGAGCGAGATAGTGCGCCGCTAGCGCCGCGTAGCCGAGGCCTTCGCCAACGTTCCGTCTGGCGTTCGCCGCGGTGAGCAGGCTGACGAACTCGTCGAGCATGGACGACGCGGCCGGATCACCAGCTTGCACACGCGCGCAGGCGAGCCGGCCGGTGCTCGGAGTCCGCAGGTCTGGATCCGCCATCAACTGGATCGTGGTCGCCGCCTCAGCAAGCGCACCAGCCTCGATCTGGATGTCCGCGATCCTGGCGAGCGTGTCCTGTTTCTGGTGCACGAGATGGGCGGTGACCGTGTCCCGGGCCGACTGATGAAAGCCCTGCCGCGCCTGGGCACAAGCCAGGCTGCTCAGGGTGTCGGCGCGCCGCCACCAGGTGTACTCGTCCCACCGGAGCGAGTAGTTGTCAGCGACGCGTACGGCTTCCGCGAGCAGCTTTTCCGCCCGCTCGCGCCTGCCAGCCTCGGCAAGCACCGTCGCACAGTCCTGGAGGATCTCCGCGTGAAATTTCGGATACTCCACCTCGTCGGCGAGTGCCAGCGCCTTCTCCAGCGACGACTCGTACGGGACGCCGCGGCGGACCTGGGCGAGCGCGACGGAGGCGAGAGCGCGCGGCCGACCCTCCACGGAGGTGACGTTCTCAGCGGCGCGGGCCGCGTCCAGGAGCAGGCCGTCGTGGTCGTCCGGGCTGATCAGGCCAGCGCTGTCGGAGCTGACGATCGCCGTGAGCAGGGCGGCGCGTCGGGCGGGGTCCTCGACACCGCGGGCAAGGGCGACTGCTTCGTCCATCACCGACCGCGCCGAGCTCGGGCCGCCCGTCGACGCCAGTGCGCCGGCGATCCGCAGGAGGCACACGACCCGCGAGCGATCGTCCGGAATGTGGCGCGCTGCCTCGATCGCGTCGGCGCACGCCTCTTCCGCCGCGGCCGCGAGGCCGACCGTCGCGAGCGTCGCGGCCACCTGAAGCAGGCAGCTCACCCGCGCGTCAACAACGGCGACCGCGCGCGCGGCGTCGAGGCCGGCCGCCGCCGACTCCTCGGCCGCCGCCAGTTGTCCCCGGGCCTGCTGGGCCAACGCCAGCTCGCACAGCGCGGGAGCGCTGGCCGAGACTGACTCGATGAGGTGGGTGACCGTGCTGGCCTGCTCCAGATCGTCCTGGGCTGTCCGCACGAGCTCACCGGCAACGACCGCCACAGCCCAGTCGCCCGCGCCGAGGGCCACGGCCAGCGCCCTACGCCGGTCCTGTACCGCCAATACGGTCAGTGCCGCGGCCGAGGGGGCGGGGCCACGGCCGCTCAGGGCGTCCCTGGCCTGGGCAAGGCGCGTCGCCCTGCCCAGATCGGCCCCACCCATCACGCGGTTGAGCAGCTGGGCCTCGTCAAGTTCCGACAGGGCAGCAAGGTCATTGCCCAGGCGTTCCCGGAGCCGCCGCCGCCGATCAGCATCGAGCGCGCAGCGAAAGAGCTGCTCAGCCGCCGCCTGACGGCGGTCGGCCCGGCTGCCGGGATCCTGGGCGCGCCGACCCAGCTCGCGGGTGTACGAACGCAGCAGGTAGCGCGGAGCGTCGGGCGGCCAGGCAAGCTGCGCGTATTCGCGAGCCCACGCGTCGATCAGATCCTCATAGGCTGCCCGATCGGCGCCGAACCGGACACGCGCCTCGGCGAGCAGCGTCTCGTGCGCGAACACGTAGACCGGCTCGCCTTCGGTGTCCGGGTCGTGCAGGCAGGTGAGGCTGCGGTTCAGGGAGCTACCCAGCAGTGCTTCGATCTCGCTGACATCGAGGTCACGGCCGCGTCGTTTCAGCAGGGCCTGCAGCTCACTGGCCGTGAGCCCGCTGCCGGCAGCCGCGAGACTGGACACCAGGGGGAAGAGGAAACCGCCGGGAACCCGTAGGACCTGACCAAGCTCTGCCTGCGCCGCCAGGCGGATCCCGGTGGCGGCTTCGGAGGCGGTGATGCGCCGCACCTGATCGCGCAGCGGATGCGCGGCGGGAAAACGAATACTGACGCCGGCGCGGCTCGCGACCAGGAGCGAGGCCGTGCCAGGGAGTGTCCTGGAATCGGGTAGCCAGGCAACTAGGTCAAGGCCCGCCGCGGCGTCGTACTCGTCAAGGCCGTCAACCAGAACGAGCAGACCCCGACCGCGTTCGGCGCAGGCGCGGGCCGCCTCCTCCAGCAGATCGGCGAAGTCGTTCTTCCGCTCGGATACGTACGACGGGGGCGTATACCCGCCCCGGTCCGCCAGCAGCGCCAGCTGGCGGCTGAGCACATCCAGGGCGTACCCCGCCGTGTTCTCATCGTCGCTGGCACGGCGCAGGAAGCAGGCGACCACGTCGACGCGTTCCGGCGGGTGCAGCGCGAACCAGGCGAGCAAGGCCGTCTTGCCGGCGAACGGGTCCCCTTGAATCCACCGCCACCGTGCTCCGGAGGCGGTGAAATCCGCCAGGGCGGCAAGCTCCGCCCCGCGGCCGATCAGTACGCGAGGTGCGAGGGCTTCCACGGCCCACCGCGCTCGCGCTACGTCAATCTTGCGCGGGGTTGGCGGGGTGGCCAGCCACAGATCATTCCCGTGGGCGGGCAGGTGCGGCAGTGCCGCGCGCCACGCGTCGAGCTGATCTTCTGGCGCGGGACCGAAGAGCCGCTCGATGGGGCGGAACGTAAGCGTAGCCAGTCCCTCTCGCGGGTGGTGCTGGCCGACCACCCCGATCAGCCGGTTGCCCGCCCAGACAGCAGCACCGGACATTCCCTCCCACGGGGAATGCCCGGCCGTTCCGGATTCGGGGGCAGGTGGCGCGTCCACCACGAACGCGAACCGGCCGGTCTTGGCGTCCGAGAGCGCGGCGATGCCGCCGATGGCATACGCCAGCTCTCGCAGCAGCACGCCATCCCGGCCGGGGGCTGGGCGGAGTGTGAAGCGGGGGCAGCCGGCCGCCGCCGCGGGCACCGGCGGCCCGGCGTCGCGATTCAGCCTCCCGAACAGCGCCGGCTCAGCTGCCGTTTCGCCGGCCTGCCCCCTTACAGGGAGCAGCGCCAGATCCGCGTCCGGGACCGTCAGCACCCGCTTTACCTCGACGGCCTCACCTTCTTCGGCGACCAACGCCGCGGGGGCGCCGAGCCACACCGCTATCGAAACCGCGCCGCGCACGACATGGCACGCGGTGAGCACCCAGCCGGGTGAGACCAGATAACCGCTTCCCCGCGTGCGCACCTCGCCCGAAGGGTCCGCGCGGACCACCATGATCTCGGCGACGCGGGCCCGCGTCGGATGGTCGACCACTGCCTCTCCCGGGATTCCCGACAGGTCCCGGTGTCAGGACGGGCGCGGGGCCGGCAGGGCGGCGCCCTCTTCGCCCTCGACAAGGGCGCCTTCCACATCGACGCCCCGGGTGACGGTCGTCTGGTGACCCTGATGGTCAATGACGACCTGTTCCACCCGCGGCTTCAGCGTCAGCGTGAGTTGCTGGGTGCGGCCGCGCTCTGCCGAGCGGGTGCCCTTGGCGCCGGCCTCGGCCTCGGCGAATACCCAGAACTTCGCCTTGCCCCCCGCCGACGCCTCGGCGGCCGTGGTCAGCGTGTACGCCACTTCCAGCGTCAGGCTGATCTCCTCGACCCCCAGCTTCAGGGCATCACCCGCCGCCCGGGATTGCGCCTCGCTCAGCTCGGCGCGCAGGTCCGTCAGGAAATCCGCCAGGCCAATCCGGTCCTCGACCATCGCCACCCACTCCTGTCAGGACACGGCCCATTTATGGCAGCGTGTCACCCGCGTCCAGGCCACGGCGGAAGAATAGCCGGCTTGACGGGTGGGACCGGGATCGGTGATGTCTACCGCCGTGACAGCCGTCCGCTTTGGCGCGGCGGATTACCGCGCGTGTCGCAGACCTGGCGGCCCGCCGGGTTCACACCGTTGCGTGGGCGTCGCCGCGGACCGTCCCAGGTCCGATCAAGATCATCTGCCGGCTGTTGCTGGGAGTCTGGCAGTCACAGTGGGTCACCGGCTGTCAAGCGGCGCGGACCACGGTGGACCGGCACGGACCGGAGACCGGGGGAACTGCGTGCCGAATCGTGTGATCAGACAGCGACGTTGACTGAGATGGCACGTGCGGTGGGGAAACGAGGGTTCCGCTCGTATGGTCTCGGGGAGCCCGCCCGGATCGGCGCGCGATGGCCGTCATGAGGCCCTGCCCGCGGGCTGATCCGCGCCGGGCGTGGACCTGCCGATGACGAGACCAAAGGGGACGCGCGGTGGCTCGGCTGGGCATCGACAAGGACTTCCTGTTGGACTTCGCGCGACTCGACAAGCCCGTTCAACAAAAGGTCTCCGCCACGTTCGCGAAGTTTCAGGAGGCCACCCATGCCGGCCTGCACCTCGAAAAGATCGACAATGCCCGGGATGACCGGTTGCGCACCATCAGGATCGACCGGTTCTGGCGTGGCGTCGTCCTCGCGCCGGACCGCGGTGACCATTACACGCTGCTGAAGGTGCTGCCCCACGAGGAGGCCTACGCCTGGGCCCAGCGGCGCAGGGTGTCGGTGAACTCGGCCACCGGCCGCATCGAGATCCGTGACAGCGTCGCCCTGGACTCCACGCTGCCGGAGCTGGACCGATCGGCGCGGCGCGGGCGCGGCGAGACGCGTCCGCTGTTCGCCGGCGTCGACGCCACGACGCTGCGCCGGCTCGGCGTCGACGAGCAGACTCTCGCCTTCGCCCGCGCCGTCACCGACCTCGCCCAGCTGGAGACCGCCCAGGCCTTCCTCCCCGAAAGCCAGTGGACCGTGCTCTACGGCCTGGCCGCCGGCATGTCGCCGGACGACGTCTGGCAGGAGATCGCCGCGGCCGTCCTGACCGTCAGTGGGCCGGACGAGCCGGTGAGCCCCGCGACCGTCGGGGCCGGCGCCTTCGACCCGGATGACGTGGCCGCCGCCGTGGAACGCAGCCAGGACCGGGTGGTGCTGGTCTCCGGGCCGGCCGAGCTTCTCGAGGTGCTCAACCATCCGTTCGACCTGTGGCGGGTCTACCTGCACCCGATCCAGTTCAAGGTCGCGAACGCCCGGTACCGCGGCCCGGCGCGGGTCACCGGCGGCCCGGGCACCGGCAAGACCGTTGTCGCGCTCCACCGGGCCCGCCACCTGGCCGCCGCCGGTGAGGGGCCGGTCCTGCTGACGACCTTCACCGGGACTCTGACCGCGACGCTGCAGACGAACCTGGCCCTGCTGGAGGCTGAGGCGGCCATCCGGGACCGGGTCGCGGTCCGCACCGTCGACCAGGTCGCCAACCAGATCTGGCGGTCCGTCCACGGCGCACCACCGCCGCTCATCCAGGGCGACGAGGAGCGTGACCTCTGGAAGGAGATCATCGACGCGCACGGGCTGGCGTTCGGGGACCGGTTCGTCGCCGACGAATGGCGCCAGGTGATCCTCGGCAACGGGATCACCGACCTCGCCGGCTACCAGGCCGCGTCCAGGGGCGGCCGTGGGAAACCGCTGACGGCCGCGCAGCGGGGCCGGGTATGGGCCGCCGTCGAGGCGTTCGAGGCCCGGCTGCGCGAACAGGGCGTCCTCACCCACGCGCTGGTCTGCGCCGAGGCGACCCGACTGCTCGAACAGGGTGCCGTGGCGCCCGACCTGTTCGGCCCCCATCCCGCTTCGGCGGGGCGCCGGCCGTTCCGCCATGTAGTCGTGGACGAGGCGCAGGACCTGAGCCCGGCGCAGTGGCGGCTGCTGCGCGCCGTCGTGGCCCCCGCCGAGAACGACCTGTTCCTCGCCGGCGACGCCCATCAGCGCATCTACGGCCACCGGGCGAGCCTGCGCGACCACGGGATCGTCGTCACCGGCCGGGCCAGCCGGCTGACCGTCAACTACCGCACGACCGCCGAGATCCTCGCCTGGAGCCTCGGCGTGCTGCGTGACGAGCGGATCGACGACCTGGACGGCGGGCTCGACAGCATCGCCGGCTATCGCTCCGAGCTGCACGGCCGCCGCCCAGTCCTCGCCGGGGCGCCGACGCCGTCGGACGAGGCCAAGGGACTTGTCGAGGTCGTACGCGGCTGGATCGACGCCGGCGTCGAACCGGCCGAGATCGGCGTCGCCGCCCGCACGAACGCCGTCGTAGAGGAGACGCTCACCGCGCTGCTCGACGCCGGCCTGCCCGCCCGGTCACTCGCGAAGCCGAAGCCCCGGGGCCGCAAGGTGGGAACGGGCAGCCAGGTCGCCGTCGGCTCGATGCACCGGATGAAGGGCCTGGAGTTCCGCTGCCTGGCGGTCACCGGCGTCGGGGCGGGCCAGGTCCCGTCGAGCGCGGTGACGCCGGCCGACGAGGACCCGTACGCGCACGCGCTGGACCTGCAGCGGGAACGCTGCGTGCTGTTCGTCGCCTGCACCAGGGCACGTGAGCAGCTCTACGTCTCGTGGCACGGCGTGCCCAGCCCGTTCCTCGCCGCGGTGCGCTGACCGGGCCACAGCGCGCTGCGCCGAGCGCTGACCGAGCCGCGGTGCGCTGACCGCCGCCGGGAAAGGGCCGCCTCTCCCGGCCGGGAGCGCCCCGACCGGGAGGCAGCCGCTCAGAAACCAGGGAAGACGGCGCGCAGAGTGTCCAGGTCGATGCCCTCCGCCGAGATCCCCGCCGGGGTGTGGGCGGCGTCGAGACGGCCGTAGGCGAGCCGCAGGAACGCCTCGGCCGGCGCGGTCAGCGTCGCGTCGGCGGAGATCGCACCGTCCCAGGGGGCCAGGGTGACGGCGTCACCCAGGGTCAGCGCGTACTCCCGTGCTGGCCCGGTCAGGGCGACGTGGACGACGGCCTTGTCCCCGCTGGGCCGGCCGAGGAAGCCGATCAGCAGACCCACCCCGTCGACGAGCTGCGCGACCGCGTCGGCGTCGACCGTCGCCGCCGGGTCGAGCGCGACCTTGACGTCCCAGGTGTGCAGGGCGTGCTCCGCCAGCCGCAGCCGCATCATCGTCACCCCGTCGAGCTTCATCGGCCCCAGCGGGAGCTGGAGCGCGGTGAGCGCCTCGGCGGAGATGGCGGCGTAGGTGTCGATCAGCGCCTGGTCGGCGGGCAGCGCGTCGGCGGCCTGCGCCTCGGGGGTCTTCGCGTTCCAGACGTCCCAGACACCCTGGAAGACGGCCATCTCGGGGAACGGCGCGTCCGCGAGCCCGGCGTCCAGGTTCAGCTTGCCGATGACGGCGCCGGAGCCGAGGTGCGACAGCACCTGCGCGATGGTCCACTCGGACGCGTAGGACGGCCCACGCAGCGCCGGGCCGTCGAGTCCCGCCGTCGCGGCGCTCAGCAGGTCGTGCGAGCGGCGAAGCGCCGCGAGAACGGAGCTGGCCTCGTCGGACATCGAGATGCTTCCCTTCGTTGGGTCAGCCTGGTCGAACCGGCGGCCGGTCCCCGCCGCGCCGCCTCGTAGGAACCGCTCAGCCGGGCGCGGGCCCGGGGGCGGCCGCCAGCCTGGGGCTCCAGGCCGGCCGTTGGACGCCGACCGGGATCCTCCCCGGTGGGCGTCCCGCCACCGCGGCCAGCCCCTGCGTGGGCACCTGCGCGCCGGCCTGTTGGGGCTTCGCCGGGCCGGTGCCGGCACCCTGTGCGGGGGTTGGGCGTCGCCGCGCGACCCGGCCGACCAGCAGCACGAGACCAGCGGCCAGCGCCAGATCCACGACGCCCCCGACGGCGTCGAAGAAGTAGTGGTTGCCCGTCGACATCACGACCAACGTCGTCAGCACCGGGTACGAGGCGCCCAGCACCCGGATGACGGGCCGGCGGGCGTGCCGCGCGATGAGGAAACCGCACCAGAGCGCCCAGGCACAGTGCAGCGAGGGCATCGCCGCGTACTGGTTGGTCAGGCCGCCGAGCCCGCGTGGCGCGCTCGCGTCGTCGTCCCACCAGCCCCAGTCACTGACCTGGGCCATCGTGTCGTGGAAGCCGGCACCCTGGAGCAGCCGCGGCGGCGTCGTCGGCAGCAGCCAGAAGCCCACGAGACCGAGGATCGTCGTCAGCAGGATCGTGCTGCGCGCCCGCCGGTAGTGCGCCGGGTTGCGGCGGTACATCCAGGCCAGCACGACGGGCGTCAGGATGTAGTGCAGCGTCGCGTAGAAGTAGCAGGCGGGCACCGCGAGGACCGTGGCGTGCACGAGGAAGTTGTTGAGCGGGTGCTCCGGGTTCAGGTGCGAGATCTGCTCGAGGTGCAGCAGCCTTCGGGCGGTGTGGTCGGCCGCGGCCAGATCGTCGCTCTTGAGGCCTCGGATGCCGGTGTACAGCCCGTACAGCGAGGCGATGGCCAGGATCTCCACCCACCAGCGCGGCAGCCGTTGCGCCGCGGCCGGGGCAGCAGTGGCCTTCGGATCGGGCTGCTCGCCCGGTTTCTGCCCGGGCTCACCGGCCGGCGCCGGTCTGCTGCCGGTCCTGGCGCCCTCGGGGCGCGGCGGGGGCGGCGCCGAACCGGCGACGTCGTTCGTCGCGATGACCACTGGGGACCTCCTCAGGACTGCGGCGGCGGGCCGGAGCGACCCGCCCGACGGCGAGGCGGGCATGGCAGAGGACTTAACAAAGCTAAAGACCGGCCATCGGCCGATTAGTCCCAGCAAAGCCCCTCGATCGGTGGTCGCCCATGGGGCTAGGCCCACTTCCCGGTGTGGCCTACGTGACAGGGCCGGCGGCTGGCTGCCTCGCTGCCAGGGCATCTGGCCTGGTAGCCGGCCTGAAGCGAGCGGGCTGCCCCCGGCCCGGCGGCCCGGCGGCGCGTCCCGGCAAGTCGGGCGCGGGCGCGGATGTCGCTGGAGGACCGGCGTGGCTACGCGGTAAGGTCGACACAGGTCGAGAGGCGCTGCGACGGGCCGGCTGCTGGTGTGAATCCTGAAGCCGGGGACCGCCACGCTCGGCTGGTTCCACATCCCGAAGGGCGCCTCCCACACAGTCTGCGGGAGGTCTCGATGGGCGCCGGCGTGAACCAGAGCCTGACAGCGGGGCACGAGGTCGCTCAGCGAGCGCGCCGGATCCAGGAGCTCAAGGAGCTGCTCGCCCAGCGGGTCGTCGTCGTCGACGGCGCGTACGGCACCATGCTGCAGTCCGTCGGGCTGACCCCCGCCGACTACCGCGTCGGCGGCGTCGTCCCCGAGGACCACCCGCGTGACGTCACCGGCGACCCGGACCTGCTCAACCTGACCCGGCCGGACGTCATCCGCGACGTCCATCACCAGTACCTGGTCGCCGGCGCGGACGTCATCACCACCAACACGTTCACGGCGACGAGCATCGGCCAGGGCGACTACGCGTTGCAGCCGCTGGTCCGGGAGATGAACCTCGCCGGGGCGGCGCTCGCCAGGAAGGTCGCCGACGAGGTCGCGGCCGAGACGGGCACCACGCGCTTCGTCGCCGGGTCGATCGGCCCGCTGAACGTCACGCTCTCGCTGTCGCCGCGCGTCGACGAGCCCGCCTACCGCGCGGTCACGTTCGACGAGGTCAAGGCGTCCTACGCCGAGCAGATCTCCGCGCTCGCCGACGGTGGCGTCGACCTGCTGCTCATCGAGACCATCTTCGACACCCTGAACGCGAAGGCCGCGATCGCCGCCGCGAAGGAGGCGGCCCCCGAGCTGCCGCTGTGGATCTCGGTGACGATCGTCGACATGTCCGGCCGGACGCTGTCCGGGCAGACCGTCGAGGCCTTCTGGGCGTCGATCGCGCACGCCGAACCGCTGGTCGTCGGGCTGAACTGCTCACTCGGCGCCGCCGAGATGCGGCCGTACGTCGCCGAGCTGGCCGCGCTCGCCGGCGCGCACGTCGCCAGCTACCCCAACGCCGGCCTGCCGAACGCGTTCGGCGGCTACGACCAGACGCCCGCCGAGGCCGGGCAGCTGCTGGGCGAGTTCGCGACCTCCGGGATCGTGAACATCGTCGGCGGCTGCTGCGGCACCACCCCGGCGCACATCGCCGCGGTCGCGAAGGCGGTCAAGGACGTGGCGCCGCGTGGCCTGCCGGACCGGCCGGCCCGGACCAGGTTCTCCGGCCTGGAGCCGTTCGAGATCGCGCCCTCCACCGGCTTCGTCATGATCGGTGAGCGGACCAACGTCACCGGGTCGGCCAGGTTCCGCCGGCTGGTCGAGGCCGACGACTACCAGGCCGCCGTCGACGTCGCGCTGGAGCAGGTGCGCGGCGGGGCGAACCTGCTCGACGTCAACATGGACGCCGATCTGCTCGACGGCGAGCAGGCCATGACGACGTTCCTGAACCTGGTCGCGACCGAGCCCGAGGTCGCCCGCATCCCGATCATGATCGACAGCTCCAAGTGGAGCGTCCTGGAAGCCGGGCTGCGCTGCGTGCAGGGCAAGGGCGTCGTGAACTCGATCAGCCTCAAGGAGGGCGAGGAGCCGTTCCTCGACCACGCCCGGCTGATCCGCTCGTATGGCGCGGGTGTCGTCGTCATGGCCTTCGACGAGCAGGGCCAGGCCGACACGACCGAGCGCAAGGTCGCGATCTGTGGCCGCGCCTATGACCTGCTGACCCAGAAGATCGGCTTCCCGGCCGAGGACATCATCTTCGACCCGAACGTGCTGGCCGTCGCCACCGGTATCGCCGAGCACAACGGCTACGCGAAGGCCTTCATCGACGCCCTTCCGCTGATCAAGGAGCGTTGCCCCGGGGTGCACCTCTCCGGTGGCATCTCGAACCTGTCGTTCTCGTTCCGGGGCAACGACGTGGTGCGCGAGGCGATGCACTCGGCGTTCCTGTACTACGCGGTGACCGCCGGGCTCGACATGGGCATCGTCAACGCCGGCCAGCTCGCGGTCTACCAGGACATCCCCGCCGACCTGCTGGAGCTCGTCGAGGACGTGCTGTTCGACCGCCGTGAGGACGCCACCGACCGGCTGGTCACGTACGCCGAGGAACTGCGCGCCTCCGGCGGTGGCGCGACCGGCCCGCGCAAGGGCGCCGACATGTCCTGGCGCGCGGGCACGGTCGAGGAACGCCTCTCACACGCGCTCGTCCGCGGGATCGTCGACTTCATCGAGGAGGACACCGAGGAGGCCCGGGCGAAGTCGGCCCGGCCGCTCGACGTCATCGAGGGCCCGCTGATGGACGGGATGAAGATCGTCGGCGACCTGTTCGGCGCCGGCAAGATGTTCCTGCCGCAGGTGGTCAAGTCCGCCCGGGTGATGAAGCGTTCCGTCGCCTACCTTGAGCCGTACATGGAGGCCGAGAAGGCCCAGGCGCTGGCCGAGGGCCGGATCGCTCCGGGCCGCGGCGCCGGCAAGGTGGTCCTCGCGACCGTCAAGGGCGACGTCCACGACATCGGCAAGAACATCGTCGGCGTGGTGCTGGGCTGCAACAACTACGAGGTCATCGACATGGGCGTCATGGTGCCCACGGCGAAGATCCTCGACACGGCCGTGGCCGAGGGGGCGGACGCGGTCGGCCTGTCCGGGCTGATCACCCCGTCGCTCGACGAGATGGTCTCCGTCGCCGCCGAGATGGACCGCCGCGGGCTGAAGCTGCCGCTTCTCATCGGCGGCGCGACCACCTCCCGCCAGCACACCGCCGTGCGGATCGCGCCCGCCTACCAGGGCACGACCGTCCATGTGCTCGACGCGTCCCGGGTCGTCGGCGTCGTCTCCGACCTGCTCGACGCCGACCGCGCCGCGGCGTTGGACGTGCGCAACCGCGCCGAGCAGGCGACCCTGCGCGAGCAGCACGAGAACCGGCAGGTCCGGCCGCTGCTGCCGCTCGCGGCCGCTCGGGCCAACCGGGAGCAGATCAGCTTCGACAACCTGCCCACCCCGTCGTTCACCGGCCTGCGGACGCTGACGCCGTCGATCGCCGAGCTGCGCGAGTTCATCGACTGGCGGTTCTTCTTCCTCGCCTGGGAGCTGAAGGGCAACTACCCGGCGATCCTCGACGAGCCCGTCGCCCGCGAGCTGTTCGACGACGCCACGGCCCTGCTCGACCAGGTCATCGCCGACGGGACGCTGACCGCGCACGGCGTGCACGGCGTCTGGCCGGCCCACGCCGACGGCGACGACCTCGTGGTCGCGTCGCCCGACGGCGACGTTCGGTTCCCGATGCTGCGCCAGCAGACGGAGAAGCCGGCTGGCCGGGCCAACCGCAGCCTCGCCGACTACGTCGCGCCCGCCGGCGGCGGCGACCACCTGGGCGCGTTCGCCGTCTGCATCCAGGGCGCCGACGCGTTGGCCGCCGGCTTCGAGGCCGAACAGGACGACTACCGCTCGATCATGATCAAGGCGCTGGCCGACCGGCTTGCGGAGGCGTTCGCCGAGTTCATCCACCTCGAGGCCCGCCGGACCTGGTTCGAGCCCGACGCCACCCCGGTGATGGCCGACCTGCACGCCGAGCGTTTCCGCGGAATCCGGCCCGCGCTCGGCTACCCGGCCTGCCCGGACCACACCGAGAAGCGGGAGCTGTTCGACCTGCTCGGCGCCGAGACCCTCGGCATGCAGCTGACCAGCTCGTTCGCGATGACACCGGCGGCGGCCGTCAGCGGCCTGATCTTCGCGAACCCCGAGGCGCGCTACTTCACCGTCGGGCGGATCTCCCGCGAGCAGGTCGAGGACTACGCCGCCCGCCAGGGCAAGCCAGTCACCGAGGTCGAGCGCTGGCTGCGCCCCAACCTCGGCTACGACCCCGCGTAAGCCCGGGGCGGCTCGGCCGGTGTGTGCCCCAGCCGCTCGGCCCCCGTTTGGGAGAAGGCCCAGATCAGGCCTCCCTGTGATCGGGAGGCCGTCGCGCGGTGCCCAGTCCCTGGATCGCGGGCCGCCGCACGGTCTTGATCGCTGTTTCGGCCCTAATGGGAGCTGCCGGGTTGCCGTGGGGCAGGCTCGGTGTCGGTAGCCGCTGGTGGGTGAGCGCTCTTTGGC
>NZ_JADWYX010000267.1 GCF_016786355.1 Frankia sp. AgB1.9
CCAACCAGCAGTTCCCCCCGCGGCCGGGCATGCCGACCGGTCCCGGCTACCAGCCGGGCCCTGGCCGGCCCGGGCCGGCGCCCCGCCGGCCGGGGACCCGCCCCCCCCCCGGGGCCCCCCCCCGGGGGGGGGGGGCGCCCCCCCCCCCCCCCCCGCCGGGGCGGGGGGGGGGGGGGGGCGGCCGGCCGGCCGGGGGGGCCCCCCCCCCCCCCCCCCACCGGTCGGGCGCTGAGCGCCCGCCCAACGCTTGTTCCTCGGATTCCTGGAGATCGTCGCCGACCTGAGTGTGCGCAGGCAGGGCGGTCGCGTCGCGCTGCCACCTTCCGGACCGTCGCCTGCGCCGCGCTTCCGGGTTCCGGCGTCCACTCGACCCGCCGGCCACCGGAGCAATTCCGACTCTGACGTCAACGTCGTACACTTCTCGTGCTCCGGACCTGGGCGCTTTCGGCGCCCCGGTATCGACGCCCCGGTATCGACACGGAAAGTGAGCCCACGATGCGAACGGTTGTGGTCGGCGCCTCCAGCGGGTTAGGACGTGCCATCGGGATCGGCCTCGGCCAGCGGGGTGCCCAGGTGGCGCTGCTGGCCCGGCGCAAGGACCGGCTGGTCGACGCGGCGCGGGAGGCCGGCGAGAGCGCCGTCGCCGTCGCCTGCGACGTCACCGACGAGGCCTCCGTCCGGTCGGCCGTCGAGGAGGCCGCGACGAGCCTCGGCGGGATCGACGCGCTCGTCTACGCCACCGGGATCGGGGTGCTGCGCCGCCTCGTCGACGTCGACGCGAGCACCTGGCGCACGGTCTTCGAGACCAACGTGATCGGCGCGTCGCTGGTCACCGCGGCGGCCATCCCCTACCTGACCGAGTCTCGCGGGGTCGCCGCCTACCTGTCGTCGATCACCGGCTCGGTCACCGAGCCGTGGCCGGCGCTCGGTTCCTACGCGGTGAGCAAGGCCGCGCTCGACAAGCTGATCGAGGCCTACCGGGTCGAGTACCCGACGCTCGGCTTCACCCGGATCACCGTCGGCAACTCGGCCGGTGGCGCGGGCGAGTCGGCGACCGAGTTCATCACGAGCTGGGACCCGGCGCTCGCCGGCGCGGTGCACCCGATCTGGATCGGCCGCGACTACGTGCACTCCGACTTCGTCGACGTCGAGGACCTGACGAACGTCGTGCACACCGTCATCACGAACGGCGCCGCGATCAAGTCGGTCGTCGTGGACGCCCGCCGCACCGTCCCACTGCCGCTGAACATCCCCGCGCAGACCTCCTGAGCACCCCCTCCGTCTCAGGAACCGCCACGCGAAACCGGCCCCCCGGGTGTCCGGGCGGGCCGTTGGCGGGGTTAGCCGGCCCGGGGACCGCGAA
>NZ_JADWYX010000268.1 GCF_016786355.1 Frankia sp. AgB1.9
GCGTGTCGGCGGAGTTCTCCGGTGGGCGGCCAGAAGACGGCCCGGTGGGAATTCGCGCGGCCGTCCCAGCCGGCCCGGGGGGGGGGGCGCGCCGCCCCCCCCCCCCCACGGCAACGTCGACCTGGGCGACCTGGCGGCCAAGGCCACCCAGCACGCCGAGCGGCTCGCCGCGCTGATGGTCACCTACCCCTCGACGCACGGCGTCTACGAGGAGGGCATCGGCGAGGCCTGCGCGATCGTCCACGCGGCCGGCGGCCTGGTCTACGTCGACGGCGCGAACCTCAACGCGCTCGTCGGCCTGGCCAAGCCGGGTGAGTTCGGCGCCGACGTCAGCCACCTGAACCTGCACAAGACGTTCTGCATCCCGCACGGCGGCGGTGGCCCCGGCGTCGGCCCGGTCGCGGTCGGCGAGAAGCTGCTGCCCTACCTGCCGAACCACCCGCTACGCCCCGAGGCCGGCCCCGCGACCGGTATCGGCCCGATCTCCGAGGCCCCCTGGGGCTCGGCCGGAATCCTGATGATCCCGTGGGTCTACCTGCGGCTGATGGGTGCCGAGGGCGTCACGGCCGCCACCTCGGTCGCGGTGCTGAACGCCAACTACGTCGCCAGCCGGCTGCGGCCGCACTACCCCGTGCTCTACGCCGGCCAGAACGGCCTGGTCGCGCACGAGTGCATCCTCGACCTGCGCCAGCTCACCAAGGACACCGGCGTGACCGTCGATGACGTCGCGAAGCGCCTGATCGACTACGGGTTCCACGCGCCGACGATGTCATTCCCCGTCGCTGGAACGCTCATGGTCGAGCCGACCGAGAGCGAGGACCTGGGCGAGATCGACCGGTTCTGCGACGCGATGATCGCGATCCGGGCCGAGGCGGACAAGGTCGCCGACGGCACCTGGCCGAAGGACGACAACCCCCTGCGTAACGCCCCGCACACCGCCGAGATGGTCACCGGCGACGGCTGGGACCACGCCTACCCCCGCTCGGTGGCCGCCTACCCGGTGACCTCGCTGCGCGCGGCGAAGTACTGGCCCCCGGTCCGCCGCATCGACGGCGCCTACGGCGACCGCAACCTCGTCTGCACCTGCCCCCCGCCCGAGGCCTTCGCCACCGACCTGACCCTCGCGGACGGCGTCTCCGCGACCCTCCCCGACGCCCGCTCGGCCCTAACCCCAGTCGGCGCCGCCGGCTAGCCCCCGGCACCCCGCACCCGCCCAGCACCTGAGGCCCAGGCGGCAGCAAGATCGCCGTTTTGGCCCTAATGGGAGCTGCCGGGTTGCCGTGGGGCAGGCTCGGTGTCGGTAGCCGCTGGTGGGTGAGCGCTCT
>NZ_JADWYX010000269.1 GCF_016786355.1 Frankia sp. AgB1.9
GGGATCCGGGGGCCACGGGGTTGCCACGGGGCGGGGGGGGGCCGGGGGGGGGGGGGGGGGTCGGGGCGGGCAAACCCCCGCCGCTACACCGTGCAGTGGCCGTGAGCTGGGACGACGCGGGGGTGTAGCGGGTAGCGCCTGCGGCGCGCGTGGCGCCGAAACCGGCTCCACGGGGCCGCGACCGCCCCGCGCAGCCGCTACCCGCTACACCCGGGGCGCCCTGCCCATGACCTGTGAGCGGGTCCGTGAACGACATGGCCCCCAACCCGGTGCGGGTCGGGGGCCACGTCGTGCGGCGCGCGGCTACCCGCAGGTGCCGCCGTGCCGGTGGCCGCAGCGGGGTCCGCGACGGGCGCGCATCACGTCCGCCAATGCCATCACTTCGGCCGGATCGGCCCGCGTCACGAGGGCGAGAATCCGCGCCCCGCAGGCGGCGTCGTCCGCCGCTGTGATCAGCTCGGCCATGGCCATCTGATGGGGCGTCAGGCCACGGTCCGGACCGGCGGCCGTACCGACCTGCGGTGTCCAACCCGGCGCGACGTGCGAGATCTCCGCGCCGGCCGGGTTCTCCCGGAAGATCAGGATCACATCGGTGTCCCGCCGCGACGCGGGCCGGTGGTCGAGGTAGACCGCCGGGGGCATCGTGCGCGCCACCGTGGCGAGGTCACGCGGCGTGGCACCTGAACGCAGCGTCAACTCGAACAGTCCACCCCCGCGCGCCGCTAGCTGCGCAGGGTTCCACCGGGGCTCGGGCCACGTGGGTAGGTCATCGGGCGGGATACTGGGCATGGGTCGCCCTCCTGTCTCATCCACAGGTGTGTGATCAAGGCCGCTGGCCGGGTGTTCCCGCACCCGCCAGTGGCCGCCTACACCGCGATGATACATCCGGGCGATGCATCATTACGGTTTTCGTAAGATCACCCTGTGACCGACGATGACCCGTTGCTCGGCTACCGGGAGCTAGCCGAGCTAGCTGGAATCCTGCCGAGCACGCTGCGCGGTTACCGCTCCCAGGGGCGCATGCCACCGCCGGACGATGCGTCGGTGCCCGACCGGCCCCGGTGGCGCCGGTCGACGTTCCAGGCATGGATGCGCGACCGTCCGGGCCGTGGACGAAGCCTCACGCCCAACCCGCCGGACGGCGACAGCTAGCCCGCCCGCGCGGCGCCCTACCTGCGCTTGCAACGCGCTAATTATTGCAAGCACCGGCCCGGCGCTGCGCGTCCCAGCACCGCGCCGGTGCGTGGCCGCGATGGCGGGCGTTCGTAACGTGTCGATCGCTGGTGTCGCGGAAGCCGTCCCGCTCGCGGTCTGGCCGC
>NZ_JADWYX010000029.1:0-68426 GCF_016786355.1 Frankia sp. AgB1.9
ATCACGCCACCACGCCGGCAAGATCAGGAACGGACCACAACCGGTACACACCACCAAGATTCAGGACAGGCACTAAGATCCTGGAAAACGTGTTGCCGGTCCCCGTGGTCGCCGCCTGACCCCTCGGTGTGCTCCTACGCTCCACTTGCATAGGTGGTGACCTCCGCCCAATCGGGCACCAACGACTGATTTCGCGAATCATGGGATTATGAGATTCCCGGATACTCGTCTGTAGACATCCACCGACGTCCACCGACGTCCACCGGTCTAGGTCAGACGGTCGCCGGTTCCATGGACGTCCACGTTCGTCCACGCCACTCGGCCAGCTTGGCTGCCAGCGTGGCCGCCATAGGCCCGAGGAGTGGTCACCGCGCGGCATGATCGCGACCTGCCTTCGACTCGGCATCCCCGCGATCAGCGGATGAAGATCTTCGTCGGCAAGTCGACCCGTACCGCAGGTGCGCCAGCACCGAGGAGCGGAAGCGGCGCGGCAGCTCGCCTGTGACCCCGGCAGTTGGCGAGGAACCGCCATAGAGCAGCGGCTCTGCGCTAGGTCACTTTGTTTCGTTGGCGTCTGGGACGTTAGCGCTGCTTTGCCCCTGGTCTGCTTGCGCGCTGGCCGGCATACCAGGCCTTGATGTCACTGGGGCCAGCCTGCCCGGCCCCTCCTTGCCAATAATGCTCCGCCAAATAGAGATGATCGCGCCAAGGACGTCTACTAAAATTGCGGAGGTAGCAATCGCCACTGTTTCTTGTGAAAAGTTTCGACTTTGAAATATAATCCACGCACAGATAATGACCACAAACATCATTAGAAAAATTGAAGCCGCAGCCATTACTAGTCGCATGGCATCCCAGATTCTGTCCTGAGATTTCCGGCGCTCAAAGACCTCTATTTGCTGGCGCAGCGCCTCGTTCTCGAACATGTAACGAATACGATCGTTCATCGTAGCAGGCTCTGGAGCTTGTTGATTTTCGGGAGATTGAACGGCGCCCGGTGCTGGAAGTCCGGCGTTGCTAGTCATGCGCCGGCCCCTCGTGGTCAGTTGAGCTACTCGGACCGCGGCGGAGGGAGCGGAACGAGAGTGCGATTGTCTCGACCAGAATGGTAGCCAAGACGCCGATGGCTACTCCCGCAGCCGATGAGCCATGCCAGCTGCGCAATAAGAAGACAAGAATGGAGAGAATTCCAAGAATTACGACCGGCACCAAAAACAGTACGAGAAATGTTAGCGTCTGTCGCGAGCGAGTCTGCCGCCTGCGATACCAGTCGACCTCTTCGGCGTTGAGGAGTCGGCGGTTAGCATCAATGGCTCTAATTTGGTTGTCGAGGTCAATCTTAGTTCCGTGGAGCGGCTTCCTTCGAACTGCGGATACTATGCGCTCCAGCGCCAGATGGTTGTCGGCACCCCGGACGTATTCGACGCCTTGTATGTAAGCAAGGAGTGGGGGTATCTCGGAGTCATCCGTGAAGACGGGTATTACAACCGGACCCGATTCCTGGATCGTTCTTGCAGTGGCGAAGGCGGCCTCTGTTCGCGCCCAGTGACTGCGCATGTAATCCTTTGAGAGGATAATCACGATCGCGTCAGCTGTTTCGATCTGTGTCGAAACTCTCGCGGACCAATTGTCGCCTGGCGCAACATGATCGGCGGCGAGCCACGCATTGATCGAGTTCTGCCTAAGGTATGCCGCAATCTCGCGCGCAATGTCGACGGTTTCGCCCGTATAGCTTAGAAAGACGTCCACCCTCACCCCCGTCGCGTGATCGTCCCGCAGTTGTTCCGCCTTGGCAAGGGGGCGGTCAAGCCGATATGAGGAGATGGCAGCCCAGATGCGACGCTCCGGCGAGCATGGCGCGCCAGCGCCACGCGCAGCCGCCGCGCGGCGCGGCCAGTCTGCTTGATCTCAAAACGAGCAATTCGGCAGGTGGCGGCCTCGTTGGTCGCGCCTCGCATCTACGGGCCGGTGAACGTGACCGTGTGGCGGGTGCTCCAGCGGTAGGTGTGGCCCTCGCGGCGAAGTTCGAGGAGGCTCACGCTGGCGACGGGGACGACGATCGCTGGCTCCTGACGGAGTTCGGTGAGACGGCGGATGACCTCGCCGGCGGGTGGGGTGGCGTTGCAGTAGGTGACGCTGACGTGGGGCTTGAACCTGGCGGGTTCCGCGGGAACCTGGTCGGCGCCGAGTTCGTCGGCGATGGCCTGGCGTAGGCGCTCGCGGACTTCGGCAACGGGATGCCAGGGGGCGGCCCGTAGGAAGGTGCCGCCCGGGTACGAGGCGATCGGGCCGATCGTCAGCGTGAACGGGGCGATGTCCGCCATGCGGGCGTCGGCGTTCTCGCCGATCCGCTCGGCGGCCTCGGGGCTGACCTCGTCGGGGAAGCCGACTCCTTGGACGGTCATGTGGATGCCGTCCGGGGGAACCGGGTCTAGGTAGTTCAGGTCGGCGAGGGCCTGCTGGTGGTGGGCGATGTGGTCACGGAGGGCTTGGTCGTCGAAGACGAAGTACCACGTCAGGTAGTTGCGTCCTGGCCGGTGGCCGGGGCGCCAGTACCAGTGGTTGGCCAGCTGCTCGGTGCGCTGGAAGATTTCCCAGTCTTCGGCGTCGACCTGGTCCTCGTGGGAGTGCGGCACTCCGTCAGGCTAGAACCGGGGCGATTCAGGCGCTGGGGACACGCCAGGCGGCGACGGCTTCGGCAACTTCGGCGATCTCGGGTACGTGTGCCCAGGGGGCGGCGCTGGTGACGAAGTCCTTGGCGCGGCTGGCCACGATCTGCGATCGCAGCTTCGCTCCGACGGTCAGCGCCTCGGATACCAGGACTCCGGCGCGGTCGGGCTCGGCGTTGCGGTCGGTCAGGTAGGTCAGGCTCGCGTCGACCAGCGTCAGCGCGTGGCTGGCGGCCGAGTTCGATCGGGCGAAGATCGGGATGGCCTCGTCGGTGAACTCGCGGACGCGGTCGACGGCGCCCAAAGCGAGGTAGGCGCTGGCGGCGTTGCCGGCGAGGCGAGCGGCGCCGAACGGCTCGAACGACAGGAAGTAGCCGACCGGGTCGACGTGGTCGGCCCGAGCGTGGGCTGCAAGGGCGCGGCTGACCGCGTCATCCACGCCGCGACGGTCGCCGAGCTTGCCAAGGGTGCGGGCTTCGCCGCTGATCGCTAGACGGATGGACGCGGGGCCTCCGGCCGCGTAGCGCTGGCCGTCGCGGGCGTAATCCAACGCCTGCTTGTAGCGGCCGGCGTAGAAGGCAACGAAGCTCTGCGTTCCGCGGACCCATGCGGCGAGGTCGCGGTTGCCGGCGGCCTGGGCGAGGCTCATCGCCTCGTTGCAGTAGGCGCGGGCGAGCAACTCGTTGCCCAGGTCGAACGCGAGGTAGCCGAGCAGTCCGGACAGCTTTCCGGCAACGACGTACAGGTCACCGCGGTAACGCGGGTGCTGGTGGCCGCTCATCAGCTCGGCGACATAGCGGCGCTGGCGAAGCGCGGTCGGATACGCGGTCGCGGCGTCGGAGCTCTCGTACCGGCGGCCGATCAGGTCGACGCTCATGTCGAGCTGCTGAACTGCGGACTCGTTGACGTTGGTCGCGGCGAACAGCTGCATCCGCTGGGTGACCTCGTCCAGCTCCTCATCCGCGGCCAGGACCACGGTCGCGGCCGTCGCAGCAAGAACGATTCGACGGTCTGGGCCAGTGTGCTCGGCGGCGGCTGGTGGCTCATGCACCGCGGCCGGCTCGGCGAGTCCGAGCAGCGCGCGGGGAATGTCCAGGCCGCTCGCGAACCGCTCGTACATATCCAGGCTGGTGACCTGGCGCTTTCCTCGGATGATGTGCGAGATGTGCGACTGCGGGACCTCACATGCCGTGGCGATCTGAGTCTGGGTCGCGCCGCTCCACCGTTGGTAGATCTTCAGGAAGGCGCCGATATCTCTGTTGGCCAGGGCTTCCGCGACTTCGGGGCGATGCCAGAAATCGGCCGGGGGGACGGGGCGCGGGCGGCGTGGGGTCATGACGCGGGCCTTCCGTGCGGGCGGCGTATCCCTACCGTGTCGGTGGCGGCACTATGCGGAAGTGTAGCCACCCTTCGTATACGCCCGTAGCTCTTTCCGCTGCGCTCGCGTCGCCGAAAGGCTGGGCGACAACCCCGCCGTGTGGTGCATGACGCGGGGTGACATTCGCTCGGCACGGATGATGGGAAGGGCCGGATGACACCTGACCTCGCAGAACACGACGATGCGGGCCGTGGGCTCGATGAATCGGCAGAAGATCCAGCGGCCTCGGCGGGCACCGATACGGATACGAAGGTGCGGCGACCGGAGACGCCCGGTGTCGTCGCGACCCCGTGGGACGGGCAGGACTGGGCCTTGGTCGTGGCGTCGGGCTCCGATCTCGCGGAGTTGTACGACCAGATCGCGCGGCTTCCGGCAGGGCTCGCGTTCGCCGAGGCGTTCGGGGATGTCGATCTGGTCCTCGTCTACCGGCCGGCGACCGAGCCTCCGTCCAGCGCTGGACTGCTTGACCTGCTCGCGGCTGGGGCGGTGGAACGCGGCGGGGCGCTCGTCGGGCCGGCTGGGCCGGATGGGCTCTCGGCCGGCGATCGTTACGTGACGGCGGCAGAGCGTACGGCGTTCGCCGACGGGCAGGCGGACGCCCTCGCTGCGGTGAGGCGCGTGCTTACCGGGGTGCTGGAAGTACCGGCGGACCACGGCTCGGTGGCCCTGGCGTCGTAGCGGCCTCATCCCGGACCGCCAGTGGGCCGGACCTGACGGGCGAGTAAACCCGCAGGTCCGGCTCTCGTCGTTCCCTGCGGCGGCATGCACACCGCCCCCACGCCTGGCGGCCGATGGCTCGTGCCGTGGGTGAGCGCTCGTGTCCTGGCGGAGCGGGGCCGCGGGTGTTACCTGCTACAGGCGGTTCTCGATGCGGTCGATCTGACGCTCGATGCGCAGGACCGCGGCGAGGAGCTGCGCGGCTGTGTCCGCGGGAATCAGCCCGGCGGCGTCGGGATCGGAGACCAGGACGCGCAGCAGGTGGTTGTCGGGCCAGCCAAGCGCGCGGCAGATGGCGGCGAGGGTCTCGTTCTGCACGCGGCGCCCGCCCGCTCCACGCTGGAGCACGCGCACGGTCGCGACGGATACCCCGGCGGCGTCGGCAAGCTGCTGCTGACCGATCCGGCGCTCGGCCATACGGCTGTTGAGCCAGTTCGCGACGGCGAGCCAGTCTTCGCCGTCGACCGGTCCGCGCGCGGTGTGCGGCTTCGCCGGTCGGCTGTCTGTCATCTCCATGACGCAAGCCAACCCGGCTTTTGTCGCCAAAGCAAACAACATCGCGATTTATACCATGACGTCATACACAGGCGCATAGCAGGTTGGCGAGCGGTTCACGAGCGCGCATGGTTAGGACACACCCGATGTGTCCGGATAGCCGGATGTCGGGTCTTTCCTAGCGGAGGTGTGCGACTGTGGCGATTCCTCGCCGGATTCCGATCGCGTTCGCGGACGCGTTCCCGAACGGTGCCTACGTGCTCGGCGTAGAGCAGTCCAACGATTTCGAGAAGTCCCGGCCGGGGGCGCCCCCGGTGCAGGAGCGTGACCGTGACACGGGCCTGCCCATGTGGGTCGTGCGGATCATGGATGCGGATCCGACGGCGCGGACCGCGGAGTTGAAGGTGAAGATCGCCGCTGAGGTGGCTCCAGTGATGCCGGACCCGATCCCGGGGACGCCGTTTCGGCCGGTGGAGCTGGACGGTATCCAGGTGATTCCGTGGGTGGACTCGAACGGGGCGCGGCCGAAGCAGATGTTCGCGCTGCGGGCCTCGGGCCTGCGTCCGGCGTCGCCTGCGGCGGGCCGGCGGGGTTCGGGGGCTGCGGCGTGAGCGGTCGGACGGTCAAGTCGCGCACCCGCCTGTCGTCGCACCTCTCGGTGTGTGGCGGGGCCTCGGTCCACCTCAACGTCTACCCGGAGCGGTCCCCGATCCTGACCCTGACCACGGGGGACGTCTCGGTGACGATCGCGATGTCGAACACCGACCTCGACGCGACGGCGATGCAGTTCGTCCGTGAGCTCGCGGACGCGGCGGCCCGGTTCGCCGAGGACTGCACCCGCTTCGCCCTCAACGCCGACCCGGCGGCGGAGCTGGTCCACCCGCCGACCGGACTGGCCGCGCCCTCGTCGGCGGGTCGTTCTCGGGGCTCACGCGCCGCTTAAGCACGTTTCTCACGGGCGTCCCGGGGCCGCCGGCCTGACATAGACGTCGGCTGCCCCGGGACCTGCCCCGCATTTCTTCTCTTCCTTTCTTGCCCTTGGCTTTGCCCTGCCGTGAAACGGGTGGTATTTGTCATGCGCAGAATCAACGGGGATCGCCGTTTCCCGTCGCTGCCAGCACGTCACGACAAGATCCGCATACCCCTGTGGTGGATCGTCGTCGGCATGCTCGGCCGCCTCGCCGGCCGCTGCCTACTCGTTGTGCTGCGGCATCCGGTCGCGGTCGGCGTGCTCGTCGTGCTGACGGCGTTCTGCCGCCAGACCGGCGTGCTCGGCCTGGGTGCGCTCGCCGGCTTCGTCGTGCTGGTCTCGGCGGCGTGGCGGCTCGCGCATCGGGCGTCGTTTGACCGGGCGGCCTGGTGGACCTGGGGACGGCTGCGGCTCGTGGCCGTTTACCGGCGGAAGTGGCGGCCGGCGACGTTGCATTGCGGCCTGGCGATCCAGATCCCCGCGTCCAACGCCGAGACCGTCAGCTTCGACGAGTATTTCCCCCGCATCCGCGGCTTCCGCGCGTCGGTCGCGGTCGAGTCGCTGCGCGTCGAGCTGCTCCCTGGACAGACCCCGGAGCAGTGGGCAGAGCAGGCCGAGGCGCTGCGCCACGTCTACCGGGCGCGGGCGTGCCGGGTGCGCTGCGATCAGGTCGGGTTCGTCTGGCTGGATTTCTACCGCCGCGATCCCCTCGACAAGACTGTGCCCCCGGCACCTGTCGACGGCCTGGGCGGACCGGACGGTCTGGAGAACCTGCCGATCGGCCGGCGTGAAGACGGCGGCCCGTGGTTGCTGCCGCTTCGCGGTTCGCACGTCCTGGTAGCGGGTGCGACGGGGTCGGGTAAGGGGTCGGTGTTGTGGTCGCTGATCCGCGCGCTCGGTCCGGCCGTCGCCGCAGGGCTCGCGGAGCTGTGGGTGTGCGATCCCAAGGGCGGCATGGAGATGGCCGCGGGCGCGCCGCTGTTCGCCCGGTTTGCCTACGACCTGCCCTCCATCGCCGATCTCCTCGACGACGCGGTCGCCCGGATGCAGTCCCGCGCGGACGGGCTACGCGGCGTCGCCCGGCTGCACACGCCGACGGTCGGTGACCCGCTGATCGTGGTCCTGGTCGACGAGATCGCGGCCCTGACGGCCTACGTGACAGATCGTGATCTTAAGCGGCGGCTCTCCGCGTCGCTGGGCCTGCTGCTGTCCCAGGGCCGCGCGCCGGGCGTCGTCGTCGTGGCCGCGGTGCAGGACCCGCGCAAGGAGACGTTGCCGTTCCGTGACCTGTTCCCGGTCAGGGTCGCGCTGCGCCTGGTGGAAGCCGAACAGGTTGACCTCGTGCTCGGGGCCGGCGCCCACGACAAGGGCGCGCGCTGCCAGGACATCCCACCGAACCTCCAGGGAACCGGCTACGTCGCGGAAGACGGCGGCGGCGACCCGATTCGCGTGCGGGCGTCCTGGCCGGACGATGCGGAGATCCGCCGGACCATCGACCGCTACAGCGCTCCCACCGCCGGTGCCATCGCGGTTGTGCGCCCGGTTCCAGCACGCCTGGTACCAGCGCGCGGGGCGCTGGCCGGGCCGACGATCGCCCCCGACATCGCGGACATCCTGCGGTCCCGTGGCTTCGGGCACCTCCTTGGACTCGACGGACCGGCTCGACGTCGGCGGCTGGCCTGGCCATGGCGCAAGGCAGACGGTCCGGGTCCGAACCGTGGCCCGCAGGCGGGCTGGGTGCCTGATCTCGACCGGCCGGCGGATGGCTGGTTGCCCGATCTCACCGAGTACGGGAACCCCTGGAACGAGAAGTGACCGCCATGGACCAGGGCGGCGCCGACTCCGGTCAGACGACCGGCGAGGAACCTCGGCCCGGATCGCGGGCGGCGCGGATGCGGATGCCTCTGGCGCGTCAGGTCGTGGAAGCGGTCGCGGCGCAGGAAGGCGTCTGTATGCGGCCGGTGGCGTTGCGCCGCGTGGACCTGGACACCGGCGAGACGACGATCGTCCCGGCTCCGTGTGGCGCGACGCTGGCGAGCAAATGCCCACCGTGCGCAGAGCGAGCGCGCCGGCTGCGGATGGCGCAGTGCAAGACCGGCTGGCACCTGGACGACGAACCGCTACCCCCACCCGACCCGCCCGACGATGAAGCCAAACAACTCGGCCGGCTACGCGCGGACCTCGAAGCGATCCGCACCGACGCAGAGCAGGCTGGCGACACGGACGGGGTCACCGATGCGGACGAGATGATCGGGCAAGTCGACGAGCACCTCACAGACCTTGGCGTCCGGGGCAAAGCGGCACCGGACGACCGGGAACGACCTCGGCGGACACGATCGACCCGGCGGCGCCAAGACGCCCCGGACCTGCCCCGGCTGCCGGTGGACAAGCGCACGGTCGGGCGGACCTACACGGCGCCGGATGGCACGGCCTGGCGGCCGTCGATGTTCCTCACCCTGACGTGTGACACCTACGGACGGGTGCTCGCCGACGGCACGCCGGTGGACCCGGACACCTACGACTACCGGCGCGCGGCGCGGGACGCGATCCACTTCCCGAAGCTGATCGATCGGTTCTGGCAGAACCTGCGCCGGGCGGTTGGCTGGGAGGTCCAGTACTTCGCGGTCCTGGAACCACAACGGCGACTCGCCCCGCACCTGCACGCCGCGTTCCGCGGAACGGTCCCGCGCGTCCTGCTGCGCCAAGTCGCGGCCGCGACCTACCACCAGGTCTGGTGGCCACCGACCGACCAACCGATCCACCCGACGGGCGGGTCTGACCACCCGACCTGGGATGAGCAGACCGGCGGCTACCTCGACCCGACGACCGGGGCGGAGCTGGTGTCGTGGGATGAGGCGCTGGACGCGATCGGCTCGGACGACGAACCGGCGCACGTCGTGCGGTTCGGGCCGCAGATCCGCGCGGACGGCGTCACCTCGAACAGCGACACCGCCGGTCGGCTGATCGGCTATCTGTCCAAGTACCTGACCAAGTCGCTCGACGAATGCCACGCCATCACCTCTGACCGGCAACGCGCCCACGTTGACCGGCTCGCGGCGGCGCTGCGCTACGAACCCTGCTCGCCGACCTGCGCCAACTGGCTACTCCACGGCATCGCACCCAAGAACGCCCGAGGCGGCCTGGTCCCCGGACGGTGCAGGGGCAAGGCACATCGGCGCGAGACGCTCGGTTTCGGCGGCCGGCGCGTTCTGGTCTCGCGGAAGTGGTCCGGCAAAACGCTGGGCGACCACAAGGCCGACCGGGTCGCGTTCGTGCGCGAACAGTTGCAAGCACTCGGCAAGCAGGCCGACCCCCACAGCCCGGCCGGCGGGCAGGCTCGCGCCGGTGGCTCGTCCGACGGCATGGATGCGCCGCGGGTCGCGTGGGAACTCGTGCGGCCCGGCGACCCGGACGCACCCCGCCGCGAACACCTGATCTTGCATGCGATCGCGAACCGGCAACGTTGGCGCGCGCAATTGGCGCCCCCCGACGCGACGGGGCCGCCCGGCGACGCCCGGCCGTCCGCGGCCTGAGCCGATGTCCGCCCCGCCCCGCGACAGGAGACAACGCCGTGACTCGGCTCCTGCACACCACCGCTGAAGCGGCCGAACAACTCGGCATCAGCCGCTCACGGGTCTACGAGCTCCTGGCATCCGGCGAGCTGGAATCCATCTGCATCGGCCGTCTGCGCCGCATCCCACACGACTCCCTGATCGCCTACGTCGGTCGGCTACGTGGACACGACGGGGAGGCCGCATGAAACCGGGAGCAGACGGGCGAGCACGCGGACCTCCCGCCCGGAGACTGGGGCGGCGCGGGTCACGATCTGTCGTCGTCCGGCGGTCCGAGGTCGGGCCGGTGCTCGGCAACCCAGCGCTCCACGTCCTCGCTGTGCCAGATCCGGCCGGCGGCCAGATCGGCCACCGGCTTCGGGAACGTCGGGTCACCGGCAGCGATCTGACTCACGCGTTGGCGGCTCACGCCGAGACGCTTCCCGATCTCGGCGGCTCCCATGAGGTGGTGCACACGAGAACCGTACTTGACGGTTGCCTACCTCGTGGCGCAGACTCACCTACAAGGTACTAGGCAACCGTCAAGTGTCGAGAACCGATAGGCGGTCCCGGCGGGTGCGCCAACACCCAACCGGGACCTGAGACCCCACCCCTTGCCTTCACAAGGAGCGAAGCCCTATGGGCATCTTCTCGTTCGACGACTCCAGCCTGTGGCGGACCCCCGAAACCGGCCCGGCGCTCGTCCTGGTCACCCTGCTGCCCACGGGCGAGTGTGAGGTGACGATCCACCCCGGCGCGGACGTGGAGGACGTGACCGCGGCGCTCGCGGTCGTCCCAGCTGGCGCGGTGTTCGTCGAGCACTTCAACGACGTCGAAGCGGTCTTGCTCTTCCGCCGCAACCCGGCCGGGCCCCCGGCTCCCGAGAGCGTTCCGCTCGTCCCGGTGTCCCCGCTGGTCCCGGCGGCGGCAGGCGTCTCCCGCCCATAGCGATACCCCTGCCTGCACCACCCCCATTTCTTTTCCGTTTCTCTGGTGGCGTTGCAAGCCGTCGGGGAGGTGGACGTGTCCAGGGTCGGCCGAAGGTCGATCGCGTAGCGACGCGCTAGCGCCCTGGACGCGGCCGGCTCCCCGACGGACCCTCCCCACGCCAGAGAACCGGAACGTTCACTCGCGCCCGGCAGCGGCACCCGCGCCGGCGGCACTCTCCCGTTCTCTTCCGGCAAGGAGCCTGGATCCGTCATGCCCGAAAACAGCTCCGACCCCTCCGCCAGCGACTCAGCGGACTACCAGCCGACGGCGGCCGAACTCGACAGGGCGCGCGCCGAACTGGCCACCTACTCACCCGAGGGCCGGTACTTCTACGCCTGCGGCTCTCTGCGGTACATCGCCGAAGAACTCGTCGCCGGACGCGCGAACGAACACACCATCGCGGCGGCCCGTCACGCACTCGCAATGGCCGCGATCGCGAAGGAAATCCCCAGCGACCAGCCGGACGCTGTCTGATGGCCGCGAAGAAAGGTAGCCGGGGCGGCAACAACGAGGGCTCTATCTACCGGTACCGGAACGGCTGGGCGGGTCAGGTCAGCCTGCCTGACGGTTCTCGTCCGACGTTCTACGGTCCGACGCGGGAGGACGTTCAGGAGAAGATTCGCAAGGCGCTGCGGGCGGTGGAAGACGGTGTTCCGGTCGTCACGACGCGGATCACGGTCGGGGAATACCTCGACCAGTGGGTCACGGTCGTTCTGCCGTCCCGCGTCGTGTCGGGCACGCTCGCCGAGTCGACGGCGGAGTCGTACGCGGACCAGGTCCGGTTGCACCTGGTGCCGATCCTGGGCCATCACGAGCTGCGCAAGCTGGCCCCGGCCCACGTGCGGCAGTGGATGACGCGGAAGCTCACCGAGCCGTCCGCGGCGGGCCTGGCTCAGCGGGCAGCCTGGGACAAGGCCGCGGCCGAGAAGACGGCTCAGCGGGCGAAGGAAGCGGCCGAACGGGCGCCATCCGGCCGGGCACGGCGGAAGCCGGCGACAAAGCAGACTCCCGCGCCGGAGCGGAAGCCGGTCAAGCCGCTGTCCGCCCGGTCGGTGGCCTACGCGCTGACGATCCTCACAGCGGCACTCGGCGACGCAGTCCGAGACGAACTGATCACGCGGAACGTGGCCGCGCTCGTCCAACCGCCCTGCAAGGCAGACGCGCAGGTGCGTTCGCTCGATGAGCAGGAGGCGCGGAAGGTCGTCGCGGTCGCGCTCGTCGACCGGATGGCGCCGCTGTGGCTCGTGCTCCTGGCCCTCGGGCTGCGCAAGGGGGAGGCGCTCGCGCTGCACTGGGATGCGCTCGACCTGGACGCGGGCACCATCGCCATCGTCCGCAAGCAGCGACGGCGGCGTGCCGGTATCGACCCGGAAACCGGCAAACAGCGATGGGAGCTGGTCGAGGACGAGAACCTCAAGACGAGAGGATCAAAGGCCGTTCTCGCTCTGCCTGAAATGGTCGTCGCGGTCCTGCTCGAACACCAGCGCCGGCAAGACCAGGCCAAGCAGGAAGCCAAAGAGAAGGCCGAGAAGCACGGCATTGATGTCGCGGAGCTGTGGGCGGATGACGGCCTGGTGCTCACCACCGAGGCGGGGCGCCCGATCGATCCCCGCAACGTCAACCGGTGGTGGGACGCGGTCTGCGCACAGGCCGGCGTGAGGCGGGTCCGTGTCCACGACCTTCGGCACACCGCGGCGACGCTGCTGTTCCGCGCGGGCGTCGACCTCAACGAGATCCGCGCGCTCCTGCGGCACACCCGGATCGGGACCACGGCCGACATCTATGTCGATGTCCTCGAAGACGTCCGACGCGGCACGGCCAGGACGATGGACGGCATCCTTACTCGCCTGCACGGTCCGGAAGATGTCACGGACCGTGACGAACGGCCGAAACGTTCCCGTGCGCCGGAACGCTGATCGTTTCCAATTGCAGTACGAATTGCAGTACAGACCCCGGAAAGTCCAGAGCCCCGCGCCACCCGTCGGCGGCTGCGGGGCTCTGACCTGCCTCAACCAGCGTGCGCTCGGAGGGACTCGAACCCCCAACCTTCTGATCCGTAGTGCGCTGATTGTCGTGTTTGTCGGTGATGTCTGATGCTGACCTATCCCGCTGCGTCCGGTGGTCAGGGCTTCGCGGTGCCGGTGTGTGCCGGTGTGTGCCAGGCAGGGACGGCGTGTGCGCGCACACGCCGCGCACACCTGGGTCCGTTCACGGCTTCTATGGTGGCGCCGATCCTCGTGGGCCGCCAGCTCAACGGCCGAGTCGACCGCAGTGGCGATCTCGGTGGGTGTGTCGCGGTGGAACATCGGCCCGGAGCGTGCGTCGTCGTCGCGGCAGCCGAGGCCGGGCGGTTCGTCGGCCACGGTTGCGGGCCGGTCTGGTTGGTCTCGCCGATCGGGTTCGCCGTCTCGTGGCAGGTCGGGGGTGTTACCCGATGAATCGCCACGGGGAAGAATCGGCGGTCCCGCTGCGGGAGGACGCCCGTGCTATCGCTGGGAGTCCTTATGCCGCGAGGCTCGTCACCGCGCTGGTCGTGGTGGTTGTGGGGCTGACGTTTCTTTTCGGGTTCGGGAACTCGTTTGATTTGGGTTTGCGGCTGGGGGTGCCGGTTTTCATCGCTCCGTTGGTGGCGCCGGCGGTGGATCTGTCGGTGGTCGGCCTGTTGCTGGGACTGCGTCAGCTGGCCGTGCACGGGGATCCGGCGGGGGTGGGGCGGTCGGCGCGGCGGTTGTTGGTGTTTGCCAGTGTGGTGACGTTGGCTCTGAATATCGCGGAGCCGCTGTTGGCTGGCCGGTATGGCAAGGCGGCGTTCGACGCGGTCGGGCCGTTGCTGATGATCGGCTGGGCCGAGGTCGCTCCCGGCCTGATCCAAGCCATGCACCCGACCAAGACGAGCACGCCACCGCCAAGCCCGCCACCTGCCGACACCGCCATGCCGTCCGATCAGCCGGCGTCATCAACACAGGCCCGTCGGAACGGGCAGGGGAAAACCCCGTCGGAAGGCGGTACGTCGCCTCAGGTCGAGTCGGGGGCTCGGGAGCAGGACCTTCTGCACCGTGCCCGCGCCGAGGACGTCCTGCACTGGCAGCACCATCGGCGCCCTATCTCCGCCGCGACGCTGCGCGATCGACTCCACGTCAGCGCCGGCACCGCCCGCACCCTGGTCGACCAGCTCCGCACCGACACCCACACCAAGATCGAAGACACGGCTGGGCCACCCGGCGAGACCGGCTGAGATCCAGGTTCGGACTGCTGGGACCTGAGAGCCGGGCCGGGGATGGAGGCAGTTGCAGGTCCGGAAATGCCAGAGCCCCGCGCCACCCGTCGGCGGCTGCGGGGCCCTGACCTGCCTCAACCAGGCGCGCACTCCCGGGGAATCGAACCCCGACTTCTCCGTCATCCAGCGCAAGCTCCTCACCCCCGACGACTTCGAGGGCCTGGACGAGCTCGCCGCCCAGATCCTCACCTTCGAGAAGCATTCCAACGCCGCAGCCAGGCCTTTCGACTGGAAGTTCACTCGCACCGACCTCAACCAGCTCCTCACTCGCATCAGCAACCACGACCGGCACTCGCCACGCCCACAAGCCGCATGAGCCCCCGACGAACTAACGGGCCCGCCCACTAGTGTGAACGTGACCAGTCACGCTATTTGTGTCAGCACAGTTGTGGCGGCGGCGACGACGCGCACGGGGGACATGGGCATGAGGGATCGTCTGCTCGAACAGGTGCGGGCGCGGTTGGAACGGTTCGCTGTCGACCAAGACCCGGACGCGGTCCTGGATCAGGAAGCGGTCGCGGAAGTGACAGCCCTGCTAGGCACGGCCGGCAGCCCGGCCACGGACCTGGAGATTGTCCAGGTGGCCGGATGGTTGCACTGGGTACGCTACGAACTCTTGCCCGATGGTGAGGATCAGGCGGATCTCACTGCCGCCCTGACGCTGTTCGCGCCGGTTTACCAGATCCGTCCGGACGCTGTCCCCGACGCAGTGCGCGCCCACTTCGACCAGCGGGGGCACAACGCAGCCGAGACGCCCGCTGCACTGCTTTACCGTGCTGTCGGCCTATCGAGCGAGGCGATGAAGAGCGGAGACCGGAATACGTTGGACGAGGCCATTGGCCTCCTCCAACGGGCGGTGGACGCCATCTCACCCGACCAACCAGACCGCGCCATTGGGCTGTCTGCTCTCGGCCTCGCTCTGAATAGCCGGTTCGAGCGGTTCGGAGAGCTGGCGGACTTGGAAGCCGCCATAAACCTCTACCGGGCCGTCGTGGACGCACTCCCACCCGACCACCCTGGTCGCGCCCCGATGCTGTCTACCCTTGGCAATTTTCTACGGAGCCGGTTTGGGCGGGTCGGGGAGCTGGCGGACCTGGAAGCCGCGATCGACGCTGGCCGGGCTGCAGTGGCCGCGACCTCGCCAGACGACCCCGGCCACGTCATTTACCTGTCTAACCTCGGCCTGGCCCTGCGGAACCGGTTCGAGCGGTTCGGAGAGTTGGCGGACCTGGAAGCCGCGATCGACGCCGGTAGGGCCGCCGTGGACGCCGCCGCACCGGACGATCCCGACCGAGCTAGACGGCTGTCTAACCTCGGCCTGGCACTGCGGAGCAGGTTTGAGCGGGTTGGGGAGTTGGCGGACCTCGATGCCGCGATCGACGCTGGCCGAGCCGCCGTCGATGCCACACCTCCCGGTCACTCCAAACGCGCCGGACGACTATCCAACCTCGGCATAGCTCTGCGGAGCAGGTTTGAGCGGGTTGGGGAGTTGGCGGACCTCGATGCCGCGATCGACGCTGATCGAGCCGCCATAGACTCCGCCCCACCTGACCACCCGGACCGTGCCGGATGGCAATCCAGCCTCGGCTTAGCTCTGCGGAGCAGGTTTGAGCGGGTTGGGGAGTTGGCGGACCTCGATGCCGCGATCGACGCTGGCCGAGCCGCCGTAGACACCGCCCTAGCCAATCACCCCGCATTGCTGTCCAATCTCGGCAACTCCCTACGCCTCCGGTTCGAGCGGGTCGGGGAGCTGGCGGACCTGGACGCCGCGATCGACGTCTACCGGGCCGCCGTGGACACTATCCCACCTGACCATCCTGACCATGCTATGTATCTGTCGAACCTCGGCCTCGCCCTTCGGAACCGGTTTGACAGGGTTGGGGAACTGGCGGACCTCGATGCCGCGATCGACGCTAGTCAGGCTGCCGTCGACGCCACGCCACCGAATCACCCAGACCGCGCCGGGCGGTCAATCAATCTCGGCATGGCCCTGCGGAGTCGGTCCGAGCGGGCTGGGGAGCTGGCGGACCTGGACGCCGCGATCGGTGTCTACCGAGCGGGGGTGGGGGTGATGGGTGCGGCGCCGCGGTGGCGGGCAATTGCGGCGCGTGGCTGGGGACGGTCGGCGGCGGCGGCGGGCCGGTGGGATGAGGCGGTGGCGGGATTTGAGATGGCAGTGAAGCTGCTCGGACGTGTGGCGCCCCGGAGTCTGTCCCGCAGTGATCAGGAGCATCTGCTCGCCGAACTCGGTGGTCTGGGGGCGGACGCCGCGGCGTGCTGTGTGCGGGCCGGGCTGGTCGACCAAGCGGTGGAGTTGTTTGAGCAGGGCCGTGGGGTGCTGCTGGGCCAGGCGTTGGACACTCGTACTGACGTGACCGCCCTCGGCGAGCAGCATCCCGACCTGGCCGCGTCGTTCGCCCGACTGCGAGACCTACTAGACCGGCCGAGCGGCCCGGCTGAGCCCGGACAGCCCGGGCCAGTTGGGCTCGCGGCAGACGGGACGGTCTCCGACCGGCGGGCGGCGGACGTCGCGTTCGAGAAGCTGATCGCGTCGATACGCAAGTTGGACGGCTTCGAGACCTTTCTCGAGCCTCCGCCTGCCGGCGACCTACTGTCTATGGCCAACCAGGGCCCAATCGTGGCCGTGGCCGTTTCACAGTTCGGGTCCTACGCGCTGCTGCTGACCAGCGGCGGGACGCAGGCAGTCGCGTTACCGGAGCTGACCCCGCTTAGCGTCCTCGACCAGGTCGGCGCGTTTCTCGAGGCGTTGGATGATGCCACCTCGGCAACGGCGCGAGGTCGGCTCGATGAGATTTTAGGCTGGCTGTGGGATGTCCTGGCCAGCCCGGTCCTCGATTGCCTAGACCTGACCGGCGCCCCGGCCAGCGGTGACTCGTGGCCGCGGCTGTGGTGGTGCGTCTCGGGGTTGTTGTCGTTCCTGCCGGTCCACGCCGCCGGCCATCACCAAACCCGGTTCGACGCTCAACCCGCAACGGTCCTCGATCGAGTGATCTCGTCCTACACTCCGACGCTGCGTGCGCTGGCTCATGCCCGCCGAACCGTCCCCACGGGCGGCGGTGATGGCGTCGGCCTGGCCAATGGACGGCTAGTCGCGGTTGCTATGCCAAACACTCCCGACGCCCCCGACCTGCCCGGTGCACTTACTGAAACTACCGCTTTGGCAGCCCGGTTCCCCGGTCAGGTTGACGTGCTGGCCGGTGAGAAGGCCACGCGGCAAGCGGTGCTCAACCGGCTGCCGGGTGGTCGGTGGGCGCATTTCGCCTGCCACGGCGCTGCCAACCTGACTGACCCCTCCCTGGGGAGGCTCCTGCTCGCTGACCAGCCGCTGACCGTCCTCGACGTCAACCGTCTACGCATTGACGACGCGCAGTTGGCGTTCCTCTCCGCCTGCTCCACCGCCATGCCCAGTGGACGGCTGACCGACGAGGCGATCCACCTCGCCTCCGCGTTCCAGCTCGCCGGCTACCAGCATGTCATCGCCACCCTCTGGCCGATCGACGACACCGTCGCCGGCCTTCTCGCCGACGAGATCTACAGCGCGCTCACCGATCCGCGCCCGCGCCCACTCGCCCTCGCCGTGCATCAGACCGTCCGATGGTTGCGTGGACTGCAGCCCGACCGCCCGTCCTGGTGGGCCTCCCACATCCACAACGGCATCTGACCCGTACCGGCCTCCGACACTCGCAATGACGCGCAGAGGCCATGTAACTACGAGAAAGGCAAACCCCGATGGACACCGAGGCGACCCTCGCGGCCGGCCGTGCGATCCAGCCGCGGCTAAAGGACATACTCGCCCCGGCTGCTGCTGCCGACGCCGCCGAACGCTTGGACGAAATCCTCGCCGCCGACAGTAGCGAGCCCGCAATGACGGCCGCGGCCGTGCGCGCGCTGCTTGACGAGCACGACGACACCGCACGGTTCCTCCGAAGGTTCCTCGACGATCCCAGCTTCCGGACGCTGCTGGAACCCGACGGCGGCCCACTGAATGAGCGGTCCGATGGCATAGATCTGTTGGCGGGTGATCCCGGACCCATCGACGCGGACCTCTACCGCTGCCCACAAGGCGACTACGAATGGGAGCACCTCCAGGCCGGCGAGTCCATCCCCGAGTGCCCTGTCCACCACGTCGCACTGGTCAGGAGCTGACCGGCGGTGATCACCGCGTTCTGGGGGGCCGTCGGTGGGAAACTCGCCGACCGATGGTCCACGGTGACGACCCCGGCTCTGATCTTCTGGCTCGGCGGACTCGCAGCTTGGATCTGGCATCGCAGTAGCCAGCGCCGGCTTGACAGCGACGCCCACTGGCTGACACACCAGGCTGCTGCTACCCAGGTCGCACTTCTGCTCGCGGCGCTGCTTACTGTCGCCGCGAGCGGTGTCCTCGTCACCGTGATCACCGGCCCCGTGCTCCGCCTGCTTGAGGGCTACTGGCCCCGTTGGGCTGGACCAATGACTCGTCTGCTCACCCGCCACGCCCTGCGCCAGGCCGGCCGTGACCGAAACAGACTCCAGGCCGCCCGAGCCCGGTTGCGCTCCCAGCCGACGGCAGCGGACCGTGCCCTCGTCGCCCGGCTTGAGCGCCGCCACCGCCACCGCCCGATCGCCCCCGCCGACTACCTGCCCACCCCAGTGGGCAATTTGCTGCGCGCCGCGGAAACCCGCCCCACCATCCGTTACGGCCTCGACACCGTCGTCGTGTGGCCCCGGTTCTGGCTCGTGCTGCCCGAACCGACCCGCCAAGCACTCCTGGCCGCCCGAAGCAGTCTCGACGCAGCTGTCGCCGCGACGGTCTGGTCGATGCTTTTCTGCACCTTCACCGCCCTCGCCTGGCCCGCCCTACCCCTCGGACTCGCCCTCGCCGCGATCAGCGTGACCGTCACCGTGCCGGCCCGTGCCCGGATCTTCGCCGACCTCATCGACGCCACCTTCGACGTCCACCGCACCGCGCTCTACCAGCAGCTGCGCCTCACCCCACCGCCTGGCCCCGCCGACGAACCCGCCGCTGGCCGAGCCCTCACCACGCTTCTCTGGCGCGGCACCTACCCTCCGACACTCACCTACACCCAGCCAGCCAACCCAGGTCCCTAAGAACTCTCGAAGCCGCCTTTTAAGGATCTTCGGTTCGGCGGGCTGGGTTGCACTGGCTCACTCGTCGTCGAGCAGGACATCCGACGCGCGGAGCCGTATCTGGCGGAGGGGGCTTGTCGATCTAATTCGACCCCCGTTCGCCCTAGACACCAGGACCTCGGCGCCGATCACTTCGCCAGACGAGATCCCGAACGCGCCATGCGCCGCATGATCAAGCAGGCCAGCAGCCTCGGCCTGACCATCCGCTTCGAACCGATCGGGGTCGCCTGAGGCCCTCCGGCAACCTAATTTCCTATCAGGCCCAGTCAAGTGATGCCCGCGCCGCCGGGCTGGGTTGGCCGGAGGAAGCGCGATCAGCACTAACTCGTCCCGTGGGCTGTCGCGCTGGGCGCGAGCCCAAGGGCGGCGGCCGAGCCATCGCAGGTGTGATGGGTAAGGCGCCTCGCTGGTTCAGATGCCGTTGTGGATGTGGGAGGCCCACCGGGACGGCCGCTCAAGATCCAGATTGCGCAGCCAGCGGGCAGCCTGGTGCAGCGCGGCAGCGGGCTTGCCTGGGGACGGACCACTAAGATCGCTGTAAATCTCGTCGGCGAGGAAGGCGGCGACGGCGTCCTCGACCGGCCAGAGCGTCGCGATCACGTGCCGGTAGCCGGCAAGCTGGAACGCGGAGGCGAGGTGGATCGCCTCGTCGATCAGCTGCCCGCTGGGCATGGCGGTGGAGCAGGCGGACAGAAAGGCCAGCTGGGCGTCGGGCAGGCGCAATTTACTGATGTCCAGCACGGTGAGGGGCTGGTCGGCGAGTAGGAGGCGGCTCATGGAGGGGTCGGCCAAGTCGGTGGCGCCGTGGCAGGCGAAATGCGCCCAGCGGACAGCTGGTAGCAGGTCGAGCACCGTCTGTCGGCTGACCAGTTCGCCGGTGACCACGTCTACATGGCCAGGGAACCGGGCCCGCAGGCTGTTCGCTTCGGTCTCCGCGCCGGGTAGGTCGGAGGCGCCTGGGGTATGGGGCATGGCGACCGCGACCAGCCGGCCTTCTGCGCCCAGGCTGACCTGACCCGCCGCGTCCGTGGGGCCGCTGCGCCGTGCGTGGTCTAGGACTCGGATGGTAGGGGTGTAGGAGGAGATCACCCGGTCGAGGACCGTGGCGGGGTGGGTGTCGAACCGGGTGTGGTGATGGCCGGCGGCATGCAAGGGCAGGAACGACAGCAGTCCCGAGGTGCACCACCACACCCGCCGCCACGCGGCGCCGTCGGCAGGTGGGCTGACGAAGCCGAGGCGGTCGAGAATCGGGCCCGCTAGCACATCCCACAGCCAGCCGAGAAGTTCCCCAATCCGGGTCTGTACCGCAGAGAAGGTAGCGTCGGACAGTGTGCTGAGGAAACCGGTCACCTGGTCGTAGAGAGCTTGGGGGGTCAATTCGGTCAGCGAGACTGTTTCCACGTGGCTGCTGTTCAGTAGCAGCGCGTACGACCCGAACTGCGAGACCGCTACGACCACGACCGGGCCATCGGTGGAGGTCGTGAGCAACTCGGCGATCGGCGGCGGCCGAAGGAATGTGCTAAATCCTGCCAGCGAACGGATTGACGTGATTAGTTCCTCGAATGCCATCCCCGCCGCGCGCTGGTTGGCGCCGGCCGTGTCGTTGCCAGGTGGGGTCTGACTTTGCGGGGGCGGGTCGTTGGCCCGGTCGAGGACATCACGCAGATGGATGAAGGAGGTGGCCAGTTCGGGGTGCTGTTCGGTGAGCGCGGTCAGGTCGGTGCGGGTGTCCAAGGCTTGGCCGAGGAGCACTCCGCGGCCCTGCTCGAATAACTCGACGGCCCGCCCGACCATGCCGGCTCGCACACAGCAGGCCGCCGCGTCCGCGGCCAGGTTGCCGATTCCTGCCAGGATATGCTGCTGATCCGGACGGGTTAAGTGACGCGGCGCTATGTGACCCAATAGGTTTATTGAAGTTTGAAATCCATCTGCCGCGTCTGCCCAGCGTTTGCCCATCGCCGCGCTAAGGCCCCAATAGCGGGCCGCTACCGCGCGCGAGCGCGGCGACGCTTCCTGAACCTTTGCAGCCGCGCGGCACGCCTGGGTGGCTGCGATGAGGTCGGGCTCGGAACCTGTTCGTTCGAAGCGGCTTCCCAGAGCCATGCCGAGGTTCAACAGTCGGCCGCTACGGTGCGGGTCATCGGCCGGGCTCGCAGTCACTGAAGCCTGGCTAGCCACGATGGCAGCATCGAGGTCGGATTGAGAACCCGTCTTTCTGAATCGGAGCTGAAGAATATTCCCGAGATTGTTCAGGTGATCTGGGTAGTGAGGATGGTCGGCGGATGCCGCGTCCAGAGCGAATCGGACGGTCTCAAGGGCCTCGTCTGAGTCATCCTGGGTGCCTAGAAGACCGTAACGTGTTGTCAAGGCGACCCCTAGGTTCGTCAGATAGGAAGCTCGGTCGCGATTGTCCACGGATGTAGCTGCGACGGCGCCTCGGCCCGCTTCGACAGCGGCGTCTAGGTCAGACCTGGCGCCAGTCCGTTCGAAACGGACTTGTAGAGCGAGCCCATGATTCGACAGGTACGTTGCGTAATTGGAATGGCCGGTAGGAGTAGCCGCGACCGCAGCGTCGCTGGCTTCGATGGCGGCATCTAAATCAGAAATGGCCCCGGTCCGCTCGAACCGAATACGCAGACCGGCTCCGAGATTCGCCAGATACATGCCAAGGTCCGGATCATCGGCAGAACTTGCAGCCACGGCAGCCTTGCACGCTTGCATAGCGGCGTCCAGGTCTGCCTGGGACCCTCTGCGCTGGAACCGGGTGTGCAATGCGGCGCCGAGGTTGGACGAAAGCATGGCTCTTCTGGCGTCGCTGGCGTCGATTGCAGCCGCGGCGGCTTCAGCGGCCTCGACAGCCTCGTCTAGGTCATTAAGATTTCCGGTCTGCTCGAATCGCGTACGCAACATGCGACCCAGGTTGGAAAGCGGATTAGCACGACGCGGGTCATTGATCGGCATTGCCGCGATAGTCGTCCGGGTGGCCTCGATGGCCTCCTCCAAATCAGATCGAGAACCGGTCAGATCAAACCGGAGGTGAAACATCTCACCGAGATCCGAAAAATTAAAGCCCCGACTCGGGGCGTCGTCTGGGGCTGCCGCCAGAGCGTCTCGGTGGGCCTCGATGGCAGCGTCCAGATCAGATCGAGAACCGGTCAGATCAAACCGGACGTGCAGCACCCCACCGAGATTCGAAAAATACATGCTACGACCCGGGTCGTCGTCTGTAGCCGCTGCTGTCGCTGCGTCAATTGCCTTGATGGCCTTGTCCAGATCGGTAGCGGCACCAGTCCGCTCGAATCGTGCGCGCAGAAGACCTCCGAGGTTTGATAGCCGCATGGCGCGATCTGGATGGTCGGTGGGAGTTGCCTCGACCGCCTCCCGATGCGCATGGACCGCAGCATCTAGATCGGCCTGATCGCCGGTCCGCTCGAATCCGTCGTACAACGCAAAACTGAGCTCCGAGAGCCTTATCGCACGGTCAGGGTAGTCGGAGGGGATCGCCGCCGCCGCGGCACTGTGTGTTTTGATAGCAGCTCTCAAGTCGGACTCGGCACCTGCCCGCTCGAACCGAGCCTGTAACGCGAAGCCGAGGTTGTATAAGTTCATAGCCCGATCGAGGCTGCCTGTGGGGGCAACTCTTACGCCGGCTCGCAAGGCCTCGACGGCGGCGTCCAGGTCGGACTTGGCGCCGGCCAGCTCGAATCTGGTGCGCAATGATAGACCGAGGTTGCTCAGCGCGGCGGCTAGGCGTGGATGGTCAAGCGGACTGAGGGCTACGGCAGCCCGGCCGGCCTCGATCGCGGAGTCAATGTCAGACTGGACTCCTGACTGTTCAAACCGGATCTTCAGCGCGACGCCGAGATCGGACAGATAAACTGCTTGATTGGGATCGTCGGGTGGGCAGGCAGTCAATGCCTGATGGAGAAATGTGATTGCGGCATCGAGCGCGCCCCGGTCGCCCGATCGCTGCGCCATATCTAATCGCACGGCGGCGTGGGTTGCTAGCACCTCGGGCGTGCTGGGCGGCGTGGGAAGACTTTCACTGAAATGAACGCGAACCTGGTCGGGAACCGCGTCAGGTCGGTCCTTATACACATGCGCGAAGAAGGTCAACGCCGCCGCGAGGTCCTGCTGATCGTTCCCATCGTCGAGTAGCTGGTAGCGCATCCAGTGCAGCCAACCGGCCGCGTGAGCGATCTCAATGTCGTCACTCAAGTCAGAGACTGACTCGACCATCGCCTCGACGTCCGCAACGGCGTCCGCATCCAGTACCGCGGCCCGGTCTTGGCTGCTCGAAAGCCGTTGCAGCCTGGCTCGGACCCGACTGAGCTGTCGCTCTCGCATCTTCGTGGCCCCCTCGTGCATCATTCATTCTATTGTGAGTGCTCGGGCCGGCATCGTCGGCGCCGGGTCGGCACGTTGGGTGCGAGGGGAAGGCGAGGGGCGCAGGTTGGGCCACCTGACGTCGGCGGCGACCGTCACCAGCTCAACGCCGGACGTCACCGTCGAAGAAGAAGGCGGCCGAGATGTTCGTCAGCCGCGGGGAACTGCTCCGGCGTCGCCTCGCTGTCGGGCAGAAGGGCGTCGCCGCGACCCCAGGCCAGTACTCCGGCCGCAGTGGGCTGACGATCATCGCTCGCGAGGACATCCGTCATGGGCCGCTCCGTGGGCTGGACTGACTGCTCGTCGATCTGTGTCATGCCTGCATGACGACAGACGGTCGCGCTATCGGTTCGGAACCCCGGACGGTCATCAACCGCGCCTCCGAGCTGCGCGCTGACAAGCGGCCGACGCCGGCCGACCTGCGTGACTCCGACGGCGACCCAGGAAAGCCCTCTTTGTGTCGGAGGTGGGACGGGACGGTTAGCAGGGTGTGCCTGTGTAGGGGCATAGCGTCGGGTCGAAGTCCTGGGCGAGTTCGCTTATGAAGGTTTTGGTCGTGCTCCAGCTCGGGTCGAGCCATCGCGCGATCACAAGTCCGGTGATCCGTAGGACACCCTGGGCCTTGAGCGCGGCCGAGGCGGACTGAAGATGCCCGCCTGTCGTCCAGGTGTCGTCGAGGAGCAGGACGTGTGACGCCGTCGTCGGCGGAGCGGTGAAGTGGGAGGCGTTGAACGCGCGAGCGTCGTCGTCATAGTTGTTGGCGGTCACTTGGACGTGAGGAATCCTGCCGAGGACGCCAGACGCGATCCGTGCAAGAGGGTGCTGCCCGTTTCTCCCCGCGAGCGATGGAACGTATGCCCACGCGTCTGGGTGGCTCCCAGTGCGGGTCGCGATGCAGTCCCAGTGCGCGGCGACTGCGTAGGTCAGGAGGGAGGACACGAGTTCGTAGCTCGCCGCCCCGTTGGCCTTGTAGGCGCGCATGGTGCGGCCTGCTTGGCTGTCAGGCCAGGCGTAGGTCATGAAGCCGAGGGTGTCTGCGAGTCCAGCGGAGCCGGCTCGACCATGGCACTTGTAACAGTCCGCGTAACCCGGGTTTGGGATGCCGGTGCAGGTTCTGCAGGTGACATTCGGTGTCCAACGGACGTTTCGCAGGAAGGCACTACCGGTGCTGACGATGTGGTCCCGGAACGTGTCCAGTGCGGCCGCGCGGCTTGGCATCAGAGGGTGATCTGGCCGAGCGCCGCTCCGAGCTTGCGCGGCCTGGCGACGAGTTCGCTGACTATGCCGGTCAGGTCCTGCAGAGACGATGCGAGGTAGACGTCGGGGCGACCGACGAGTTCCTTGCCCCACTCGGTGGTGCTGATGACAAGGTCGGTGAGGATCACCGGGCGTCCGTGCTCGACAGCCATCCTTGCTTGTATCCGGGCGCCACTGTTCTCTCCGGCCTCGACCACGACCGTCGCGATGCCGTAGCCAGACATGATGGCGTTACGCATCGGGAAATTGTGACGCTGCGGCGGGGCATCTGGCCAGAACTGGGACAACACCAGGCCGTCACGGGCGATCCGAGCCTGGAGCGCCCGGTTGGCCACAGGGTAGTACCGGTTGATACCAGTGCCGATGACGGCGACCGTCCGGCCGCCCGCGCGGAGCGCAGTCTCATGGGCGGCTGTGTCGATGCCCGCGGCGAGGCCCGCGACGACGGTGACGCTCATGGCGACGAGCGCTTCACTGATGGACCTCGCTAGTTGCAAGCCGCGCTCTGAGGCCTTGCGTGAGCCCACCACCGACACGGCGGCGTCGCCATCGACGCGATGCCCGCGGGCGAACAGGAAGGGTGGGGCCTGTTGGATGTCGCGGACGCGGGCGGGGTAGCGGGCGTCCGCGATCGTCCAGAACTCAAGTCCGTCGGCGAGCCAGGCCTGCACGTCGCGGCGAGCCTCCTCGAGGTGTGCGGCACGTTCGCCGGCGTCGACCACGCTCGCGTCGGTGAGCTCTGCGCGTGCAACGGAGGCGGTTCCGTGCTCAAGGACCGCACCAGCGAGCTGGAGCCAGGTCAACCCTCCTGGACGCTCTCGAAGCAGGGCAACCAGCTCGGTCTGCTCGTCGACGCTAGACCCCACCACGGCGTCAGCGTAGTTGAGCCGCCTTGCGGCGCGAGGCAGCCCGCTCACGAGGAGATCAGACATACGGCTGATCGTAGGTGGGGCCACCCTCGGTGGAAGGCGCTTTCGGAGTCGCCGATCGTCTCCGGCCGTCGCCGCATCCTTGCCGGTGCGGTGACTGCGACGCTGGCGTGTGTCGTGCGGGGACTTAGCGGGCGGCGCTGTCCCGCGTCGCTGACAGCGACGCCTGCGAGACCGTCATACAAACCGTGCCTGTAAGGGCGGAGGCAGTAGATCTCGGCCCAATTGGTCGTCGATCGCATGGACAGGTCGCTAGCCGCTGCCGACAAGTGGCGGGTCTCACTGATTGGCCGTCATCCGTGACCAACGGAGGGCTCGCCGTGGCGGTGGCCATGAGCAGCCTTGCTGGGGCTTGCATGTAAGCGACCACCACACGTGCTTGGCCGATCAGCAGCTCGCTGGTAGGAGGAGGCGCCAGGTAGCCGCTAATTGCCGCCTCCGATCGACTCTCGTGATCGTTCGCGGTGCCGGAGCCGCCCTGGTGGCGGTCGAGTCTACGAGTTGGGTGTCTCAGCTGGTGTGCGTCTGGTGACGTAGGTGACCAGGGGTGGGATGGCGGTGAGGTTTTGACGGTAGGTCTCGTTACGATGCTGGCCATGTCAAGCCTGGACGAGCGGGAGGCCGCAGCGCTGGTCGCGCTGCTGCAGGTCCGGCCGTCCGGGATCGCCTGGCAGGACATCGTGGAACTGGTCGGGCTGTCTGGCAGTGCTCGTGCTGTGTGGGACCGGCTCGTGCCTCCGACGCTGTTCGAAGACACCGACCTGGCATCCGCCCTCCACGACGCCGCTGCATCTGTCACGGCGTGGCGCGACGAGGCGTTCACTTTTACGACGTTCCTTGACGACGACTATCCGCGGCGGCTACGCGGGGTACGTCAAACCCCGCCCGTCATCTTCTACGCGGGCCAGGCCAAGCCCGACGAGAAAGCCGTGTCGATCGTCGGATCTCGCCAGGCAGACGACAATGCGCTCGCCTTTGCAGCGACGCTCGCGAGATCGCTGGTCGATCGCAACCTGACCGTGCTCGCGGGGCTCGCTGCCGGAGTCGACACGGCAGCCCATCAGGCGGCGCTCGACGCGAATGGGCGGACAGTTGCGGTGATTGGCACTGGAATACGAAAATATTATCCTCCGCAGAATCATGGGCTGCAGGATCAGATCGCGCGGACGGGTTTGGTACTTTCTCAGTTCTGGCCAGATGCGTCACCAACTAAGCGGTCGTTCCCGATGCGCAATGCCACGATGAGTGCATACGGCTACGCCACGGTGGTAGTCGCGGCTGGTGAGCACAGTGGCGCCCGAATCCAGGCCCGAGAAGCGATCGCCCACGGCCGACCGGTTATCCTTACTCGCCGTGTCGCCGAATCGACCGAATGGGGCCGGGCGCTTATCGGCCAGCCCGGTGTGTACCTCGCTGCTACCGTCGAAGAAGCTGCTGACAGGATCGATCACATCTTTAGCCTGGACGATCGGCTCGCTGAGATCACCCAAATGATGTCGCGCGGCGCTAGCGGCTGACGTATGCCCTTGCCGCACGCTCAAGCATTCCGCGATATTCTCCTGCCCCGGGTCGGTGGATACTTTAGAAACACATTCCGGATTCCCGGCCTTACCTGCGCAGCGTGCACAGGGCCGTCTCAGACTGAGATCTGTGCGCGATGCGACGGCCATGTCCAAGCACTCGGTGGCAGGCTCGCGCGCAACGTGTTTACGCTGACGTATGCTCAAGACCGTCATCCGACGATGCGGCACCAGTCGGTGCGGACCGCGTACGCCTACAAGTGGGATCCGCCGGACGAGGTGAGTCGCCAGAACATGCACACTCTCGTCACCGCCGCGACTTTCCTGCACGGCTCATGCCTGACTGCGGCGGCCGGGTCGCGGTGGGATGTCCTCACTTTCGTGCCATCCACTCGTCGGAAGTTGCCGATCGCGCAGCACCCTGCGGCCGGACTAGCACGAAGCGTCTTCGTGGAAGGCGAGCAGCCACGGCGCATCGTTCTCAGCCCGGGCCCTCGAATCAGCGAGGACAAACGAGAGATCCTCGCCGACCGATTCTGCCTACCCTCCGAGTATCAGCCCCATGTCGCCGGCCGACACGTCCTCGTCGTCGATGACACCTGGACCACCGGCTCCAAGGCCCAGTCAGCTGCTCTCACGCTCCGCGACGCAGGCGCCTCCCAAGTCACCGTGCTCTGCGTAGTGCGCTGGTGTCGCTGGGACTGGCCTGACCACAGCCGTGTCCTCGCTGGACTTGACCAGCCCTACGACCCGTTTCGCTGCCCCGTAACAGGGTTAGGATGCCCGGTTGCCAACCCCCTCCTGGCCTAACCGTCCGTCCTGAAAGGTGTTCGACCGGGCCAGACCCTCTGGTCGCGCCTTCGACCTTGCGTTTCAGCGATCCTCCGGGAGATCGAGCCAGCGAGGACCGCCGGGCCGAGTCACTCGGCGGCCAGCGGATTACCCCAGGAGCGTCCGTCCGGATATGCCAACGCCCCGCGCCACCCGTAGGCAGCTGCGGGGTCCTGACCTGCTTCAACCATGCGTGCCCTCCCAGGGAATCGAAACCTAGCCGGCCGATCCACAGGGGCGAGATCTCGCCTTGAATGTCCTGTAACTCCATCCAGCCAGAGCCGGATGCCAGGTTGTGATCACTGTCTGATCCTCCGGCTGCATCGGCCGCACGCGCTGCACGAAGATCATTTGCGCGTGCCGCGACGGGGCGGTTCCGACGCGTGCCCTAGGTATGATGCCGGCTTCCTGTCACGACAGGTCAGGCCCAAGGATCGTCGCCTTTCCGCAGATCTCAGGACACCAACCTCACAGTGGTGCCTCGGGCGGTAGGGACTACTGCCGGTAGGACCAGACAGCTTCGCCTCGACGTCGTTGAGCAGCGAGAGACGATCACGAGTTCGCCCGACGCCCCGCGCGGCGAGCCCCAGACGACTCCTGTTTTCAAGAACTGGCACCGGAACCTGGGAAGTCAGCCGGAGTTGACTGGCAACGTCACTCCAGATGTCACAAAGACGCCCCAGATGTCACCATCGATGTCCTTGACATACGAAGAGCAGACTGGCACCGCCTTTTTGGGCCACGCTATCGGCGGCGGCTGTCAAACAGGCGCTGACCTGCGACCAAGGCTGCCTCGTGACGGCCGCCTTTGGTCGGATGCCTGGCGGACGGGCGGTTGGGCGAGCCGGTGGGCGCCCGAGCCTCGGTATTGCTGGCGAGACGCAGGGGGAGATTCGTCCTTGGCTGGCACAAAGATGCCCCAAGATGCCCCTCGAGATGTCCTTGACGATCACCGTGCTGATCGATAGGAAGCGTAGCGGGCACCGCAGGTCGTGGTCTCTCCCAAAAGGGAGTGGTCTCGATCAAAGGGAGTTATCCGCGGTGTCTGACCCCGTCGTGGTTCGGATCTTGTCTGTCGCGCTGTGCGTGGCGTTTGCACTCATCGCCGGCCTGCTGGCCGGCATTCTCACGGCCGTCGGTGGCGCGAGACCGGTCAGGGCGGTTCTCGCCGGCGGCGCCGCAGCGGCTGCCGCGATGTCGATCGCGCTGTCCGTCGCGACTGCCCTTGGCGGCGTGTGATGCCAGTACAAACTGCTGCGACGGCGCTGAGGCAGCGTGGGGCCCCGAACCACGCCCTCACTTCCGTCTCACTGCTGGCTGGCATCACGTTCGCGGCTCCATGTCCGGTCTCGCTGGCCGCCGGCTCACCATCTGATCAGCTTTATGATGATCAGATGGTGAACCGGGGGAGTATCGGGGGTTCTTCGGGCGATGCGGGTGTGGAGTTCCGCCGCGGAGTCGCCGCCTACGTGGTCGCCGCGGGGCTTGACGGCCAGCCGTTGGATTGCATGGGGGTCCCGGCGCGGGCGAGGGTGCGAGCCGTGGTGTTGGAGACAGACGATGCGGTCGATGACCTGCGGGTGGAGTTCTCGTCTGGCTGGACTGTGTGTGTGCAGGCGAAGCGAAAGCTGACCTTTGCTGTTCTGCCGAAGGTTGTCCAGCAGTGGGCGGTGGCGGCGCGGCGCGGGCTCGATCCGTCCCGAGATCGTCTCGTGGTCGCGGCGGGCTGGCTGTCCGGCTCGATGCGTGATCTACGCGAAGTGTTGGAGGCTCGCCGATTCTCGATACCCGGCGCGCTGACCGCTGCCCAGGCGGAGGTCTTGCACCGCGTCGTGACCTTGCTGGGACTGGACGACGAGCTGTGCGCCTTGGTCTTGCGGTGCGCGGTCGTCTGGAAGATCGCCGTTGAGGAGCCCACCCAGGCCGGGTCGGTGCAAGCAGCCGTCTGGCTTCAGCGCCAGCTCGCCGACGTGACTGCTGACCATGCCCGTCTGGGGTGGACGCAGTTGCTCCACCTGGCTGGTATGGCTGCTCGGCGGCGTGGCGGTCACGATCTTGATGGTTGGCGCATGGCGCTGGCCGAGCGTGGTTTTCCGCCGAAGGCTGACTCTGGCGAACTGGCCGCGGGCGTGTGTCCAGGTCGTGCGCGACAGGAACCCGCGCAGGCCGGCGTCTGGTCTGTCGCTGGGCCGGAGGGTGGGACGGTGCCTGCTGGCTGGCGGCGGGTGGAGGATACTGACCCGATTCGGCTGGGAGTGCACCGTCCGATACGGGTGGCCGGGGTAGCGGATGATGTTCTGCCCGCGTATGTGGAACGTGACGTGGATCGATCGGCTGACGGCGTGCGGGCCAAACTCGCCGCGGCGGCGGAGCGCGGCGGGTTTGTGATGCTGGTCGGGGACTCGTCCGTGGGAAAGACGCGGACCGCCTTCGAGGCGGTCCGCGCCCGGCTGCGAGGTTGGTGGCTAGCTCATCCCTCGGACGCGGCGGCGGCTGCGGCCCTGGTGGGGGAGCGGCCGAGTCGGTTGGTCGTCTGGCTGGATGAGATCCAGAAGTATTTCGATGGGGATCGGCCACTGACCGCCGGTGTCATCGGCGAGCTGTTGGACGGTCCTGGGCCGGTCGTCGTGGTCGCGACGATTTGGCCCGACCGTCTGCACCGCTATATCGGCCTCCCGGACCGGAACAGTGATGAGGACCGTTACCGGGCGCATCGCGAGGTACTGGTCCTGGCCGATCAGGTGAACCTGGCGGACAGGTTCAGCCGCGCTGAACGCGACCGCGCCGAAGCGGCGGCACGGTGCGACAGCAAGCTGCGCGCAGCGCTCGCGGCGACGGATCTTGAGTTGACGCAGACGCTGGCGGCGGCGCCGCAGCTGGTGGCCCGTTGGGAACAGGCGAAAGGCATCGGTGGTCCGGGGCGCGGGCCCTACCGGTCGGCGCTGCTGACTGCGGCTCTGGATGCCGCCCGGCTCGGCGTCCGAGGCTCGCTGTCTCCCGAGCTTCTGGGCCGTGCCGCGCTCGGGTACTACTCCGATCGGGAGTGGGCACGTGCGCCCGAGGGCTGGTTCGACGACGCGCTTGCCTACGCGATCGATAACACGACGATGCACGGTGCCGCCGCAGCCCTTGAGCCGGTCGCAGGCCAGGGACCGGGGGAGATCGCTGGCTACCGTCCCGCCGACTACCTCGTCCAGCACGCAACCCGCGTGCGCCGTGACGTATGGCCTCCCGCTCGTTTGTGGACTGCTCTGTGCGACACGTTGACCGATCTTGATGACCTCGAACGCGTCGCCTCCGCGGCGTGCGACCGCCGTCTCTACGTCGTCGCCGTGCCGCTGCTGAGCGCTCTCGTCGACGATGGCGACTACGAGGCCGGCGAGCGGCTGGCCTGGTTGCTGGCTGACGCCGGTGACCGCGAAGGTCTGGCGACCTTGGCGGACAGCGGTTGTGCGGGTGCCGGTGAGTGGCTGGCTGATCTCTTGGCCGACGCCGGCGACCGCGGGGCGCTCTGGGCGAGGGCCGACGCTGGCGACGTGCTCGCGGCCGATCGGCTGGCGGATCTCCTGACGCGGGATCGCGATCGGGATGGCTTGCGCGCCTTGGCCGAGGCTGGACACGGGATGGCCGGGGACCGGCTTGCCGCGTTGTTGGCCGAGGACGGGGACCGTCAGGGTGCCATCGACATCTTGGAAGGGCTCGTCGAAGCGGGCGACCTGTTCGACGAGCGGCTACTGAACCGGCTCGGGGCCGAGGCCGGTGACCAGGAGCGGCTCCGGGTCCGGGCCGACGCAGGCGACGGGGACGCCGCTGACCGGCTCGCTGTGCTGCTCGCCAAGGCTGGGGACCGTGATTGCCTGCATGCCCGTGCCGAAGGTGGCGACGTATACGCCGCGATTCGCCTGGCCGAGCTCCACGCCGCTGACGGAGACCGTGCGACCGCGGTCGCGATCCTGCGGGAACGAGCCGACGCGGGGGACTGGGATGCCGCGAGCCGCCTCGCGGCGCTGCTCGCCGATGCAGGGGACCGCGACGGTCTTGAGGCGTTGGCCGACGCCGGCTATCGGGGCGCCCGCGCCCAGCTCGCCAGATTCCTCGCCCAGATCGGCGACCGCGATGCCCTTCGCGTCAACGCTGACAAGGGCGACGAATGGGCCGCCAGCAAGCTCAACGCGCTCTTGGCCGCGGCCGGTGACCACCTCGCGCTACGCGAACGGTTCGACGCCGCCGACGGCTGGGCTGCCCGACCGCTGGCGGAACTACTCGCCGCCCGCGGCGACCACGCCGGCGCGATCGAGATCCTGCGGGCTCTCGCCGACGAGGGCGACGACGAGGCCGGCGAGCAGCTGGCGGCACTGCTCGCATTGACGGGAGATCACGAGGGCCTGCGGGCAAGGGCCGACGACGGCGACCGCGAAGCTGCCATCCGGCTCGCGACGCTGCTCGCCGAGGCCGGGGATCACGAGGGCCTCCGAGCCAGAGCACGCTCCGGCGACTGGTGGGCCGCCCACCGGCTTGCTCAACTGCATGCGGAAGCAGGGGACGACCGACTCCTTCACTTCGGCTTCGACGTCGAGGGTGCGATCGCCGAGCGCCGAGGCTGGTAGCCGCCGATCCCACAGGTTCGCCCGGCGCGAGCGTTGGAGGAGAACCAGCTCGCCGGGGAGGAACCGCCCGCGGCGGTGACGGGTCAGCAAGGTCCTCTCAGCGTCGGGGGTAGCTTCGACGACTCCGGAGGGTAGCGGAGGGCTGTGGCACCCAACAACGAGCCTCCGCGTGGTTCTGTCGACGGGACGGAGCACCATCTGTCGCCGAGGTCGAGCACCACGGGATGCGGGCGACGTCGCCGTGTCGATGAGATCGAGCACCACGACCACCGCGGCCTTCGAGATCAAGTCACCCCGGGCCTGTCCTTGGTGCGCCTTTGCCTGTAGTAGAAGCGCTCCGGGTGCCCGGCCGCCAAGACAGATCCCGCGTAACTCTGGCTCGGCTGGTCGAGACCGGTGCTCGAACGTGCCGACATCTTGAGCGTGCACTCAAGATCGAATGGTGCCCGACGTCATCGACATTCGGTGCTCGTTCTCACCGGCGTAGCCACTCCGCGCGCCCGAGGCTGCCGACGTGTGCACGCCCACTGACTCAACCGCTGTCAATGTGATTTGGGCCGATACGGCGGATGAGCCGCCAGCACGATGATCAACTATGCCCGTACGCCTGCTCTATCTGATCTTCGCTCGAGTGTGTGGCTGGCTCGTCCCGCTCGGTCGCTCATCCGCAGACTGGGGCGTCCTGCGGAGCGCTCGCGCACACCTCGCGCACACGTGAGACGCATGAAGATCGAAAGGGGCTGCTGGTGCCGCAGGATGCCGTTGAGTGCCGTGCCGTTCGCCGAGACGAGGAACGGCACGTGGCGGCCATGTCCGTCCGACTGGCCATCTGAAATCGGTGCGCTGATTGTCGTGCTTGTCGGTACCGCGTGATGCCGACCGATCCCGCTCCGTCCGGCGGAGAGGGCTTCACGGTGTCGGTCTGTGTCGGTGGGTGCCAGGTGGAGACGGCGGGTGCGCGCACACGTTGCGCACACCTGGGCCGGTTCACGGCTTTGACGGTGCCACCGATCCTCCTCGGCCGCCAGCCCGGTGGTCAGGTCGAGTTCCGCTTGGTCGGCGAGAGGCCCGCGTCGGGCACGAGTCGTCACTCTGGCCTGACGTCGCCTACCGGGTTCGCCGCCTCCCGGCCGGTCGGGGGTGTTGCCCCGTGAGCCGGCGCAGGGAGAAATCGGCGGCGCGGCCTCGCGAGGCTGGCCCGGCTGTGGCTGGAAGTCCCTATGCGGCGAGGCTGGTGACGGCCCTGGTCGTGGTGGTCGTGGGGCTGACGTTTCTTTTCGGATTCGGGAACTCGTTCGCGCTGGGTCTGCGTCTGGGGGTTCCGGTTTTCATCGCGCCGTTGGTGGCACCAGCGGTGGACCTGTCGGTGGTCGGCCTGCTGCTGGGACTCCGTCAGCTGGCCGTCCACGGCGACCCGGCCGGTGTGGAGCGGTCGGCGCGGCGGCTGCTGGTCTTCGCCAGTCTGGTGACGTTGGCTCTGAATATCGCGGAGCCACTGCTGGCTGGCCGGTACGGCAAGGCGGCGTTCGACGCTGTAGGCCCGTTGCTGATGATCGGCTGGGCCGAGGTCGCCCCCGGCCTGATCCAGGCCATGCACCCAGCCAAGACGAGCATGCCCGTGCCAGGCCCGCCGGCTGCCGATGCCACCGCCCTGCCGTCCGATCCGCGGGCGATTTCGACACAGGCCCGTCGGAACGGACAGGCGAAGGCGCTGCGGGAAGGCGGGACCCCTCAGGCCGAGCCGGGGGCTCGGGAGCAGGATCTCCTGCACCGTGCCCGCGCCGAGGACGTCCTGCACTGGCAGCAACACCGGCGGCCGATCTCCGCGGCGACGCTGCGCGATCGACTCCACGTCAGCGCCGGCACCGCCCGAACCCTCGTCGGCCAGCTCCGCAGCGACACCCACACCAAGATCGAAGACGCGGCCGGACATCCCGGCGCGACCGGCTGAGATCCAGGTTCGGACTGCCGGGGCCTGAGAGCCGGGCCGGGGATGGAGGCAGTTGTAGGTCCGGAAATGTCAGAGCCCCGCGCCACCCGTCGGCGGCTGCGGGGCCCTGACCTGCCTCAACCAGGCGCGCACTCTCGGGGAGTCGAACCCCGAACCGGCCGATCCACAGGGGAGAGATCTTGCTGTGGATGTGCTGTAGGTCCATCGAGTGCTGTGCTGCGGGACTGAACTTACCAGAGCCGGTTGTCGCATCCTGATCAAGGCCAGGCCCTCCGGTGAGCCGCCCGCGCTCCTTGCCCAGGGATTCGGCCCCGCCTGCGACCGTGGTGTGGCCAACGAAAAGGTGTGGGAAGGGTGCCATGGCGAACCTCCCCCTGCCGGCGAAGGTCAGTGCTTCCCTGGCGAAGCTGAACCCGTGCGTCATCACGAGTCCGCGGTCGGACGGCCAGCCGGTCTCGGTGGCGACGTGGTACTTGTGGGAGGGTGGCCGGGCTCTTGTCAACATGGATGAGGGCCGGAAACGGCTCGATTACCTGAGGGCTGACCCGAGGGTTTCGCCCAGCATTCTCCAGGCGGAAAACCGGTATATCCACGTCAGCCTCCAGGGGTCGGCTGGTGGAGCTGACGGACGATCCCGATCTGGTCGATATCGAGCGTATTTCCACGCACTACAGCGGCCAGCGCGCGTGACCGCGGCAGGGTAAGCGGGTGGATCGAGGTCTCCTAAGGGCACGGCTGGGTGTCTGGCACCTCAATGGAAGCTTCGTGACCACTCGCCCAGGTATCGGAGTGTGATGTTCGGTGGATTCACAACCTGCGCTTGCGGGTACCGAGACCGAGGATCCGGGCCGGAATGCCGTGTTCCTGGCAGATCGATATCAGGCCGGGCCCGTCGATGAGGTGCAGGGGCTTGCCGTTGGCGAAGGCTTCGCTGGTCGGGCCGTACCCGGAGGTGGTAATCATGATCCCCAGAGTGGCGCCTTCGTCGACCGTTGTGCCGTACAGCTCACGGACATAGCCGGGCTTAACCGTGTTCGTGTAGAGCTTGGCCTGTACGGCGATCTTCATCGGCGCGACAGGATCGCGCTTGTAGGCCATGCAGTCGACACCTCCGTCGTGGCCTGGCCGGAACTGGTCTGTCTCGTAACCCATTTTAGTGAACAGGTTCTGGACGAATGACTCGAACTCCGTCGGAGTGAGATCGAGAAGGTTGGGTCGCTGGTCGAGGCCGGAGATCACGTCGATGGCCTCGATGACGCGCGGATCTGCCCTGCTGAACGGCATCACCGGCTCGACGGCCTTGAGCTCCTCGGGGTGGGCGGAGATGGTCGCGAAAAAGTGCCGTTTGATCGAGGCGACGGGATCGAACCGTGGCTCAGCGAGCACGAGCTCGTCGAACTTCTCTCTGGTCGCACGCAGAGAAATGAGCGGCGGCCTGATCTTACGGCCGGTGGCTGGATCGACGGTGTCGACGTGACCGTTGAAGACAACGGTGCTCACCACGCTCTCCGGGGCGACGGTGAACACCTCGCGGATCGTGCGCACGGCCATCTGGGCGATCACCGAGTTGTACAGACGCTGCCTGTCTGACGAGGAACGGTCTACAGGCTCTACGATCTTGCGTGTCTTTATATGTCGGAAGCTTTTGTGTGCGGGGACGATGTCGAATGTTGGCAGGAAAAACTCCACTGCCACCAGCGAGGATTCGGGAACGTAGCCAACATGCCGTTCGGTGGGGAAGAGCGCCGGATACGGCGATCTGTCCAGTACCATCTGCAGGTACTCGCTGACGGCAAACCGGTCGCGTATGCGAAGGCCCGCGGCGATCTCGTCGATATGCGCATTGTGGGCCTCGGCCCTGCGTCTCGCGTCGGCTGCCTTCCTGTCCCACGCGCTCCGAGTTTCTGCGAGCCTGCGCTGTCTCGTGTTTTCCTGCTGCAGATGCGTTTCCCTGGCAGCGGCGTATTCGCTCGCTGCTGTGTCCTGCAGAATCTGATACCGGCGGGCGCCGCCGAGCATCCGGGTAAGCCCGTTTGGTGGCTTCGGCGCGAAGTCCGACCGGGCAGGCTCAGCAATCGGATCCGCAAGTGCGCCGGGACGCAACGGTGGAATCTCGCCTGTGATCTTCAGGGAACCGAGAACGATGCGCGGATCCCGGTCGAGAGAGGACCGCAGCAGATTTTCCAGGTCCAGGACGCGGCGGCTGATGTCCTCGGTCTTCGTGGCGGCTTCCTCGTCGCGTCCGGCAGCCTCAGCCGCGACGCGGTCCTTCTCTGCCTTGCGCGCGCGTTGCTCCTGTTCCCGCTGAGCCGCGCGTTCGGCAGCGGCCCACTCCCTGTACGAGCCACCCGACGGACCCGAGCTGCGCGTCATCACCCACCGTATACGGCTAGTTACCGATTACATTTAGTGATCGAGAACATTTAAAGGGTAACGTTTCTCGTAGTAGACCGCAACGCCTCATAACCTGGCCGCGGTCGCCCGGGCGTCACCAGCGGCGGCCAGCGTTCCGACGGCGTTGTTGCGTTCGCTGAGGACAGCAATCTGGCCATCCGGGCAGGAATGATCGAGTAGCGCGTGTCGGCGGGTACGGCCTGTCGTCCCGGCCTGGGAGTTCTCGGGGTTCCGCTTCCCGTCCGAGGTGATCGTTCTTGGTGTCCGCTGGTACCCGCGGTGGATCGGCGGCGTCGAGGTGTGCGCGATCAGCCGCCGGGCCGCGAGAACCGGTCGGGGAGCCGCACTTCGGCCGCTACGAGGAACTGGCCGAGGTGCTCGTGCCGGCCCTGCTGCCGCACTCTGGACCGGCCCTGCGCCTTCTTCAGCCACTGCGCGGGAGCGCTGCCGGCGTACGAGACCGCGCGCCGGTTCGCCGAGCTTGGCTGCCCACGCCGGCGCGGCTGGTGGCGTCGGCGCAGGTCGCCCCGCGCAGCTGCCCGCACGGCCGGTTCCTGGACTGCACCGACGAGCTTGTGGCCGAGCTGGAGCTGCTTGCGGTGCTGCGCGGCGGGCAGCCGCACCCGGCGCTGATCGAGCTGGCGCTGGAGGTGCTGCAGCTCGGCCTGGAGGTCAACCGGGTGTACCGCCGGCCGCTACCGGCCACGGTGATCCCGAGTGGGATCACCGTGGTGCACTGGTCGGACGACGTCGAGGTGACCGAGCCCGAGCTGCACGGCTGGCAGTCATACTCGACCGCCACCCGGTTCGCCGTCCTGGACCGCGGCACTACGAGTTCCTGGCCGCGCCGGACTCGCTGATGCTCGAGCGCACCGACGCCGAACGCGGACAGCCGATACACCTCGACGTCGTCGTAGGACACCTGCCGCACCACCCAACCCGCCGAGTTCCAGATGCCGAGGAGCTAGGACTTCCCGGCCGACGGGGCACCGTGGTGCGGATTCATCCGATGGTGAACATCTGTTCGGCGTCGGCTCGCCGACGGAGACGAACGTGCTTGGCGCATGCGCCCAGGTACCTCGTCGGTGCCTGACACCGCTTGCCAATTGCGCAGCGGCACCATCGCGCGCCCATGCGTGTGTGCACGTCGGACTTGTATACGGACAAATCGTCCGACTTTGGCGACGTCTCCTTCTTGCTGACGAGGGCGCGCGCCGTCGGTACGATCTGTGTCATGCCGCCTCCGCCGCGAAGCGTTTTCATCAGCTGGGCTCACCGCAATCAGAACATGTCCGACGCAGAAGCGGAAGCGTGGCGTGACACGGTGAGAGCCTTAGGCGAACGCATCCATCAGAACGGTCTCACACTGCACCTAGATCTCTTTGACGCATCGAATGTGCACGATTGGAGCCGCTATGGGCCAAAACAGATTGCTGAGTGTGACTTCACTCTGATAATACCGAGTATCGCATACCGCGAACGCTGGGAAGGCCACAACGATCCGCGCCAGGGTGCCGGTGCCGCCCGCGAGATCGACACGCTAAAAGGGCTGTTTAATCGCGATCAGGACAAATTCCGGGATCAAGTTCGCGCTGTTCTACTGCCAGGGATAACGGTGAATGAAGTTCCGACCGAAATTTTGGCCGGAATTGTGTGGTATCGGGTTGATCCTGAGACGGAGATAGGCCTCCCAGATCTCCTGCGAGACCTCACCGGTCAACCTTTGTATGTCCTTCCCGCTCCGGGGCCGGTGCCTAATTTGCCGCCCAGACCACCCGTGACTTGAAGAGCTACTTCGATAGAGACTCGAAGCGCAGACTTCGGGTCTCCGAGTATTCCGGTCGTCAACAATCCACGCGCGATCGCCTTCCGCGACGCGGCGATCGAGCTCATAGCTTCTCTCGATGATTTTGCTGCGGTACCCGAGCCGCCGGAGGTGGCTTCACCGGGTGCCACGATATCTTGGCTCTTTAGTATGGAAAACTGGATGAAAGAAGCCGAGAATATTATCGGCTCCGTCGGGCGATGTGCTGCCGCGCGGGATAACTCTCTGCGCCTCCTCCAGGCAATTGATGATCTGCAAACAGAGTTTCAGCGACTAAATAAGATCTTTGCCGTCTCCGACCGCGATGTCGATTTCGCGTCCGTGAGGTCGACCTGCCGGGCGTTCTTGAGAGCGCTCCACCTTGCCGGGCAGTTGGCACTCGGAGCCTAGCGGTATAGATGATCGCGGTCGACGGGGATGATGAAGGGGGTTACTATCCCCCGAATCCCGAGCCGTCGGTGCGCCCCGTTGTCGGAGGCCCGAAAATTGGCCTCGCGTCCGCGGCGACAGAACTACACAGAGCTCTTAAACCCATTGCCGACAAATTCATGCTGGAGCGGCCGTCGACTAAGATGACTGAACACTACGTGCGCGCGATTCAGGACTTCTATCGTCTTGTTCGTGAGAGGCGCGAGGCCCACGGAGATCCTACGGGTGTTCTGGAACGGGTCGAAGCGACTGCGAGCTCCGCTGGAATAGCACTCAGCTTCACCCTCGAGTCGCCACGCGATGTCAAGGTCGTGGGCGAAGCCCATCGTTGGCTAGACACCTTGTGCCTGACACTTCGCTCGATACCCGGATTCAAACTGTAGATGAGCTATCGCGATACTACGGTCTTCTACCGTCCCCCGCCGAAAGGTGGCGAGGATGCCGCGGATCTGGGGCAGCGAAGCCGGCGCCGAGTTCGCAGAGGCCGTCCCCACCTGCGCCTTGGTGCCATTCCGGGTAGCCCGCGGTCGAGTCGCTATCCCGGAGAAGACCGGCGTTGGCCACGGCCTGGTGCGCTTCTTGCCGGCCCAAGGTAACCACGGCGACCGTGGCGATCCGCTGCTCGTCCGTCGCCCGTGGCCCCGTGGAGCGAGCCGTGCCGGTCACGCCCCAAAACGCCCGAGGTGACGGCGCCGGGCCGTCAATGAGCTACATATTCTCGCGGGCTGGGCATCTCAGACCCGCGAAGCTGCGTCGCTCGTAGCCGGCGGGGCGAAACGGTGCTCGCAAGCCTCCGCGGCAGATTCCGTCCGTGACGTAGCCGGGCCGCCAGACGGTCGCGGTGCGCCCAGGCGGCATCTGCCTGATCAGCGGACGTGATCTCGGCCGCGAAGAGCGCGGTGACCGCGAGGCGTGCGAGCGGCACAAGGTCGTCCCGTAGGGCGTCGCCCCCGATCGCGGCGACCTCGGCCCCGGTAGCAGAGGACGGCGTCCGAAAGCCGGCCATGGTCATGGTCTCCAGGCAATCCATCCAAGCGCCAAGCACCCGGATCTGGGGTGAGCGAGCGCCGCGCCGCTCGCGCCTGCGTCGCCAAGGAACGATCAGAACCGCAGCAAGATAGGCCAGCGCAAGAAACAGGACGGCGCCAAGCAGCCACCACAAGGCGTAGGCCGCGTCGTGGCGGGGTTTGGACGAGGTAGAGCTGGTGGGCTTCGGAGGGTGCGCGCCGGTGACGTGGGAGGCGGGTGACGGCGGTTGGACGGGTGCTGCGGCCGACGCGTTGCCGCCCTGAAGTGAGGTGTCGTCGACGACCTTGGTGGTGTCCGGCGTCGGGTAGAACGACGTCCACCCCATCCCGGTGAAGTCGACCTCGTCCCAGGCGACCGCGTCGCGGGCGTGCACCTGGTACCTGTCCGTGCCTGCGACCCGGCTGCCCTGTTCAAAGCCCACGACGACCCGGGTCGGCAGGCCGACCGCCCGGGCCAGGACGGCGAAGCTGACCGCGAACTGTTCGGAACTGCCGCGGTGGGACCGCGTGATGAAGTCGTCGATGTCGCCCACCGAGTGACCCCCAGGGGCGGTGGGGTCGTAGCCGAGAGACGCCCGCAGGTACTGCTCGATGAGCATGGCCTTGCTGTAGGGGGCCGGGGTTCCCTGGGTGATGTTGCGCGCGAGCTGTGTCAGGTCGTCGATCTGGCTCGGTAGCTTTAGGTCGACCTGCGTCGTTGCGTCGTCGGCTACTTGTAGTGCTTCCAACTGCTGCCGGCTCAGGCTGTGGTGGGGCGAGGAGTAGACGCTGTACGCGAGTGGCCCACGGATGCTGGCGGGCGCGATGACCGTAAGTAGCGAGGTGTTGATCGCCAGGCCCGGCCCGCTGACCCGCACGAGGCCGGGCGCGGTGGGCAGAAATGTCCCGGTGAGGCCTCGGACCTCGATCCGGTAGCCCATGGGGTGACCGTCGCCGGCGCTGTCGCCGGCCGGGGCGCGCAGGTAGCGTCCGGACGACGTCCACTCGTACCCGTCGAACCGGTCGAGGACGGCGAGCGACCACCGTGTCGGCGCCGGGGCCTGGGCCTCGAACAGCACCTGGTCGGGCCCGGTTCGCCAGGCCGTCAGTGCGGTGAGGGGATTGACGTCGGCCACCGGCCGGACCGGTCTCGAGGCGCGCGGGTCCCAGGGCGTTCGCCCGGAAAGCGCCGGCAGCTGTGGCGCGACGGCCAGGGCGAGAGCGACGGCGGCGACGGCGATGAGCACGCCAGGCGCAGCGCCTGACCTGAGTGAGAGAGGCCGAGCACCCGTCGATGTCTGCGCCCCGTCAAGCTCGGATCGCCGCGCCAGGACGAACAGTGCCCCGCAGGCCGCGAGCGCCGCGCCGAGAAGCGCGGCCGGGTGCCGGCCCGGGAACGACATACCGGTCGCGACGGCGAACAACGCCGCGGGGATGAACACGGGCGCGACCCGCAACCGCGTTCTCGTGGCGACCAGCGTCGCGGCGGCGGCCGCGGCCCACGTCAGCGCCATCGGAATCACGAGCAGGCTGGACGAGGCGGGAGGCGCGGTGTCGAGCAGCAGCCCCCAGCCGTCCACCAGCCCGTAGCGGAGCGCTGCCCAGGTTCCGATGGCGAAGGGGTCGCCGTCGTGTCGTCCGAGCACGAGCCACCAGGCGGCGGCGAAGCCAGCGGCGCTGAGCGTCACCGCCACAGCGAGTGGCGGCCGACGGCGCGGGAGCGGAGCCCAGGCACAGGCCGCCGCCCCCACCGCAGCCGTCAGGACTGGTACGAGCACCGTGCGCGGCGAGAACGCGCCCCCGAACGCGAGGCCGGCGCACGCAGCGTTCGCCGTCAGGATCGCCGCGGACCGAACGGAAGCCGCCGTCACCGAGCGCCTGCCCCGTGCACGACGATCCGATCCCAGGCGAGGACGGCGGCGGCCGCGTCGCGACCGTCCAACTCGATCGTGCGACCCACGTGGCGGGCAGTGTTCATCCCGGCGCCGATCCGCATGACTACGACCGTCTCGATTCTCTGGCTCAGCCCGAACAACTCAGCCGACGCCTTCTCCCGGGCCGTCCCGGTGATCAGGACGGCGGCCGAGGGGCGGCGCGCGGCCTGCGCGACGGTGTGGAGCGCGCGCTTGACGCTGTCCTGCTCGCTTGGCGCGACGGCGGCGAGCAGGTCGAGCGCCGGCGTCGGATCCATGCGACCCCGTGAGATGTCGATGGCGCCCCCAGTCGTCGTCAGGAGATGGACGGATGCTCCGGCCGCGGCCGAGGCGACGACCAGCGAGGCGGCCGCGTCCACCGCTGCTTCGAAGGCGCTGTCGCGTTCGCCGGCCGGGTAGGAGGCCGCGCAGGTGTCCAGGACGACAGCGGTCGCGGACTCCGGCGGCAGTACGCCTTGACGGACCATAAGGCGCCCTGCGTGGGCGCTGAGCCGCCAGTGAACCTGCCGCCGGTCGTCCTGTACGTACTCGCGGACGGAGACGAACGCGAGTCCCGCACCCGCGGCACGGCCACCGTCGAGATCGGCGTGGCCGACCCGGCGCCGCGAGGGAGCGGGGGACGTGTCATGGACCTCCGGGTGAACTATCAGCGTCTCAGTCGTCGTGAGGCCGATCCGGCGGCGGAGCGCGCCGAACGGATCCAGGAGGCTTGCGGCGGCCGGACCGACCGTGTGCACACCCCGAACAGCGGTCGGCAGCGCGATCGTCATCGTTGTCACCTGACCAGCAGGTGCAGCGCGGACATAACCAGTGACGAGTCGCGTACCGACCGGCAGGTCGACGGCGAAGCCGCGTCGGCCCCGTCCTCGGCCGCGCCCGAGCTTCTGCAGAATCACGCCCACCGCGCCGCGCCGGGTCTCGTGCACGGTGACAACCGCGGATGCAGCCATGCCTCGCCGCACCCGATTGGTGTCGAGCGACAGCGTGGCTCCCGCGGCCGGGCCGATCAGAAGCAGCGCCAGGGCACCCGCGAGAACCAACCAGACAGCCAGAGCGAGGACCGCGAGTTCCGGATACGCCAGAACATACGCCGTCACACACCCGGCGGCGCCACCGGCGAGCAGCGTGCGACCAGCCCAGGTCAGTGCGAAACCGGCCAGGCCCGGTGGGCGAGGGAAGGCCACGCCCACTACCCGCGGCCCGGCCAGCGGGGGACGCGGACGGTCGCGAGCACCGACCGGACAACGCTCTCGGGTTTCCGCTCGCGCAGCCGCGCATCCGCCGTGAGAACGAGCCGGTGTGCCAGCACCGACTCCGCCAGGGTCTTCACATCATCCGGCTCGACGAAGTCGCGGCCGGCCGCCGCCGCATGGACCTGGGCCGCCCGCGCCAGCGCCAGGCTGGCCCGCGGGCTGGCCCCCAGCATGACGTCCGGATGTTCGCGTGTCGCCGCGACCACGCTCGCGACATAGCGGCGCAGCGACTCCGAGAGGTGCCTCGACCGCGCATCGCCGATCATCTGACGCACCTGGGTGAGGGACAACACCGGCTCCAGCGACGCGATGGCCTCGTGACCGCGGCCTTGGGCAAGCATCTGCGTTTCGGCGTCGAGATCGGGATAGCCGATTCGCAGTTTCATGAGGAAGCGGTCTAGTTGCGCTTCAGGTAGGGCGTACGTGCCCTCCATGTCGATCGGGTTCTGGGTAGCGAGGACGATGAACGGCCCGGGAAGACGCAGGGTGCCCGTATCGGTCGTCACCTGACGCTCCTCCATCACCTCAAGGAGAGCCGACTGGGTCCGCGGCGAGGCTCTGTTGATCTCGTCGCCGATGATGACGTGCCCGAAGACCGGACCCTCATGGAACTCGAAGTCCCGCGTCTTCTCGTTGAAGATGTTCGTCCCGGTCACATCGGTCGGCAGCATGTCCGGGGTGAACTGGATGCGGCGCGAGACCGTCCCCATCGACGCGGCGAGGCTCTTCGCGAGCGAGGTTTTTCCGACGCCGGGGTAGTCCTCCAGAAGAAGATGGCCCTCGGCAAAGACGCAGATCGCTGCCATCCTCGTCACCGAGGTCTTCCCGAGGATCACACTGTCGAGGCTCGCGACCAGCTCCGCGAACCCGTCGGCAAAACTTGACATCGTCCCCCTGCCTGAGTCCTCTATCAGCGTCATGAGCAGATCGGTAGACCGCCGAAGCCGGCCCAAAGAGCATCGGGATGGATTCCGCGCTCGCCCGAGTTCGATGGTGTGTTGAGGTAATCGTCATTGATATAGCCGGTCTGGCCGGAATAGAAAATCTTGTCCCAGACGCCATCGACGCTTTCATCGGACGCTCCTTGGGCCTGGCAGACGAGTTGGACGGGAGGGCCAAAGCCGTCTGGGCCCGGTAGCGGTATGTAGACCCCTGTTGGAGAGCCACCCGGGGTGTCCCGCAGCGACAGCGGGCTCGAGTACCCGAAGGGGCAGTAGTAGTCGCGGACTCGGCATGCCCGCCACAGCGGCCCGAAACCGATCTTCATGTCCGGCTGATTGGCATCCTCGCCGACTGCCGCGTAGCTGTTCCGATACCCCACGGCAGTGTTTCCGTTGCCCATAGTTAGGTGTGCGGACGTGGCCGAGGCCGGCAGGGTTCGGGGATAGTTGTTGCCGTCACCGCCGATCGACACGGTGATGGATCCAGCTGCGTCCGACAGGTTCTCCCAGGAGACGTCAGCCACGCCGTTCCCGGGTGTAGCCGAGAACGATTGGCCACTGCTCAGGCAACCGCTGGCCGACATCGAGTAGAGCTCGGTCCGCTTGCCGGACGAGTCCTGGCCAAGCACCCGGAAAGTCACGCCGTTGGTGCAATCGGACATATCGAGCACAAAGGTCTGTCGCCCCTGTTGACGTGGCGTGACCTGGGTCGCCGGGCCGCTCGCTGATGCCGGATTCTCTCCGGTCACGGCGTAGGAGGTGAAGGGGTAGCCGCTGCCAGCGGAGTTGACCGTGATCCGGACGAGGTCCGGCTGGAGCGTGACCGTCAGTGTGGGACCGACGGCTGACGCGGGCGCGGCATCGGCGCCGCCGGGCGCCGCCGGGTTGCCTCGCCCGGCGTCTCCGTCGACCGTGCCGCCTGTCCCCGTGCCTTTCGTGCCATCGTCGCCTGCCGATCTCCCCTGGCCTGCGTTGAGGTCGCCGGCCGCGGAGCCGCCGGGGATCTGGCTGGCCGACGGCTGGTCTGGGGGGCTCGTGACGGGTCTTGGGGAGCCCGGACCGGCGGGGGTATGGCTCGTGGCAGCCGACTGCTGCGGCGAGACGGCCGCCGGCCGCGGCGAGACGGTGGGTTCCGTGACTGGGCTGGGGGGAGGTGTCGCGGCGGTCGCGTTGCCTGGCGAGTCCTGGCTGACGTTGACGGCGCTGGTCGGGGCGTGGGTGCCGGTCAGCGGGGTCGGAAGGTCTCGATACTTCACGATTGGCCGCAGCCGGCCGTGGTAGATCACCGCGGCGTTTGGGCCGTCCGGATCGTTGACCCACACCATGCCATCCTTCGCGAACACTTCCAGCGCCTTTGCGCCGGGAATGACGACGGGAGGGGTCGGATGGCGCGTCGTGAGGTCGACGGCTAGAACAGTCCCGTTCGCGTTGTCGGGTACATAGACGCGCCCATCTCCGACCACCGGCCGGCCAAGGTCTGCTGGATTGATGTCGGCAATGTGATACCGCGCAATCGTGTGCGACCTCATGTCGAGCAGGTACAAGGTTCCGTCGCTCGCCAGTGCCGGCAGGATGCTTCCTGGGTCGGCCGAGGGGAGCAGCGGCGGCGCAGGAGCACTGCCCATCTGAGAGCTCCCGGCGCTGCTCGGTCCGGCGGTCGTCAGCTCACTCAGTGCACCGGTCCGGGCATCGACCGAGACCACCTGCCCAGCGGCCAGGCCGAGAGCGACGAGGTCGCCGTCCCCGCGGGTGACGCGTGTAATGGCGCCATTCAGAGCGACACGGGTGACCGCGCCTGAGGTGGCGTCGCTCACCCACAGCGAGCTGTCCGCCGCGACGAGGGTCTCGGCCAGCTTCCCGCCGAGCCGCACCGGTGAGCCCATCACATGCAATGTGCTGGGATCCAGGCGGATCACCGTTCCGCTAGCGGGGACGACCGCATACATCCGTGTGCTGTCTCCGACGAGCAGGACCGGGCTCGGGTTCTTCGGCGCGACCACGGTCGACGCGAAGGCGAGGTCGGACGAGTCAAGCCTGACGACGTCGGCCGACGTAGAGCTGACGGCAAACACCGCATCGTCCCGTGATGTCGGGACGATGCGGTAGGAACCCGCTTTCGGGAACGCGCGACTGGCCTCAACGGTCGCTGCGAGCCCGTTGACCCGGGAGATCTCGCCGATCGGGTTGCTCACGAGCCACGCCGTGCCGTCCGACAGCTGCGCCGAGGTCTGCCCAACGGGCGCGCGTGGCAGGACGATGACCGCGAACCCGCCGGCCGCGAGAAGCGACACAACCAGGACGACCATCGTGCGGACCGCGCGCGCTCTACGGCTGGTGGCGTTTCGCTCGACGGCTGGCCGAAGCTCTGCATGAGGCAGGACGCGATCGATCAGGCGCACGGCGCGGTCCCGTCAGTCTGGAGGTCACCCCAGGTCCGCAGGTCTACCAAGTCGCCCACCGCGGAGCAGATCTCGGCAATCTGGCGATGTGGGTCCGTCTCCCACAGGGAGATTCGCCCCTTGGTCCCACCCGCGGCGACGAGGCTCGTGCTGGGCGCAGCGGCCACGGCAGGCAACGCGCCAACCGCGGGAAGGGATGCGACGGTACGGGGCGAACCCGGCGTGCCCACATCCCAGATCTGGGGGGCCGCGTCGTCGGAGCCCGCTACGAGAAGGCCGCCTGCGACGAAGCCGAGCGAGCGCGCCGGACCCGCTAGCGGCGCCGTCACGCCGAGCGCTGTCGGCCGGGCGGGGTCGCCGACGTCGAGCAGACGAACTCGGTCATCGTCGCCCGAGCCGAGTGCGAGCAACGAGTCATGATGCGCGAAGGGTCCAGTGGCGGGCACCGGCGATGTGGCGACCGGAACAACGTTCGGGCCTACCGAAACCGTGTTCACACCCTCGTCCACGAGGAGCGTGCGGCCGCTGGAGTCACCAGCGAGAAAGGTCCTTTCTCTATCCGCTGCGTCCGCCCAGTGGCCTTTGCGGGAGAGCCTTTTCGGGTCGATTTCCCAGACATCGACACCGTTGTTACCGGCAGTCGCCACGAGAGAGCCGTCCGCGGAGAATTCCAGAGATTTGATCGAGGGTTGGGCGGGAAGGTCGAGCGAGGCGCCGAATGGTACGGTCGTCATATCCCAGACTTGGACGTAGCTGGTGTTGCTGTCAGCGTTGTAGTCCAAATCTCCGGACGCATATCTGCTCCCGGCCGCGACGAGCGTAAGTCCGTCCGCGCTGAATGCCAAGTGGCGAACGGCGGCCGGCTCGTGGGTCGTCGCCACGAGATGGGGGCTGCGTTCGTTCGTGACGCTCCAGGCTTCGACGGTCCCGGCGGTGGTCCCGACCGCGAGCATGCCGCGCTGCGGGGCGAGCGCCAGCGCGGTGACATCGCTGCCGGTAGCGTCGACGAAGCTCGCGACTGCGCCCTGGTCCGGAATCGTGGACACGTCCCACAGCCAGACACCGTCGGCGGCCAATGCCATGAGCATCTGTCCGTCCGGGCTGAACGCCAGGCCCGTCAAAGCGCCGGGCGCCGTAAGCTGGGCAATCGGGCTCAGCGCTGCCGGCTGGGAGGCGTCGTAGACCGTGATCTGATGGCCGGACGGAACGGCAAGGAGCGGACGCTCCGGTGCAAAGGCACCCATAGTGACCGGTAGGGTCGCGACCTTTCGTGGCCGAGCCGATGTGACGTCCCACAGCACGGACTCCAGCGGATCCACCGAACTCGACGTCAGCAACGACGTCGCGCTGACCGCGAGAATCATCTCGATCACTCGCCAACCGGTTCTCACCTCGCTCAGCTTCTTCGGCCGAGCCAGGTCCGTGATATCCCAGACCTCCGCTTCATCCCCGACCGAGCGCGCGAGAGTCTTGCCGTCGGCGGAAAGCGCCGCTGCCTGAGGTCCTGTCGCCGACAGGGCTGCGGTTCTCACCGGTCGTAGAGGATCGCGGATGTCCCAGATGCTGATCTCGTAGCCTCTGCCCGTCACAACGAGCACCCCTCGAGATGGGTTCGAACTCAGCTCGCCGATGTCGCTTGGCAGAGGTACGACGGCGGTCGGCTTGGCAGGGTGTTCTGTGTCCCAGATCTGGATCTTTCCGATGGCCCCACCGGTCGCGAGATATCGCCCCGCGGAATCCAGGAACGCGACCGTTGCCGAGAACACCGGTATGAGGGAGCGCTGCCGGTGTGTGCGCCGGTCCCACACGATGACCGCGCGGGGGGTCTTGATGCCGTCCCCGATCGGGATCGCGATGAGGGTTCCGTCCGGGCTGAAGACGGCCCCCGATGGGTCGACGGCTGAGATGAAACCGGGGGTGCCGAGGGAGGCGAACAGTGCGCCGCGAGCCTCGGCGGTGGGGGCGAGACGGTAGGCGCCGACGCTGAGCAGGCTTGCCTGGTTCGGGTCCGACTGGCGCAGCGTCGCCGCCTGCGCCGCGAGCTGGCGTGACTCGGCGAGGTTGCGCAGTTGCACGGCGCGGCGCGTCTCCGCGAGCGCGTGACCGCGCTGTGCCCAGGCGAGCCCCGCCGTACTGCACGCGAACAGAAGCAGCGCGATGCCGGCCGCGACCGCACCCACCAGGAGCCGCCTGTTGCGGCGTTCCTCGCGAAGGTCCCGGTCGATGAGCACGTCCTTGTCGACACCGTGCACGGCTGCGGCGAGTCGCGCGACGGCGTCGGGAAACCGCTCGTTTCTGCGTGAGGTGTCTAGCGGCCCGTCACGGTCGACGAGGCGGACGTACAACGGGCGTTGCTGCAGCGTCCGCTGCCGCACCAGCTGGAGCACGGCGGGGGGAAGCGACGGCTCCAGCTCGTTGCCGACCAACGCGATCAGCATCTTCTCCGCCGTGCCACGGGTGGCCAGCCAGTGCTCGGTCTCCAGTTTCACCCAGTCGGAACACGCGGCCGTCGGGCTGGCGACGAGCACGAGAAACTCGGCGGCGTCCAGCTTTCTGCGCAGGTAGGACTCGAGGTTTCCGCTCGGCGTGATGTTCGACTTGTCCAGAAAGACACTCAGCGCGCGCGTCTTTGGCCAACGATGGCCGAGGCGGTGCAGAGCCCGCTGAATGCCGACCGCCCAGGTCTTGTCAGGCTCCTGGTGGGTGTACGAGATAAAGACGTTGTACTTGTAGTCCCGGAGCGGCCCGAGTCGGGGCCTATTCGATTTGTCTATCAGCAAGCGCCGAGACACGGTACGGCCGTTGCGAGCCTTCCCAAGCACCATCGACTCACCCTCCCCCTGGGCCGCCCAACAGTAGCACCGGACCCCGTGTGTCCTTTGAGCGGGACCCCGCATTGGTGGCATCGACCAGACCCACTGAAGACGCGAACAGAAGCGAGGTGCTTTTCTGTCCCGCAGCGAAACGGTGTAGCAGCGACGCGGCGGCCCTGGCGGGGCACTGAACCGCAGGTCCGGACGATGGTGTCCGCCGCGAGCTAACCCAGATCTTCGTGTCTTGGCCAGGTGTGATCGCGGGCTGACCTGCCACCGGTGTTGATGTTGAATCGTGCTGTCTGGTTGTGGCGACGTGCCCGTTGTCGCTCAGGTGGGCGCCTGCTCCACGTCCTCGGCGGGGTTTCGCTTCTGGTCGGCGGGTGGGAGGTCGGCGGCCCGGGTTATCCCGGGGCGGGCAGCGCGCGCAGCGTCGTGATCGCCTCGACAGTCGGTGGTGCCCGGGTTTGATGAGCTGGAGACCGCGATTGGCGCGGCCGAGGCCCGTGGCGTGCTGAAGGTATTGCAGCTTGCCGGGGGAGATCGCCGCGGTGGCGTCAGAGATCCGTGAGGAGCTCCGCTGGCGACGAGTCCTCGACCGCTTCCAGCCGCTTACCCTCAGCGATCGTTGGCCCATGCGCCACGTCCTCAACGTCGAGGTCGCCGTGGTGCAGGCCCACGAGGACGGCTTGGACCGAATGAGATCCGTCAGTCCTACGGCTCGCCCGCGAGCTCGGTCAGCTTGCGGGCCGTACGGCGGGTCTCGGTGTGGTCGGCGCCGAGAACTGCGGTCCGACGGGTCAGCGTGTCGCGCAGCAGTGCGGCCGCCTCGTCGGTACGGCCGAGAGACTCGAGGTCGCGCGCGAGGTTGTGCGCCACGTGCAGCGTGTCGGGATGGTCCGCGCCGAGGAGCGCGACGGCCTGGGCGTGCCCACGCTCGTGGGTGCGCAGCGCCTCGTCGAGGTCGCCGAGTCGGAACTGGTCGAGTCCCAGGTCGTTGGCGACTCGAACGGTGAACGGGTGCTCGTCGCCGTGCGTGTTACGGGCCCGCTCGAGGAGCACCGTGTGCAGCTCTCTCGCTTCGGCGTAGTCGCCGAGCCTGTAACGGTCGACGGCGAGCGCTTTGCCGAAGCGCAGCGTCTCTGGGTGGGAGTCGCCCAGAACTCGGCACGCCCGGGCGTAGACGTCGGCATGCTGCTCGCGCGCCGCGGTTACCTTCCCGAGCGACCGCAGGTCACGGGCAAGGCCGAACTGTGAGGCGAGCGTGTCGGGATGGTCGTCGCCGAGCACGGCCCGTCGGCGCCGTAGCGTCTGGTCATCGAGGTCGTGGGCTGCCTGGACGTCGTCGAGACCGTACAGGTCGAAGGCGAGGTTGTTCGCGAGCCGTAGCGTCAGCGGGTCGTCCGGGCCGAACGCGGCGTACGCCGCATCGTAGGCGTCCCGGCGTCGGTCCCTGGCCGTTGCCCGCTGCCCGGTGTCCCGCAGTCCACTAGCGACTGCGTCGGCGCTGAGCAACATCTCGCGCTGTTCCCCCTCGGTGAGAACGCCCAGGTCCGCGAGGCCTCGAACCCAGCTGTCTTTGGGCACGGACGTCGCGTCCCTTCCGTCAGCCACGACTAAATGGCGTTGCCGGGCGAGTTCGTGCCATTCGGCGAGGACTTCTTGGTTGCGTCCGTGTGCCTCAGCCGGGCGGCCTGAGCGTCGCACGATCGACGCCCAGAGACGGGCTGCGCGGAGCATGTCCGGGCGGATGCCCGGCTCCGGGCCTGACCACAGGCCCATCACGGTCTCGGTGAGCCGTCGGGCGGCGTCGAGTTGTCCGCTGTGCTCCAGGTACCACCCCGCGACGAGCGCGGCGGCGCGTAGCTCAGGGGTTTCGACGTCCCGGTAGGCCGGGACGTTCGAGGGCTGATGCGTGGCGGTGTCGCTCGGGCGGTCGTCCGGTCCGGTCGCCCGCCGCAGGTAGGCGATCAGGGCAGAGACATGTTCGGTCAAGGCACTCAGCCTCGGCCAGGTCGTGGGATCCTCTGGGTCGCCGACGCGAGTCACGGCGGTAGCGAGGAGATCGCGTGCCCGAAGAAGCGTGCCCAACTTCTTCTCGTCCTGGGCGAGCTGATCGCGGATGACCTGTTGAGTGAACCGGTGCATTTGGATGACCGGCCCGTCGGTCTCGGCGAGCGCGTACCGGTCGAGCGCGTGTAGATGAGGGACGAGAGCGTCAGAGCCGGGATCCGCTTCGGCCAGCGGCGCAAGGACGTCGAGTGGTACCGGGGCCGGGGCGAAGTAGCTCAGCGTGATGGCGACCGTGTGCGCTACGGGATCGGACGTGCGCAGCGCGTCGACCGCGAGCGTCACCGATCCGCAGACTCCGGGCGGGTAGTTGAAGGTGGCCTGCGGCATCGCGTGGCTGATACCGCGATCGAGCAGGCGCAGATAGACGTCCGGATCGGTGCGGCCGACAGCGAGGTAGGCGGCGGCCTGGTCTACCGCGAGGGGCAGGTAGCCGAGGGCCCGCGCGATCGGTGCGGCGGCGGCCTCGGTCAGGTGACCTGCCCGGCGCCGTAGCACCAGCGCGGCCTCGGCCTCGCTGAGATCGCCGAGGCTGAGAAGCTCGCCTAGCGCGTCCGCGGATCGACTCCGGGCCGTCACGAGGACGTGGCCGTTCCCGCTAGGCCACCATCGCGCGAGCGCCGTCGGATCGGTGACGTTATCGAAGACCAGCAGCCAGTCTGGCTGGGATCGCAGCGACCGCAGCGCCCGCCGAGCCCGACTGACGAGGTCGACATCCTCCGGCAAGCCGAACTCGGTCGCGAGTTCGTCGAACGATTCGGCGATCTCGTCTGGAGTCTCGGCCGAGATCCACCACACGAGCTGGTAGTCCGCGGCAAAACGATGGGCGTACTCGGCCGCGAACCTGGTCTTTCCGGATCCACCCATTCCCTGCACGACCTGCGTGACGACGTCGAGCCGCTCGTCGCGGAAACGTCTCCGCAGGTCGGTCATTTCTCGGTCTCGACCGACGAACCAGCGATAGCGCGCCGGAACGTTCCAGACTTTGGGTAGCCGCGCTGGAAAATGTGCCACCGGCGCGGCACCCGGGAAACCCGCGAGCGCGACGCGCTGGACGGGGACGATCCCGGCGGCCTTCAACAAGCGTCGTCGCGCGGTCGGCGCGTCGACGTCGAAGAGGTCCTCGCTGCTGAGGCCGGCCAGCGTCGGAGGCGGGTCGCACGGCGCGACGCGCAGCGGGATGAGGCGATCCACGTCCAGCGACGACGTCCATTCGCGAGACCACGGTCCGGCAGCCAGATACGCCTCTGAGAGAAGCGCGATGGTGCACCGCGCCGCCGCCAGCTGGGCGCTGACCCAGCCGACGATGTCCATCCCGACGAGCAGGTCCCAGGCCCGCAGCTGGACGCGGTGGCCAGCGTGCTCGAGTTCGGCGCCGACCCATTCCGCCCACGTCTGGTCGACCGCGGTGTAGGAGATGAAAAAGTCGACTGTGGCGTCCGTACCGGATCGATCCTCCGTCGACCTGTCTCCGCTCGGCATTGGCTCCCGCCGCATCGCCTCGAATGTCGGTCGATTGTAGCGAGCGCCTGTCGCCGTGCTCCGGTGCGCCTATGGCAATATCGGGTGGCCGCCGCAGTCGTGAGTCGTCCGTGTCGCGGCCACGGCCCACTCACGGTCCAGGTCGTGCACGCGCCCGCGGATGCCGCAGCCGCGACACGCTGCGTGCGTTTCGTCGCGACACCGGCTGCCTCAGCGTCGTAAGTGGTCTGACATCAGCCAATCTCTCGACGCGGTGGTCGTGCTGATCTCGGCCGGACGCCTGGCGGACCTCGTAGATTCCTGGTTCGACGCGACCCGCGACTGCTTGCCGCGGCGCACGATCACGGTCCGGCTCGGCGTGGAGCGGCTGAAGCTTCCAAGGAAGTTCCGGCCGTGGAACAGGTGCGGCTGATCAATTGGATCAGATGGGAAGAAGTCGGTGCCGAAAGGGGCTTCGGCAGAGATCTTGCTGCAGAGCAAGCCCGATCTGATCCGCGAGTCCCGGGGACCTGGTCCCTACGGTGATTCGCCGCGTTTGTCCCGGTCGATGTCGTCGCGCGCCTGGTTATCACCCGAGCCGCAGCCGCCCGTCCTGGACCAGAAGCTCGGTGGCGTCGGTCCCGAGCCCATCCGCGCCGGAGGGCGGCGGCCCGGACAGTGGGTCGCCTTCGGCGTCGGAAACGTCCCAGTGCCGAAGTGTGCCATCGGCGGACGCTGTGGCGACCGTGTGTCGGCCCCCGGTCCAGAGCGCCTGGGCCACATCGCCAGCCGAGCCGACTAGCCGGGCCAGCTAGTCACGTTCGTGGGCCTTCCGCTTCAGTGATCGTCCGCCCTGAGGGCGGTGCGACCGACCGCTGCTGGTGCGGTGTCTGCTGGCCCCAGCTATCGCACGAATCTTTGTGTGGCAGTGGTCCCAGGCGCGGGTCCGCATGCTCATACTCCACGCCCACGTGAACCGCGCGGTCGCGCGCACCGACAGGACGAACGGTACGACCAGGAACACGGCCGCGTTGACGACGGTCGGCCAGCGCGGTCCCGGCGCGGATCAGCGAACGACTACGGTGATCGACCCAAGACAAGTCGCCTAGTATGCGCCGGGCCAATGGCCCACACGGTGGTAAAGGCACCCGAATAGCCGGGAAATGCCTGCCCGGGGGGTGTGCGCTCGACGGCGGCTGTGACACGCTCCGTGCATGGTCACGGGGGGCGGCCAAGGGTCGGGCGGTGCCTTGGGCGGGGTCGACGTGTTCGTGTCGTATACGGAGGCGGACGAGGCGTGGGCCGAGTGGATTGGCTGGCAGCTCGGTGAGAGCGGTCTGCGGATCCTGTTGCGGGCGTGGGACTTCACCGCCGGCTCGCGGGAGGTCGCGGAGCTTCATCGGGCCGTCTCGACGGCGCCGCGGACTGTCGCGGTTCTGTCCGCGGCCTATCTGACCTCGGCTGCGGGAAACGCGGAATGGCAGGCTGTGTGGGAGCCGACGGGCCGCAGCCTGTTGACGGTCCGGGTGGAGGACTGCCCGCGGCCGGGACTGCTGGGTCCGCCGGTAGGTTGCCTTGACCTGTTCACTCTCGATCAGGACGCTGCCCGCGCGAGGCTGTTGGATGCCGTGGCGCTGGGCGGGACGGCTTCCTCCGCCTGGTTTCTCGGCGCGGAAGAACCGGCTGGTGAGCCGCCGCGGTTTCCCGGGTGGTCACGGCCATGGGGCGCCGAGTGGGATAAGAGCCGGTCGCCGTTTCCCGGATTGGCCGCGTTCGACGTCAGCCGCGCGTTGGTGTTCAAAGGCCGTGACCAGGAGACCCACCGCCTCGTCGAGCAGGTGACCGCGCTGGGCGAGAACACCAACGAGGTGCTGGCCCTCGTCGGCCCGTCGGGGTGCGGCAAGTCCTCGCTGGCTGCCGCCGGACTGGCAGCGGCACTCGCTCGCAGGCCGCAGTGGCTCGTCCTCCCACCTGTCGTCCCGGGCGGCGAGCCGTCGAGGGCGCTCGCCGACGCGTTGGCCGGCGCCGGTGGACTACACGGCCTCGCCTGGGACGTCCGCGAGCTGACGGGGATCCTCACCGAGCCCGGCGCGGCGACGAGGCTGGCCGAGGAGCTCCTGGCGGCAGTTCCGGCTGCTGACCGGCTGCTGCTCGTCATCGACCAGGCCGACGAGCTCCTTCAGGTCAACGACACCGCGCGGACGGCTTTCCTCGCGGCGATCGCGGACCTGGCCGTTGGCCGGACCAGGGTCGTCGTGACGCTGCGGTCGGAATACCTTGACCGGCTGGTGGGATTCGCGACGGCGGTCGGGCTCCGGGTGCGCGCGGAGTTCCTTCCGCCGCTTGATCGCGCTCTGCTTCCGGCGGTCATCGCCGGGCCGACCCGGCTGGCCGGGCTGACCATCGACGATGACCTGGTCCGACGCATGGTCTTCGATACCGTCGACGGTCAGGCGCTTCCGCTGCTCGCCTACACCCTGCAGCAGCTCGACCTCGCCGCCCGCGACGCGAACAGCGCGACCCTGTCGCCGGCGCTGTACGAGGAGGTCGGCGGCGTCCGAGGCGCGCTGATCCGGCAGGCCGCGAACGCGCTCGCCGATGCCAGGGCGGCCACCGGGCACACCGACGCCCAGGTGCTGGCGTCCCTGCTGCGGCTGGTGACCATCGACGCCGATGGCCAGCCAGTCCGGCGACGAGTACCCCTCGATCATCTCCCGGCGACCACTCGCGGTGACCTGACGCCGTTCGTCGCGCGCCGGCTGCTGGTCGTCGACACCACGCCCGACGGTGACGTCGCCATCGACGTCGCACATGAGAGCCTCCTGACGGTCTGGCCCCCCCTGGCCGCCGCGATCACCGAGTCCGCCGAACTGCTGCGCCTGCGCGGCGAGGTGGAGTCGGCCGGCGACGACTGGATCCGCCGTGGCCGACCCACCGACCGGCTCTGGAACCTCGCCCGGGCCACGGCCACACTCGCCGCCCTGGGCATCGACGAGCTCACCTCGACCGGCCGCGACTTCCTGCACACCAGCCGCCGCCACGGCCGGCAGCGCCGCCGCCGGCGCGTCGCCCTGCTCAGCACGCTCCTGCTGCTCGCCACCGCCGTTGGTTTCGTCGCGATCAGCCAGCGGAGCGACGCCCGGAGCCAGCGAGCGCAGACAGCCCGGCAACGCGCACTCGCCACGGCGCAGCAGCTGGACACACGGGCCGATCAGCAGCGGACCGATGATCCCGAGACCGCGCTCCGCCTCGACATCGCCGCGGAACGCCTCACCTCGACCTTCGACACCCGGACCAACCTCGCGTCAGCCCTTGCCACCACCCCGTGGACGGCAACCACCGAGGAAGACCAGAACCTGAACGGGGTCGCGTTCAGCCCGGACGGAGGAACGCTCGCCACCATCGGCGGCACCGGCGCCCAGGCCCAGCTTCGGCTGTACGACGCCGCCGACCCTCGCGTCCCGGCAGCGAGCCTCAACGACGACCGGCCTCTCGCCGATGTCGCTTTCAGCCCCGACGGGCATACCGTCGCGACCGTCAGCTCCATCGAGGACCAGGTGGCGGGCAGGACCGGCGGTCGGCTTCGGCTCTATGACACCCGCGACCCTCGGCGTCCACCGGCGAGCGTCGACGACGATCAGCTTCTCAACGGTCTCGCGTTCAGTCCCGACGGGCGGATCCTCGCCACCGTCAGCCAGCTGGACGGGAGCCAGGACGGCGGCCGGCTGCGGCTTTACGACCCGAGCGATCCGCGCGTCCCGATCGCGAGCCTCGACGACGGCCAGGTTCTCGTCGGACTCGCCTTCAGCCACGACGGCCACACACTCGTCACCATCAGCTACGACACGGGGGACCGAGGCGGCGGCCGGCTACGTTTCTACGACGTCAGCAACCCGCACCGTCCCACGGTGACCGCGAGCGTCGACGTCGACCAGACTCCCGGCCGCATCGCCGCCAGCCCCGACGGGCACACCCTCGCCACGGTCGGTTTTAGTGGGGACGGCGGCTGGCTGCGGTTTTACGACGTCAGCGACCCGCACCACCCCGCGCTCACCGCCAGCGTCGACGACGACCAGGACCTCGACGGTCTCGCTTTCAGCCCGGACGGGCGCACTCTCGCCACCATCAGCAAGGTCGGATCGGCGAGCAAGGGGCGGCTGCGGTTCTTCGCGGTCAGCGACCCGCGCGTCCCCACGGCAAGCGTCGACGACGACGAGGCCGTCACCGGTCTCGCTTTCAGCCCCGACGGACGCACCCTCGTCACCACCAGCAGCGACGTGACTGGAGGGGCCGGGGGCCGGTTGCGCCTCTACGATCTCGCCGTCCCGCGTAACCCCACCCGCACCGCCGTCATCGACGACCAGCCCCTCGAAGGACTCGCGTACAGCCCGGACGGACGCACCCTCGCCACCATCAACTACAACGCTTCTCCGGGCATGTTGCGGCTCTACGATGTCAGCGACCCGCATAATCCGACCCGTATCGCCACCCTCGACGACGACCAGGCACCAACCGGGGTCGCCTTCAGTCCCGACGGTCACACCCTCGCGCTCGCCAGCAGAATCGAGGACGAGACCGGCGAGCATGGTCGGTTGCGGCTCTACAACGTCAGGGATCCCCGCGGCCCCACGCTCACCGCCAGCGTCGAGGACACCACGCTGGCCTTCGACGGGGTCGCCTTCAGCCCCGACGGACGCACCCTGGCCGCGTTCAGCAACATAGGCGGCGGTCGGTCCGGGGGCCAGCTGCGGCTGTACGACGTGGACGACCCGCGTGTCCCGACGGCCAGCGTCTACGACGACCAGCCGTTCAACGACGTCGCCTTCAGCCCCGACGGCCACCTGCTCGCGACCATCACCCAGAAGGGGGCCGGCCGGATGCGGCTCTACGAAGTCAGCGACCGGCGCGCTCTCACCCGCGTCGCCAGCGTCGACGACGACCAGCCGCTCAACGGGATCGACTTCAGCCCCGCTGGACCGATTCTCGCCACCACCAGCGGCGTCGCGACCAACGTGCGCGACGGCGGCCGGCTGCGCCTCTACGACATCAGCGACCCGCGCAGACCCACCATTGTCGTCGACGTCGACGACGACCAGACCCTGACCGGGGTCGCGTACAGCCCCGACGGACGCACCGTCGCCACGACCAGCAAGGTCGCCTCGCATGCCGGCCGGCTGCGCCTCTACGACGTCAGCGACCCGCGCGACCTCACCCGGACCGCCAGCGTCGACGACGACCAGACTCTCGACGGGCTCGCGTACAGCCCCGACGGACATTCCGTCACCACCGTCACCGTCGGCGTGGACGCGTCGCGGCTGGGTCTCTACGAGATCGGTGGACCACTGACGCTGAACGGGCGACTCAACGCGGTCGCCTGTCGTGCCGCCGCCGGAGGCCTTTCCGTCCAGCAGTGGCGTACCGAGATTCCTAGCATTCCCTACGTCAGAACCTGCGCGTGAGCAGTTTCGTATGACGATCGGCGAGTGGAGATCCACTCGCCGACCCGGATAGTCGTGCGCGCTCGCCTTCGGTCCTTCCCGGCCACCAGCACACCCACGAATGCCAGCGACGCCGTAGCGACCATGATCACCCTGCAGGCAGGTCGAGACCGCGCCCACCAGCCGCTGTTTTGTAAAAATTGTGTTGATGCCCTCTGTGGCGGTGACGGCTGATTCGGGCGGTGATGTGGTGTCGGCGCCGCCAGAACGACCAGCGCAGGATGCGTTCGCGTGTCGACGGTCGCAGGGCGATGACGGCGTTGACCAGGCGGCGCGCCTCGTCGACGGTGGTCGGGAGTAGCCTGTCGCCGGCTTGAGAACCTCGTGCACCGTAGACCATCGTCCAGTACCAACCACACTTTCCGGGTACTCGTCCAAGCTGGATCTCCCCGGCTCCCTCGTCGGACACGATCCGGCGCATAGGATAAGTCTGGTTGGCCGGGCACATTCATGCGCCACGCCTAGCCTGAATATTCGTGGGAACAGCCGATCGGGGGACCGGCGTTGTCTGAGCACGGCCACCTGGCCGCCGCGGGAGCGGCCGCCGATTTTCAGCGCCGATTCGAGGCGCTGGCGCGGAATATCGAGACCTTCATTCGAGGGAAGCCGGCGGCGGTGCGCCTGGCACTGGTGTGTCTCTTCGCCGAGGGCCACCTGCTTATCGAGGACGTCCCGGGGGTGGCCAAGACGTCGCTCGCTTCGGCGATCGGTCGCTCGGTGCGGGCCGACGTCCGCCGCATCCAGTTCACGCCCGATCTGCTGCCCTCCGATGTCACAGGCGTGCGGGTGTGGGATCCGGACAAGCACGAGTTCGAATTCCGGCCGGGCCCCGTCTTCGCGAACATCCTGATCGCCGACGAGATCAATCGGGCGTCGCCCAAGACGCAGTCCGCGCTGCTGGAGGTGATGGCCGAACGCCAGGTCACGGTCGCCGGCGACCCGGTCGCGCTGGACCGGCCGTTCCTCTGCGTCGCCACCCAGAATCCGGTCGAGGCTCGTGGCACCTACGAGCTTCCCGAGGCCCAGCTCGACCGGTTCATGATGCGGATCCGGATCGGCTATCCGGGGCTGCAGGATGAGCAGGACATCCTGGACGCGGCGTTGCGGCGACGGACGGCAAACGACGTGTCGCCGGTCCTGACCCTCGACCAGCTGCGGCGCATGTTCGACATCGTGGCCGGCGCCGTGGTGAGCCCTGGGGTCCTCCAGTACATCGCGCTCCTGGTGCGGGCTACTCGCGACCGGCCGGAGCTCCGGCTCGGCGCGAGTCCCAGAGGCGGTGTCGCGCTGGCGATGTGCGCCCAGGCGATGGCGATGTCGATGGGCCGGCACTTCGCGACGATCGATGACGTGCAGGCGCTCGCGGTCCCTGTTCTGGCCCACCGGCTGCTGGTGACGCCCGAGGCTCTCCTGGACAAGATCACTGCGGAGGACGTCGTCCAGCGGGTCCTCGCCGAGGTCCCGACCGCGGCGCCGACACGGCTGAGGTAGCGCGATGACTCGTGCCGGCGTCGGGGCCCTCGCCGCCGCGCTGCTGCTCGTCGTGAGCGGCGTCGTACTGCGTTTCCCAGAGCTGGTCCTGCTCGGAGCCGCCCCTGCGGCGGCGCTGGTGACCGCCCTGGCGGCGCGGCCGTTGCGGGCCGGCGTCACGGTGACGCGGACGTTCACCCCGGCCCGGGTGACCGAGGGGAGTCCGGCGCGGGCGTGTCTGACGGTCGTCAACGCCGGGCGTTTCCGGGTGCCGCCGGTCGTCGCCTACGAGCGTGTCGGGCCGATCCGCGCCGCGATCAACGTACCCAGTCTCGCGGCGGGCGGCCAGGCCGAGGCGGACGTACCGCTGGCCCTGCCCCGTCGTGGCCGCTATGAGGCGGCGGAATCCGAGCTGGCGCTCGCCGACCCGTTCCGCCTCGCCGGCCGGACCCGCGCGGGCGGGCCGCGCACGGCTCTGCTCGTCCATCCGGCGACCCGCGCCGTGGTGCCGCTCCCGGGCCGCGGGGGCGACGACGACAGCCGGGCGGCGGTCGCAGGCGCACCTGACGGGATGACGTTCCACAGTCTGCGGGAGTATCGCGACGGCGACGACTGGCGGCTCATCCACTGGCCGTCGACCGCCCGGACCGGGCAGTTCATCGTCCGCGACACCGTGGCGCCAGACCAGGGCCACCACGTCGTGCTGCTGGACACCAGCATGGCGCCGTACGCCGACGACGACGTGTTCGACGACGCGGTGCGTTTCGCGGCTTCCTGGTGTGTCGCCGCCGGGGCGGTTGGCGCGCCGCTCACCGCCGTCACCACTTCGGGCGAGGTCGCGAGCGGCGTGGGCCACGGGACCACGGCGCCGCTGGCGGCGCTCGACCTGCTGGCCGAGGCGCGCAGGAGCCCCCGGGACCAGGGCCTGGCCGCCTTCCGCCCTCCCGCTGGCTGGGACGGTGCGAGCACAGTGGGGATTGTCACCGGTGTGCCGGCCCGCGACGCGATGGCGCGTGTCGCCGGCCTGCTGAGCGTCGTGCCGGTGGTGAGCCTCGTCCAGCTGGTCCCGCGGGGCGTCACGCCGGCGCCGACGCCTCCCGGGGTCATCGGCATCGCCGCCGACTCCCTCGACGCGGCAGCGCGCCGGTGGAACGCGCGGGCCGGCCGGTGAGCGTCGCACCGCCCGTGTCGCGCAGCGGCCTGGCCCGAGGCCGGCGCGACGGGAGCCTGGGCGGCCCCACCAGGGCCGGACGGCGGTCCCCGGTTCGCTTGACGGGCAGGACCGCCGGCGAGTACGTCCTGTGCCTCGCCGGGGCCGCGCTCGTGAGCCGGCTGTTCGGTGACTTCTTCGCCGGGGCCGGCTACCTGGCGCCGCTCGTCGGCGCGGCGGCCGTGGGTGTCGTCGTCGGCGCGGCCGCCGGACGCCGGGGACCGGCCCTGCTCGCGGCCAGTTACCTGGTGGGCACGGCGGCCCTGCTCGCCGCCCTCGCCTGTGCCGCGGTGATCGTGGGGACCCCCGGTGTCGGTCCGCGCGCGGTCGCCGGGGGCGCGGCCCATGCCTGGGGACGCATGCTGAGCGTCAACCTCCCGGCCGACACCGAGCCGGCGCTGATGGTCTTCCCGTCGCTGCTGCTGTGGACCGCCTCGTGGCTGGCGGCGGCGCTCGCCGCGCGGACGGCGCGACCGGCGGCGCCTGCGGTTCCCCTCGTCGCCGCGTACACGCTCGCGCTTCTGCTCACGGCCGACCGGCACCGGGACCATCTCTGGTGGACGACGGCGTTCCTGCTCACGCTCGGCGCGATGACGCTGGCCCGCGTGCGCGCGGCCCATCCGGTGCGGGTCACCGCGACGACCGCCGGCGCCGAGGGCGCACGGCTGTCCGGCGCGGCGAGCGGCCCGGCCGTGACCATCGCCGTGGCGGCGGCCGTGACCGTCCTCGCCCTGCTGGCCGCGGTCCTCCCGCCCCAGCTCGACGGCGGGCGGCGCTTCGACATCCGGACCGTCGACCCGCCGCCGGTGCGCGTCGATCCGGGCGTCACCCCACTGGAGGGACTGAAGGCATCTCTGGTCGCGCCCACGAAGGGGCTGTTCTCGGTGCGGGTGACGGCACCGGCTGACGTGCGCGTCGACCGGGTCCGGATGGCCACCCTCGACGCCTACGACGGCGTGATCTGGAGCAGCGACGACCGGTTCCTCGTCGCCGGCCGAGTGCTGGCGCAGGCGGGGGCGGGAACGGGCCGGCCGGCCCGGATCGACGTGGTGCTCGACGACTGGACCGGGCCGTTCCTGCCGGCCATCGGCGCACCGACCGCGCTCGGCGGGACCGACATCACCGGCCCCAGGGCCGGGTTCGCCGTGGGCTCCGGCACCCTCGTCTGGACGGGAGCGCTGCGCCAGGGCATGGCCTACAGCGTGTCGGCGCTGGTGGCGCGAGCCGGCACGGACCTAACGAACGCGCGGCCGGCCCAGCCCGGCCCGAACACCGGAGCGAGCGACCCGGCGCCGCCGGACGCGCTGCGCGCGCTGTCCGCCTCGTTGCTCGGTGGCGAAGGGACGCCCTACCAGCGCCTGCTCCGGCTGGCCGCGGCCGTCCGCGCCCGGCCCTACAGCCTCACGGCGCCCTCCGGCCACTCCTCCGACCGCCTGCTCGCCCTGATGACAGCGCCGGCGGGCTCGGCCGGCGGCGCCGGCTACGCCGAGCAGCACGCCGCCGCCTTCGCGCTGCTCGCCCGCCTCGCGGGTTTCGACACCCGGGTCAGCGTCGGCTACCTACTGCGCCGCGGCCAGGACGGCGCCTACACGGTGACCAACCGGGACATGTACGCCTGGCCCGAGGTCCGGTTCAGCGGCTACGGCTGGGTCCCGTTCGAACCCACCGACACCAGCCGCACGGCGCCCCCGGCCGACGACTCCGCGGCCGCGCCGCGCCCGGACACGCCGGCGGACCAGCCCGTCACCGGCCCGACCCATACCGGCGGTTCCGGCGGCGGCGGCGCCCGCCCGCCCGCGACCGCCGGCACCGGTCGCCGCTCGCCGTCGCTTGCCAGGGCCGCCGCCTGGCTGAGCCTGGTCCTGCTCGTCCTCGCAGGAGCCGCACTCCTGGCCTGCGTCGGGATACTCGTCGCCAAGCGCGCCCAACGCCGCCGCCGGGCACGCGGCACGCCGGCCGAGCGGCTGGCCGGAGCCTGGCTTCAGGCGCTCGACGACCTGACCGGACACGCCTTCCTGGCCGCGGCCGGCACACGCTTCACCGTCACCCTCGCGGACACTCCCGGCAGCGCCGCCCAGCGCGCCGCTGTGGCGTTCGGACCGGTGGCCGCGTCGCTGGCGGGCCTCGCCGCCCGAGTGACGGCACTGGAGTCCGGCGGGCCGTCACCGGACCAGGTGGCCGCGGACCAGGCCTGGGCGGATCTGTCGGTGCTGCGCCGACAGCTCGACCGCTCGTCGTCCCGCCGCCGGGCCGGCCCCCCGGGCCGGGCGGACCGACACCCGCGACCGGACCGCACGGACCGGCGACCACGACCAGGCCAGCCAGACGGGCGGCACAGCGGTATGCACGAGCTACCCACCCGGACGGACGGGCGGCTACGACCACTGGTCATGGCCAGGGCCGGGCTTGACCCGCGGCCGGTGTGGCGCGACGCCGCGCTACGGCGCACCGGGCGCGCGGCTCGCCGACGGCTGGAAGGCACCGGCCGATGAACGGCGCACGCCGGCGCTCGCCGCGCTGGTGGATCGCCACCGTGCTGGTGGCCGCCCTAGCCGCCGGCCTCGTCGTGTTCGTCGGCCACGACCGGGCCTTCACCCCGACGGTCGTGCCCATGTCGCGCGGCTCGGTGTGGCTGGCATCAGCCGGGCAGGGCGAGCTGACGCTGTTCGACGGGGCGGTCCCGGAGGTCGTCGGCCACGCCGCGGCGCCGTCCGCCACCGGCAGCGCGCAAGCCGCGTCGGCGGCCGGGTGGGGCGCGGCCGGATACGCGGTAGACCCGGAGACCTCGACTGTAACGCGGATCGACGGGGCCACCTTCGCCGCCGTCTCCGCGGCGGACGGGCTGACCGCCGGCGGCACCCAGCGGATCTTCGCGACCGCCACCGACGTGTACGTCGTCGACGTCGAGCACGCCCAAGTAGCCGACCTCGACCCCGCGACGCTGCGCCCACGGCCGGGCACACCCCTCGCGACGACGGCCCACCCCACCAGCGACGGCATGGCCGTCGACGCGGCGGGGCGGCTCTGGCTCGCCGACGGCGCAGGCAAAGCCCTCATCTGGATCGAGGACGGGCGTGAGCACCGGGCCGCCGCCGCGCCGCCCGGACCGAACGCGAAGCTCGCCGCCGCCGGGCGAGACGTCGTCGCGGTCTCCGCCGAGACCAACCGGCTGGTCCTGATCGACGCGGCGCGCGGGCGGGTCCGCGAGACCCGCGGGCTGCCGCCCCTGGCGGACGGGACGCTCGCGGTCGCGGCCACCGCGAGCGCCGTCGACATCGTGCTCCAACCTGACGACGTCCTGCTCCGCTACCCGATCGGCACACCGGACCAGGGCACGTCACTGGCGCTCAGGACCGCCGGGTCGGACGAGCTCGGGCCGCCGGTGGAGGTCGACGGCACCGTCTTCGTGCCGGACTACACGACCGGGCGGGTAGCGGCGGTCCGGCTCGGCACCCGCCGGACCGGGCCGTGGCAGGTCGCCGCGAGCGCCGGGAACCGCTTCGACCTGTTCACGGCCGACGGGCGGGTCTACGTCAACGAGCCCGCCGGCGAATGGGCGGGCACCGTCGCGGCCGACGGCACCGTGCACCGGGTCAACAAGTTCCGAGCCCCCTCGCCCGCGCGGACCTCACCGCCGCCCACCACTCCACCCGCGACCAACCGGCCCACGACCGCACCGCTCGCGACCACCCAGCCTCCGACGACACCGCCCGCCACGACCACACCACCTGCGAGGACCACACCGCCCGCCACGACCACACCACCTGCGAGGACCACACCGCCACCGTCGCCGCGGGTCACAGGCAAGCAGCCCACCAGCCCACCTGCCACCCGGACCTCGCCTCCGCCGGCCTCCAGCCCGCCGCCGGCCTCCGCGCCGCCGCCGGCCTCCGCGCCGCCGGCGACCACCACGCCTCCCCCTCCCACCGCGTCGCAGCCTCCAACCGTGTCGCAGCCTCCAAACGCGTCACCGCCTCCCACGCCGGCCAGGGTCAGCGCCCCGCCGCCGTCCACCAGCGCGAGCCCGGCCGCCACCTCGGACGACTCCCAGCCCAGCGGGCCACTGCGGACCGGCGACCCGACGACGACACCCGCCGCCCCCGGCACCGGCCCCGCGAGCACATCGACCACCACCCCGGGCCCAGAGGCCTCGGGCACGGGCGGCACCCCCACCGGTGCCGGGACGAGCGGGCCGCCGGAGCCGACCTCGACCGGCACCGGACCGTCGCCCGACCCCAGCGCGACGCCGACCGGGACCGGCCCCAGCGACTCGCCCGGCCCGACCCCCTCCGGCCCGGACACCTCACCCTCCGCGACGGGTCCGGGTACCGGACCTCCGTCCGGGTCGCCGACCGACTCGCCCAGCCCGACGCCGGGGAGCCCAAGCCCCTCGACACCCGAGTCCAGAGTGATCTTCAGCGACGACTTCACCACCCACCGCTGGACGGACAATCTCGCGAACCCGCCGGAGAACGGCGACGCGGGCTACGCGGGCACCGGCCGCTACCTGGTCGAGAGCTACAGAGCGGGCTTCTCCTACTGGTCCATGGCCCCGATCGACAGCGGCGTCCTCACCCCCGCGCTGACCGTCCAGGCGAGTGGCAGGCCCGTCAGTCCCGACCAGGGGGGAGGCTGGGGAGTGTGGTGTATCGAGCCGTCCGGCGACCGATACGAGTTCCTGCTCAAGCACACTGGAACCGTCGTCATCACCGGGCCTGGCGGAGACTATCTCAGCCAGCAGTCGACCGGGCTCGACTTCAACGCCCCACACGTCATCACGGCTGGGTGCTCGCAGACGCCGGCCGGCATCGAGCTGTCCATGACGATCGACGGCAGGTCCTACGGCCAGGCGACCGCTCCGGCGGGTGACGGCGCCTGGTCCGGCGTGGGCCTGCAAGCCTTCTCCTTCGGGGACACCGGGGACCAGTCGTCCGGCCATGCCTACTTCACCCGCTTCGAGGTGTCCCGCCGCTGAGTCGCTCGGTGCCTGCGCCCCGACCCGGGCACCCAGCGGCTCGGGGGTCAGACCGCCGGTACGGCGTACCCGGAGATGCCGGCCGCGCCCCGAGAGAAGACACGCGGGCCGACCGTGTCCCCCCAGTTGCCGTCGACGGCCGAGATCGTGTTGCCGTTGATCGTGACGACGACGCTGACGTGGTCGTCGCCGGTGGAGCCGCCGAAGTTCGGCCCGACGACATCGCCGACCTGCACGCCGGTCAGCGCCGTGCCGGGGTGCCAGCCGCCGCGGGAGGACTCGAAGCTGATCGCCCGGCGCTCAGCTTGGCGACATCCGCGCCGGCCTGCATCCAGACCCATTTCGCAAAGTCGGCGCACCAATCCTCGGCACGGGTGTAGTTGGCGGCGCTGCAGCAGCCCCGAGGTGCCGCCGCGGACTCCTGCGAGTGACCGGGTCCTAGCTAGGTCGTTGCTGGTCCGCTCTGGTGTTGGTTGAGGAGGGCGTCGAGGTCGTCGGCGATGTCCTGGTCGTCCAGCGGTGTGGCGTGGGAGTAGTGGCGCAGGGTGGTGGCGGCGTCGCGGTGGCCAAGACGGGCTTGGGCCTTCAGCAGCTTGCCGGTGCCGACGAGGTAGGTGGCGACGCCGTGGCGCAGGCGGTGGAGTGCGGGTTGTATCCCGCTGCGTCCGGTGGTCAGGGCTTCCCGGTGCCGGTCTGTGCCGGTGTGTGCCAGGCAGCGACGGCGTGTGCGCGCACACGCCGCGCACACCTGGGTCCGTTCACGGCTTCTATGCTGGCGCCGATCCGCGTTGGCCGCCAGTTCAACGGCCGAGTCGACCGGAGTGTTAACCGCTGTGGGTTGTCACGGTGGGACATCGGCCCCAGGCGTGCGTGGACTTCGCGGCACCCGAGGCCGGTCGGTTCGCCGGCCACGGTTGCGGGCCGGTCTGCTTGGTCTCGCTGATCAGGTTCGCCGCCTCGTGGCCGGTCGGGGGTGTCATCCGATGAACCGGCAAAGAGAAGAATCGGCGGTCCTGCCCCGCGAGGCTGCTCCGGCTATCGCGGGGAGTCCCTATGCGGCGAGGCTCGTCACCGCGATGGTCGTGGTCGTTGTGGGGCTGACGCTTCTTTTGGCAAGAGCACCGGCGTCCCATCTCCGCGGCGACGCTGCGCGATCGGCTCCACGTCAGCGCCGGCACCGCTCGCACCTTGGTCGGCCAGCTTCGCAGCGACACCCACACCAAGATCGAAGAGGCGGCCGTACCACCCGGCGAGACCGGCTGAGATCCAGGTTCGGACTGCTGGGACCTGAGAGCCGGGCCGGGGATGGAGGCAGTTGTGCAGGTCCGGAAATGTCAGAGCCCCGCGCCACCCGTCGGCGGCTGCGGGGCCCTGACCTGCCTCAACCAGGCGCGCACTCCCGGGGAATCGAACCCCCAACCGGCCGACCCGCATCCGACCGGATCTCGCCGTGGACGTCCTGTACGTCCATGGAGTGCTGTGCTTCGGGAGCGAACTTATCAGACGCCGAGCGCCAGATCCCGATCAAGATCTGGTCCTCCCGTTGCGTCGGCGACACTCGCTGACACGAGGTCGGACCTGTGATGAGCCCTCGGCGGGACACGACCTAGAAGGTCTGGGTGTCAGGGTGTTTCGGCGGTCGACGGCTGGATGGCCGGCTGGTTGTCGCGTAGTTGTTGGTTGATCTTTTGGGCTTCGGCGAGTTGGTCTTCGAGGATGACGATGCGGCAGGCGGCGTCGATCGCGGTGCCGGCGTCGACGAGTTCGCGGACGCGGGCGGCGATGCGTAGTTGGTAGCGGGAGTAGCGGCGGTGGCCGCCTTCGGAGCGCAGCGGGGTGATCAGGCGGGCTTCGCCGAGGGTCCGGAGGAAGCCTGGCGTTGTGCCGAGCATCGCGGCCGCGCGGCCCATGGTGTAGGCAGGGTAGTCGTCGTCGTCGAGACTGTCGGCTGGTCTGCGGGGGCTTTCAGGGGTCATCGCGCCTCTCGGGACACGTCGAGGGGGGCGGGGGGGCCGCGGGCCCCGCCCCCCCGGGGGGGCCCCCCCCCACCGCCCCCCCCCCCCCCCGGGGG
>NZ_JADWYX010000029.1:68436-93197 GCF_016786355.1 Frankia sp. AgB1.9
CCGGGGGCCCCCGCGCCCCCCGGCCCCCGGCGGGGGCCCGGGGCCCCGCGGCCCCGGGGCCCCGAGGGTTCACCACCATCTACCGGCCAAGACGCGCCGGGTTCTGGAACCCGCCTGCCCACCCGAGAGGGCGGGGGTGCGGGGATCGCGTATGCGTGACCGGGGACCACCTTCCAATCCGGGGCCTGCGCGGCGTCCGAGCGAGAGTGCCCATCGCCCGGGCGATCCTGATGGTGCCTGCTCCCCTCTCCTCATGGGTCATCTACTCGGGTACTGCTGCATGTGTCGCGGTGGTGCTCGGCGGCCTTCCCTGGCCGCCGTCCTGCTCGTGGCAGTTCCTGTCTGCCGCGACCATGGACTCTCTTGGCTACGAGAGGAACTGTACCCAGGGCGGCGCCGGATGTCTACTGCGGCGAGGACAGATTTTTCGACTCCGGAGAGGCAGCCACCCTCCGGCCGTTCAGGTCGCTTCGGTCGCGACCTTGGTGGCCCAGCGGTAGTCGGCCTTCCCGGCACCCGTCCGCTGGACCGCCTCGACGAACACCCAGGCCTTTGGGAGCTTGTAACGGGCCACGTGCCGGGCGGTCTCCGCCGCGAGATCGCCCGGAGACGCGGCGGAGCCGGCGCGCAACTGGACAATCGCGACGACCTCCTGACCCCATCGTCGCGACGGCCGCGAGGCGACCAGCACGTCGGCGACGTCGGGGTGGGCGCTGATCGCCGCCTCGACCTCCTCGGTGAAGATCTTCTCCCCGCCCGAGTTGATGGTCATCGAGTCGCGAGAGAGCTTCACTGGTCGTCCCGTCTAGTTTTGGAAGGTGATGACGCCCCGGATGATGGTTCCGGCGGCCTGGTCGGCGTATCGTCCGTTGACCTGATCGAGCGTGTAGGTCCTGCTGACCATCTCGTATAGCCTGAGCCGGCCCTGCTTGTACAGATCGAGCAGGAAGGTGATGCGCTCGCGCGGACTGCTGCTGCCGTAGATCGAGCCGACGAGCGCGACTGTCGCTCGATCTCGGCGACCGTGAGGTCCCAGCAATCGCCGGTATGATGGCTGCCGTGCACGAGCACGATGCCGGTAATGCCATCTCCTCGCCCGGCTCCTGATGCGTTTCCTTGTGCTTGATCGGTGCCCGACATGCCGCCCGCCTCGTCGTTCGGTGACCCGCCGGTACGCCGGGAAGTGTGAATGTCACCCTCCGGCGTACCGGTCTTTGACAGTCGCGCCACTGCGCCGCTCGTGTCAGGAGGCGGGGGCCACCTTGACGCCAGGAATGGTCTTGCCGCAGATGGGCTCAGCGCCCGGAACGGTCTTGAAGGAATTGCCCTCGAGTTGAGCCATGAACAGGCACTGATCTTGGGCGGGTTGATCGGCGTTGGGGTCCGCTGTCTGGCTGCCGAAGAGGCCCAGCGCGTCCCAGTTGTGGATGGTTGAGAGGCTGGCGATGAGCGAGGCCTGGGTGGGATTGGCGGCCGTGCCCTTGAGCGCGCGGACGAGCAGGCCAACGGAGCTGTAGCCGGTGTACTGGGCCAGGGTGGGTTCGCCGGTCACCCTCGCGGCCTTCAGGTCGCTTTCGAACTGTCGGGTGGCCGGAGTGTTGAGCTCGACGGGTTGGTAGCTGAGCGCGAAGTAGGCGCCCTGCGCGGCCTGGATCGCGCCGGGACCTGCCTGGGTGAGGTCGCCGCCGTAGCCGACGGGCATTAGCGCGGCCTTGATGTCGACGCCCTGGTCGTGCAGGCCGGTCAGGATGGCGAAAGAGGTGTTGGGGTCGACGAGACCGGTGAAGCCGTCGATTCCAGCGGCCTTCATGGCGAGCACCACGGCGCCGACGTCGGTGCTACCGAAGGGGAACTTGGCGTTGAGGTAGCCGACCTTGATGCCGGCGCGCCTGGCGGACTCCGCGGAGGCGCTGGCCGCCTCGGAGGACTGAGGTGAGACCGAGTAGCCAATCGAGGCGACACTGGTCACGCCCATCTTCTTGAGAAAGGCTCCGGTGGTCGTCGCCACGAACGTCTGGTCCAGTGGACCGGTGACGGGGAACATGTTCTTGGACGTGGTCCACTCTGGGCCGTCCTCGGGTATCCCGATCACGGGAATGTTGTGGGCGGTGAGATAGCCGGTCGCGGTGAGCGCGATCGCGGAGCTGGCGATGACGGCGAGGACGTGGTCCTGGGTGACCATCTTCTGGGCCGCCGAGAGCGCGGTGGCGGGATTGGTCGCGGTATCGCCGATCACGTATTTGATCGTGTAGCCCTGTCGGGCGGCGTACACGACGCCGGCTTTGACTCCGTCGATGCTGGTCTTGTTCCCGGACGAGGCCGGTCCGGTGACGTCGGTTAAGACCCCGATCGTGATGGTTGTGGCCGGCTTTTTCGTGCTGCCATCGCTTGTCGCGCCGTTGCCGCTGGACGAGCCGCACGCGGCGAGGGTGACGAGCAGCGCCGCGGCGCCGGTCGCGGCTGCGGCGAGCGCTCGCCGTTGTCTGTAAAGCACGGTTCCTCCTGGGCAGGCCGGCGTGGCTTTGCGGGATGTGCTTCCTGACGGCGTCGGTGGTTCGCGCATGCGGTGGTCCGCGTCGACTATCGGGGCAACGGGTCGCAAGACGGCGGCGTAGCAGTGCTACGTCGGTGCCCACGTCTCGAACGTGCGGTCAAGATCGCCGGCTGGGGCCGTCGGGGGAAGGGAGGCCAGGTGGTTGACGAGCAAACCGGCCGGACCGCTCGCGCTGGGGGCGCTGACGGTCATCGTTACGTCTATGTCGACGTCGACTTCGATATTGATGCACCATAGTGACCGATCGCCGGTCTGGCAACGGCCTTCGTCGAGCACGGCAACGTCTGCTCGTGCCTCGTCGGAACGGTACGGGCGCGCGTGGGCAGGATCTGTTTCGGCGAGATCGAGCCGGAGCTGTCCTGCACCAGCAGCAGAACCACCGCCCAATCTGGGCAGAAACGCGACCGCTCGCGAGGGCCCGGCGGACGGTGAAGCAGCGGGTGGCGAGAACCAGCCCGTCCAGCTCACTGGATGGCGTGTGCCGGCGCCTGAGCCCGTCTCCGGGTCACTTCTTGATGACGAGGTGCTGTGGGCTCCGCAGGAAGTTGGTCGGGTAAATGAGGTCGTCGGTGGGGGTCACCAGCTGGTACTCGGGCGCCACGGCAAGGAGCTCCTCGATGGCGACCTTTGCTTCGAGCCGGGCGAGGGATGCGCCGAGGCAGAAGTGCACCCCGTGGCCGAAGGACATGTGCTGGACCGCGGAGTCACGTCCGATGTCGAAGGTGTCGGGGTCGGTGAAGACCTCGGGGTCGCGGTTGGCCGAGCCCAGCATGGTGCACAGGTTCTGCCCCTTGGGGATTTCGACGCCGGCGATGACCGTGTCCTGTCGGGTGCCTCGGCTGAAGTACTGCACCGGTGAGTCGAAGCGCAGCGTCTCCTCGACCGCGGCGGCGGAGAGCGTCGGGTCCCGCACGACGCGCTCCCGCTGTTCGGGATAGCGGCCGAGGCTTAGCACAGCGTTGGTGATGAGCCGCATGGTCGTCTCGTGGCCGCCGAGGATCATGATGATGCAGGAGGCGACGACCTCGGAGTGGCTTAGTCTGCCGTCCTGGTTCGCCTCGACCAGCCGTCCGACCAGGTCGGGGGTCGGGCCGTCCTTCTCCCTCTTGGCGACCTGTTCGTCGAAGTAGCCGAACAGGGCATAGAGCTGCATCCCTCGTTCCCTGGGGGTGAGCTCGCCGGCCTCGGCGCCGATGCCGGCGGCGTTGTCGGACATCCGCTGGAAGTACTGCGCCTCCTCGGGCGGGACGCCGACCATGTTGGCGATCACGTTGCCGGGGAACTGGGCGGCGAGGTCTCCGACTACGTCGAAGATTGCATCCCCCTTAGCGAGCGGCGCCACGAGGGCGCGAGCCTTCTTCCGCATCTCGGCTTCCGCCGCGGCCACGGCCCGGGGGGTGAAGGCCCGCCTGACCACCCCGCGGACCCGTTCGTGGTCGGGTGAGTCCAGGACGATGACCGTGTCGTCCAGCAGCACGTTGTCGTTGTAGCCCGGCTGGCTCCGCCCCATCATCTGACCCGGAATGATCTTCGCATGGTCGACGGCGCTGAGGCTGAAGTCCTCGGGGTTGGCGTGCGCGGCGCGGACTTCCGCGTAGTGCGGCAGCAGCCAGGGCCCGCGCTCAGTGCGGAGCACCCGACCGGCCTCGCGCATCCTGGCGTAGAGGGGGTACGGGTCGATCACGCCGATGGGCGTCCAGTCGAAGTCGACGATCGTCACGGTGCTCCTTGGGTGCGGCCCGGGCGGATTGACACCATCCTAAACTGATACAAGAATCCAAGACTAGTTATTGCATCGGGGTGCCGATCCGGCCTTCGCTGGTGCTGCTGTGACTGGTGAGCCCGAAGGAGTGTGCGATGGCGGGTGCCGTGACGACGGAGCGGCGCGAGCCGTCCCGGGTGCGAGCCGTCCTGGAGCCCTGGCTGGCGGCCCACCTTGGTGTCGGCAGGCTCGACCGGCTCACCGTCGAAGCTCCGAGCGGACATGGGTTCTCGAACGACACCCTGCTCGTCGAGTTGGTGACCAACGGGGAGCGGCTCGACCTGGTCGTGCAGGCCGCACCGACGCAGGCGGGGCTCTTCCCGGACTACGCGATCGCTGAGATGTTCCGCCTGCAGCGCGACCTGCGCGACCTCTCGACGGTGCCGGTCGCGAACGTCCGCTGGCTCGAGCAGGACCCGCGGCTCCTCGGCGCTGCCTTCTACGCGATGGACCGCGTGGAGGGCAAGGTGCCGGACGAGTCGCCCCCCTACCACCGTGGCGGCTGGGTCTTCGACGCCACTGCCGACGATCGCGCCCGGATGACGCAGTCCCTGCTGACCGCGATGGCCGCGTTGCACCGCCTCGACGTCGCGGAGCACTTCCCGTACCTCACGAGCACCCGGTGGGGGATGGCGCTGGACGCTGATCCCGCGGCCGAGCGGGTGCGACAGTGGCGTGACTACACGGCGTGGGCGTGCGACGGAGACAAGCCGCCGGCCTTCCTCAGCGACGCGTGGCAGGTCCTGGGCGAGGCGTTGCCTGAGCGCCCGGAGCGCCTGTCGGTGGCCTGGGGCGACGCGAAACTCGGCAACGTCATCTTCCGGGACTTCGAGGTGGTGGCCCTCCTCGACTGGGAGCTCTGCGGTGTCGGCCCCGCCGAGGAGGACCTCACGAACCAGCTGGCCGTGGACCGGGTGCTCGCGGGCATGGGCGCCACGCCGATGCCGGCGTTCTTCTGCCCCGACGAGGTGCTCACGGCCTACGAGACCCTCCTGGGGCGACCGCTCGTGGGCACGCGCTGGTGGTACGCGTTCGCGGTCGCCAAGATGGCCGCGGAGGTCCACCGCATCCTCGTGCAGTCACGCAAGCTCGGAGCCCGCTCTGGCCTCGGTGACCTGAGCCGCCTGAACATCGCCGCCCCGGAGCTTCGACGAGCCCTGGGCCTCCTGTGAGGATTCACCATGCCTGACCAGTCGACGTCCGACCGCCTGAAGCGGTACGGCAAGCGCCTGACCGTGGACGATGGATTCCACGTGCCGACGACCCTCGACTACCACTGGACCGAGACCAACTGGTTCGCCCTCGTCGTCCCAGACCGGAAGCTGACCATCCAGCTCTACCCGTTCTTCCAGACCAACCAGAACGTCTTCTCAGCCGGGGTCTACATCTGGGACGACAGCGGCGACCAGTGGTGGAACTGCCGGTACGCCAAGAACTTCTGGCACCTTCCCTTTCCCAAGGACCCCCTTTACGACCTGAAGCTCCCCAACGGACTGCGCTACAAGACGATCGAGTCGCTGCAGAAGTACGAGATCGGCTTCGCCTGCCCGGACGGCGAAGCGGTCTCGCTCGACATCACCTGGGAAGGGGTCGTGCCGGCCAACCGCGGGTCCAGCGCGACGCACATGGATCAGCCCGGGCGGATCCGGGGGACCCTGGTCCTGGACGGCGAGGCCATCGACGTCAACGGAGTCGGATTCCGCGACCGGACCTGGTCCCCGCGCTCCCAGTTCGGACAGGGTGTCGGGCCGTTCGCTTCGATGGGCTACACCTGGGGCACCTCGATGACGTCGGACGACGGGTTCTTCCTCCTGTCCGGCAACCTGGACAGCGACTGCCTGGACTACACCCTGCTGGACGGCATCCTGTTCCGCGACGGCGAGAAGGCGAAGCTCACGCAGGCGAAGCGCACCATCCTGCGCCGGGACCCGGCTACTGGTTGCCCGGAGGCCATCGCCATCGACGTCACCGACGCCGAGGGCCGGACCGCGCATATCTCGGGCACGACCGTCAACCGCTTCGTCGTCAACCTCTACCCCAGTCTCCTGGTGTGGGAATGCCAGACCCGGTGGACCATGGACGGGGTCGACCTCGTCGGCGAGGACGAGGACAACTGGGGCATCCACGACTTCAGGCGTTTCCTGCGACGGACGTCTCCCGCCTGACGACCGGCGTCAGGCCTGCTGGGCCCCTCGCCCGGGGTGAGGAGCCTCGCCTGCCGGCAGCTGGAGCAGCCCGATGAAACGACTGAGCCGCTCGTAGACCTGTTCGATGGCAAGCGACCCGCTGACCCAGGCGCCGAGCAGGACGTCGAGCAGGGCTCCCACTGCCAGCATCACGACCAGCTGGTTTTCGGGGGGCATCCCCACGAGTGGTGCGGCGAGGACCGTTTTGCTGTTGTGCGCGAGCTCCTGCCCGATCGCGCGAGCGTAGGGGTCAGACGTCCGGGTGGTCATGACCAGCAGCTTGTAGAAAGTGGGCTCCCGCTCGAAGGCGCGGACGGTCCGGAAGAGGATGTCGGTGAGCCGTTCCCGGCTCTCGCGGGCCGGGTCGACGTCACGGACGACTTCCTCGCTGAGCGAGAGCAGCCACGCCTGGAAGACCGCGGCGAACAGGTGCTCCTTCGACGGGAAGTAGCGATAGACGGTGCCCAGGGCCACGCCGGCCGCCGCCGCGACATCGCGCACCTGAGCGACTTCGTAGTCGGTCGTGCGTATGATCTCCAGCCCCGCTGCCACGATCCGCCGGCGGCGTTCCAGCTGGCCACGAGTCAGATCCTCAGGACGCGGCGGAGCCGGCCTGTCCTTCTCGGGCTGGCTCGTCACCACGTACGGGCGGGAGCGGGGCACGCGAGCATTCTCCCTCGGTACGTTCCGACGCGGTCACCTGCTCCGGGCAGAGAGATCGACGCCATCGTAGCGATCAGAGCGCGCTCTTCTCGAGGATGTGGACGGCGCAGGCCGATCCCAGCCCGATGACGTGGGCCAGGCCCACCCTGGCGCCGTCGATCTGGCGCTGGCCCGCTTCACCCCGCAGGTGGTGACACACCTCCCAGATGTTGGCGATCCCCGTCGCCGAGATGGGGTGTCCCTTGGATTCCAGGCCGCCGGAGACGTTGACCGGCAGTGAGCCGTCGCGCCACGTCGCTCCGGACAGGAACAGCTCGGCCGCGCCCCCGGGCTCACACAGCTCGAGGTTGTCGTAGTGGACGAGCTCCGCGGTCGCGAAGCAGTCGTGCAGCTCCACGAGGTCGAGATCCTCGGGGCCGACGCCGGCCTGGTCGTAGGCCTGCCTGGCCGCCTGCCTGGTGAGCGTGTTGACGTCCGGGAGCACCTGGCACGCCTCCTGCCAGGGGTCCGAGGTCAGGATCGACGCCGAGACCTTCACCGCTCGTCGGCGCTGCTCGAGGGAGAGGGTTTTCAGCTTGCTGTCGGAGACGACGACCGCCGCGGCCGCGCCGTCGCAGTTCGCCGAACACATCGGTCGGGTGTTCGGATAGGCGATCATGATGTCGTTCATGATCTGTTCGAGGGACAGGCGGCTGGTGTAGGTCGCGAGCGGGTTCAGCGTCGAGTGGGCGTGGTTCTTCTCGCTGATCTTCGCGAACAGTTCGAGGGGGGCTCCCGCGTAGGCGTGCTCGTGGACATACTGCAACCCGATCTGGGCGAAGATCCCGGGCACGGCGTCAGTGCCGAGGCGGCCGTCGAGCGGGGCGAGCGCGCCGAGCCGCCCCTGTGACTCGAAGGCCGCGCCCTCGGCGCGCTGGGTGCTGGGCAGCAGGCCAGCGCCGGAGAGCTTCTCCACGCCGACCGCCAGCCCTGTGTCGACCTCGCCGGCCTTCACCGACAGGATGGCCGCGCGCAGCGCCGTGGCGCCGGTGGCACAGGCGTTGAGAACGTTGAAGACGGGGATGCCGGTCTGCCCGATCTGTTTCTGCAGCTTCTGGCCGATCCCGCCGGCCCCACCCATGAGGTTGCCTGCGGCCAGCACGCCGATGTCGTGGATGGTGACGCCGCCGTCCCGCAGGGCGGCCAGGGCTGCCTCGGAGGCGAGGTCCAGCGCGTCCTTACCGGCGTGCTTGCCGAACTTCGTCATGGAGATCCCGAGGATCCACACGTCCTCCGCCATCAGGCCGCCCCGCTCTCGATCGGCTCGAACCCGTAGCCAACCGCGTTGGTCCCCGCGGCGTCGGTGCCAAGGGAGAGGATCGTCAGGCGCACCTTCATCCCGGCGTGCACGTGCTCGGGATCGGCTGCGATGTTCACGATGTTGCCCCGGACGGTCGTCCCCTCGCAGTCGACGATCCCGCTGACGTAGGGGACCGGAACGCCCGGCGCGGCGAACGACACGATCGTGAAGGTGCGCACGACCCCCTCTCGCGCCACCTCCACCTGGTCGAACCCGGCGTCGCTTCCGCAGGATGCGCAGGCGTTTCGGCGGTCGAAGAACCGAGCCCCGCACGCTTTGCACGCCTGGACGACGAGGACCGGCGGGTCCCCGAGCCTGAGGTAGTTCACGAACGGAAGCCTCGCCATGGCTGCTCCTCGCCCTCGCCGTCGCGGCAGAGACCGACGCCGCCGCGGAGGTACTATTATTGGACTTAGACTCCAGTTATAGCAGAGGGGTGGACATGGCAGTCGTCGCGGCGCCGAACCGGATCAACGTGCTGGACCCGCAGTTCTACGTCGACCCCTGGGAGTCCTACCGCTGGCTGCGCGACGAAGCTCCAGTGTTCTGGGATCCCATCCAGAAGCTGTGGGTCATCTCGCGGTACGAGGACGTCCGCCTAGTCGAGAAAGACGGGAAGACCTACTCGTCCGCCGCCGGCACCCGCCCTCACCTCGATCAGCGCGACGACGACTCCATGATCAACATGGATGACCCGGCCCACCAGGAGCAGCGGGCGATCGTGCTCCGCCATTTCACGCCGCGGGCGGCCCGCGGCCACGAGGAGCACGTCCGCCGGCTCGTCACCGGCATCCTCGACGAGGTCACGCCACTGGGGGAGTGTGAGGCGATCGAAGCGATCGCCTCTCGGCTGCCCGCGATGGTGATCACGGACCTGCTGGGCTACCCGCGGGAGATGTGGCCCAAGGTCCGGCACTGGTCGGAGCAGGTCATGCTGCTGTCCGGCCAGACCTCACCGGACGGCCCGCCACACGTCGCCCACCCGGGCATCGCACCGGTGTTCACCGACTGGGCCATCGAGACGACCAAACTCATCACGGCCCGGCGCGCGGACCCCCAGGACGACCTGATCTCCTTGTGGGCCCAGCGGGAGGGCTGGACCACCCAACACATCCTGAACGAGACGATCCTGGTCCTCGACGGTGGCGCGGAGACGACCCGGACCGTGATCGGTTCGTTGATCCGCGACCTGGCCCTGCGACAGGAGCAGCGCCGCCTGCTCCTCGAGCGCCCGGAGCTGCTCAGGGACCGGGCCGTCGAGGAGTTCATCCGCTGGGTCTCGCCGATCCTGAACATGCGCCGGACAGCCACGGTCGACCACGAGCTGCACGGCCAGCCGATCAAATCCGGTGACCAGCTACTCCTGCTCTACGGCGCGGCCAACCGCGACGAACGCGAGTTCACCGCCCCCGAACTGCTGGACGTGACCCGCGAGCACAACCACCACCTGGCCTTCGGTTTCGGCACCCACGTGTGCCTGGGAGCGCACCTGGCCCGGCTGGAGATCCGCGTCATGTTCGAAGAACTGCTGCGGCGCATGCCCGACTGGGAGGTCGTCGACCCCGCCGAGTCGACGATCATGCCGTCCACCTTTGGTAGGGCCTATGACCAGGTGCGCATCCGGTTCACACCGACCGCAGCCTGAGGTCCACCTCATCGACAAGAAGTGCTCCCAGCCCAGGAGGAGATCACGTGGTCGATCCAGCGCACACCGGGGTGTTCCTGCCCAACCTTCTTGTCTCGGCACTTCGCAGGCAAGGGCACAGGCCCGCGGTCTACCTCGGCGACGACGTCCTGACCGCGAACCAGCTCGGACATCGGATGAGCCAGTTCCACCAGGCGTACCTCGCGGCCGGGATCACCCAGGGCACCGGTGTGGCCATGCTGTCCAGCAACCGGCCCGAGGTGCTCTACGCCTTCGGCGCCTACATGCTCGCAGGCGCCCGCCACTCCGCACTGCACCCGTTGGGTTCCCTCGACGACCACGCGTTCGTCCTCACCGACGGCGGGATCGACACGCTCGTGTTCGACCCGGCCCTCGGCGACTGGGTCGAACAGCTCGCGGCGCGCGTCCCGACCCTCAAGCGCCTCCTGTCGTTCGGACCCTGCGCCATCGGGGAGGATCTCGTCGCGCTGGCGGACACCTTCGAGCCTCAGGAGCTCCGGGCGCCGGTCCTGGACCCGGAGGGCATCGGTGCCCTTGCCTACACGGGCGGCACCACCGGCCGACCCAAGGGCGTGATGGCCTCCTACCGGGGCAGCGCCGCGATGGTCCAGACGATGGTGGCCGAGTGGCAGTGGCCCGACGACGTCCGCCACCTCGTCTGCACGCCGTTGAGCCACGCAGGAGCAGCGTTCTTCATCCCGGTGCTGCTGCGCGGCGGCTCGCTGGTCGTCCTGCCCAAGTTCGACGCGGGAGCGGTGCTCGAGTCGATCGAACGCGACCGGATCACCTCGATGATGCTGGTGCCCTCGATGATCTATGCGATCCTCGACCACCCCAAGCTCGCGGAGACCGACCTCGCCAGCCTCGAGACCATCTTCTACGGCGCGTCGCCAATGTCCCCGACGCGACTGCAGGAGGCGATCCGCGCCATAGGCCCGGTCTTCTTCCAGTTCTACGGCCAGACCGAGTCACCACAGACGGTGTGCGTCCTGCGCAAGGAGGAACACGACCCCGACGACCTCGGCCGGCTCGCCAGCTGCGGGCGGCCCGTCCCCTGGGTGCACGTCGCGCTGCTGGATGACCGCGGCAACGAGGTGCCCCAGGGAGAGCCCGGCGAGATCTGTGTCCGCGGGCCGCTGGTCATGCAGGGCTACCTCAACCAGCCCGAGCAGACCGCCGAGGCGCTCCGCGACGGATGGCTGCACACCGGCGACGTCGCCCGCGCCGACGAGCACGGCTTCTTCACGATCGTCGACCGCAAGAAGGAGATGATCGTCACCGGCGGTTTCAACGTCTTCCCACGCGAGGTCGAGGACGTCCTCTCAACGCATCCGGCCGTCGCCGCGACCGCCGTCATCGGCGTCCCCGACCCGAGATGGGGCGAAGCGGTCAAGGCGATCGTCGTGCTGCGCCCCGGCTCCACCATCGGGGCAGACGAACTCATCGCCCTGGTCCGTGCGGCCAAGGGGCCGCACTACGCCCCGAAAAGCATCGACCTCGTCGACAGCATCCCCCTGACCGCCGTCGGCAAGCCCGACAAGAAAGCGCTGCGCCAGGCCTACTGGGGCGACACCGAACGCAAGGTCGGCTAACGAGAAACTCCTGCCCGCACGCTCTTCGCGCGAGGTCGTATCTGGCTCAAATGGATCCACTTGGCTGGTCCGGTCGGCTCAGGACCGAACAGGACGTCGGCTTGCCCGCCTCGCCGCCTAACGCCGTAGTTGTCCTCGTTGCCCTTGCGGATCAGCGGTTTGAGCCTGATCGCGAAACGTCCGGATAGGCGGCTGCCAACGAAGCCTCGTTTCTTCGAGCGGGTGGGCGTTATAGGTGGATCGACCGGGGCGCGTCGGGTGCGCTGGTTGCGGGATCTCGGTGCGGTGCGAGGGCGGAGGTGACCCATGTCCTGCAGGCGCGTCGGGCCTGGCGTTTCTCGGTGAGGTGGGCGTCGGTGAGGAAGGTCGCGGCCACGCCGCGGATCAGTCCCTGGAGCAGGACTACCGCGGTGCGGGGGTCGAGGTCAGTTCTGATCGAGCCGTCGCGCTGGCCCTGTTCGATCAGTCCGGCCCAGCCTTCGTAGCTGCGTCGGTCGGCTTCGAGCATTCCCTCGACGGATGCCGCGGCGGGGAAGGTCGCGCCCCACATGACGATCAGGGCTCGGTCGGCGCTGCTGGGGTGTTCGAACCGCTTGAGGTACGCGTCGACCGTCGCGCGCACGAGGTCGAGCCCGCAGAGGTCCTCGACGGAGTGGCCGGCTTGTTCGACAGCGGCCCAGGCCGCGTCGTCGATCTGGTTCTGTGCCCTGTGGGCGAGTCGGGCTACGAGGGCGTCCTTCGACCTGAAGTGGTGGGTCGGTAGCCCGCGGCTCGCGCCGGCGCGCTGCCCGATGCGGGCCAGCGAGGCACCCTCGACGCCGCGTTCGGCCACCAACTCGGCGGCCGCGTCGAGCAGCGCCTCCTCGGACCCGTTTCGCCGTTCGAGCTGAGTCCGACGGCGCGGGGCGGCGGAATCCATGACCGTAAGCCTCTCTATGACCATGGTCCGGGGCCCCCCCCCGGCGGGGGGGGGGGGGGGGGGGGCGGGGGGGGGTGGGGCGGCGGGGGCGGGGGGGGCGGGGGGGGCTGGGGTGGCGGCTGGTAAGACAGCGGCCCTGGCGCCCGTTGAGGTCGTGGACGCCTCGATTGGAGACAGCCTCACAAGCAGGACCCGTCGGTGGCGGTGGTCGCTCGATGACCACCGCCTCCGGCGTCCGCGGGGTCGGCGTCGCGGCAGACCTGTTCGGCCGGCGGGACGCGGCGTCGGCGGCGCCGGGAGTGGGTACCCACAACGCGACGCGTAGTGGCGGAACCTTCACGGAAGGCGACGGCTCGGATGAGGATTGTTTGTGTCGGCGGCGGGCCCGCCGGGCTGTACTTCGCGATCTGCGCCAAGAGGCGCAACCCCGACCACGAGATCACCGTGCTCGAGCGGGACCAGGCCGGATCGACCCACGGCTGGGGGGTCGCCTACTGGGAGCCACTGATCGACCTGATGTTCCACAACGACCCTGTCGGCGCGCTGGCAGTGCGGGACGCCGCGGCGCTGTGGCAGGAGCACCGGCTCGCCGTCGGCACTCGGACGGCCTACCTGCCTGGCCACGGCTACGGCATCCAGCGGGCGGTCCTGCTCGACCTGTTCGCGCGGCGCGCGACCGAGCTCGGTGTCCGGTTGCGCTACCACCAGGGGGTTGTCGACGCGGCGGAGCTGGACGCCCTGTGCGCGGAGAACGACCTGGTCGTGGCGGCGGACGGCGGGCGCAGCCAGGTGCGGCGGCTGGCTGGAGCGGACGTCTTCGGCACCCGCCTCGAGGAGGGCCAGAACCCGTACATCTGGCTGGGTACCGACCAGCGGTTCACGGACTTCCGGTTCGCGTTCCAGCGGACGCCACATGGCTGGATCTGGTTCCACGCCTACCCGTCCGCGTCGGATGTCGGCACCTGCGTGTTCGAGTGCGCGCCGACGACCTGGACCGGGCTCGGTCTGGACCGACTCGACGACGCGGCGGGGCGTGACCTGCTGGAGACGATCTTCGATCGCCAGCTTGCCGGCCACCGGCTCCTCGGCGGCGGCGAAGGCGAGCGAGACACGAGTCGGCCGGCCCACTGGCAGCGGTTCACCCACGTCAGCAACCGCTCGTGGCGGCACGACAACATCGTGCTGATCGGCGACGCCGCGCACACCACCCACTTCACCTTCGGGTCCGGAACCGCGCTGGCGATGATGGACGCCGTCATGCTCGCCCGGTTCCTGCGCAAGCACGACGGCGACCTTCCGGCGGCGCTGACGGAGTTCGACCTCGCCGGGCGCAAGGCGCTCGGCCGGGTCCAGGCGCATGCGCGCAGGGGGTCGGACTGGTTCGAGCGGATCGACGATCTCTTCGACCGCGAGCTGGCCAGCCCGCAGGACGGTAGTGGCGGGCCGGATCCGCTGACGGTCGCCGCGGCGCTGTCCACCCGCCATGGCGGCGGTATCCAGCCGCTGCGCCGCCGGGTGCTGCGGTCGAACCAGGTCCCGGCGGTGCGCCGGGTGCGCCGGGAGGCCAGCACGGGCGGCCGCTGGCTGCGCGACCGCCGCCGCGCCCGCGAGCTGACCCGCGCCGGCTAGGGCTCGCGGAGCGTCAGAGCGAGGGACTCGACGGTGAGCTGGGCCACCAGCCCAGGGTTGGCCGCCAGGGCGTCGCGGGTGGCGAGGACCGCCTCCAGGCGCTGCAGCGTGCGCTCCGGCGTCGCCCTGGCCGCCAGGCCCGCGATCTCACGGGTGGCGTCGGGATTGACCGGGTCGACGGTCGCGCCGAGCTGGCGGGCGAGGACGTCGCGGTACAGGCCGGCGAGGTCGAGCAGGGCCCGGTCGAGCGAGTCCAGCACGGTGCGCCGGCCCCGGCTCTTCTGTGACTTCTCCAGGTCCTTGAGGGCGCCGGCCGCTCCGCGCACCATCATCGTCTTCGCCTTCGGGGCGGCCTTCGTGACACGTTTGGTCCGGCCGGTGCCCCCGGACGAGGTGGCGCCCATGCCGAGCGCGGTGCGCAGCGCGCCGGCCTCCGCCTCGTCGCGCTCGGAGTTCGCGGTCTGGGCGTCGGCGTTCGCGGCGGCGACGAGGTCACCGGCCGCCGCGAGGCACTCGGCCACCCGGCCGAGCCGGCTCGGGAGCGCCAGCACCTGAGCCCGGCGGCCCCGGGCCTCGTCATCGGTGGCCAGCAGCCGCGCCCGGCCGACGTGGCCCTGCGCGGCCCTGGCCGCGACCTGGGCCGTCGCCTCGTCGACCCCGTCGCGCCGCAGCACCCCGACCAGATCGTCGACGGTCGGCAGCCGCAGCGCCACCACTCGGCAGCGGGACCGGATCGTCGGCATGACGTCGTCCACCGAGGGCGCGCACAGCAGGAACACCGATCGCTGCGCCGGCTCCTCCAGCGCCTTCAGCAGCGCGTTCGCGGCTGAGTCGGTCAGGCGGTCGGCCTCCTCGATGAGCAGGATCCGGTACCGGCCGCTGGTCGGCGCGCTCGCCGCGTCGCGGACCAGCGCCCGGACGTCCTGGACGCCGAGCGAGAGCCCCTCGGCCCGCACCGTGCGCAGGTCGGCCGCGGTGTCGGTGAGCACCGTGTGGCAGCCGACGCACTCACCGCAGCCTGGCCGCGCGCCGGCGCCCTCGGCGCGCACGCAGCTCAGCGCGGCGGCGAAGGCCCGAGCCGCGTCGGTCCGGCCGGCGCCCGCCGGACCGGTGAACAGCCACGAGTGGGTCATCCCGGCCCGGGCGGCCGCGAGCGCTCCCTGCGGGCCACCGACGAGCGTCGCGGCGGCGGCCGCCGCCGCCAGGGTCTCGACCACCGCGTCCTGGCCGACGAGTGCGTCCCAGACGGTCACGCCGACCCCTCAGGCCCCGCTCCGTCGACGGAGCCACCCGGGCGGCCGGCGCCGCCGTTCGCCCGGCCGGGGTACGCCGCGTCGTAGACCGTGTCGCCGTCGTGGACCGTGCCGTCGTCGTGGACCGTGTCGCGGTCCGTGGCGGTGGCGGCTGCCGCGGGCTCGGTGAGCCTGCGTTGGACGGCCTGCCGGATGAGGCCGCGCAGCTCACTGGCCGGGGCCGTCCCGTCGAGGACCAGGTAGCGGTGCGGCTCGTCATCGGCGAGCTGCAGGAGCGCCGCCCGGACGCGTTCGTCGAACGCCCCGGCATGACCGTTCGCGCGCGTGCCGTTCGCGCGCGTGCCGGGCGCGGCCGGGTTCCTGGGCTCGGCGTCGAGCAGGATCGTCACGTCGGGCACCAGCGACCTGGTAGCCCAGTGCGACAGCACGGTCAGCTCGTCCAGGGCGGCGCACGCCTCGGCGCTCTGGCGGGCTATCTCCGCGTCAACGTACGAGTCGGTGAGCACCACGGCGCCGCGGGCGAGCGCCGGCTCGATCACCCGGGCCACGTGCTCGGCGTGGATCGCCGCCGTGAGCAGCGCCGTGGTCCGCGGGTGCAGCCCGGCCGCCGGGTCCGGCTGCACCGTGCGCAGCGCAGCCTCCAGCTCGGCGGTGTCGGCTGGGCTCTCCGCGGTGACCAGGACCTCGCGGCCCGCCTCCAGCAGCCACCGGCGCAGTGACTCCAGCTGGTCAGCCCGGCTCCTGAAGTCGGCGCCCTCGATGGCGACGAAAAGCCCGGCGTGGCGAGGCCGGCGGACCCCGCGGCGGCCGCGCAGCGCATTCCACAGCTCCGGCAGCACCGGAACGCCCGAATGATCGTCCATCTGCCGGTAGGCGAACAGCCCGACCACGATGGCCAGGGCACCACCGGCCAGGAGCACCACCGTCACGCCGTCGGCGCGGACGTTGACCTCGCCCCAGAGGTGGATCTGATGGGTGCCGATCAGGCCCACCAGCGCCGGCGCGACCGCCAGGACCAGCAGCAGGTCGACGCGGACCAGCGACTGCACCAGCGCGAACGTGCGCCCGCGCAGCTCGTCGGCCACCTCCGCCTGCAGCAGCGTGTTCCCGGTGACCCAGGCGACCCCGGCGAACATCCCGACCAGCACGACCAGGATGCAGGCCAGCACCAGGTTCGGGATGATCGCGACGAACACCAGCGTGATGCCGGCGCCGGTGACGCAGACGCCGAACAGGCGGGTACGGCTGTAGTCGCCGAGCAGCTTCGGTCCGGCCGCCATCCCGGCCGCCAGGCCCACGAACACCGCGCCGAACAGCACGCCGTAGGCCGAGTCGCCGCCGCCGAGGATGTGCACGTAGAGCCGGCCAAGCGCGATGACGCAGCCGGCGCCCGCGAACCCGCCGAGGATGCCGACGACCAGGCCGCGCACCAGCCGGTCCTGGCCGACGAACTTCCAGCCCTCGGTGATCGAGGCGAAGAAGCCCGGCTCCGGGCCCTGGTCCGGCCGCTGCGCCTTGCCGATCGAGCGCAGCCCCCAGATCACGATCGCCGAGAGCAGGAACGTGACCGCGTTGAAATAGAGGGCGAGGTCGACGGGCGAGTCCCGGAACCACGGGTAGCTGGGCGCCAGGCTGCGGGCCAGCGTGGCCAGCAGCGCGAAGATCGCGGCGGCCACCGGCGCGCTGCCGTAGGTGGTGATGAGGCTCAGCGTGTTCGCGGCCGCCAGCCGCTCCTTTGGCACCAGGTGCGGGACGCTCGCCTCCTTGGCCGGCGCCCACAACAGCGTCACGCACTCGACCAGGAACGACGCGATGAACAGCCAGGTCAGCGTGCCCACGATCGGGATCGAGGCGAACAGCGCGAAACGCATCAGGTCGGTGACGACCATGGTGCGGCGCCGGTCGAGCTTGTCCGCGACCGCGCCCGCGATCGGGCCGAAGATCAGCGCCGGCATCAGCCGGATGATCAGCAACGAGCCAATCCCGTAGGCCTGCCCGGAGAAGCTGTGCGCCAGCTCGGCGACCATCGCCGTCGTGGCCAGCAGGCCCATCCAGTCCCCGAGGCTGGACAGCCCGAGCTGGATCCACAGCCGGCGGAACTCCGGGATGCGAAGCACCGCGCGGACGTCGCCTTCGTCCGAGCTCGCCGGGGCTCGCCGCTCCGGTGGCTCGGGGACGCTGGTGACCGGGTGCTGCCCGACCGACCGGTGCGCCCAGCCCGCCCGCCGCGCCCGCCGCTCGACTAATGCCGTGCCCGCACCCGCCGGCCCGTCGGCGGGCAGCCCGGCGCGCCCGTTGGGGGCCGTGGCTCCCGACGGGCCTTCCGGGCCGTGCGCCGCCCCGGAAGGCGCGTCGGCCCGTGGGCCGGGGGAGCCGTTCCCCGACTGGTCATCGCGGGCGTCCTGGAAGCCGAGCTGCGCTCGGCGAACGGAGCCTTCCGCCTCGTCCGCCGTCGACATCAACCCTCGCCGGCGCCGTCAGCGCCAGACGCGGACCGCTTCGTCGCGCGCGTGCCGGTCTTCGTGGTCGTCTTCGCCGTGGCCTTGGCGGCGGACGACGCGCGTGCCGAGGACTTCGCCTTGGCGGTGCTCCCAGCCTTCGCCGGCGCCTTGGTGCCGGCCCGGGCCGTGGCGCGGCGCGGGGTCGCCGGGCCCCGGGCCCGCCGGTCGGCGAGCAGCTCGGCGGCGCGCTCGATCGTCAGGGTGTCGATCTCGTCGCCCTTGCGCAGGCTGGCGTTGGTCTCACCGTCGGTGACGTAAGGGCCGAACCGGCCCTCCTTGAGCACCATCGGCTTACCGCTCGTCGGGTCCGCGCCGAGCTCGCGCAGTGGCGGAATCTCGGCCGCACTGCGCCGGCCCCGAGTCTTCGGCTGGGCCAGCAGGTCGAGCGCCTCCTGCAGCGTCACCGTGAACAGCTGCTCCTCGTTCGCCAGCGAGCGGCTCTGCGTCCCGTGCTTGACGTAGGGGCCGTAGCGGCCGTTCTGGGCGGTGATCTCCTCACCGTCCTCGCCGGCGCCGAGCACCCGGGGCAGGGTGAGCAGCTTGCGGGCGTCGTCGAGGGTCAGCGTCTCCAGCGACATGGTCGACAGCAGGCTCGCGGTGCGCGGCGGCTCGGTGTCGGTGGTGACGTAGGGGCCGTAGCGGCCCGCCTTGGCGGTGATCGTGGCGCCGTTGTCCGGGTCGGTGCCGAGCACCCGATCGCCGGACGGCGCGTCGAGCAGCTCCAGCGCCTTCGGGATCGTCAGCTCGTCCGGCGGCAGGTCTTCGGGCACGCTGGCGCGGCCGTCGCCGTGCTGGACGTAGGGGCCATACCGGCCGACCCGCACGACGACCGGAAGCCCGTCCTCGGCGGCGCCGAGCGGGATCGAGTTGACCTCGCGGGCGTCGATCTCGCCGAGGCGCTCGCTGACGAGGTGTTTGAGGCCCGGGTCGGGGGCGGCGCTCTTGCCGTTCGTGGCCGAGGCCGCCACCAGGTCAGCGGCGTCGTCGCCGAAGTAGAACCGGGTGAGCCAGTCGGTCGATCCGGACGAGCCGGACGCGATGGCGTCGAGGTCGTCCTCCATCGACGCGGTGAACCGGTAGTCGACCAGCCGGCCGAAATGGTCCTCCAACAGCCCGACGACGGCGAACGCGACGAAGCTGGGGACGAGCGCGGAGCCCTTCTTCCAGACGTAGCCGCGGTCCTGGATCGTGCCGATGATCGACGCGTAGGTCGACGGGCGGCCGATGCCCAGCTCCTCCAGCGTCTTGACCAGGCTCGCCTCGGTGAACCGGGGGGGCGGGCTGGTCGAGTGGCCGCGCGGGGTGAGGTCGCGGGTGGCCAGCTGGTCACCCTGGCGGACGTCGGGCAGCCGCGTCTCGCGGTCCTCGAGCTCCGCGTCCGGGTCGTCGGCGCCCTCGACGTAGGCCCGCAGGAAGCCGGGGAAGGTGATGACCTTGCCGGTCGCGGCGAACTCGGCGTCCTCGTTCGTGCTGGACCTGCCGCCGAGCCGGACGGTGGCGCTGGTGCCGCGGGCGTCGGCCATCTGGCTGGCGACCGTGCGCTGCCAGATCAGCTCGTAGAGGCGGAAGCCGTCGGTGTCGAGCTCGCGGCGCACCTCGCCCGGGGTGCGGAACGTGTCGCCGGAGGGGCGGATCGCCTCGTGCGCCTCCTGGGCGTTCTTGACCTTCTTCGTGTAGACCCGCGGCTTCTCCGGCACGTACTCCGGGCCGTACAGCTGGCGGGCCTGCTCGCGGGCCGCCGCGAGAGCCGTCTCGGACAGGTTCGTCGAGTCGGTTCGCATGTAGGTGATGTAGCCGTTCTCGTACAGCTTCTGCGCGATCTGCATCGTGCGCTGGCTGGAGAACCGCAGCTTGCGGCCCGCCTCCTGCTGGAGCGTGGAGGTCATGAACGGCGGGTACGGCGAGCGCTTGTACGGCTTCGTCTCGACGGAGCGGACCGCGAACGTGGTGGCCGCCAGCCGCTCGGCGAGGCCCCGGGCCCCGGCCTCGTCGAGCCGGACCACCTCGGTCGAGGTCAGGTTGCCGGTGGCGTCGAAGTCGCGGCCGGTCACCAGCCGGCGGCCGTCGAGGCCGACCAGGGTCGCCGGCAGCGGCGTCGTGTCGGGTGCCTTGCCGTCGTGGCCGACGGTGGCGACGAACCGGCCCTCGATGTTCCAGTAGTCGGCCGAGCGGAACCGCATCCTGGCCCGCTCCCGCTCGACCAGGATGCGCGTCGCGACGCTCTGCACCCGGCCGGCCGACAGGCGCGGCATGACCTTCTTCCACAGCACGGGGGAGACCTCGTAGCCATAGAGCCGGTCCAGGATGCGCCTGGTCTCCTGGGCGTTGACGAGGTTCTCGTCGATCTCGCGCGGGCTGTCGACCGCGCGGCGGATCGCCTGCGGGGTGATCTCGTGGAAGACCATCCGCTTGACCGGGACCGTCGGCTTGAGCGTCTGCAGCAGGTGCCAGGCGATCGCCTCGCCCTCGCGGTCCTCGTCTGTCGCGAGGTAGAGCTCACTCGCGTCCTTGACCAGCTCCTTGAGCTTGGACACCTGCGGGCGCTTGTCCGGAGTGACGATGTAGAGCGGCGCGAAGCCGTTGTCCACGTCCACCCCGAGCCGGGCCCACGGCTTGCCCTTGTGCGCGGCCGGCACGTCCGCCGCGCTGCGTGGCAGGTCGCGAATGTGGCCGATGCTCGACTCGACCTGCCAGCCCGGCCCCAGGTAGCCGGCGATCGTCTTCGCCTTCGCGGGCGACTCGACGATCACCAGTCGGTTGCCGGTGCCTGCCGGTGCGCGCCGGCGGCCGCCACCGCGGGTGGTACCGGACGACGTCTCGGCGTCGTCGACCTGCTCGGCCAGGTCGACGTCCTCGGCGTCGAGGTCGAGCGGTTCGGCTAGCGGTGTGGACGACCGGGACGGGGTCCGGGCCGTCGTCTTCGCGCGCGGTGGCACTGGTCTCCTCGGTACTGCGTGTGCTCGGCTCTGCGTTTGGTGAGCATCGTGGGGTCCGGGAACAACCCCGGATCGATATTGCGGCCTTCCGGGACGCTGCCAGAAGGTCAGCGACCACGGTAGGCCGGCTCCGTTGTCGGGAGTCGCGTCCTCGCGGCGGCCTCGGCTGCCGCGTGTCGTGCTGCACGGTACGCCGCGCCGTCGCGGTCGGCTGCTCGCCGCCCGGCCGGTTGAGCCCGGCGCAGGTTCGATCGTGGCACGCTCGCGACCGCGAGGGACGAGTCCCCCCGGTCACAGGCCGCCCGCCGGACTCCCGTTCCCACCACTACCAGTGAACCCGAGATATCGCGAGAGTAGGGCCCGGCGCTCTGGGGGTCAGGTTACGGACCTGCCGACGGGAGCCCAGGGGGCGCGCCGTCGGAGGTGCCGCTTCGACCGGCGGGGCACCCCCGATGGGGCCCCCGACGACAACGACCACCCGCCTCCGGCTGAGCCGGCGACGGGCGGTCGTTGGATGCGGACACCTGGCCTGGCGGCGGTCAGGACCGCCGACTGGTCAGGACTGGCGGCCGGTCAGGACTGCCGGTTGGTCACGTCCCCGTCAGACGTTCACCTGGTCGGGGGCGGTCGCCGGCTGGCCGGCCGCCGTCGCCACGACCACGTTCGACGAGACCGCGGTCCCGCTGCCTCCAGGAACGGCGTCGAGAGCCGAGCCGCGCCGCTTCGAGATCGTGATCACCGTCGCGATCACGGCGAGCGCGACGATCGCGATGAGAACCCGCAGCCAGGTGTTCTTGTCCTGGCCGACGGAGAACTTGACCACAGTTGGCGCGATCAGCAGGCTGACCAGGTTCATCACCTTGATCAACGGGTTGATCGCCGGGCCGGCCGTGTCCTTGAACGGGTCCCCGACGGTGTCGCCGATGACCGTGGCGGCGTGGACGTCGGAGCCCTTCCCGCCGTGCATACCGTCCTCGACCAGCTTCTTCGCGTTGTCCCAGGCACCGCCCGAGTTCGCCAGGAAGACGGCCATGAGCACACCACCGGCGATCGCGCCTGCGAGGAAGCAGCCCAGGGGCGGGTAGCCGAGACCGAAGCCGACCGCGATCGGCGCCATCACGGCGAGCGTGCCGGGTGTCACCAGCTCCCGCAGCGAGTCACGGGTGCAGATGTCGACGACCGCGCCGTAGTCGGGCTTCTCGGTGCCCTCCATGATCCCCGGGTGGTCGTGGAACTGCTTGCGCACCTCCCAGACGACCCGCCCGGCGGCCCGGCCGACAGCGTTGATCGCCAGACCCGAGAACAGGAAGACGACGGCCGCCCCGAGGATCAGACCGACCAGCGCGTCCGGATAGGCGACGTTCAGGCCGCCGACGGTCCCGCGGGTGGTACTCGGCGCGACGCCGGCCTTGCCGAGTGCCTCGGTGACGGTGTCGGTGAACGAGCCGAACAGGGCGGTCGCGGCGAACACCGCCGTGGCGATCGCGATGCCCTTGGTGATGGCCTTGGTCGTGTTGCCGACCGCGTCGAGCGAGGTGAGGATGGTCGCGCCCTCCTCGGTGACCTCGCCGGACATCTCGGCGATGCCCTGCGCGTTGTCGCTGACCGGCCCGAAGGTGTCCATCGAGATGATGACGCCGACGGTGGTCAGCAGGCCGGTGCCGGCCATCGCGACGGCGAACAGCGCCACCGTGATGCTGCCGGAGCCGAGCAGGTAGGCGCCGAACACCGCCGCGCTGATCAGGACCGCCGAGTAGACCGCCGATTCCAGGCCAACCCCGATGCCGGCCAGGATGTTCGTGGCCGCGCCAGTGGTGGACGCGTCGACCACGGAACGGACCGGCTTGCGCTTCGTCTCGGTGAAATAGCCGGTGAGCAGCTGGATCGCCGCCGCCAGCACGATTCCGATGAGGCAGGCGCTGATGGCGATGACCTGCGGGTCACCCTTCGGGATGCCGCCGGTCAGGTCGTGGAAGTCCTTGAAGCTGCCCGGCAGGTAGACGAGCGCGACTACCACGACGCCGATCGCCGAGATGACGGCCGAGATGAAGAACCCGCGGTTGATCGCGGCCATCCCGTCCCGGTCGCCCGCCCGCGGGGCCACCGCGAAGATCCCGATGACGGCGGTGATGACGCCGATCGCCGGGATCAGCAGCGGGAACACCAGCCCGTGCGAGCCGAAGGCCTTGATCCCGAGAATGAGCGCGGCCACCAGGGTGACCGCGTACGACTCGAAGAGGTCGGCCGCCATGCCCGCACAGTCGCCGACGTTGTCGCCGACGTTGTCCGCGATCGTCGCCGCGTTGCGGGGGTCGTCCTCGGGGATGCCCTTCTCCACCTTGCCGACCAGGTCGGCGCCGACGTCCGCGGCCTTGGTGAAGATGCCGCCGCCGACCCGCATGAACATCGCGAGCAGCGCGGCGCCGAAGCCGAAACCCTCCAGTACCTGCGGCGCGGTGTGCTTGAAGATCAGCACCACCACCGCGGCGCCGAGCAGGCCGAGGCCGACGGTGAACATGCCGACGACGCCGCCGGTGCGGAAGGCGAGCCGAAGCGCGGCCTTCTCACCGCGCTCGTTGGCCGCCGCCGCGGTCCTGGTGTTCGCCCTGGTCGCCAGCGACATGCCGACGAAGCCGACGAGTGCGGAGAACACCGCGCCCACGACGAAGAACGCCGACCGTCCGATCCGGGCGCCCAGGTCGTCGGCCGGGAGGGCCAGCAACACGAACGGGATGACGACGACGAAGGCGGCCAGGGTTTTGAACTGTCGACTGAGGTAGGCCGCGGCGCCCTCCTGGACGGCCTTTCCTACCTCGATCATCTTGGGGCCGCCCTGGCTTGCCGCGAGCACTTCGCGGACCAGATAACCGGCCACCAGCAGGGCCAACGCTGCGATGAGCGCCACACCGGCGACCAATCCCAGTTGCCCGCCAGTAAGGTCGATCCCAGTGCCCGCGGGTGACTCCGCGGCCTGGATCGGGGGCATGGTTCCTCCCGGTCTGCACTTTTTGTCCCCTGCCTGATCGGCAGCGCGTACCTCGTCATCGCTCGACGAAGCACGCGCGTCCGACGGTCACAGCGCGGCGCCGCATCTGACGACGCCGTGGGTGGTTACTCGGGGATGTTGTGGACTCGCGGTTTCCGCGGGTGGCGGCGCGCAGGCGACATCGCCCCGCGGGACCGGCTGCAACCGATCCCGCAGGCAGCTCCAGTCGGGGTCGCGGTGCCCTTTTTTCGGGGGCGTCACGAGTGAACCGACCGGGTCGGCGCCTGCGTGGCCGTTCTTAGCGGAAGCTCCTGCGTCCCCACCTCCACCGCTCTCCACCGGGAGCACCAACGGGGTCACGGGCGGTCAGTTGCGACCGTCCGTGAGATGCGGCGGAGTCTATCCACACGTCTGCGGCGTGCGCTCGTTTTTGAGCCTCCCGCCCCGTGACATGTTTGGCCAACTGCGGCCCTACCTGCGGGTACGTAGCCACTTTGTGGCGAGCGGCCTTCCCCGGACGCGCTGCGCAAACCGGGTTGAAAAACCAAAGATCAGCGGGCGGATTTTCCGCAAATGTCACTGAGCTGTCGCCGAAAAGCCGTGCTGCCACAGTCGGCCGCCGCCGGGATCGCGGCTTCTCGACGGCGCGATCCGACGGTGCCCTGGAGACCGCCCGCGCCGGGGGCCGGGCGGGGGGGGGGGGGGGGCCCCCCCGGGCCGGGCCGGGGGGGGGGGGGGGGGGGGGGGCGGGGGCCCGGGGGGGGCGGGGGCCGGG
>NZ_JADWYX010000002.1:0-82134 GCF_016786355.1 Frankia sp. AgB1.9
GTGAAGCCGAGGTCTTTGTTGAGGCCGTGGCGGACGTTGTCGCCGTCGAGGAGGTAGGTGTGGTAGCCCTCGTCGTGGAGTTTCTTCTCGACCAAGTTGGCGATCGTCGACTTTCCGGCGCCGGACAGGCCGGTGAACCAGATGACCGCGGGCCGTTGGCCCTTGGCGGCGGCCCTTGCGGTCTTGTTGACCTCGACGGCCTGCCAGTGGATGTTGTGGGAGCGGCGGAGCGCGAAGTGCAGCAGGCCGGCGGCGACGGTGGCGTGGCTGTATTTGTCGATGAGGATGAAGCCGCCGGTGTCGCGGTTGACCGTGTACGGGTCGAACGGGACCGCCCGGTCGAGGGTGAGGTTCGCGACGCCGATCTCGTTGAGTTCCAACGTCTTCGCCGCGGTCTGTTCCAACGTGTTGACGTTGACCTTGTACTTGGGTTGGGCGAGGGTCGCGTTGACGGTACGGGTGCCGAGTTTGAGCAGGTAGGGCCGGCCGGGGAGCATCGGCTCGGCGCCCATCCAGACCAGGTGGCATGCGAACTGGTCGGCGACCTCGGCCGGAGCGCTGGCGGCGGCCAGGATGTCACCCCGGGAGACGTCGATCTCGTCGGCCAACGTGAGGGTGACCGACTGGCCGGCGTAGGCGGCGTCGAGGTCGCCGTCCGCGGTGACGATCCGGGTCACCGTGGACTCCTGGCCCGAGGGCAGGGCCCGGATCGTCTCGCCGGGGCGGATCACCCCGCCGGCGACCTGGCCGGAGAAGCCCCGGAAGTCCAGGTTCGGCCGGTTGACCCACTGGACCGGCAGCCGGAACGGCCCGTCGTTCGCCGTCTCAGCGATCTGTACCGACTCCAGGAAACCGACGAGTGTGGGTCCGGTGTACCAGGGGGTGTGTGGCGAGGGTTCGGTGATGTTGTCGCCGCGCAGCGCCGAGAGCGGGATCGCGGCGATGGCGTCGCCTTCCAGGCCGATCTGGGCGGCGAACGTCCGGTAGTCGGCCTCGATCTGGTCGAACACCTGCTGGGAGTAGTCGACGAGGTCGAGTTTGTTGATCGCCAGCACGACCTGGCGGATCCCGAGCAGCGACACCAGGTAGCTGTGCCGCCGGGTCTGGGTCAACACACCTTTGCGGGCGTCGATCAGGATGACCGCGAGGTCGGCGGTGGAGGCGCCGGTGACCATGTTGCGGGTGTACTGCTCATGGCCGGGGGTGTCGGCGACGATGAACTTCCGTTTCTCGGTGGAGAAGAACCGGTAGGCCACGTCGATCGTGATGCCCTGCTCCCGCTCGGCGGCCAGCCCGTCCACCAGCAGCGCGAAATCGAGCTCCCCGCCCTGCGTACCGACCTTCTTCGAGTCCGACTCCAACGCGGCCAACTGGTCGGAGAACACCAACTTCGCGTCGTAGAGGAGCCGGCCGATCAGCGTCGACTTGCCGTCATCCACCGACCCGCAGGTGATGAACCGCAGCATCGACTTGTCCTCATGCCGGCGCAGATACGCCTCGACGTCCGTCGCGAGCAGCTCATCAGTCGCATGCGCCATCAGCTTCGCACCGCCATCAGAAGTACCCCTCGTGCTTCTTCTTCTCCATCGACCCCGACGAGTCGTGATCGATCACCCGGCCCTGACGCTCCGACGACGTCGTCAACAACATCTCCTGAACGATCTCCAACAGCGTCGACGCCTCCGACTCGACCGCCCCGGTCAACGGATAGCAGCCCAACGTCCGGAACCGGATCGACCGCTGCTGCGGGATCTCACCCGGCGCCAGGGGCATCCGCTCGTCATCCACCATGATCAGCGCGCCGTCGCGTTCCACGACCGGCCGGCGCGCCGCGAAATAGAGTGGGACGATCGGAATGTTCTCCCGGTGGATGTACAGCCAGATATCCAGCTCCGTCCAGTTCGACAACGGGAACACCCGAATCGACTGCCCCGGGGCTTTGCGGGCGTTGTAGAGCCGCCACAGCTCCGGGCGCTGGTCCTTCGGATCCCAGCGATGCGCCGCGGAACGGATCGAGAACACCCGCTCCTTCGCCCGCGACTTCTCCTCGTCCCGGCGCGCCCCACCGAACGCCACATCGAAACCGTACTTGTCCAACGCCTGCTTCAGACCCTCCGTCTTCCAGATATCCGTATGCATCGCCGACCCGTGGTCAAACGGATTGATCCCCCGCTGCACCGCATCCGGATTCCGATGCACCAACAGATCCAGACCCAGATCAGCGACATGCTGATCCCGGAACGCATACATCGCCTGGAACTTCCAGGTCGTGTCCACATGCAACAACGGGAACGGCGGCTTCGACGGAAAGAACGCCTTCATCGCCAGATGCAACATCACCGCGCTGTCCTTACCGACCGAGTACAACATCACCGGCCGCTCAGACTCCGCCACAGCCTCCCGAAAGATCTGGATACTCTCCGCCTCCAGACGCTGCAGATGCGAGAGATGGGGCGTGCCCGGGACGACGGGATTCGACGTGGCAGTGGACATCAGCCGTTCCTCTCCTGTCCTCGTCTGTGCTGGCCGGCCGGTCAGCTGAGCCGTAGCGCGACCCGCACGGAGTCGCGGCCGGGGGTGGACCGGGTCAGGAGCGCGAACGCCTCCTCGAACCTCTCCAGCGGGAACGAGTCCCCGAGCAGCTCGGCGGTCGGGACCTTGCCCGCGTTGATGAGCGCGACGGCGCCCGCGGCGTCGAGACCGGCGCCCGGGTGCAGGGTGATGCGCCGGGTCGGGATCCAGTCGCTGTGGAAGCCCTCCAGCGGGCGGTCCTTCATGCCCGCGATGACGACGTGGCCGCCCTTGTGCACGAGGTCCATGGCCAGGTTGACCGTCACCGGGTTGCCGGCGGCGGCGTCGATGACGACGTCGGCCATCGCTGCGCCGGTGATCTCCCGGACCCGTTCGACCGGATCCTCCGCCTCGACGTCGATGACGTGGTCGGCACCGATGCGCAGCGCGCAGTCGAGCCGGAACCGGTCCTTGGCGGTTCCGGTGACGATGACGCTGGACGCGCCGGCGGCCTTCGCGGCGACGATCGTGGCCATGCCCATGTGTCCGGGTCCTTCGATGACGACGACGTCGCCGGCGGTGACCGGCTTGACCCAGGTGACGGCGCAGCTCAGGGGCTCGAAGACGGTGAGCTGGTCGGCGGGGACATCGTCGCGCAGCTTGTAGACCATCGAGCCGGGCACCAGCTCCAGGTGCTCGGCGAAGCCGCCGTAGAGGCCGGATCCTTCGTCGACGGAGAAGTCGTGGCCGTAGATGCGATGCCCGGCCGGGGTGAAGGCGATGTCCCAGACCGCGACCCGGTCACCCTCCACCACCCCCCACTTGTCCGCGGCCTCGGGGGTGATCTTCTCGATGCGACCGACGATCTCGTGGCCGGGGATGGACGGGAACGCACCGCCCCAGGAGGTGTGCACGTGGCCGCGGAAGTGGTCGATGTCGCTGTGGCACAGCCCGGTGGCCTCGACGCGCAGGATCGCGCCGCCGGCCTGTGGGTCGGGCACGGGGAGGTCGCGCAGCTCCCAGGTCTCGTCGCCGTTGAACACGATCGCGCGGCTCATGGCAGTTCCTTTTCCAGGAAGGCGTTCGCCCGGTCGACGGCGCGGCGGGTGGCGGGTTCGAGGCCCTCGGCCTCGACCGCCGGGCCGACGAGTTCGAGCTCGAAGGGACCGGTGTAGCCGGTGTCGAGGACGGCGCGCAGGAAGGTGTCGACGGGCATGTCGCCGTCGCCGGGGACGACCCGGGTTCCGGCGGGCAACCAGCCTCGGTCGTGGGCGAGGACGTCGCACAGCTGCGCGGCGGCGAGGCGGTCGCCGACGTGGCGCACCGCGGCGGCGAGGTCGGGTTCGCGCCAGCAGTTCCCGAGGTCGACGATTAGGTCGAGGCCGGTCCGGTCGGCGACCTCGACGGCGTCGCGCAGCGTGTGGACGAACGACCGGTCGGTGCGCTGGGTGGGCTCGATCGCCACCCGGACACCACGCGTCGCCGCGTGGGCCAGGCAGGGAGCGACCGCGTCCGCCAGGGCCTGGGTGAGCTCGTCGAACGAACGGCCGGGCGCGGTGCCGGGGGTGAGATAGACGCAGCCGCCGACGACCGCCGCGAGGTCGATGGACCGGCGGATCTCGTCGCGGGTCGCGTCCCACGTCGCGGGGGCGGCCAGCTCGAACTGGTTCGTGATCACGGTGGTGAGCCGCAGCGACCGGGCGGTCAGCGCGCTGACGGCCTGCTCGCGCCCGTAGGCCGCGAGCTTGTTGTCGAGCACACCGACGTGGCCGAGATCGAGGGAGTCCCACAGCACGAGCTCGTCGGCGAACGGCCAGGGGTAGGTGCACATCTCGCTGACGGACAGCCGGGGGTGTGCCATCACAGCTTCTCCTGGGTGTCGCGGATCTCGGCTTCCAGCCAGCGGACCTCGCTGAAGTTCTCCCGGCCGCCGCGGGCCAGCAGGAGTTCGTGGGCGTCGAGCCTCACGCGCAGGGCGTTCGGGTCGTCGGGCGCCTGCGAGAGGACGATCTCGGTGAAGTGCAGGGCCTCCAGCGGACGTCCGGCCGCGAGGTGCGCTTCGGCGCGGGCGAGCAGCGGGGCGGTTCCCCCGGCGAGGTCGATGAGCTCGTCCCAGATCGCCGAGGGCGGCACGTTGTAGAGCTCGGTGGTCGACTCGTAGCGGAACCAGCCGGTGTGCTCCTCCCAGATCGCCCGCACGATCCAGGGGACCTTGCCGTGGCCCTGCGGGATGTTCAGCTCGGGGGGCAGCGAGACCTGGCCCATCAGCGTCCACAGGTCGACGCCGGCGTTCATGCCCTCGATCGTCTGGTCGCGCAGCGACGCGGTCGCGTCCCGCATCTGAGTGAGCCGCCGGCGGATCTCCGCGCCGCCGCGGATCGGCTCGCCGTGCCCGGTGATCAGCACCTCCGGGCCGAGCGCCATCACCCGGTCGACGGTGTGGAGGTAGGAGATGGCGCTGCGGATCTTGTCACCGCGAACCGTGTACAGGTTCGGGACGTGCCCGAACAGCGGGCCGAACAGGTTTCCGGTGAAAAGGACGCGCTCGTCGGGGAGCCAGACGACCAGCGAGTCGGTCGTCTCCCCGCCCGGCGTCGAGTACAGCTCGAAACGGCGGCCACCGAGGGTGAAGGTGTGGCTGTCGAGGAACGTCGTCGTGACGACGGGCTCCGGTGGCTGGTAGGAGCGGTCCACGTTCGTGATGTCCCTGCTCCACAGCTTCCCGGTGCGCCGGGCGTAGAACGGCTGCAGGTTGTGGAAGTATTCGCGGACGTCGGCGTGGTTCGCGTGCGCGATGGTCTCGATGTCCGGGGTGGTCAGCTGGGACCAGCCGCCGACGTGGTCCGGGTGCCCCTGCGTGAAGACGATGACCCGGACCGGATGGTCGCTGACCTCGGCGAACCGGCTCCTGATCTGCTCGGCCTCGAAGTACATCCCGGTGTTGATCAGCAGGTCGCCGTCCGGGGTGGTGACCAGGTAGCTGTTGGAGATGCCCTTCGACGCGTAGATGCCGTCCCCGAGCGGTACAGCCGGCTGCTCGCCTTCGCCTTCCTTGACGATCAGGGCGTTGAGTGGCTGCTGCTGTGCACTCACCTGGCGCGCTCCTTTGCCACCTCGGGGCTGAGCTGGACGGTGTCGGTGTAGAAGGCGAACCGCTCGCGCAGCTCGCCCGCGTCTAGGCCGAAGTCGCCTTCCAGGTCGTAGACGACCCGGCCGCGCTTGCCACGCGGGTGGGAGGCCAGGTAGTGCTCGATGTCCGCGCGGGTCTCGGCCGTCACCGTGAGGCCGGCCCGTTCCAGCACGCCGGCGGCCGCCTGGACGTCATTGCCGACGATCTCGTCGAACCGCAGCTCGACGAGCTGCTCGGCCGGAACCAGATCCCGGTCGCGCAGATAGCTGCGCAGCATCCGTTCGAGCCGGTCCACCCAGTAGGCGACGTGCGCGTCGACGTCGAAGTGCTTCTGGCTCGCCTTCAGCGCGAGGCCGCGCATCGTCAGCAGGGACTGGATCGTGGCGACCGGGTCACGGTGGATCATCACCACGGTCGCGTCCGGGTAGGTCGCCAGCAGCGGGCCCAGCTGCTCGCTGTGCTGGTTGGACTTCAGCATCCAGCGCTGGTCACTGGGGAACTGCCAGGCGACTGCCCGCAGGACGTCCTTCATGTAGCGGTAGTGCGGGGTCTGGTCGTGGCTGAGGTAGTGGTCCCGGAAGTGGGGCACGTTCGCCATCCACTCCCACTGGTAGCTGGCGAACTCCGGCACCTGCAGCTCGTTCTCACCACAGGCGTGGTCGGGCGAGTGCTCGTGCATCGCCGCGAAGATCTCGTTGCTGGCGAGCCTCTGCCACCGGGCATCTGAGCGTGCCCAGCGCGGGTCCGCCCCGGCCGGCCGCGGTAGCTCGCCCACGCTCGGGGCTGGCTGGGCGGCCAGGTAGACCGGAAGGTGGCGCAGCCGGCGGTCGGCGGCGAGCAGGTTCTCCAGGTGGGTGCTGCCCGACCGCGGCAGCGCGATCACGTTGATCGGCCGCTCGATCGGCGCGTCGAGGCAGGCGGGGTTGTCGTCCCAGTAACGCTGGATGAGCAGTCGGTTCGCCGCGGCCGTGATGCACCGCTCGACGAAGGCCGCCTTGTGCGTCCGCCAGACGTTGTCGTCCGCCTCCACCTCGGCCAACAGCAGGCCGAGCCGCTGGGTGAACTCCAGCGAGCCGAAATCATCGAGGCCGGTCTGGCGGGTGGCACCTTCGAGGACCGCGTCGATGCTCATGTCCAGCAGGCGGGTCTCGTCGGCTTCGAGAGCGGCCCGTTCGGCGGGGTCGCGGGTGTCGTCACGCATGCCCTCGACGCGCAGCACCTTTACGGCCATGGCGGCAGCTCCGTGATGTCGGTCTTGCCGGCGTTCGCCATCCAGCCGCCGTCGACCACGACCAGGTCGCCGGTGTGGAACCGCGAGGCGCCGCTCATGAAATAGACGCCGATGCCGGCGAGCTCGTCCGACTCCGCCATCCGTCCCAGCGGGCTGAACCGGCGGATGCGCTGGCCCAGCGGGGTGTCGTCCGAGACCTGGACGGTGTCGCTCACCGTGTAGCCGGGGCAGACCACGTTGCAGCGGATGCCATAGCGACCCGCCTCCACCGCGATCCCCCGCGACATCGCGGCCATCGCGCCCTTCGCCGCGTTGTAGTGCTCCATGCCCGGGCTACCGGTCAACGCGGACAGGCTCGCGCAGAACAGCAGTGACCCGCCTGAGTCGCCAGCGTCGTACTGGCGCTTCATCTGACGGGCGCCCTCCCGGACCGCGTAGAACGCCCCGTGCTGGTTGACGGCGAGCAGGCCGTGCCAGGCCTCGCTCGTCATCTCCACGAAGCTGCGCTCGCGGCGCATCAGCCCGGCGTTGGCGATGACCCCGTCAACCCGGCCCAGCTCCTCGACGACCTCGTTCATCGCCTCGACGACGCGGACCTCGTCGGAGACGTCGACCTCCTGAGCCAGGACCCGGTGACCGAGACCGGCGAGCTCCTTGGCCGCCTCCGCGTTCTTCTCGGCCCGCCGGCCCCAGACGACGACGTCTCCGCCCGCCTGGGCGACCCCCCGCGCGAAGGCGAGACCGATCCCGGCGTTCCCACCACTGACCACGACCACCCGGCCGGTTAAGTCGAACATAGGACATTGCTATAGCAAAATATGTATTGCCGTCAAGCGGCCAGATTGGCCAGGGTCCGCCCGAAGGTCGGCTACCGTTGGCTACATGGCTCGGCCCGCGCCCGCATCCGCCCGAGCGACGGACATCGTGTCGTTCCTGACCGCGCACCCGTCGCGGGGCTTCACGATCAGCGAGCTCGTCACGCACCTCGGCATGAACATCGCCTCGGCGCACGCGACACTGGCCGTGCTGTGCGACAGCGGGTTCCTGGTCCGCGACCCGGTCCACCGCACCTACGTCCTCGGCCCCGCGCTGGCGGTCACCGGGTTCGCGACGCTGGAGCAGCACCCGGCGATCGGCGCGGCGATCGAGCAGGCCGAGGTGCTCGGCGACGAGCTCGGCACGGAGATCGGCGTGATGGCCGCCGCCGGCCGGGACGTCATCTTCCTCGCCCGCCGCGGCCCGGTGGCACGGGCGCAGGTCCTCGGCTACCCGGGAGACCGGACGCCGATGCTGGCCCCGATCGGCGCGGTGTTCCTGGCCTGGGCCGAGGACGAGGCGGTCGGCGGCTGGCTGGAGCGGGCCACGCTCACCCCGGCGCTCCGCGAGCTCTACCGGCACGTTCTCGGGGAGATCCGCGACCGGGGCTTCAGCGTGCCGCTGGCCTCGATCGCCGCACCCGCGGTCATCGAAGCCGTGGCCAAGCTCCGCGACGAGCCCACCGACGCCGACGCCGAGCACCACCTCACGGAGGTGCTCGCCAGGACCGACGAGATGCTGCTGTCCTTCGACGGTCTTGACGACACTGACAAGATTGTCGTCAAGACCGTCGCCGCGCCGGTCTTCGACCCGATCGGCCGGGTGCTGCTGTCGCTGAGCATCACCGGGCCGGATCACGCGATCCCGGTCGAGGACGTCATCGAGCTGGGCCGACGGCTCGTCCAGTCCGCGACCATCGCCACCCGGCAGGCCCGGGGCAGGATTCCTGGCCGGGACCTGCCCCCGACCGGAACGACGAGTGCGGGCCGGCGGCGCTGATCCTCGCGCGATTCGGCGGTTGGTGGATCTGCCAGCGCGGGCGCCTCGCGCTCGGCAGGCGCTGGACGGCGAATGGCCGACACGGAGGGTGTTCTCCCCCGCGTCGGCCGTTCACGTCCTGATGCGGCCGTAGGCGCGCTACCGCCGGTCGGTCACATGCTGTTCCGCGGCTGGCGGTAGACGTGGCCGTCGACGGTGGTGGTCATCGTCCCCGTGGCCTGGAAGTCGTTGGTCAGCAGGTCGATCGTGAGATGGAATCCGTCGGGGCTGGTCTTCTTGGTGCTCGGGGTGATGCCGGTCTGGGTGAGGTCGGAGTACCAGTCGAGCTTGGACACGGCCATGCTCGGCGCGGCGGCGGTGACCTTCTCGGCGCCGTTGAGGGTGCGCAGGCCGTCGTCGGAGAAGTTCGTGTAGCGGACCGAGACGGTGTCGATCGCCGTCCTGGCCGCGTTCTCGGTGATCGTGACCGCCGCCGATCCGGTCTTCGCTCCGGCCAGCGTGTAGGAGCCGGCGGGCGGGAACGGGCGGGTCGGGATCGGGCTGCCGGGGACGTAGGGGGTGCCCCAGGGGACGGTGTCGGAGATCGGGGCGACGGTACGCGCTGGTTGCGGCTTGCGGCTGGTGAGCTTGGCGATCATCAGGCGGGCGGTCCGGCCGCCGGGTTCGGTGGAGGTCTCGCATTTCAGCGGGTTCGCGCCGCCGCAGGCGGGTGCGACCGCGAGTGCCTGCCAGTAGACGACGGCGGTGCCGTCCGGTGACCAGCGGGGGTCGGCCTCCCCGTTCCAGTTCGGGTCGTTGATCGCACCCGGGCTGCCGTCGCCGGCGGCGTTGATCCGCTGACCCTGATAGGTCCCGCGGTCTCCGTAGCGGTCAATCAGGATGGGCTGGAAGAACCGTCGCTGCCCGTTGTTGCGGGTCGAGGAGACCGCCCCGGTGGTGACCAGGTCGGTGATCGGGGGGACGCCCCGCATCCCGGCGAGGAACTCCTGGCGATCGGAGCCGCGGGTGTCCATGGCGACCGTCCAGTTGCCGTCAGGAGACAGGTCGATCGGGTCGGTGTACTCGGGGTTGCCAGTCAGCCTGCGCACTTTGCCGGTGGTCAGGTCGGCGGCGAAGACGTCGATGTTGGACGACTCGTCCGGGTAGCCGATGTAGGCGACTTCCTTGCCGTCCTTGCTGAAGCCGCGCAGCTCACCGACCGAGATCGCGTTCGGGTTGATCGTCAGCTGGTCGGGGTGCGCCGGGTCGACGTACACGGTCTGCTTGTCGGCAGCGGTGTCGAACAGCCGGGTCACTGACGTGATGTCGTAGCGCGGAGTCAGCGGGGTGCCGGTGGTGGGTCTCGGGTTGAACGTGAGCCGGCCGAGGTAGGCGAACTGCCCGATCGCGTCGTTGGAGAAGGTGAAGCTGTTGAAGCCGAGATGGACGTTGTCCGGGTTCAGCCGCAGCTCACGGATGTTCCCGCCCTTCCCGGAGCCGTCGGCCGTGTTGTTGAACCGGATCGGATAGACGTGGACCTGGTCCGGCGTGCAGGCGGTGTCTGCGAGCTTGAAGGACCCGCAGTCGATGATGTTCGTGCCGGCCAGGATCCGCTTGCCGTCGTTGAACGGCTGCGGATAGTCGAGGGCCTGGTTGCGGCCGGCCTGGTTTCCGGCCGGGACACCGCAGGTCACGCATTTCCAGGCGTCACCGTTCGGGAACTTCGTGCCGTCGGTCCTCACGATGATGATCTGCGGGCCCGAGTAGACGCTCGCCTGGTCGGGGGCGGCCGGCGCCCCGGCGAAGCTGATCGTCGCGGAGACCGTGTGCCCGTCCGGCAGGAAGCCGCCCGACTGCAGGCCGACTGACTGGCCGACGCAGCCCGTCCCGTGCGGGTTGATCGCCGCGGTGCAGCCGCCCGGCCCGGTATCCGCCGTCACCGGAGGCAGCGGCAACTCGCTGACCGAGATCGGCTCCGGCTTCGGGGCGGGCGGATTGTTCACCACCTCGGGAAGCGCGTTGATCCCGGTCGGGGCGGCTCCCGTGGCGCCGGCCGAGCCAGACGACGAACACGCCGCCACCGCGACCATCAACGCCATGGCCAGGCCCAGGACTGACCAACGCGCCCGCGTGGCCGTCGCCGACGGCCGGCGGAGCCCGTCTGGAACCTCCCGGTGAGAGGCACGCGGAAATCGCGGTGCGCCACGAGAAATCGTCAAGCGTAAAGGCACCTTGTCCTCTTTCATTGAGCAGCCCTGATGCACGAGGCAGGTCAGCCGGGACGCCGACGGGTGACCGTCAGAACGATCCGGGCTGGTTGTAGGTGTGGCCGTCGAGCGTGGTCGTCATGGTCCCGACTGGGTTGTAGGTGCCGGAGATGACGGCGCGCGGCGAGATGGTGTATCCGCCCGGCTCGCTGGTCTTCTTGGTGCCGGTGTGCTTTCCGGTTAGGTTCAGGTTCTCGTGGAACGTGATGTCACTGGCGGACGTCCCTTTGTTCTGGACACTCTCCGTGCCATTGATGACGTCGGTGCCGTCGTCGTCATAGTTGGTGTACGTGACGGAGATCGACATGACGCCGGTCTTCGTGCTGTTCTCGGTGATCGTGACCGCCGCGGTGCCGGCGGTCCTCCCGCTGAGGGTGTAGGTGCCGGCCGGGAGGTGTGGCAGGACGGGCGTCGGGTCACCGGCGTGGTACGGCGTTCCCCAGGCGACGGTGTCCGGAAGCGGCTTGACCGCGGGCGCGGCCCGGGGCGTGCGGCTGGTCAGCCTGGCGAGCATGAGGCGGGAGGTGCGTCCGCCGGGTTCGCTGGAGGGCGGGCAGGTGGCGGGGTCGCCGACGGCCGGGCCGCAGTCGGCCGCGGCGGGGTAGGTCTGTCCGTAGACGATCTGGGTGCCGTCCGGCGAGAAGTACGAGTCGGCCCTCGAGGCCCAGAGGGGGTCGTCAGCGGTGCTTCCCGGCCCGGTCGCGAGTGTGGTGCAGGGGCCGGTGGCGCAGGTGTTGACCTGCTGGCCGTGGTAGTCGCCGCGGTCGCCGTAGCGGTCGTACAGGTAGGGCTCGAAGAGCCGGCGATCGTGAATGTTGTAGCCGGCGGATTCCGCGGCGCCGGTCGGGAGCGCGTCGGTGATCGGCGGGACGCCCGGCAGCGCGGCGAAGAAGGAGAACCGGTCGTGGTAGCGGACGTCCATGGCGACGGTCCACTGGCTGTCCGGCGAGCTCGTGACCGGGTCGCTGTAGGCGGGGTCGGCGTCCAGGCGTCGGGTGGCCCCGGTGGCGAGGCTGGTTGCGACGTGGTCGAGGTTGTCGGACTGGACGTCGGCGATACCGAGCGCCTCGGTGCCATCGCCGGTCCAGCCTTTGAACTCGCCGATGACGCGGTTCTGCTGATAGGTCAGCCGGGTCGGGTTGGCCGGGTCGACGCGCAGGAAGGTGCCAAACGGCTCGTCGGCGCTGAAAAGCCCGGTGATCTCCGTGAGGTCGTAACGCGCCACTCTCGGCTCGCCGGCGGCCGGCTTCGGGTCGAACGTGAGCCGGCCGTAGTAGGCGAGTTCGCTGAAGGTGTCGTCAGCGGTGGCGGGAAAAAGAATCCGATTCCAACCGACGTGCACGTTGTCCGGGTTCAGCTTGAGGCCGTAGATCAGCCCGCCGGCGCCGGATCCGTCCGCGGTCGTGTTCCAGCGGATCGGGTAGACGTGGATCGCCGCGGCCGTGCAGCGCGGGTCGGTGAACCTGTACTGCCCGCAGTCTACGATGTTGTTGCCGGCGAGGATTCGTGAGCCGTCGGCGAAAGGCTGGGCCGCGCCGAGATCAGTCGAGGCGCCGGCCTTGTTGGCGGCCGGGATGCCGCAGGTGAGGCATTGCCACGCGGAGCCGTCCGGGAACTTCTTCCCGTCTGTTCTGATCATCGCGAGCTGGGAGCCGCTGTACACGCTGGCCGGGTCCGGTGCCGCCGGCGCGCCGGTGTAGGTCAGGGTCGCCAGGACCGTGTGGTCGTCGAGGAAGCCGCCCGCCGAGACCGCTGAGATACAGCCCGTGCCCCGCGGGTTGACCGCGCTCGTGCACGCCCCCGGGTTGGCCGAGGGGGCTGTCGGCGGTACAGCCAGTTCTTTCAGGTCGATCGGTTCGGCCTTCGGTGGCGCCGGAACGCTCGCGGCGGCGCGGCCGGGGTGGCCGGACACGCCTGGAGGCCCAGAACTGCCGCAGGCCCCTGCTAACAGCACCGTCGCCGCACCGACGACAAGCCAGCTGATACCTCGACGGCCACGCGCCACGCCTACCTCCTGATGCCCAGCAGGACCCCGGATCGAATCCGGCGAGAACCTACCGAGCGGGGCGTAAGCGCAGCGTTAGCTCACGGCGAGCGGCAACTCCACCCGCGCGGCCACCTGTCCCGGCTGCCGGCTCCACGCGATCGTGCCGCCGTGCGCCCGCAGAACCGCCTCCACAATGGACAATCCGACCCCGGAACGACCGGGAAGGGCTGTCGTGCCATCGGGAGGCTCCGCAAGCGAGTTAGCGACCGACAGTGACGCGGTGCGACCATCGCTGGCCGGGGCGACGGTCACGTTGACCCAGCCGTCCGGCCTGTTGTGCCGCGCGCTGTTGTCCAGCAGGTTGCGCGCCAGGCTCTCCAACAAGGCCCGGTCACAGGCGACCTCGGCGGTTCGCAGGTCGACATCCACCCGGATTCGGGCGAACGACGGTGTCTCGATGACTCGGCCCAGTACGTTCCCGACCAGCTCGTCGAGCGCGAACGTGGTCCTCTCCAGGTCGCCCAGGTCGGTTCGGGACAGCACAAGCAGCTGGGCGACCAGCCGCTGGCCGCGGTCTACCGCCTCCGCGACGGTCCGCAGACGTTGCCGTACGTCGGGGTCGGCCGTGTCGTCGAGGAGCATCGCCAGTTCGGCGGTTGAGGTGGCCAACGGGGTGCGCAGCTCGTGCGCGACCTGCCCCGCGAAGCGGCGCTGGGCGTCGAACGCCGTCGACAGCCGGTCGAGCATCGCGTCGAACGTGTCCGCGAGCTCTTTCACCTCGTCCTGCGGGCCGTCGATCGCCACCCGGTCACCGAGATCGGACGCCGACGCCGAGCGGGCCCGGTCGGTCATTCTGCGGATAGGCCGCAGAATGCTGCCGGACAACACCCAGGCGGTCGCCACCGCGCCCACGAGCACCACGAGCAGCCCGATGAACGACCAGCGGCGCGCATTCGCGAGAGCGTGGTCGAGACGGCGCTGTTGCACCTCACGCGCGACCTCGTCGACGGTCTTGCCGTTCGACAGCCGCATGTCGTCGAACTTCGTCGTGAGCAGCTCCTGCGGATGGGCCTCGATGTAGCTGACCACCGTCTCCTGCCGGACTCCCATCTCGGCCAGCAACGCGGTGTGAAAGGAGTACACCGACGGGTAGGGCACGTTGCGGAACGCGAAGGTGTTGACCACCAACGTGAAGGACCCGGCCACAATCAGACTCAGGGCGATCATCAGGGCGATACGAGTGCGGATCTTCATATCAGCCGGTACCCCACCGCCGGGGCGGTCGCGATCACCGGCGGTTCCCCGAGCTTGCGCCGAAGCGTCAGGATCGTGACCCGCACCGCGTTACTGAAAGGATCCAGCCGTTCGTCCCACACCCGCTCCATCAGCTGCTCCGCACTCAGGAACGCCCCCTCCGCCAGCATCAACGCCTCCAGCACCGCGAACTCACGGTTCGTCAGCCGTAGGTCACGACCACCGCGCCGGGCGGTCCGACGGCCAGCGTCGAGACAGATGTCCTGCCATTCCAACACGGGCACCGCGGCATGCGGGCTACGCCGACCGAGCGCCCGAAGACGCGCCACGAGCTCACGCATGTCGAACGGCTTCGGGAGATAGTCATCGGCGCCGAGCATCAGCCCCTCGACCCGTTCGGACACGTCATCCGAGGCCGTCAGCATCAGGATCCGTGTCGCCGTACGCTCAGCGACAATCTTTTCGCACACAACATCGCCGCGCACGCCCGGAAGCTGGCGGTCGAGGACGACGATCTCGTATTCGACGACACCTATCTTTTCAAGCGCTTCCTCGCCGTCGTACGCCACATCGACAGCAAATCTCTCTCGACGTAAACCACGGACCACCGCGTCGGCAAGCGGCGCGTCATCCTCCACGACAAGCACTCGCATAAACGCGACTCCCCTCTTCCTGGACGCCAGGTAGAACTGGCCTGACAGCGTCGACATTGAGAATGTCCACCGAGACCGGTTTCCGGCGGCCAGGGCGCCCCCGCCCTTCGGCCTCAGGCCACCAGGACTCCATGGTCATGATCGCCGGCCAGCTCGCGGCTCCTCCCGCGCCTCCGACATGCTCCCCGGCGGCAACCTAACGTAACCGGCCGACAGGGGGCCCCGAGTCGGTGCGCCGCTGTCTACATCCGCTCGTCCATGTCCTCCAGACGTGGTGACCTCAGCGGTCGACGGTGGACATGTTCGCCTCGTCGTGGCGGTCGCCGGCGGCAGGCGAGAGGGTGTTCAACCGTGCGATCTGCTCGGCGCTGAGCTCGATGTGGTCGGCGGCGGTGTTCTCCTCGACCCGGGCGACGCGCTTGGTCCCGGGGATCGGGGCGATGTCGTCGCCCTGGGCCAGCAGCCAGGCCAGGGCGATCTGCGCCGGGGTGGCGCCCGCTTCCGTCGCGACGGCCTGGACCTCGTCGACGATGCGCAGGTTGCGCTGGAAGTTCTCCCCCGTGAACCGCGGGTTGGTCCTGCGCCAGTCGTCGTCGGCGAAGTCGTCGACGGTGCGGATCGCCCCGGTCAGGAAGCCGTGACCCAGCGGCGAGTAGGGCACGAAACCGATGCCCAGCGTGCGCAGCAACGGGAGCAGCTCGGCCTCGGGATCGCGGGTCCACAAGGAGTACTCGGTCTGCAACGCGGCGACCGGGTGCACGGCGTGGGCACGACGGATCGTGGCGGGACCGGCCTCGGACAGGCCGATGTGACGGACCTTGCCTTCCGTGACCAGCTCTGCCAGGGCGCCGACGGTCTCCTCGATGGGCGTGTTCGGGTCGACCCTGTGCTGGTAGTAGAGGTCGATGTGGTCGGTACCCAGCCGCTTCAGGGAACCCTCGACCGCCGCGCGCACGTTCGCGGCACTGCTGTCGATGACCCCGGGCCCACCACCGGCATGCGACACGAGGCCGAACTTCGTCGCCACCACCACCTGGTCACGACGGTTCCTGATCGCCTGGCCGACGACCTGCTCGCTGTGGAACGGACCGTAGATCTCGGCGGTGTCGATGTGCGTCACGCCGAGGTCCAGCGCCCGGTGGATCGCGCGGATCGACTCGGCGTCATCTACTCCCCCGCCGGTGGTGTAGACACCGGCCATCGTCATCGCGCCCAGGCCGATCCGAGAAACGTCCAACTTGCCCAAAGAGGCAGACTTCATCAGGTTGACTCCTTTTACTCGGTGCTCCGGTCCAGGCATCGAACTGCCAGGCCGCAACGGCGGCGGACACCATGCAAGCGGGTCCAGAACCCGCGAAGAACCCCCAGCTGGAAGGTGTACTGGCAGGGCATCCCTCGTCCAACGGGTCCCGCCTAGCCTGGGACCGTGGACCACCGCGACGAGGTCAAGGCCTTCCTCAGCTCCCGCCGAGCCAGGATCACGCCCGCGCAGGCCGGCCTCCCGACCTACGGCCGCGGCCGGCGCGTCCCGGGACTGCGCCGCGGCGAGGTCGCCGACCTGGCCGGAGTCAGCGTCGAGTACTACTCCCGCCTCGAACGCGGCAACCTCGCCGGCGTCTCCGAAGGCGTGCTCGACGCCCTCGCCCACGCCCTACAACTCGACGACGCCGAACGCACCCACCTGATCGACCTCGCCCGCGCCGCCTGCCCCGCCACCCGCACCCGGCGCATCCCTGCCACCCAGCAGATCCGGCCCAGCCTGGCCCGCATCCTCGACGGGATGACCGAGCTACCAGCCCTCGTGAACAACGCGCGCCTCGACGTCCTCGCCGCCAACCCCCTGGCGACAGCACTGTTCGAGCCCCTGTTCACCGACCCCACCCGACCGGCCAACCACGCCCGGTTCACCTTCCTCAACCCCCGCGCCCGCGACTTCTGGATCGACTGGGAACGCGCCGCCGACGACAACGTCGCCATGCTGCGCCTCGAAGCCGGCCGCGACCCCTACGACAAGGCGATCAGCGACCTCGTCGGCGAACTATCCACCCGCAGCGAAGCCTTCCGCACCCGCTGGGCCGCCCACGACGTCCGCCTGCACCGCACGGGGCTCAAACACTTCCACCACCCACTCGTCGGCGACCTGCACCTGTCCTACGACGTCATGGACCTACCCGCCGACCCAGGCCTCGCCCTCGTCGCCTTCAGCGCCGAAACCGGCACACCCACCGACGACGCCCTCAGACTCCTCGCCAGCTGGGCCGCCACCCACCACCCGACCCCCACCCCGCCAGGCCGAAACCAGGCCTGATCCGGAGCGACGCCGCGCCGGTCAGGCGGCGTGGCTGGCGTCCGCGGTGGGGGTGAGCATCGCGGCGAGCGTCGTCATCGCGTGGGGTACTGGCCGGTAGTAGGCCCAGACGCCGCGTTTGTCGCGGCTGATCAGCCCGGCGTCGACGAGGACCTTCAGGTGGTGGCTGACTGTCGGCTGGGTCAGGCCAAGGGGTTCGGTGAGCTCGCAGACGCACGCCTCCCCACCGTCCCGGGCGTAGATCATCGACAGGAGCCGCAGGCGCGCCGGCACGGCGATCGCCTTCAGGACGGCGGCGAGCTGTTCGGCTTCCACCGCGGACAGCGGCTCGCGGGCCAGCGGTGTGCAGCACGAGGACATCGCCCCGATCAGGCCGGGTCCCGGCTCCGGCTCGGCCTCACCGGTCGCGTCGAGCCTCGCCGCCAGGGGGGATGTCGTCGCCATGGCTCCCAGCATGCCTGAAGGCATTGACAGACGTCTATCTCCTCGGCCATCCTCGTGCCGTCGGACATAGACATGCATCGATGTTAGGAGTGGCCGGATGGCCAGAGTGCAGCTGGCGTTGAACGTCTCGGACGTGGACGCGGCGGTGGAGTTCTACGGGAAGCTGTTCGGCGTCGAGCCGGCGAAGCGCCGGCCGGGGTACGCGAACTTCGCGATCGACACCCCGCCGCTGAAGCTGGTGCTGATCGAGAATCCCGAGGCCCGGGGCGCCGGGGTCGCGGGGGCGCTCAACCACCTGGGTGTCGAGGTCGAGACCACCGAGGAGGTGTCTGCGGCCACCACGCGGCTGGCCGGGGCGGGACTGGCGACCGCGGTGCAGGAGAACACCGCCTGTTGCTACGCGCTCCAGGACAAGGTCTGGGTGGACGACCCGGACGGCGCGCCGTGGGAGATCTACACCGTCCTGGCCGACAGCGACTCCGCTCGCCCGGGATCGACCTCGTCGGCGGCCGAGCGCCTCGACGGGCAGGAGTCCGGCGGAGTCTGCTGCACGCCCGGCGCGGCGGCGGCGGGTGCGGCGGGTGCGGGTGCGGTCAACCTGCTCGCGGGTGAGCCGGTCTCGACCGGCCACTGCTGCTGAGCGCCCGTCGTGTGACAGACCTTCCGGGTGGCCGCCCTCCGCTGGCGCGGCGGGTGGCCGCCGAGGCGACCGGCAGCCTGCTGCTCGCGGCGCTGGTCGTCGGCTCGGGGATCGCCGCCCAGCAGCTGAGCCCCGGCCAGGTGGGCCTGGAGCTGGTCGAGAACGCGGCGGCGACCGCCGCCGGCCTCTTCGCCATCATCCTGATGGTCGGCCCGGTCTCCGGAGCGCACTTCAACCCGGTCGTCACCGTGGTCGACGCGGCGTTCGGCGGGCTGTCGTGGCGGGATGCCGCCGCGTACCTGCCTGCCCAGGTCGCGGGTTGTTCTGGCGGCGCGGTCCTGGCGAACCTGATGTTCGCCCGGCCGGCGGTGTCGATCTCCACCCACCACAGGGCGTCCAGCGCTCACCTGCTTGCCGAGGTGGTCGCGACGGCCGGCCTGATCCTGCTGATCTTCTCGCTGGCCCGGTCCGGCCGCGGCGAGAAGGCCCCGGCCGCGGTCGGGGCCTACATCGGCGCCGCGTACTGGTTCACCAGCTCGACAAGCTTCGCCAACCCGGCCATCAGCATCGGTCGGATCTTCTCCGACACGTTCGCCGGCATCGCCCCGGCCTCCGTGCCCGCGTTCGTGGCCGCCCAGCTGGTCGGTGGCGCGCTCGGCCTGGGCCTGGTCAACGCGCTCTACGGCTCCGCCCGCAAGCTGCCTGAAGGGACCTCTCCGTGACCGATATACCGTCGGTGCTGTTCGTCTGCGTGCACAACGCCGGTCGCTCGCAGATGGCCGCCGGCTTCCTGACCCACCTCGCCGCCGGCCGCGTTCAGGTCCGCTCGGCCGGCTCGCTGCCCGCCGAGATGGTGAACCCCGTCGCGATCGCCGCGATGGCCGAGGTTGGCATCGACATCACCGCCGAGACGCCGAAGGTCCTCACCGTCGACGCGGTCGAGTCCTCGACCGTGGTCGTCACGATGGGCTGCGGCGACGCCTGCCCGGTCTTCCCCGGGATCCACTATGAGGACTGGGCACTCGAAGACCCCGCCGGCCAGGGCCTCGACGCGGTCCGGCCGATCCGCGACGCCATCCGCGCCCGCGTCGAGAAGCTCCTCGGCGACCTTCTCCCCGCCGCCTGACGCCGAGGTCCTGATCACGATGTCGGCCGCCGCCGGACGAGGTCACAGCCCACTCGGCGCCTGTACTTGGACACATCCACCGCGTTGGACGCGACCCGTCTGGAGTGCTCTGTGGACCTCACCGCGAACGTGGCGGCGATGCCCTCCCGTCCCAGCTTCGTCACGATGGTGCGCGCCTGGGGTCGGATCGGCTGCCTCGGGTTCGGCGGTCCGCCGACGCACATCGCGATGTTCCGCCAGCTGTGCGTCACGGACCGCGGCTGGCTGACGGCCCAGGAGTTCGAGGACGCGATCGCCGCCTGCAACCTGCTGCCCGGCCCCGCCTCGACCCAGCTGTCGATCTACTGCGCGTGGCGGCTGCGCGGCCGGGCCGGCGCACTCGTCGGCGGGCTGGCGTTCATCGTCCCCGGCCTGGTCGCGGTTCTGGCACTCGCGGCGCTGTTCCTGGCCGGAGCCCCACCCTGGTGGGTCCGCGCGGCCGGCGCCGGCGGGGGCGCGGCCGTCGCCGCGGTCGCGGTACACGCCGGCGTCGGCCTGCTCCCAGCCAGCTGGAGACGAGCCAGGGCGGTCAGCCGGACGCGGTGGCCGCTGTACCTCGCCGCCGGGATCGCGGGCGCCGCGACGCTCGGACCGTGGCTCGTCCTGCCGCTGCTCGGATGCGGCCTCGTCGAGCTCGCCGCCCGCCGCGCCACTCTCGGGCACGGGGCTGGTGGGCGCCTCGCGACCATGCCGCCGATACCGCTACTGGCTGCCGGAACGGCCGCCGCCGGAAGTGGGCTGCTCGCGCTGGCCTGGGTCGCGGTCAAGGTCGGGCTGCTGTCCTACGGCGGCGGCTTCGTGATCATCCCGCTGATGCAGGCCGACGCCGTCGACCACTACCACTGGATGACCGCCGCCCAGTTCCTCAACGCCGTCGCCCTCGGCCAGATCACCCCCGGCCCCGTCGTGCACACCGTCGCCGCGGTCGGCTACGCCGCCGGCGGCCTCGCCGGCGGACTGCTCGCCGCCGCCGTCGCGTTCACCCCCTCCTTCGCGTTCATCCTCATCGGCGGCCCCCACTTCGACCGGCTCCGCACCAACCCGCGGATCCGCACCTTCCTCGACGGCGCCGGAGCAGCCGCACTCGGCGCGATCCTCGGATCCGCGATCCCGCTGGCCCTGGCCCTGCACACCGGCTGGGAGTACGCCGTCCTCGCCGGCGCCAGCGTCCTGCTCCTTGTGGCCCGACGCGGCGTCGTGCTCACGCTCCTCGCCGCCGCCCTGACCGGCATCATCATCGGCGCGGCCGGCGGCCCTGTTCCCACCTGACCGCGGCTACGTCGTGAGGATGGCGATGACGAGAAGCTCGACCACGGCGACGATCAGGAGTACCCAGGCCAGGTCCCCGCCTCGCGTCCCAAGGTCGTCAGGCGGCCTCGCAAGGTCCTCCTCGCCGGGCTCCCAGCCGTCGGCCACCTGCTCGGCCGCCCGGTCCGGGGTCTGCTCGGCGACCGGCCCGGCCGTCTGGTCGGCCACCGGCTCGGCTGCCGCGTCGGCCACCTGCTCGGCGGCCTCGGCTCGCCGCGTCGTCGCCTCGAGATCGGTCTGGAGGCGGCGGATCTCCTCGTCGGCCGCCGCGAGCCGCGCCGAGCTCTCCGCCCGTTCCCGCAGCGCCGCGAGCCGCTCGGGCTCCCGTCGGGCGAGCTCCTCCTGGAGCCGGGTGACCTCGGCCTCCAGCCGCGCCACCCGCGGCTCGGGCCCTGGCGCGCTCAGCAGCCGGGCGCACCAGTCGGCGATGCTTCGCGTGCTGGTCGGGTCGATCGGGTGGAGCCGGCCCAGCCGTTCGGTAAAAGGACGACCACCGGGTGCGTCGGCCCCGGAAGGCCTGGGCGAGCCCGGAGCGGGTTGGGTGGCGGCCAGCTCGGCGAGGTACTCCGCCGCGAGCAGCTCCCCCGCCCGGGCGAACACCGCGGGGTCGGGGCTCCACCCGTCTCCGAGGCGCACGAAGAGGGGATCCCGGTCGACCGGGCGGGCCGAGGACGAAGCGGAGAACACGAACCGGGGCACCGGGCGCGCCGGGGCGCCCGGCAGCGGCCAGTCCTGCGCGGCGACGAAGGTCGGCTCGCCGGCGACGGGCCGCAGCACCGGATGGTGCAGCAGGCCGAACAGGCACCACCCCAAAGCCTCACTGTCGGCCGCGGGGCCGGGAGCGACCCACAACCTCCGTTCCCGGTCCCCCGCCGACCCGTAGCGCAGCGCGGCGGCGACCAGCCGCGCCAGCACCGCCTGGTCGACCGCGCCGGCGCTCTCGGCGATCCGCCACGCGGGCACCGCGAGCCCCTCCAGGGCGTGCGCCGTGATCGGCTCGTTGTGGCCACGGCCGTCCGCGTCGTCGGGGGTTCGCGCCAGGGCCTCGAACACGGCGGCGAACGCGTTCTCCGGCCGCTCGCCATCCTGATCGTTCGCGCCCGCCGTGGTCCGGTCGCCGGGGGCGCCCGGCTCGACGCCGCGCGACGGGCGCGGCCACAGACGCAGCGCCAGCTCGGCGGTGAGATCGTCGGCGTTCCCGATCAGCAGGTATCCGCGCGCGTCCAGCCGTGGGTCGGCGCCGATCTCGCCACGGACGGCTACGAGAGCCAGGCCCTCGTCCACGAGCCGGCACACGCTCGACTCGGCGCCGCTGCCCACCGGGCTGGCGTACTCGCCGAACCACCGGTCGCAGTCCGCCAGGGACGGCCCGCCCAGCGACGACGCCACCGGCGCGAACCCCAGCACGTCGGGCTGGCCAGCCGCTTTCGCCCAGACCGGCCCGTAGGCGATGTAGTGGACGAGACCCTGCGTCCCCAGCCGATGGACACCCGGGGCCGGCCGTACGGGGGGCGGCATCATCCCGGGCTACCCGCGCGGGTCGAGCGCCAGGGCGGGGGTGGACCGCGGGGAGATCGGCCGCTGTCGCGTCGTCCAGTCCCGCCAGGCGGTCCGCACGCGGCTCGCAGCCGCCTTGTCTCGACACATTCGTCGCGTCCTACCCAACGGCGTAGAAGGGGCAGCAAACGCCAGTATCAGGCGGCCCTATTCAACCGGACGGTAACGGGCCAGTCCATAGGCGTGACGGTGCGCGCCGCCTCCCGCTGGGCCGGCCGGCGCGGCCGATCGGCCTGACTGGGGAATGCTGGCGGGGTGGTCCCGCGTCCCGCCACCGCCTCATGACGAGCGAGCCGCGCCGTCCCCCGGTGCCCGCGCCCGTCGGTCCGAGCCGGTTCGGCGCGGCGTTCGGCGTGGCCCGGCCGCGGGGGCGGCTGCGGTTGGCGGTCGTCAGCGCGCTCGCGTTCGCCGTGCCGCTGACCGTGGGCGAGCTCGCCGGACGGCTGCAGTACGGGCTGCTGGCGACCTTCGGCGCGTTCACCGCCGCCTACTTCCCGGACGCGGCGCTGGCGTTCCGGGCGCGGGCGCTGCCGCTCGTCGGGGTCGGCCTCGCCGGGTCCGCGGCGATCGGCGTGGCGGTGGCGGGAGCCAGCTGGACGATCGCGGTGGGCATCTCCGCGCTGGCGGCCGTCGCGACGCTGCTCGTGCGCGCGTTCGACGTGCCCGCGCCCGGCGCCTACCCGTTCGTCATCAGCTGCGCCGTGGCCACGCAGCTTCCGGAGGATGTCGAGCGGATCGGAGAGCGGGTGGCGCTCACGCTGGCCGGAGCGGCCTTCGCCTGGCTGCTCGCGCTGGCCGTGGCGCTTCCGGACCGGCACGGGCCGGCGCGGCGGGCGGCCGTCGCCGGGCTGGCCGACCCAGGGGTTCCCGAGGCGACGGCCGCGCCGCTGCCCGCCGTTCGGGCGGAATGGGGCCGGCGGCTGGACCGTGACTCGCTGGCCTGGCCACTGGCCGCCCGCGCCGGCCTGGCCGGGCTCGTCGCCGCTGCGCTGGCGATCGCGGCCGGGGTGGAGCATCCCTACTGGGCTCCGGCCGCCGCCGCCACCGTGGTGCAGGGCTCGACCGTCCGGTCTGCGGGCCGGCGGTCCCTGCAGCGGGCCGCGGGGACAGCCCTCGGAGCGCTCGTCGCGCTGGGCATCCTCAGCGTGCAGCTGCCCGTCTGGTGGCTCATCGCCATGATCGCCGTGCTGGAGGGCGGCGCCCAGGTCCTCATGGCGGCGAACTACGGCCTGGCGACGGTTCTCGTCACCCCGCTCGCGCTGATCCTGGTGGAGTTCGCCAGGCCGGGCACGCCGCCGTCTGAGCTGGTCGCGCCACGTCTGCTGGACACGCTGCTCGGCTGCGTCGTCGGTCTCGCCGTCGTCCTGTCGCTGTGGCCGCACGCCGCCGAGCGCAGGCTGCCGCGAGCGCTCGCGGAGTCCCTCGACGCGACCGGTGACCTGCTCGTCCTTCGGCTCGCGGCGAACGGTTCGGGCCCGGTCGGCTGTGCGAGCAGGGCCGACGGCGACGGCACAGCCGAGGGCGACGGCACAGCCTGCGGCGTGGGCACGGCGGGGGCGAGTACCGAGGCTGCGCTCGCCGCTGCCCGCGAGCGGCTGGAGATGGCCCTTGCCCGGATGACCACGCTGCACGCCGACGCCGAGGACGAGCAGCTGCGCGGACGGCGGACGGCGGATCTGCTCTGGCCCGCTGTGGTCGCGGCCCGCCGGCTCGGCTATCTCGTGCTGGCCGCTCCGGCCGGTCTCCACCGGCCGGCGCCAGCCGGCCTGGCCCGGGTAGGCGGCGCGTTCCAGGCCTGCGCCGACGCGGTGACCGGCGGTCCGCAGCCGAACGACGACCTGGTCGGCGCCCTGCCCGCCTTCGTCCCGCTGCGGACCGAGTTCGCCGCCTGCGCCGACGCGGTGCGGACCGCCCGGACGGCCGGAGCGCTACCACCACCCAGCCGGCGGTCCCGGCGGACCTGAGCGTCAGGCGGTGGGCTTGCCGGTCTTCTCGGCGCCCATCCCCGAGTAGCCGATGGAGTATCCGCCGTCCACGGGCATCAGCAGGCCCGTGACGTAGGAGGCCTCGTCGCTGGCCAGGAACAGGGCGGCCGCGGCGACCTCGTCCGACAGGCCCCAGCGGTCCATCGGGATCCCCGGGAGCCGGTAGACGCCGGGAGGGGGTTCGGGCGACACCTTCGACATCGCCACGAGGCCGGTCCAGATCGTGCCGGGGCAGACCGCGTTCACCCTGATGTTGTCATCGGCGTAGTCGAGGGCCGCGGCTTTCGTCAGCTGGTTCACGCCGGCTTTGGCAGCCCCGTAGACCCCGTGGTTCTTGAAGCCGACGACCGCCGTCGCCGACGAGATGTTGACGATCGAGCCGCCGCCGGCGCCGCGCATCGCGATGATGCCGTACTTCATGCAGAAGAAGACACCCCGGAGATTCACCCCGTGCACCCGGTCCCAGTCCGCGGTGGTCTGCTCGTGTAAAGGCCTCAGCTTGCCGCCGAACCCGGCGTTGTTCACGAGGACGTCGATCCGGCCGAACGCGTCGTGCGCCGTCGTCATCAGCCGTCGGACATCCGCCTCGTCGCCGACGTCCGCCTGGACCCCGACGGCCGCCGGGCCGATCTCGCCGGCTACCTCGACCGCCCGGCCGCTGACGCTGGCGCAGACGACGTTCGCCCCTTCGGCGGCGAACCGGTGCGCTATCGCCTTACCGATTCCCGAGCCCGCGCCCGTGATGACCGCGACCTTGTCCTTCAGACGCATGATTGCCTCCCTGGCTTCGTCAGAACCGCCCGGCGGCTGGGCCGTAGGGAGGTATCGCCTTTCAGCCGCCTTCCGGCCCGGGAGGCGCGACAACAGTCCGCATCATGACCGCCCGGGCGTTTCGAAGATGGGCGGTCATCACGGCCGTGGCCCACTGCGGGTCACCGGCGCGCATGGCGGCGACGATTTCGGCGTGGTGCGCCAGGCTTCGCCGCATCGACGCGTCGTCATAGGCGTGGAAGTTCCGCATGATGACCGGCGCCCGGACCGCACCCGCCAGTGCCGCGGCGAAGGCCGGCGCGCCGGCAAGCTCCACCAACCGGCCATGGAACGCGGTATTCAGCGGGATCAGGGCGTCCAGGTCCTGCTCCGGCCCCGGCAGGCCGACCGCCAACATCCGGGTGGCGAGGCCGTCCAGCTCGGCGATGTCCGCCTCGGCCGCCAGCTCGGTGGCCAGTCCCGTCAGCCGTGGCTCCAGCGTCGACCGCAGCTCGAACACGCCTTCCAGCTCGTCCGACGACCAGCTGGCCACCCGGGCGCCCCGATTGGGCGGGAGCTCCACCAACGCCTCGGCGGCCAGCTGGCGCAACGCCTCCCGAACCGGGGTCCGGCTGACGCCCAACTGCTCGGCCAGCTCGGTCTCCGCCAGCCGCGCGCCGGGAGGAAACGTATTGTCGAGAATAAGCTCCCGCAGGACCTCAACCACGCGCCCGGTCGATGTCACCACCCGGGCCACAATGCCTCCACTATGATGGCCGTCATTGTGAGGCCACCGCCATTCATACGGAAATTGCACACATCCTATACGCGGGGCTCAGTGAAGGCAAGAAAGCGTTCAGTACGTAACGCCCTCATCGGCCCGGCGAGCCGGGCCCGGTGGCCGCGGGAAGATAAGGCGCGAGATCCGGCTCCGGCTCGACCGCGAACGATCGCAACGCGAAGGCCACCATTTCATAGGTGCCCACGGTGAAGATGACATCCATGAGCTGCCGCGCGTCGAACTCACCCGCGAGAACGCTCCAGGTCTCGTCGCCCACTCTGGCCTCAGCGAGCAGCTCGTCCACGGCCCGCAGCAGGGAACGCTCGACCAGGGACCAGCCGGGCGCGTCCGGGCCGTCGGACACCCGGCGGATCTCCTCGTCCCGCAGGCCCGCGTCCTGCGCGAGAATGGTGTGCTGAGCCCATTCGTAGTCACATTTCCGGAGCGCCGCCACCCGGAGCACCAGAAGCTCCCGCTGCCGGGCCGACAGTGTCGTTCCGTACAGGATGTGCCCGTTGAAGCTGAGGAATTCCCTGGTCAGCGCCGGATGGTGGGCGAGGGTGCCGAGCAGGTTGACGCCGGACTGGCCGCCACCGCCCTCGGCGGCCTTGTCGCCGATGACGGCGGACCGGAAGTCGGCGATGAACGTCGTCAGCGCCGGAGGCCATTCCTCGGGCGGCATGGGCGATACGCGGGCCGTCATGGTCGACTCCTTTCGCCGTGCAGGGTCAGATGACCCGTCCACCGTTGATACCCAGGGACTGGCCGGTGATGTAGCCGGCCTCGTCGCTCGCCAGGAACGCGCACGCGGCGGCGATGTCCTCGGGACGCCCGATCCGGCCGACCGGGGTCTTCTCGATCTGCTGGTCGACGTCGATGAAGCCCCGCTGCACGGTGTCGCGGAGCATCGGCGTGTCGATGAAGCCGGGCGGGATCGTGTTGACCGTGACCCCGTACCGGGCGAACTCCAGCGCCAGGACCTTGCTGAGGCCCACCACGCCCGACTTCGCGGCCACGTAGCCGGCGAGACCGGGCGGCGGCCCGTAGACGCTCGACGACGAGATGTTGATGATGCGGCCCCAGCCGTTCTCGATCATGTGGGGAAGGACCGCCTGGCAGCAGTCGAACGTTCCCGTGAGGTTGACGGCCAGCATCCGGTGCCAGGCCTCGGCGGTCGTTTCGAGGAACTTGTCCTCGACGGTCAGGCCGGCGTTGTTCACCAGGATCGTCGGCGGGCCCAGCCGGGCCAGCACCTCGTCGATCCCGGCGTCGATCCCGGCGCGATTTGTCACGTCGACGGGTACTCCGATGGCCTTCCCACCGGCCTTCTCGATCGACTCGGCCGCGGCCTTCGCCGCATCGCCGCTGAGGTCGAAGACCGCCACCAGGGCTCCGTCGGCGGCCAGCCGCTGGCTGATCGCGCCGCCGATACCTGATCCGCCCCCGGTGACGATGGCCGTCCGCGCGCTCATCTGATCGCTTCCTCTCCCGCGAGGGTCGTGCGGTGCATGCGACGGGGCTGTGTCCGGTCGAAGGGACAGGCCCGGTGGACGAGGCCCAGGTTGTCCCAGACCACCAGGTCACCGACCGACCAGGAATGCCGCAGCACCCGTTCCGGCGCCGTGCTGCGCCGTTCGAGGTCGGCCAGCAGCGCCCGGCTCTCCCCGACGTCCATCCCGATGACACGCGCCGCGCTCGCGCCGAACACCAGCGAGCGCCGTCCCGACTCGTGCTCCCAGACCAGCGGGTGCTCGCGGTCCTCCCACGAGGCCCAGTCCTCCAGCTGTTCGGGCGTCGGATCCTGGTAGGTCCGCCGCTGGATCGACTCGAAGGTGTGCAGAATCCGCAACCCGGCGAACCGGTCCTTCTCCGCCTCGGAAAGGGCGTCGTAGGCCACGTACGTGCTGGCGAACTCGGTCTCGCCACCCTCGTCCGTGATCACCCGGGCGCTCATCAGCGCGGCCTTCGCCGGGATGTCGTCCATCGAGCCGTCGAAGTGCCAGTGGTCGTTGCTGGGGAAGTACTGCGCGTTCGGGTTGGCCGGGTCAAAGCTGATCTCCATGACCTCCGGGCTCCGATAGCCGGGAATCTGGGCAAGCCTGCCCAGCTTCCGGCCGAAGGCGATCTGCACCTCGTCGTCGATGTTCAGCTCGCGGAACAGCAGCACGCCGTTCTCCTCGAGCGCCTGCAGACACGCGGCCGGCAGGTCGTCGTCGTGCAGCAGCCGGTCGACGTCGACGCCCACCACCTCCGCCCCGACGAACTCGCTCAGCTTCCTGGTCGCGATCACGGCCATGGTCAGTGCATTCCCTCCGCGTACCAGGTCCGGAACTCGCTGTAGTTCGGCATCTCCTCGGAGTTCGCCTTCGGATCGACCACCACGTGAATCACGCCAGGCCGGCCGCTGCTGAAGGCGCGCTTGATGGCGGGCGCGATGTCCTCTTCCCGATCGACGTACTCGCCGTAGCAGCCGAAGCCCTCGGCGACCTTGTCGAGGCGGACGTCCTTGCTCCAGTGGGTGCCCGTCTCCAGCGAGCCCTGGCCGAAGGTGCGCTTGTAGACACCGACTTCCAGGCCCCAGGCGTAGTCGACGCTCACCACGCAGACGAGTGGCAGGTTCAGCCGGGCGGCGGTCTCCAGCTCGGCGATGTGGAACTGGAACGACGAGTCCCCGGTGATCAGCATCGTGGGGCGTTTCCCACCGTCCGCCACGGAGGCTCCGACGGCATAGGGAAGGCCGGTGCCCAGGTGGCCGAAGTTCTGGTTCCAGATCACGTCGTGCGGCTTCGCCTGTGAATAGGTCCAGCCGAAGATGGTGATGGCGCCGCCGTCGCGGACCATGATGCCGTCGGCCGGGAACGCCTTGGTCGCCTCGACCACCAGACGGGCCGGATGCACCGGGGACAGGCCGGCGGGAGCGGTCTCGGCCAGCTCCGCGAGCCGGGCCGCGTCCTGCCGGATCCAGCCGTCGAGCTCCGGCGACGCGATCCGCGGCGAGTCCTTGAGCGCCTCGACCAGCTGCGGGACGACCGCGCGCAGGTCACCGACCAGCGGCACGTCGATCGGACGATTCACGCCGATCGCGGCTGGGTCCTGCTCGATGAGAATCCACGGGCGTTCCGCGTTCTTCGCGGCCCAGTGCTGGCCTCGCCCGTAGTGGACCGGCTCCCCGATCTCGGTGCCGATCGCCAGGCACAGGTCGGAGCTCACCACCGCCTCGACGGCCGCCGGCGAGAAGCCGTACGGGAATGTACGGTCCTCCAGTCCCCTGATGTACGAGGTGCCGCCCGAGGTCTGGATGACGGGGCAGGCCATCAGGTCGGCGAGCGCCTTCACCGATTCCGCGGCCCGAGCGGTGTGGACGCCGTGCCCGACGAGGAGAATCGGCTGCGTGGCCGCGCCGATGAGCCGCACGGCCTCGGCTATCCGGTCCGCGCCGGCCGTCTGGCCGACCAGGCGATAGGCCGACGGCGGCAGGGCCCGCGGTACGTCGAGGTCCTCCAGGATCACGTTGGACGGGTACTCGATGTAGACCGGGCCGGGTGTTCCGGTCAGTGCCTTGCGCAGGCCCTCACGGATGACCTCGTCGGTCTGGTCCGCGTACTCGATGCTCGCGCAGTACTTCACCGAGGGCTCGAACAGCTCGGACTGCTTGACGAACTGGATCCGGCCCCGGCGGACCCGCTGCTCGGTGATACGCGCACGCTGGCCGCCGAGGAAGATGACCGGCGAATGCTCGACCTGGGCGCACATCATGGCACCGGCCAGGTTGGCGACACCCGGGCCCAACGTGCCGATGCAGACCGCGGCCTTCCCGGTCATCCGCGAGACGGCCTCCGCCATGAAGCCGGCGGCCTCCTCGTGATGCGGTGCCACGACGTTCCAGCCGCGTTGCTCGGCGCACTGGAACATGTGCACGAAGTTCGGATCCGGGATGCCGAAGATCGTGTTGATGCCCTCTGCCTCGAAAAGCTGCAGGATGCGCTCGAAGACTTTTACCGACATGCTCGCCCTCTCGTCCGAGTTCCGGCGGTCATCGCAGTTCCCGTGTCACCGCAGTTCCCGTGTCACTGCAGTTCCCGCGTCACCGCGACGGGCGCGGGGCGCGACGCGGGTCCAGGACGAGGCCCTCCAGCTCGCCGTCGGCGCGCCAGGTCCGCAGCACGTCCTCCATGGCGTAGAAACCCGGCCAGTAGGGGTCGCCGAGAACCGACCGGATCTGCTGCTCGCCCTCGTTGTTGTAGTAACCGGGCGTGCATTCTCTGGCGAAGTTGGTGTTGTCGATCTCGGTAGCCCGGATCGTCGCGACCCACTGGTCCTGGGCCTCTTCGGTGGGCTCCACGGTCGAGGCGCCACGCGCCAGGGTCTCGGCGATGATGTAGGCGATGTGCGTCGCCTGCTGCTCGAACATCGCCGGCACGGCCGCGGTGATACCGCCCTGGATGTAGCCGGTGAAGAACTGGTTCGGGAAGCCGTGGCTCATGGTTCCGTGCAGGGTGCGGTAGCCCTTGGCCCAGTGGTCGTAGAGCGACAGGCCGTCGCGGCCGACGAACGGCTGGATACCGAGGCGGCGGTCGAGGTCAGTCGTGATCTCGAAGCCGCTGGCGAACACGATGCAGTCGACCTCGTGCTCGACACCCTGGGCGATGATGCCCTTCGCCGTGATGCGCTCGACGCCCCTGGTGTCCGCGACGTCGATGAGGGTGACGTTCGGCCGGTTGAAGGTCGGCAGGTACTCGTCGTTGAAGCACGGCCGCTTGCACAGGAAGCGGTAGTTCGGCTTCAGCACCTCGGCGGTCTTCTCGTCCTCGACCACGGAGGAGATGCGCTGGCGCAGCCGTTCCATCACCTGGTAGTCGACGAGCTCGCGCAGCTCCATGAACTTCGCCAGATCGGCCATCGCGGCCCAGCCGCCGGTGGCGTCCAGCTGGGCCTGCAGGTTTCGGCTGATCTCGGTCCAGCCGTCGCAGATCAGGTCCGGCTGGCCGGGAGCGAAGGCCTCGTAGGCCGCGGTGTGGAAGTTGTGCCGCCGCTCCTCCTGCCAGCCCGGCTGAAGAGTCTTCGCCCATTCCGGGTCGGTCGGGATGTCGCCCCGCTCGTCGATGGACGAGGCCGTGCGCTGGAAGACGTAGAGGTGCTCGGCGGAACGGGCGAGGTGTGGGATCACCTGGACGCCGCTCGCGCCGGTGCCGATCACGGCGACCCGCTTTCCGGCGAGCTTGTCCAGACCGCCATGCAGGTCGCCGCCGGTGTACTCGTAGTCCCAGCGGGCCGTGTGGATCGTGTGGCCCTGGAAATCCGTGATGCCGGGGATGCCGGGGAGCTTCGGGCGGTTGAACGGCCCCTGGCACATGACGACGAACCGGGCCCGGAGGTTGTCGCCCCGGTTGGTGCCGATCCGCCAGCGCCTGATCGAGTTGTCCCACTCCAGCGAACGGACCAGCGTGCTGAAGATCGCGTTGTCGTACAGGCCGTAGTGCTTGCCGATGCGCTGGGCGTGCTCGAAGCACTCGTCGCCGCGGGCGTACTTCTCCTTCGGCAGGTAGCCGGTCTCCTCCAGCAACGGCAGGTAGCAGTAGCTGTCCGTGTCGCACTGGATGCCGGGGTAGCGGTTCCAGTACCAGGCACCGCCGAAGTCACCGGCCAGCTCGATGACGCGGAAGTTCTCGACGCCCGCTTCCTTGACCCGGGCCGCGGCGACGAGCCCCGCCCACCCGCCGCCGAGGATCGCCACGTCGATCTCCTCGGAGATCGGGTCCCGCGGCACGAACGGGGTGTACGGATCGGCCTCGTAGAAATCCTCGAACTCGCCCTCGGCGACGAGGTACTGCTTCTGCCCCTCGGGGCGTAACCGCTTGTCCCGCTCCAACAGGTACTTCGCTCTGAGAGCCTGGTGGTCGACCTCGGGAGTATCCGTCGGTCCGCACTCCTGCATGGGGCATCCTCGATTCGGGATTGTCGCCGAGGTCGTCGGTCGTCAGCACGCTGTCCATCCCCCGGGGCGGTTACGCGGCGCCTTCGCGGTTATCACTGAAGCGTGCCCACGGGGAGTTCACGCGTGCGGCAGGTCGCGCTGCTTTCGGGAGCGGCGCCGCCGCGGGCGTTGGCCGGCATCAACGATGGAAAGCGTCCATCGCGTACGACGATCCCCGGGACCTCGTCCTGGGTGGCGGGTCGGTGTCGCCGTGGCGGTCGGCCGCCAGCCGGCCAGGCCTCGCCGCACCAGGCCCGGCCATGTGTATGCAATCTAGGCCATCCGCACGGCACTCGCAAGGCCCTTGCGGGGCGTCGGGCCGATGTTGTATGCAATAACGGTCCAGTCGACAGCCGCCGCGACCCGACCAGCCACCGCGCGAGAGTCCTCGGCCGCCGTGGCCGCCGTCGGGCTCACCGGCGGTCCAGCGTGCCCGAGAAGACGGCCCTGACGTGCGCCCGAACGGAGCTAGTGATGACAGATGCCCTGGGCTGGCGGCTGAAACTGGGGGTGGTCACCCCTTCGGTGAACACCGTCGTACAGCCCGAGTACGACGACATGCGCCCGCGCGGGGTGACCAATCACGTCGCACGCATTCATATCCGCGACTGGGTCGTCAACAACGCCGACGACTTCGACGGCCTGGTGCGGGACATTGACAACGGTGTCGATGATGCCGTCGAACGTGTGCTGACCTGCGAGCCCGCGTGCGTGGTGCTCGGGGTTTCCATTGAGGCGGTCTTCGACGACCCGAAGGCCGGTGAGGCGATCCGGGAGCGGCTGCGGGTGAAGTTCGGCGACGAGCTGCGGCTCATTCACGCCGGAGACGCGATCCCGGCGGCGCTACGGGCCGTCGGCGTGGACGAGGGACCGATCGGGCTGCTGACTCCCTACCAGCCGTCGTCCGAGCCCCATCTGCGTTCCTTCGTGGAGCACTGCGGCTACGAGCTGCAGACCGCGGTCCATTTACGCTGCCCGACCGCCGTCCAGATCGCGCACACCCCTCGGGAGACCCTGCAGCGCGAGCTGAAGGCGATCGCGGCGCAGCGGCCGCGGGCCATCGTCCAGTTCGGCGCGAACCTGGCCATGGGCCGGATCGCCGCCGAGGCCGAGCAGTGGCTGGGCCTGCCGGTGATCGCGGTCAACACGGCCACCTACTGGCACGCCCTGCGCAGCAACGGGATAGCTGACCAGGCAGAGGGCTTCGGCCAGCTGCTGGCCCGGTGCTGACTCATGCCCCACGACTACCCCACACTCTTCTCCCCGTTGGCTCTGGGACCGCGCACCGCGCGCAATCGCGTCTGGCTCGTCGCGCACGCCACGGAGTTCTCCACCGACGGCACCTTCGCCGACGCGAGCGCGGACTACTACGCCGAGCGGGCCCGCGGCGGCGCTGCCGTGATCACGATGGAAGCCATGGCGGTGCACCCGTCCACCCAGCCGCGCCGCGGCGTGATCCTGGCCTACGACCCGGCCGTGGTGGACAGCTACCGCAAGGTCGCCGCCGCTGTCCACCCCCACGGCACGCTGCTGCTGGCGCAGCTGTGGCACCGCGGCCGGCAGACCGACGGCATCATCAGCCGCCGTCCCACCTGGGCGCCGAGCCCGGTGCCCGACACGGTGTACCGCGAGATACCCCATGAGATGACCGGCCCGGAGATCGACGAGCTGGTCGAGCACTATGTGCTGGCCGCCCGCCACGCGATGGACGGCGGTGTCGACGGCATCGAGATCCACGGCCTGGCGCACGGCTACCTGCTCGGCCAGTTCCTCTCGCCGGCCACCAACCACCGCACCGACGCGTACGGCGGTTCGTTCGAGAACCGATTACGCATCGTCCGCCGCATCGTCGAGGACGTCCGCCAGGCCGTGCCGGCCGACCGGGTGCTGGGCATCAGGCTCAACAGCAACGACGGGGACGGGCCTCACGGTCTCGGCAACGCCGACTGGGTGCGGATAGCGCGGGAGGTCGACGGCTGGGGCGTCCTGGACTACATCTCCACCACCCAGGGCACCTACCTCGACCGGATGCAGATCTACGCGACCTCCGCGGCCCGGCCGGCCGGCTACGAGGTCGCCGACACGGCGAACCTCACCCGCGCGGTCTCGATACCGGTCGTGGCGGTCGGCCGGATCACCACCCCGGAGATGGCCGAGGACATTCTCACCGCTGGCAAGGCGCAGTTCGTCGGCATGGCCCGCCAGCTGATGGCCGACCCGCTGTGGCCGAGCAAGGCCGAGCAGGGCCGCCCTGACGACATTCGGCCTTGTATTGGGGCGAACTGGTGTGTCGCCTCCTTCGCCCGGGGCCCGCTGTCCTGCCTGCACAACCCGCGGGTCGGCCGGGAGCGGCAGTTCCACGAGGACGACGCGCGGCCGCGCCGCCGGCGCCGGGTCGCCGTCGTCGGCGGCGGGCCGGCCGGCCTGCGCGCGGCGCTGACCGCCGCCGAGCTCGGCCACCAGGTCACCCTCTTCGAGCAGGACGAGGCGCTCGGCGGCCAGGTCAACCTCATCGCCCGAGCGGCGTCCTACCGCGAGTGGTCCGGCGTCACCGACTGGCTGGCCGGCCAGCTGGCCCAGGCCGACGTCAAGATCCAGCTCGGCCACCGGGCCACGGCGGACGACCTGGTCGGCCAGTACGAGGCCGTCGTGGTCGCCACCGGGTCCACGCCGCTACGCCACGGCTGGACCGCCCGACATCCCGAACGATGGGGCCCCAAGGCCGCGCGGTTGGCGGGTTCGGACCAGTGGAACGTCTACACCCCGGTAAAGATACTCACCGAGCGCGCGAACCCGCCCCATCGCATTCTGGTCGTCGACGACACCGGGGACCGGCAGGCGTTCGTCGTCGCCGAGCATCTCGTCACGAACCGCCACCCGGTCCACGTCGTCTCGCAGTATCCGCAGCTCGGGCACGCCTTCGCGGACGGCCACGATCTTCCGTTCGCGTTCGGCCAGCTTCGCCGCTCTGGCGTCACCTTCACGCCCAACGTCGAGGTCAGCGGGATCGACGCGGACACCGTCACGCTCACCGACGTGTTCACCGGTGAGGCGTCCGAACTCACCGATATCGACGGCGTCGTGCTGATTCTCGGTAACGCCGCCGACGACGGCCTCGCCCGGCAGCTGGACGGTTCCGGCCTGGACGTCCACCTGATTGGCGACGCGCAGGCGCCACGCCGTGTTTTCAACGCGATCTGGGAGGCCGAGGCCGCGGCCCGCAGGCTCTGAGCGTGACCACGGACCGACCACCACTCATCGGCCACCCCGACGCACGAGGAGACGGATGAACAACGGCGAGGCGAGCGGACCCTTGGCGGGCTGCCGCGTTCTCGAACTGGGTTCGCTGATCGCCGGGCCCTTCTGCGGTCAGCTGCTGGGCGACTTCGGCGCGGAGATCATCAAAATAGAGGATCCGACCCGCGGTGACCCGATGCGCCAGTGGGGCAGCCAGGTCCCGAGCGGGGTGTCACTCACCTGGCCGATCATCGCGCGCAACAAGAAGTCCATCACCTGCAACCTGCGGGATGCCCGGGGCCAGGAGCTGGTGCGGCATCTCGCGGCCCGCGCCGACGTGCTCGTCGAGAACTTCCGCCCCGGCACGCTGGAGAAGTGGGATCTCGGCTACGACGCCCTTTCGAGCCTGAATCCACGCCTCGTGATGGTCCGGATCACCGGTTACGGGCAGGACGGACCGTACGCCCAGCGGGCCGGCTTCGGCTCCATCGGTGAGGCGATGGGCGGGATTCGGCATACGACCGGAAATCCGGACCGCCCGCCCAGCCGCACCGGCATCTCGCTCGGCGACTCGTTGGCCGGCACGTTCGCCGCGTTCGGCGCGGTCATGGCGTTGCTGAACCGCGAGCGCAGCGGCCGGGGCCAGGTCGTCGACTCGGCGATCTACGAGGCCGTCCTGGCCCTGATGGAGTCGCTGATCCCGGAATGGGAGCTGGCCGAGTTCCGGCGCGGGCGCACCGGGTCGATCCTGCCCGGCGTCGCGCCCAGCAACGTCTACGCCGCCGCGGACGGCTCGGAGATCCTGATCGCGGCGAACAGCGACGCCATCTTCACCCGGCTGTGCGACGTCATGGAACTGCCCGAGCTGGCGACAAACCCGCGCTACCAGACACACCAGGCCCGCGGTGAGCACCTCGAGGAGCTCGACAAGCTCATCGGGGAATGGACCGTCACCCGGCCCTCGGCCGAGCTCCTCGACCGCCTGCACGGGGCCGGTGTCCCGGCCGGCCGGATCTACACGGCGGCCGACATGGTCACCGACGCGCATTTCAAGGCCCGCAACTCGATCGTCCGGCTGCTTCATCGCAGCCTCGGCGAGTTCCCGATGCAGAACGTCGCGCCGCGGCTGTCCGCGACCCCGGGAGAGGTCCGTTCCCTGGGCCCGGACCTCGGCGAACACAACGAGGCGATCTACGGCCAGCTGCTCGGCCTCAGCCTCGAACACCGCGCCCAGCTCGTCGCCGACGGAGTCATCTGACCCGGCTGCCGCTGACCCGGCATCGCATTCCCGCCCGCGAACCTCGATCCATTCCCGCGAACCGCGATCCTTCCCCGCGAACGGAGTCCGAGTGCCCATCACGATCTGCGAGGTCGGCCCGCGCGACGGCCTGCAGAACGAACGAACGCTCCTGTCGACCGAGACCAAGCTGGCGCTGATCGGCCGGGTCATCGCCGGCGGGGTTCGTCGCCTCGAAGCGGTCTCGTTCGCGCACCCGAAACGGGTGCCGCAGATGGCCGACGCCGAACAGGTGATGGCCGGGGTCCCGCGCGGCGGCGGTGTCTCGTACATCGGCCTGGTCCTGAACGAACGCGGATTCGAGCGCGCCGCCCGCGCGGAGGTCGACGAGGTCAACATGGTCGTCCTCGCCACCGAGACCTTCAGCCAACGCAACCAGGGAATGTCCGTCGAGGCGAGCCTGCGCGCCTGGTCGCGGATCGCCCGGATGGCCCACGACGCGGGCATCCGGCCCTCTCTCACGATCTCGGCGGCCTTCGGCTGCCCGTTCGAGGGCGAGGTCAGCCCGGACCGGGTCCGCGCGATCGCCCGGCAGGCCGTCGACGCGGCCCCCGCCGAGATCGCCCTGGCCGACACGATCGGGGTCGGCGTGCCCACCCAGGTCACCGAGCTGGTCGGGGCCGTCCGCGACATCGCCCCCGGGGTCGCCCTGCGCTGCCATTTCCACAACACCCGCAACACCGGCTACGCCAACGCCGTGGCCGCCGTCAGCGCCGGAGTGGAGACGCTCGACGCCAGCGCCGGTGGCATCGGGGGCTGCCCGTTCGCTCCGGCGGCCACCGGGAACATCGCCACCGAGGATCTCGCCTACCTGCTCGAACGGATGGGCGTCCCGACCGGGGTCGACGTCCGCGCCGCGGCCGCCACCGGTCAGTGGATCGGCCAACAGCTCGGCATCGAGGCCCCGGCACTCGTCGGCCGCGCCGATCCCTTCCCCCGGTAGCCGCTCACCCATTGGTCGTCCGTGCCAGGAAGAACTTTTCGAACACCCGGTAACCGAATGCCCTTTCTGAGGAGTCCTTGGCGATGTTGTTACAGGGGTCGCGTTACGTCGGCGGAACGTCATTGGGCGCCGCCGAGGGCTGGAGCGTCGAGCGGGTCACCGCGCCGAGCCGGCTCTTCGGCGCCAACGGCCTGCGGACCGGGCCGGACGGCCGGATCTACGTGGCGCAGGTGACCGGCAGCCAGGTCACCGCACTGGACGTCGACACCCTGGCGCTGGAGGTCATCAGTGCGAAGGGCGGCGAGATCATCGCCCCGGATGATCTCGCGTTCGGCCTGGGCGGCGAGATGTACGCGACCGAGGTCATGGACGGCCGGGTCAGCGCGAAGAGCCCCGACGGACGCACCCGGGTGCTGCGCGACGACGTACCGAGCGCCAACGGCATCACCGTCTACCAGGACCGGCTGTTCATCAACGAGTGCCGGCCCGGCGGCCGGCTCATGGAACTGGACCCGGGCGGCGGCGCGCCCCGCCTGCTGGCCGAGGACCTGCCGATGCCCAACGCCATGGAGGTCGGCCCGGACGGGCTGCTCTACTACCCGCTGCTGGGCACCAACGACATCTGGCGGATCGACCCGGAGGGCGGGACGCCCGAGCGGGTCACCGGCGACCTCGGCGTCCCCAACTCGGTGAAGTTCGACGCCGAGGGCTTCATCGTCTCCACCCAGGTCGCCTCCGGGCAGGTGCTGCGGATCAACCCGCGCACCGGCGAGAAGACGACGCTCGCCCAGCTCACCCCGGGCCTGGACAACTGCACGTTCGTCGGCGACCGGCTGTTCGTCTCCAGCTTCACCGGCGAGATCACCGAGATCGTCGCGCCGGGCGAGACCCGCACGACGCTGCCCGGCGGCCTGAACTGGCCGCTGGGCCTGACCGCCGGCCCGGACGGGAACCTGTACGTCGCCGACGGCACCTACCTCTACGTCCTGCGCCCAGGCGGGAGGCTCGAGACCCTGGGCATGATCTTCTCGCCGGGCTTCCCTGGCTTCCTGCGCGGCTTGGCCGCCGCCGGCGACGGCGAGTTCGTCGTGACCACCGCGGTCGGCACGGTCGCCCGCTACCGGCCGGCGGCGCAGGAGAGCGAGGTGCTCGCCGCCGACCTCGACCAGCTCGCCGGGCTTGCCATCGCCCCCGACGGCTCGGTGGTGGCCGCCGAGGACGGCACCGGCCGGGTGCTGGCGATCCGCCCCGGCAAGGGCGTCGAGCCGCTGGCCACCGGGCTGAGCAGGCCCAGCGGGGTGGCGTTCGGGCCGAACGGCGACTGCCTGGTCGCCGAAGCCGGCGCCGGTCGGGTCGTCTCGCTCGGCCCTACCGGCGTCGACACGGTCGTGGACGGCCTGGTCGACCCGCAGGGCATCCTCGTGCGCGGCCAGCAGCTCTACGTCGTCGACCCGGGCACCAGGACGGTCACCCGCGTCGACCTGGTCAGCAGGGCCCGCCAGGTGATCGCCCGCGACCTGCCGCTCGGCGCCCCGCCCGGGGTGGTGCCCAAGCCGCTCAAGGGCCTGCCACCGTTCTCCGGGCCGCAGGGCCCGTTCGCCGGGATCGCCGCCGGCCCCGACGGCACGCTCTACGTCTCCGGCGACGCCGAGGGCAGCGTGCTCGCGCTGCGTCAGGAGGCCTGATCCCCATGGGCAACGATCTGCTCGGGATGGCCGGCCGGGTGGTCATCGTCTCGGGCGCGGCCGGCGGCGGCATCGGCACGTCGGTGGTGCGGCTGGTGGCCAGCGCGGGCGCGACCGTGATCGCGGTGAGCCGGTCACCGGAGAAGCTCGACCTGCACGTCGCCCCACTGGCCAAGGAGGGGCTGCCGGTCATCCCGGTCGCCGCCGACGCCGAGACCGACGAGGGAATCGCGTTGGCCCTGGCGGAGGCCCAGCGGGCCGACGGCGACCTGTACGGGCTGGTCAACGTCGCCGGCGGCGCCGACCCGGCGACCTGGATGCCGTCGACCCGGGTGACCAGGGACGACTGGCGCGGGCTGTTCGCCTGGAACCTGGAGACGATGTTCTTCATGAGCCAGGCGGTCGCGACGGCGCTGAAGTCACGCGGCCTGCCCGGCTCGATCGTCTCGGTCTCCTCGATCAGCGGAATGAACACGGCGCCGTTCCACATCGCCTACGGGACGGCGAAGGCGGCCCTGGTCGCCGCGACCCGCACGATGGCGCTGGAGCTCGCGGCCGACGGCATCCGGGTGAACGCCGTCGCGCCCGGTGTCACGGCGACGCCCGCGTCACTCGCCTATGTGGAGGCCGACCCGGAACGCGACCAGCGGGCCATCGCGATGGGCCGGCGCGGCACCCCCGAGGAACAGGCCGGCCCGATCCTCTTCCTGCTCTCCGCGTTGTCGACGTACATCACGGGCCAGACCATCCTCACCGACGGCGGCCTGAACCTGCGCTGGACCCACCTGGGCCCGGACAACACGTCCCTGTTCCTCAAGGACGAGGAATTCCGCGCGGCCCTCACGCGATAGCCGTGCCCTCATGCGACAGTTCGGCCGGCCACCATTCGGAGATTGTCATGACTGAGACCGTGCAGAACCTCCAGGAGACGCCGACCCCGCCCGAGCCGTTGTCGGCCCCGATGACGATCGACCCGGCGGCCTACCTCTCGCCGGACTACGCCAGGGCCGAACGGGACCGGCTGTGGGCGAAGGTGTGGCAGCAGGTCGACCGGGTCGAGGAGATCCCGAACGTCGGCGACTTCCTCACCTACGACATTCTCGACGACTCGTTCATCGTCATCCGGACCGCGCCCGACACGATCCGCGCGTACTACAACGTCTGTTCCCACCGGGGCCGCCGGCTGGTCGACACCCCACCGGGGAAACGCGACGCCCGGGGTCGGCGGCGCCAGTTCGTCTGCGGCTTCCACGGCTGGCGTTACGACCTGGACGGCGTCTGTACCTTCGCCGCCGAGCGGGAGGACTGGGGCTGCGCGCTGACCGACGACCTGATCAGCCTCAAGGAGGTCAGGGTCGACACCTGGGGCGGCTGGATCTTTCTCAACCTCGACCCGGACTGCGGCCCGCTGCGGGAGTACCTGGAACCGGCGGCGAGCCTGCTGGCGCCGTTCCAGCTGGAGAACCTGCGCTACCGGTGGCGAAAGTGGCTGGTCTTCGACTGCAACTGGAAGGTCGCGCTGGAGGCCTTCATGGAGACCTATCACGTCCCGTACACCCACCCGGAGTTCATGACGTTCGGCGGTTTCCTCGGCTGGGCCCGCTCGCAGGGCCGGCACAGCAACATCGGCTACGACGCCCCCAAGGGGATGGAGGAGAACCAGGCGAAGCTGCGGCTCGGCGCCGGCCCGGACGCCCGCCTGTCCACGGCCGAGCTGCAGAACTTCACCTGGGAGAACTCGAACACGAACACCACCTGGACGCTGGTCGAGGCCGCGCGCCGCCTCGTCGACGAGCTGCCGGAGGGAACGCCGTCCGACCAGGTGCTGCGGCACTGGCTGGACTCGGCCCGCGCTACCGACGAGGCGCGCGGCGTGGTCTGGCCGACCATCGAGCCCGCCGCCGTCGCGGCCAGCGGCACCGCGTGGCAGATCTTCCCGAACTTCCAGATCGGGCATGCTCCGAACAACATGCTCTGCTACAGCGCCCGGCCGTATGGCTATGACCCGGACAAATGCATCTTCGAGGCCGCCGTCTACGAGCTGTTCCCGCCCGGCGAGGAGCCCCGGACGCAATGGGAGTACACACCGGCCGATGACCCGGGCTGGCGCACGGTCCTGCCCCAGGACTTCGCCAACATGGCCGCGGTGCAGCAGGGCATGAAGTCACGCGGTTTCGCCGGGCCGAAACCCAACCCGTATCGCGAGCGCAGCGTCGTGAGCCTGCACCACAATCTCGCGAAGTACCTGGGCACCGGCGAGCCACGTGAGCTCGGCTGAGCTTTCCCTGGCGCGGCGGCCGCCCTCCAGGTGTCAGAAAGGAAATGACGAGACCATGCGCGAGTACCTGAAGTTCTACATCGACGGCGAGTGGACCGACCCGGCCGGGACGGCGACGTTCGAGGTCGTGAACCCGGCGACGGAGGAGGTCTGCGGCACCGTCGCGCTCGGCTCGGCGGCCGACGTGGACCGGGCGGTCGCGGCCGCCCGCAAGGCGTTCCCCGGCTGGGCGGCGAGCAGCCGGGAGGACCGGCTGGCCCTGCTCCAGCGGATCCTGGACGAGTACCAGAAGCGCGCGGGCGATCTCGCCGCGGCGCTGACCGAGGAGATGGGCGCGCCGGCCGCGCTCGCGGGCGGCTTCCAGGTAGGCCTGGGCGCCGGGCACCTGACCACGGCGATCGAGCTGCTGCGGACCTTCGTCTTCGAGGAGCAGCGCGGCGCCACCCTCGTGGTCCGCGAGCCGATCGGCGTCTGCGGCCTGATCACGCCGTGGAACTGGCCGATGAACCAGATCGCAGTCAAGGTCTTCCCCGCGCTCGCGACCGGCTGCACCGTGGTGCTCAAGCCGTCTGAGCGCTCGCCGTTCACCGGGCAGATCCTCGCCGAGGTCCTGCACGCCGCAGGCGTTCCGGCCGGGGTGTTCAACCTGGTCCAGGGCGACGGCCCCAGCGTGGGCGTTCCGCTGTCCGCGCACCCGGGCGTCGACATGGTCTCCTTCACCGGCTCGACCCGCGCCGGCATCGAGATCGCCCGCAACGCCGCGCCGACCGTCAAGCGGGTCACCCAGGAGCTGGGCGGCAAGGGGCCCAACATCATCCTCGATGACGCGGACTTCGCCGCGAACGTGGCCAAGGGCGTCGGCAGCATGATGGGCAACTCCGGCCAGACCTGCAGCGCCCCGTCCCGGATGCTGGTGCCCGGCGAGCGGATGGCCGAGGCGATCGAGGCCGCGCGCGCCGCCGCCGCGCAGATCACGGTCGGTGACCCGAAGGGCGAGGTCGTCATCGGCCCGGTCGTCGCCGCCAGCCAGTTCGACAAGATCCAGGCGCTCATCAAGCGCGGCATCGACGAGGGCGCGACGCTCGTCGCCGGCGGGCCCGGTCGCCCGGATGGCCTGACCAAGGGCTTCTACGTGCGGCCGACCGTGTTCGCGGACGTCAAGAACGACATGACGATCGCCCGCGAGGAGATCTTCGGCCCGGTGCTGACGATCATCGGCTACGACAGCGTCGAGGACGCCATCGAGATCGCCAACGACACCGAGTACGGCCTCGCCGGCTACGTCGCCGGCGCGGACCTCGACGCCTGCCGTGCCGTCGCCCGCCAAATCCGGGCCGGCTGGGTCGGGATCAACGACGGGTTCGACTTCCAGTGCCCGTTCGGCGGCTACAAGCAGAGCGGCAACGGCCGCGAGTGGGGCGAGTTCGGCTTCCAGGAGTACCTGGAGACCAAGGGCATCCTCGGGTACGCCGGGGCGGGTTCGTGACCGAACGCAGGTTCGACGGCCGGGTGGCCGTGGTCACCGGCGGCGGCCGGGGCCTCGGGCGGGAGTACGCACTGCTGCTGGCCTCGAAGGGCGCCCAGGTAGTGGTCAACGACCTGGGCGCCGCCATCAGCGGCGACGGCGCCGACGCGGCTCCGGCCGACCAGGTCGTCGCCGAGATCACGGCGCTGGGCGGCCAGGCGGTCGCCTGCGCCGCGTCCGTGGCGACCCCGGCCGGCGCCGAGGCGATCATCGGCACGGCGCTCGACACCTTCGGCCGCGTCGACGTCCTCGTGCACAACGCCGGCAACACCCGGCGCGTGGCGCTGAACGAGATCTCCGAGGAGGACTTCCGGGCCGTGGTGGACGTGCACCTGCTCGGCGGTTTCCACGTCGTGCGGGCGGCGTTCCCCCGGATGGCCGCGGCCGGCTACGGGCGGATCGTGCTGACGTCGTCGATCGGCGGGCTCTACGGCAACCACAACGTCGTCGGCTACAGCGCGGCCAAGGCGGGCCTGATCGGGCTCAGCAACGTCGTCGCCCTGGAGGGCGCGGACCGGGGCGTGCGCAGCAACGTCATCGTCCCCGCCGCCGTGACCCGCCTCGCCGTCGGCCATGACACGTCCCGGTTCCCTCCGATGGAGCCCGGTCTGGTCGCTCCGGTCGTCGGCTGGCTGGCGCACGAGTCCTGCTCCGTCACCGGGGAGATCTACGTGGCGCTGGCCGGCCGGGTGGCCAGGGCGTTCATCGCCGAGACCGAGGGCGTGTACCAGCCGTCGTGGACTATCGACGAGGTCGGCGCCCGGATCGACGCCATCCGCGACCCCACCAGCCAGTGGGCGCTGGCGCCGGTCCCGTCCGGCTTCGTCGAGCACCTGGACCGCAGCTTCGCCATGGCCAGGCAGGGCGCGGCCTCGGCCCAGTAGGTCGATCCAGCACGCCGATCCAGCAGGCCGGCACGGCAGGTCGGCGCGTCTGGAGTCCTGGACTCCCGGCACGAACCTCGCGGGAAGGTGTTGTGTGGACAAGGTGAACGACACGGCCGGCCGTCAGGGCTTCCCCCACACGATCGCGACGGTGCTGGAGACCGCGCTCGCCGCGCGCCCGGCCGCCCCAGCGATCGAGGCCGCCTCGGGCGTCTGGAGCTACGCGGAGCTCGACGAACAGGCGCGCCGCGCCGCCGGCGCGCTGTGGTCGCTCGGGGTGCGCCCCGGCGACCGGGTAGCGGCCTGTCTGCCCAACGACCTCGACATCGTCGCCGCCTTCCACGGCGCGCAGCGGATCGGGGCCGTCTGGGCGGGCATCGGCGAGGCGCTCGCGGCCGGCGAGCAGCAGGAGCTGTTCGACCTGTGCGCCCCGACGGTCGCGCTGGCCGGGCCGCGCTGCCAGCTGACGGTGCCGGGCCGCGTCGACGCCGACCAGTGGGCCGCGCTGCTCGCCCGCGCCGAGACCGCGCCGCGGGTGGCGACGGACGTCGACGCGCCGGCCGGGATCGCGTTCACCAGCGGCACGTCGGGACGCCCGAAGGCGGTCGTCCACAGCCAGCGGAACCTGCTCCTGCCGGGCGCCGTCCTCGTCGCCACCCGCGGCTGGGGGCCCGACCTGCGCAAGGGCGACAGCTTCCCCCTGACGATCCTGAACCTGATGGTGCTCTCGACCCTGCTCACCGCGCAGGCCGGCGGCTGCGCCGTCGTGATGAACCGGCGCGACGTCGACGGCGTCGCCGAGTGGATCTCCACGCGGCGGGTGACGGTCTGGAACGGCGCCCCCGCTCAGCTGCACGACCTGGCCGGCCGCCCCCACCTCGACCTCGGCTCGCTGACCGAGGTGTGGAGCGGCGGCGGCGACACCTCGGACACGCTGCGCCGGGCCTTCGCGGAAGCGCACGGGCTCGTTCCCCGCGCGACCTACGGCCTCACCGAGGCGCCGACGGTGGTGTCGATCGACCCGCCCGGCGACGAGTGGCGCCCGGGCAGCAGCGGGCGCGTGCTGCCGCAGTACGACGTGGCGGCCTACGACGACGCGGGGCGGCGCCTGCCGGCCGGCGAGACCGGCGAGCTGCGCCTGCGCGGCGTGACCCGCGGTGTCTGGACCGGAGCATGGCGGCCACTGCTGGGCTACTGGGACGACGGCGCCGTGCGGGCACCCGAGCCCGGTCCGGTCCCGACCGGCGACGTCGGCACCGCCGACGCCGACGGGTGGCTACGCGTCCTGGACCGCAAGAAGCTGGTGATCATCCGCGGCGGGGCGAACGTCTACCCGCTGGAGGTGGAGCGGGTCATCGGCGGCCACCCGGGAGTCGCCCGGGTCGCCGTCTGCGGCGTACCCGACGACCGGCTCGGCCAGCGGGTGGCAGCCGTGATCGAGCGCGCCGGGCCGCCGCTCGACCTCGCCGAGCTAGACGCCCTGTGCCGCCGCGACCTCGCGGGCTACAAGGTGCCCGAGGTCTGGTCCGTCGTCGACACCCTCCCCGTGAACGCGATGGGCAAGGTCTCCCGCATCGGCCTCACCGACCTCGTCGAACGCCACCAACTCCCGAAGCCCTGATCAACGGCGCCAGCCCGGCGGAGTGATCGCCGTTTTCCCGCCATGATCGCCGTTTGAGCCCTGGGGTGGTCGTGGAAACGCTCGCACTACGACCACCCCAGAGCCAAAACAGCGATCAAGGGCACGCGAGAGCGCCGGAGGCAGGCCGCCGGCACAGGCGATCGCAGGTTTCAGATCAGCCAGGGCCTGCCGAATAAGCTCGTCGGAGGCACCACCCCTGCGGCCGGGACGTTCTCCGGCCAAGTCGGGCATCCGACGCGCGGTGAGGCGGTCGTCTCCTGCGCCGGCCGCCCGTCGCTCGGGCATGATGCTCAGGTGCTGAGCGTGCCTCGTAGCTGGTCGGAGCTGACCCCTGGCTGGATGACGGCGGCGCTCGCCGACGTGTGTCCCGGCGCCCTCGTCGAGGCGGTCGAGGTCGATGACGTCGCGGACGGGACGAACAGCCGGGCCCGGGTTCGGCTGCGCTACGCGTCCGGCGCCGGCCCCGAGCGGGTGTTCGTCAAGCGGGAGGGCCGGATGTTCAACCGGCTGGCGCTGACTGCCCTCGGCGCCCGAGAGGCCGAGTCCCGTCTCGTGGCCTCGGGGCTGGCGTTGCCGCTCGAACATCCCGCCTTCTACGCCGCCGCGGTCGACCGGCGCCGGCTGGCGGCGGTGACGGTGATGGAGGACGTGACGCTGCGCGGTGCCCGGCCGAACGATGCGACCGTGGCCCTGGACGTCGATCAGGTGCGTACCGGTCTGCTCGGCCTGGCCAGGATGCATGCCGCGTACTGGGGCGGGCCGCTGCCAGACCAGCTGGCGTTCGTGCGTCCGTGGCAGGTCGGGCGGGTCTGGGCGCCGGTGTCGTGGACCAGCCTGGCCCGGGCGCTGCGCCTGCTGCGGACCGGCGGGCACGGCCGGCTGATCCCGCCGGGCGTGGACGCGGGTGTGGTCGAGCGCGGTTTCCGCGGCTGGGCCACGATCGCCGCCAAACACCCGCGGACGCTGCTGCACGGTGACCCGCACCTGGCGAACACCTACGCCCTGCCGTCGGGCGTCACCGGCTTCTACGACTGGCAGCTGATCCGAACCGGCAACTGGTCCCACGATGTCGGCTATTTCCTGGTCTCCAGCCTCAGCACCGCCGACCGGCGCGACCACGAGCGGGACCTGCTCGCCGACTACCTGACGGAACTCGCGGGCCAGGGCGCGCCCGCCCCGGACTTCGCCGAAGCCTGGGCGCTCTATCGCCAGACGCCGGTGTTCGGCCTCGGCACCTGGCTGCACACCCTGTCCGGCGGGGGCTTCCAGCCGCTCGACGTGTGCCTGGCCGTTGTCGAACGCTTCGCCACCGCACACGCCGACCACACCCGGACCTGGTCACCTCCGCCCCCGCCCCAACGCCGTCCGGCCGGTACCCCGCTGACGACCGAACACGACGAGCCCACCCCGACCGGCACACCGAACCACTAGTCCTCCGCGTGGCAGAGGTCCGGCCGCAGGCGTGATCGCTGGTTTGGCCCTCTGGTGGTCGTGAATCGGGCCTGGTCGCAACCAGTTCAGGGCTGAAACCGCGATCATGCCCGCGCGCGGCGCGAGGCCGGCGTCGTGACGGGGGCGCGGGCCGTCGGGAGGAACGACGGAGGGCGGCCGCCAGACCGGCGACCGCCCTCCGAACGTTTGGGCCTACAAGATCAGGAGGTGACGGACTTCCCGGCGAGGGTGGCGCCGCAGATCGGGGTGGCGCCGTCGACCGGGTGGAACGTGCTGCCCCGGAACTGGGTGACCCAGATGCAGTTGTCGACGCCGTTCACGATGTTCTCGCGGTCGTTCGGGTCGAGCTTGTGGGTGCCGTACAGGCCCATTCCGGTGAAGTCGTGAATCTTGGCGAGCGAGGCGATCAGGGACGCCGAGGTCGGCTTGGCGCCCGCGCCGCGCAGTCCTTCGACCAGCATGCCGACGGTCAGGTAGCCGTTGTACATCCCGAAGGTCGGGGCCCCGGTCATGCCGGTGCCTGCGAGGTCGGAGACGAACTGCTTGGTCGCGGCCGTCTGCATCTCGACCGGCTCCGCGGACGAGACGAAGAAGACGTTCTGCGCCGCCGCGGTCGCGCCCGGGCCCGCCGCGAGCAGGTCGCCGCCATAACCGGTCGCCAGCAGCGCCGCCTTGAGGTTCACGCCCTGCTGGCGCAGCCCGGTGATGATGGCGAACGCGGTATCCGACGTGACCGTGCCGACGAACCCGTCGATGCCGGCGTTCTTCATCGCCAGCACGACCGGGCCGACGTCCGTGGTCCCGAGGGGCAGCGTCGCGTTCAGGTAGCCGACCTTGACGCCGGCGGCCTCCGCCGAGATCGCGTCCGCCTTGGCCACGTTGGTCGAGGCCGGGAAGCCGACGTAGCCGACGATGCCCAGGCTGGTGACGCCCTCCTTCTTGAAGAACTCGCCCTGCGTCGCCGCGACCTTGTCCGTGTGCAGCGCGCCGACCACCGAGAACATGTTCTTCGCGGTGATCCACTCCGGACCGTCCTCGGCGATGCCGATGACGGGGACGTTGTGGGCGGTGAGGTAGTTCGACGCCAAGAACGTGAGGCTGGAGTTGGCGAGTACCGCGTCGACGTGGTCCTGCGTGACGAACTTCTGCGCGACGGACAGCGCCGTGGTCGGGTTGGTGGCCGTATCACCGAGGACGTACTTGATGTCGTAGCCCTCGCGGCTGGCGTAACGGATGCCCGCCTTCATCCCGTCGAGGCTGGTCTTGTTCACCGACGACGCCGGGCCGGTCATGTCAGTTAAGATCCCGACCTTGACGGTTTCCTTGGCCGTCTGGCCCGCGCTCGCGCTCGCGTTCACGCTCGGCTTCGACGAGCCGCCGCAGGCCGCGGTCAGGGCGAGCGCGGCGGCGGTGAGCACCGCGGCCCGGCCGATCGATCTGCGCCTGTCGTGCATTCTTTCTCCTCATCTTGGAACTGTTGACGCGCGGTGAGGCGAGCCTCGGGCCTCAGGTCAGGCCGGGCTGAGCACGACTACCGGGATCTTCCGGGTGGTGCGGCTCTGGTAGAGGTCGTAGTTCGGCCAGGCGTCGGTGACGACCTTCCAGAGACGCGGTTTCTCGTCGTCGGAGGCGGTCCGGGCGACGACCTGGAGATGTTGCGCCCTGACCTGGATCTCGACGGCGGTATTCGCCGAGAGGTTGAGGTACCAGTCGGGGTCGCGCGGGGAGCCGCCGGTCGAGGCGACGACGAGGTAGTCGTCCCCGTCGCGGGCGAAGATGAGCGCCGTGGTGCGCCGCGCCCCGGTGCGCCGGCCGACGGTGGTCAGCAGCAGCGTCGGGACGCCGTTCCACAGGTAGCCGACCTCGCCGTCGGTGTCCTGATAGGCGTAGATGTGGTCCTTTCCCAGCAGCGTCAGGTCTGCCTTGACGTAGTTGTCCTCGGCCATGGGAGCTCCTTTCTCGGGCCGGTCAGCCGAAAAGGACGGGAATGGCGGTCGCGCCCCGCTCGTACATGCCGACGAAGTGCGGCTGCTCGGCGTCGGGGTCCAGGCGCAGGTTCGGCAGCCGGTCCAGCAGCGCGCCGATGCCGATCCGTATCTCGGCGCGGGCGACGTGCATGCCGAGACAGATGTGCGGGCCACCGCCGAAGGCGAAGGACGGCCTGAGCTGCCGGTGGATGTCATACGTGTCGGCGTCGCCCCAGCGGGCCGGGTCGCGGTTGGCGGCCGCCAGGCAGATGTGCAGGACCGAGCCCTCGGGAATGTGGGTGCCGTGGAAGTCGATGTCGCGCGTGGCGTAGCGGGCGAACATCGGGTCGGTGGGCATCCAGCGCAGCGACTCCTCGATCGCCGGTCGCAGCAGCGCCCGGTCCTCGCGTACCGCGGCCAGCACCTCGGGCCGCTGCAGCAGGGCGGTCAGCGTGATGCCCATCTGCTTCCAGGTCGTGCCCGAGCCCGCGATCAGCAGCAGCAGCGAGAACGAGAACACCTCCGCGTCGGAAAGCCGGTGGCGCGTCCCGTCCTCATCGGTGATCTCCGCCTGGACCAGCACGCTGATGAGGTCGTCGCGCGGTTCCTCGCGGCGCGCGGCGACGATCGGCCGGAGAATCTCGATGATCTTCGCGGGCTGGCCGATCGAGGCCCGGATGTCCAACGCCTGCTCGACGGGAACCCCGAAGCTGCTGGTGATCGTCAGTACCGGGATCGCCGCGCAGAAGTCGACGTTGAGCTCGGCGCGGCCGTCGGCCAGGAAACCGTCGATCAGCAGGTGGACGGTCCGTTCGATCCAGTTGTGGATCCACCATTCCGCCCTGTTCGGCACGAACGACGGCTGGACCAGGGCCCGGTATCGGCGGTGCTCGGCGCCCCCCATCGACAGCATGCTGTTCAGGGCACCGGAGGCGCCGCTGTTCAGGTCGACCGGGTCCGGTGAGGACGCGAACACCTCGGGATTGCGGTAGGCCGCGTCGCAGGCCGCCCAGCTGAACACGGAGAAGTGCCGCCGGTCGGGAAAGGGCAGGCCGGCGAAGAGCAGGTCCTCGCTCACGCCGGTGAGCTCGTGGACGGTGCCCTCGTGGACCGGCCCGGTCTCGCGCAGCCGGTGCCACGCGGGATACGGGTCGGTCTCGTAGCTGCCTCCCGTGCGCGCGAGGTAGGAGCCGCGCAGGTCGAACAGGCTGCGCAGCCGGGCGCGGTCGAGGATGGCCATTTCGGTCATGTGCTTTGACTCGTTCCTACGTTTGGCGTCTTGGCTGGCTAGCGCGCCACATAGCCACCGTCGACGGGCAGGAGAACTCCGGTGATGTTCGCGGCCCGGTCCGAGGCGAGGAACGCCGCGGCGTGGGCGCAGTCCTCGGCGGTGATGGGCCGGCCGAGCGGATGGTTCGCGCCTGTCTGGGCCGCGATTTTCTCGAGCTGCTCCGGGTCGGTCATGGACAGCCCGCCCGCGGCCATGAAGCCGGTGAAGGGCATGCCGGCCGGGCAGATCGCGTTCGCCCGGATGCCGAACGGCGCGCCCTCGATGGCGACGGCGCGGGTCAGCTGGTGGACCGCGCCCTTGGTCGCTCCGTACACGGAGCCACCCCAGGCGACGAGGCCGGCGACCGAACCGGTGTTGACGATCGCCCCGCCGCCGCCCTGCGCCTTGAACTGCAGGACGGCGTGTTTGCAGCCGTAGAACACTCCCCCGAAGTTCACGCCGACGAGGCGCTGGAAATCCTCGGCCGTGTGGTCCTCGAGCTTGGCGCCCAGCCGCGGCGTCGGGATGCCGACGTTGTTGAACAGGACGTCGAGCCGGCCGAACGCCTCGACGGTCGCCGCGATCATCGCGACGACGTCCTGTTCCCTGGAGACGTCGCAGGTGAGCGCGATCGCCGTGCCGCCGGCCTCCTCGATGAGGTGCGCGGCCTCCTTGGCGTCGTCGGCCCGGATGTCCGCGCACACGACGCGGGCACCCTCCGCCGCGAAGACCAGCGCGGAAGTGCGGCCGACCCCGGACCCGGCTCCGGTGACGATCGCGTTCTTGCCGGCGAGCAGCTTTCCTTCCGTTGCCATACGGCTCACGCTCCCGATCTGCCGCCGGCGGACAACGCCAGCGCGCTTGTTGGGCAGGCCTCGACCGCGGTACGCACGGACGCCAGGTCCGCGGCGGTGGGCTCGGCGACGAGAACGGCCTTGGCGTCGTCGTCGTGGGTGAAGAAGTCCGGCGCGTAGACGAGACAGAGCCCGCTGCCGATGCACAGGTCCCGGTCGACGGTGACCGGCGGAGCGGCCGCCGCGGAATCCCCCATGTCAGGCTCCGGCGAGGACGGGCGGAACGGCCGGGGTGAAGCGGTAGAGGCGTTCGGCGTTGCCGCGCAGCAGCTTGTACTGGGTCTCCTCGGGCAGGTGGCTGATGATGGCCTTGACGGTCTGGATGCAGTTGGGCCAGGTCGAGTCGGAATGCGGGTAGTCGGTCTCGCACATGATGTTGTCCTCGCCGATCTCGGCGAGGCTGGCGATGCCGTGGTGGTCCTCGATGAAGCAGCCGAAGACGTGGTCGCGGAACGTGGCGCGGATGTCGAGGGTCTCCAGATCGGCGCCGGTGATGCCCTTGTGGTCACCGAACGTCGCGCCGCGCTGGACCCAGTAGCGCTGCTTGTCCAGGACCTGCTCGGCGCGCTCCAGGTAGTACGGCATCCAGCCGACCTCGCCCTCCGACAGGGCGATCTTCAGGTTCGGGTAGCGCTGGAACAGGCCGGAGAACAGCCACGACAGCATCGTTCCCGAGGTGCGCATCGCCCCCCAGGTCAGGTTCGCCATGAACGGCGTGTTCGACGCGATCTTCGGGACCTGCGAGGACGAACCGACATGCATCGAGACGACCATCTCCAGGTCGTTCGCCGCCGCCATCACCGGCTCCCAGTAACCCGACGGGTCATGAATCGTCGGCAGGCCCAACGGCTCCGGGTTCTCGGAGAACGCGAAACTCGTCGCGCCCTTCGCCGCGCAGCGCTCCAGCTCGGCGACGGCGAGCTTCGGGTCCCACAGCGGGATCAGCACCAGCGGGATGTACCGGCCCGGCGCGGCGGCGCACCACTCGTCGAGCATCCAGTCGTTGTAGATCTTCAGGCAGACCAGGCCGAAGTCACGGTCGGAGGCCTCGTAGAACAGCTGGCCGCAGAACCGGGGCAGCGTCGGGAAGCACAGCGACGCCAGCACGCCGGCCCGGTCCATGTCCTTGACCCGCTCGGCGGCGTCATAGCAGCCCGGGCGCATCTCGCTGTACGCGAGCGGCTCCGGGGAGAACTCCTCCTTCGACTTGCCCGCCACGGCGGACAGCCCCGAGGAGGGGAACTTCTTGCCGTCATAGACCCAGAAGTCCATGCCCTTGTCGTCGAGCTCCATGTGGGGGGCGCGGTCGCGGTCCTTGGCGGGAACCCGGTCGAGCCAGACGTTCGGCGGCTCCAGCACGTGGTCATCCACCGAGATGAGCCAGTCGAGGTTCAGCTCCGAGGTCATTTCTCCTCCTCTTTCTTCGTCGCTGCCGGGTTGAGGCGGAAAGCTCTAGCGCAGCTCACCGATCGCGATGTGCTTGACCTCCTGGAAGGCGCGCACCCCGTCGGGCCCGCGCTCACGGCCGAGACCGCTCTGCTTGTAGCCACCGCTGGGCGCGTAGGCGCTGAACACCGCCGTGTTGACGTTCACCGCCCCGGTGCGCAGCCGGCGCGCCACCGCCGTCGCCGCGGCCACGTCGGCGCCGTAGACCTGGCCGGACAGGCCGTACTCGCTGTCGTTGGCGATACGGACCGCGTCGTCGAGGTCGCGGTAGCCGAGCACCGCCAGCACCGGGCCGAAGATCTCCTCCTGCGCGGCGGGATTCCCGTTGTCCGGCACGTCCAGGACGGTCGGCTCGACGTAATAGCCGCGGTCCAGCCCGGCCGGCCGGCCACCGCCGACGGCAACCGTCCCGCCGTTCTTCTCGGCGGCGGCGATGAGGCGTTCGCAGCGGTCGCGCGCGGCGGCGTTGATGACCGGCCCCATCAGGGCGGACGGGTCGCTGGGCGGCCCGACCTTGAGCGCGCCGTAGGCGCGGCTGACCGCGGCGACGACCTCGTCCTTGCGGTCGGCCGGCACGACCATCCGGGTCGCGGCGACGCAGGCCTGGCCGGCGGTCATCGCCACGACCTGCATCGCGCCGGCGGTCACCTTCTCGACGGCATCGGGCAGGTAGATCTGCGCCGACTTGCCGCCCAGCTCCAGGGCCACCCGCTTCACGGTCGGCGCGGCCTGGGCGAGGATGCGTCGGCCGACGGCGGTGGAGCCGGTGAACGACACCATGTCGACCGCCGGATGGGTCGTCAGCAGCTCCGCGCCGGCGGCTCCCTCCTCGATGACGACCGACAGGACGCCCGGCGGAAGGCCGGCGGCCTCGGCCGCGGCGCCGAATGCTAGCGAGGAGATCGGCGTCAGCGGGCTCGGCCGCAGGATCACCGAGTTCCCAGCCATCAGCGCCGGGATCACCTTCTGGAACGCCATGATGATCGCCCCGTTGTACGGAGTGATCGCCGAGACCACGCCGACCGGCTCGTGGCGCCGGACGCTGAGCGCCAGCCGGCCGCGTACCAGCTCGTCGACCGGCACGGGGCTGGCTTCCTCGTGCCGCATCGAGAGATACAGCGCGATCGTGTCCCGGCCGAGCCCGAGCCCGGACGCCAGCTGCGCCCGCTCGGCGAACGCGACCGGCTGGCCGGCCTCGGCGACCATCGTGGCGACCAGGGCCGGCCCGTTCGCGGCGAGATGGTCGAGGAAGACCCCCAGGATCTTCGCCCGGTCGGCCGCCGGCAGGTCCGCCCAGACGCCCGCGTCGAAGCTGCGCCTGGCCTCGACGATGGCCCGCTCGACCTCGGCGAGCGGCGTCGTTCCCACCTCGGCGACCGTCGTCTCGTCGGCCGGGTTCTCCACCCCGAACGCGCCGTCGCCGTCTACCCAGGTACCCGCGACGTAGGACCGTCGCTCCGTGATGATCGCCGGCACGCCCGGCCTCCTCGCTGTTCGTCGGTTCCCGTCCCGGCCGCGCGAGCCCGCGGCGCGTCGACCGGGCTAGAAGGGGTTGGCGCTGTAGACGACGGCGCCGCCGTAGTGCGGCGACGAGTGGCAGGCGACGCCGACGGTCGCCTTCGCGCGCTGGCGGTCACCGGCGCGGCCGGACAGCTGCAGGTAGCACTCGAGCATCTGCGGGACGCCGTGCATCCGGCCGTTGCCGAGCGCGCCACCACCCGACAGGGCGGGCAGGCCGTCCGGGGAGTCGGCGTCGAGACCGCCGGCGGCGGCGAGGCGGTGCGCCTCCCCGACCGGGCACAGGCCCAGCACCTCAAGCCAGAAGTAGACGAAGGGCGAGAAGCCGTCGTAGACCTGCGGCAGGTCGACCTCCGCGGGTTTGACCCCGGACCGTTCCCACAAACGGCGGGCGAGGCCCGACCCGGCGTCCATGATGTCGTCGAGCGGCCAGTGCAGCGGCAGCCGCCGCCGCGGCGGCAGGCCCGCGGCGGAGCCGGACACGTACACGGGCGCGTTCGGCAGGTCCGCGGCACGCTCGGCCGAGGTGAGGACGAACGTCGCCACCCCGTCGACGGGGATGTCGCAGTCGAGCCGGCAGATCGGGTCGGCGAGCAGCGGCGCCGCCAGGTACTCCTCGGCGCTCAGCGGCCGCCCGCTCCAGTAGGACCAGGGCAGCCGCGCGCCGTTCTTGCGGGCCTCGACCAGCACGGCTGCCATCGACTCCCGGCTCGCCCCGTAGCGCTGGAGGTACTCGTTGTACGGCAGGGCGATCATCTGCAGCGGCCCGAAGAAGCCCTGCGGGGCGGTCCACTGCTGCCCGCCCGAGGCCTCGGTCATCGGGTTGGCGTGGTAGCTGCCGACCGGGTTGTGCAGCGCCCGGTGCAGCAGGACGTAGTCGGCGGCGCCGCTGGCCACCGCGTTGACCGCCAGGCCCACGGCGCCGGTGAGGGCTCCGACGCCGTCGAAACCGGCCGTGTAGCCGGCGTCGGCGCCGAGGTGCGCGGCCATCCACTGCGACGACACGATCGACGTCCCGTCGGTGACGGCGTGCGCGCCCGAGGTGGGGAACAGCGATGCGGTGACGAAGCCGTCGACGTCGCCGACGGTCAGGCCCGCGTCGGCGATCGCCTGGCGGGCGGTGTCGACCGCGAGGGCACCCAGCGGCTGGGCCGCGTGCCGCTGGACCCGGCTGTGGGCGTAGCCGACGATCGCGACCTGGTTGCTCGCCGGCGAACGGCCGTTCATCGCGCACCGGCCAGCCGGAAGGCGGGGACCGAGACCCCGTCGGCCACGTCCTCGAAGACGACCGTGACCTCGTCGCCGATCCGGAGCGGCACGTCGACGCCGTCGAGAAGCCGCCCGATCAGTCGTAGGTCGACCTGGTCGGCGAGCTCGACGTCGACCAGCAGGAACGGAACCTCGAAGCCCGGGAGGAACGACTGGCGGACGACCGTCCACGACCGGACCTGACCCTGCCCGCTCACCGGCTCGAAGCGGAATCCCGGGTCGGTGCTGCCGCACAGCGGGCAGACCGCCTCGGGCGGATGGGTGAAGCGGCCGCACCGGGCGCAGCGGGCGAGCGTCAGCTGATGGCTGGCCGCCGCGGCCCAGAACGGCTCCGACTGGGAGTCCGGCGCGGGAACCGGCCGGCGCGCCGACGAGGCCCCGGCCGTCGTCGGCGCGGTCACGGGATCACCCCGGCGTCCTTGAGCTGGGCGATGCCCTCCCAGGTGCGGCCCAGCTCCAGCAGCACCTCCTCGGTGTGCTCGCCGTGCTCCGGCGCCCGGCGCAGTGGCGGTGGCTGTTCGTCGAACTGCACCGGCACGGTCGGCAGCCGGTAGCTCGGCCCGTCCTCGACGGCGACCTCGCCCAGATAGTCGTTGGCGATCACCTGGGGGTCCGTGAGCAGCTCCTCGACGGCCTGCACGGGTGCCCACGGGGCGTCGATCCCGGCCAGCAGGGCCTTCCACTCGTCGTAGGTGCGGGCGGCGAACTCCGCGTCCAGCTCGGCGACGCAGGCGTCCCGGTGGGCGTTGCGGGTCTTTAGGTCGGCGAACCGGGGGTCGGCCGCGAGGTCGTCGCGACCGACCAGCTGGCAGAAGGCCTTCCAGTACCGGTCGGCCTCCAGGAAGACCAGCTGGATGTGCCGGCCGTCCTTCGTCCGGTAGGTCCCGACCAGCGGGTTCGGCCCACCGCCGCGACCCTCGACCGGCCGCGGCTGACCACCGCCCAGCGCGGAGAGCAGGTCCGACGACAGCGTCCACATGGCCGTCGCCAGCAGCGAGACGTCCACGACCGACCCGGAGCCGGTGCGTTCGCGGCGCAGCAGCGCGGTGACGACGCCAAACGCCAGCGCCATCGCCCCGTTCCGGTCGCCCATCGCGCCGCGCTGGCTGATCGGGTAGTCCCGCTCCGGCGGGCTGAGCACATGGGCGACGCCGCCGCGCGCGAAGAACGCCGACGAGTCGTACCCGGGAAGATCTGCGTCCGGGCCGCGGGCGCCGTAACCGTGGCCCCGGGCGTACACGAGCCGGGGGAACCGCTCGCGCAGCGCCGCCGCGTCGAGGCCGAGCCGGGTGAGCGCCCCGGGCCGGAAGTTGGTCAGGAACACGTCCGCGGTCGCGAGCAGCTCGTCGAGCACGGCGCGGCCCTGCTCGTTGCGCAGGTCGACGGCGATCGAGCGCTTGCCCCGGTTGGCCAGCGCGATCGACAGGTTCACCCCGCCGCTGTCGGTCCCGATGCCCTGGGTGGCCAGACCCCGGTACGGGTCACCCTCCAGTCGCTCGACGCGGACGACGTCGGCGCCCCAGTCGGCCAGCAACGCCCCGGCGACCGGCACGAACACCCACTGCGCCAACTCGACGACGCGGACGCCGTCGAGGGCGCCTAAGTCCGCGGGCTGGTCCATGGTCGGGCTCCTCTCGGTCGCCGACCCCAGCAGCTCGCGGAGGTGGCCGGGGTCACTGTAGAACGTGACTCTCGTGTCTGTGAAGACCTAATTCTTCCGAAGACGAGAGCTTGACGTCAGTCTCGAATGTTGCGAGCATCCAGCCGCCGCGTCGAGGACCCGGGATACCTGTGACCACGAACCTCGGAAGGAATCCGCCGTGGAGTCAGCCGCACAGACCCAAGCCAGCCCGACCGGCCAGGCAGCCTCTTCGGGCGGTCAGCCGCAGGACGTCAACCCGAGCATCGGGGCCAGGGTTCGCCAGCTGGCCGCCACGCGGCCACAGGCCGTCGCGTTATGGTCGGTCGCCCTCGACGGCGGCGAGTCGTCGTTCACCTGGGCGGTGCTGCACCAGCGGTCCAGTCAGGTCGCGGCCGCCCTGGCCGCGCGCGGCGTCGGACGCGGGGACCGCGTCGGGCTCGGGCTGCGCAACTCCCCGCAGTTCGTGATCGCCGCGTTCGCGGTCTGGAAGCTCGGCGCGGTGCCGGTCCCGGTCCGCTGGGATGTCCCCGACTGGGAGCTGGCCCGCGTCCTGGAGGTGATCGCGCCCCGGGTTCACCTGGGCGCGGACGACCTCGGCTGGATCGACGCCACCGAGAACGACGAGGTCCCCGACCTGCCCGACGTCACCGCGCCGCATCTGCAGGGCATCTGCTCGTCCGGCTCGACCGGGCTGCCGAAGGTGATCGTGAACGAGCGGCCGGCCGTCTACGACGCCCGGGCGTCCGCGCCGATGATCGCCGCGTGGCGGGAGGTGTCACGGCCGCAGCGCATTCTCGTGCCGGCCCCGATGTACCACGCGAACGGGTTCACGACGCTCTACAACCTGCTTGCAGGCGACATCCTGGTGCTGCTGACCAAGTTCGACGCGGCCCGCGCCGCGGACGCGATCGAACGGCACCGGATCACCCATTTCACCGCCGCTCCGACCATGCTGCAGCGCATCGCCGACCTTCCCGGCGTCGACGACCGGGACTTCGGCAGCGTCGAATGGATCATCCAGGGCGCGGCGCCGATGCCACCGTCGCTGGTCCACCGGTGGGCGAGCCTGATCGGCCCGGAGAAGATCTTCATGATCTACGGTATGACCGAGGGGCTCGGCTACAGCGCCCTGTTCGGCGACGAGTGGATGAGCCATCAGGGCAGCGTCGGACGGGGGTTCCGCGGCACGGAGGTCCGGATCCTCGACGCGGCGGGCCAGGAGCTGCCGACCGGCCAGATCGGCGACGTCTACCTGCGGATGCCGCGGTTCGACGGTTACCACTACCTCGGCACCGCGCCCCGGCTGCCCACGACCGAGGACGGGTTCGTGACCGCGGGCGACATGGGTCACCTCGACGCGGACGGGTATCTCTTCCTCGCCGACCGGCGGGTAGACATGATCATCACGGGCGGCGCGAACGTCTTCCCCGCCGAGGTCGAGGCCGCCCTGATCGACCATCCCGCCGTCGCGGACGTCGTGGTGATCGGCCTGCGCGACGACGCCTGGGGCCGGCGGGTCCATGCCCTGGTCGAACCCGCCGACCCGGCGAACCCACCGACCACCGCCGAGATCATCGGCTACGCCAAGAGCAGGCTCGCCGCCTACAAGGTGCCCAAGACCGTCGAGCTGGTCGACCGCATCCCCCGCAGCGAGGCCACCAAGATCAGCCGCGGTGCCCTCGTCGCGGCCCGCGGCGGCTGACCTGTGGCCTGGACGGACCGCGCGGCGGACTGGTCCCCTTCGGTACAGCGCTCCCGTGGTCGCACCATCGCGCAGGCCACGGGCATCGTCGAGGCAGCCCGTCGGCTCCTGCGCGACAAGGGCCGGGACTTCACCACCCAGGAGCTCGCCCGCGAGGCGGGGGTCGCGCTCCAGACCTTCTACCGGCACTTTCCCAGCAAGGACCACCTGCTGGCCGCCGTCATCGAGGAGGAGATCGCCGAGAAGGCCGAGCGGATGGCCGCGGCGGCGCGCGACCTGCCCGACCCGGTCGCGCGGCTGCGGTCCTATGTCGAGACCACGCTGGCCAGCATCCAGAACGACGCCACCGGTGAGACCGATCCGGCGGGCCTGCTGGGCCCCCGGTTCGTCACCGCCGAGCACTGGCGGCTACGGCAACGCCTGCCCGAGGACATGGACCGCGCCATCCAGCCCATGATCGACCTGATCGGTCGCGAGGTGGCGGCGGCCCGGGCCGCCGGGCTGCTGCGCCCGACCGGCGCCGACCGGGACGCCTCGCTCGTGACCATGTTGCTGATGACCGTGTTCCACCACTACGCCTACGCCCCGCTCGGCGAGCGACCCGACGGGATCGTCGAGCACGTCTGGGACTTCTGCCTGACCGGGCTCGGCGGCGGCGGCAGCCAGGCGGGCGATCAGCCGACGGAGGACCGCAATGTCGGACAGACCCCAGGAAGGTGAGGACGAGATGTACGAATCCGATTCCCCGGCGGCGGCACCTCGGTTACGCGCCGGTCTCTCGTCAGCGGGCGCGGCCACCCGGTCGGGCGCCGTCCTATGATCACGGCGTCGCCCCGGGTACCCGGCACCCTGCAGGAGATGCTGTCCCCCGCGTGGCTGGCCGAGGCGCTCGGCCCCCAGTTCCCCGGGATCCAGATCCAGGCCGTCACGACCGGCCCCGTCGTCAGCCGCGTGGCGACGAATCTGCGTTTCCACGTCGACGGCCAGACCCCGGACCTGGACTCCTCCTCGTTGGCGCTGTGCCTCAAGGGGATGTTCAACGAGTCCGGGACGCTGCTCGCCGGCACCGGAACGCACGAGGCCTTCTTCTACCGCGACCTGGCCGCCGCCACCGGCGTGCGCACGCTGCACGCCGTGTACGCCGGCGTCGACCCTGAGCGCCGCACCGGGCTGATCATCACGGACGACGTCGTCGCCGAGGGCGCCGTCTTCCTCGACGCCCTCACCCCGTACACGCCCGACCAGGCAGCCGAGAGCCTCGCCGAGCTGGCCCGGCTGCACGCGGCGACGTGGCGCGCCCCCGGCCTCGCCGAGGTCGACTGGCTGGCGCCCAGGATGACCAGCCACCTTGGGCACCGCGGCTTCCCCGAGATCAACGGCAACTTCACCGGCCCGATCGGCGCCGGCGTGCCGGACGAGGTCCGCGACGCCGCGCGGCTCGTCGAGGCCTACAGACGGCTCGCGGCCGCGGTCGAGGTCGCCGAGCCCTGGTGTGTCATCCACGGCGACCCGCACGTCGGCAACCTCTACCTCGACGCGGCCGGCCGGCCGTCGTTCCTCGACTGGCAGCTCGTGCAGCGCGGGCCCTGGTACGTCGACGTCGGCTACCACCTGGCCTCCGCGCTGTCGGTCGCCGACCGCCGCAGCCACGAAGGGGACCTCCTTCGCCACTACCTGGCGCAGCTGCGCGCGGGCGGCGTCGACGTGCCCTCGTTCGACGACGCCCAGGCTGGCATCCGCCGTGGCGTCGTCGCCGGCTTCTTCCTCTGGGGCATCACCCTCAAGGTCAACCCGGCGATCACGACGGAGCTGCTGACCAGGATCGGCACCGCCGTCGCCGACTGGGACTCCCTGACGCTCACCCTCGCCGACCCGGACTGACCACGACGCCGACGGCCCGGCCCGCGAGCCACGCCCCGCTCTCAGATGCGGCTCGCGGGCGGGTCGTCATCCGGTCCCGGTCCAGGACGAGGGGCAGGAAGATCGTGTCGACGATCTCGACCAGCGCCTGGTCGGGTGCGGCTGTTCCGGCACCGCTCCCCGGCGTCCTCGTCCGTCGTCGGCTTCCTGCTCGGCCCCATCAGGGCGGCCCCCACCGTCGACCCGGTCAAGGCGGAGTCCGCGGTCCCGGTCTAGGCGCGCGTCGCTGTCCTGGAAATGACGCTGTCGGTGAGGAATCACCAAGCGCGGCATACTGGCACGAGAAGGGACTATCGCGGCTCCGTGAGACGGAGGGCTCGTCATGGCGGACGTCGCGGGGGCGGAGCCGCTCCAGGACGGCGACCCGAAACAGGTCGGCCCTTACCCGCTGTCCGGTCGCCTCGGAGTCGGCGGGATGGGCAGCGTCTACCTCGGCCACACGACCGAGGGCCGCCCCGTGGCGATCAAGGTCATTCGCCAGGAGTTCGCCGAGAACCCCGACTTCCGTCGCCGTTTCCTGCGGGAGGTCCGGGCCGCCCGGCGGGTCGCCAGGTTCTGCACCGCCGAGGTGCTCGACGTCGACGTCGAGGGCCCGGAGCCCTACCTGGTCACCGAGTACGTCGAGGGGCCGACGCTGGGCGCGCGGGTGCGACAGGACGGGCCCCTGCCACCGGCCGAGCTCGAACGCCTGGCCGCGGCGGTCGCGAACGCGCTGACGGCCATCCACGCGGCGCACGTGGTCCACCGCGACCTCAAGCCCGCCAACATCCTGCTGTCGCCGTCCGGGGCCCGGGTCATCGACTTCGGGATCGCCCACGCGCTGGAGTCCACGACTCTGCACACCCGCGGCGGGATCGTCGGGACTCCCGCGTACATGGCGCCGGAACAGGCGCTGGGCCTCGACCTGACCCCGGCCGCGGACGTGTACGCGTGGGGCGGGGTGTTGCTCTACGCCGCGAGCGGCCGTTCCCCGTTCGGCGAGGCCGCAACACCGGTGCTGCTGCACCGGGTGGTCCACGACGAGCCGGACTTCAGCTGCCTGGACGGCGGTCTGCTGGCGTTGGTGCGGCGGGCCATGAGCAAGGAGCCGGCCGCCCGGCCGAGCGCCCATGAGCTGCTGCTGACGCTCGCGGCCGGCTCGGACGTCGACGTCAGTGCCTCCCAGCCAGTCATGGCCGCCGCCCTCGCGACCGGCGCCGCAACTCCCGCCGTTCCAGCCGTTCCAGCCGCGCCGACCGAGCCGACCCCGTGGACCACCGCTCAACCCGAGCCGCTCCACGTTGACACCGGCCAGTCCGGCGCCGGCCACCCACCGACCCCGGACCCAGCCTGGCCCATCGTGGACCTGCCGCGCCCGCGGCACCGGGCGTTGCTGGCCGGTGTGGCCGTCGCCGTGGTCCTCCTGCTGGTCGGCGTGTTCGTCTCGCTCTACCTGCTCAGCTCACACGGCGACGGCAATCCAACCGGACTGGCGAGGCAGCACAGCTCCACGCCAGCCGTGGCCGGCCCGACCGGCAGGCCGGAGCCCGGCGGCCACGCGGGCGCCGGATCGAACCCATTGGACGGGACGGCCGGGGCCGCGACCACTCCGCCAGCGCAGCCACGGTCCTGGCTGGTGTTCAAGCGCTTCGCGGGCGACAGCTCGATCAACGACAGCCCGATCGTCGTCGTCTCCCCCGACGGGACCGAACGGCAGCTCGGCACCGGCGACGCGCCGTCCGTGGCCGCCGACGGGCGCGTCGCCTACGCGGGGGTCGGCGGTCAGATCGTCACCGTCCGGCCCGACGGCACCGACGCGCGCCAGCTCGCGACCAGCGGCGACAGCTCGGCCGAGTACCCGGCCTGGTCCCCGGACGGCACGCAGATCGCCTACTTCCGCAACACCGGCGGGCTCTACCTGATGCAGGCCGACGGCACCGGAGCGCGGCGGGTCGCCGGCGTGCACGGGCTGGAGACCTCCTGGTCGCCTGACGGGCGCGAGATCGTGTTCCGCGACCCGGACTCGCAGACCCTGAAGATCGTCTCGACGGCCGACGGCTCGGTGCGCACCCTCACCGGCGCTCCGCACGACGGCGCGATCCCGGTCGAGCCGTCCTGGTCGCCGGACGGGAAGACGATCGTGTTCGGGTCGGACGACGGCGGGATCTACGCGATCGCGCCGGACGGCACCGGGCTCCATCAGGTGGCCGGGGCGGGCTCCTGGCATCCGACCTGGTCCCCCGACGGCCGGGTGGTGTTCGTCCGGGACACGTCCGCGCGCACATCCTTCTCGACCACCGGGCGGGTCGAGTCCATGAAGCTGGACGGCTCCGACGTCAGACCGGTCGGCTCGGCCACCGCCAGCGGTCCCGTCCATTGGGCCCGCGGCTGACGGTCAGGGGGACGTGAACGCCGAGACCAGCGTGCGCACCAGGTAAGGGCCGGCGTCAGCGGCGGTCAGCCGGCCGGCGTCGACGTCCTGGGCGGCGGCGTGCATCAGCGTGAGCGCCACGGTGACCAACCAGGAGCCGGGCAGGTCGGCGCGGAACGCGCCCACCGCCTGGCCGCGCGCCACCAGGTCGCCGACCCGGGCGAGGATGACGTCGTGCGCGTCGCGGATGCGCTCGTGCCCCAGCTCGCGTGACACGGCGCCCAGCACGCCGCGGTGCTGCTCGACGACCTGCCACGACGACGTCGCGAGGCTTGCCAGTGCCTCGACCGGGTCGCCGTCGAGGTCCAGGCCGTCGAACAGGGCGTTCGCGTGGCTGATCGTGCGGGCGAGTACGGCCTCTACGAGGTCGGCCCGGGTCTTGAAGTGGCCGTAGAGCGTGACGCGGCCGACGCCGGCCTCGGCAGCGATGTCCGCGATGCTGACGTCCGGATCGCGCCGCAGGCCGCGAGTGGCCGCGTCCAGGATCGCCTCGACGTTGCGGCGCGCGTCGGCCCGCTGGGCCCGCTGCCCACTGGAGGCGCCTGCGCCAGCCGCCACCCGGCCCTCCCGAACGATCACCGACAACTCGTACACCTGAGTTCAGGTTGATGGTAGCGTTCCAAATAACTCGTACACTCATGTTCAAGTTATCGGAGGTCCTCGTGACCACCAGCCAGCTCTGCGAAGACTGCCATCAGGTGATCACGGCCCCGCGCGCGGACGACCTCGCCGCGCTCGTCGCCGCGCACCTCGCCGACACCCACACCAACGCCGGGACCTCGTGGCCCGGGCGCCTGGACGCGGCGGCGATCGTCGCGGCCCTGACAAGCCCAGAGGGACGAGCCAACCCGTTCGGGCTCTACCGGCGAGCGCTCGCGCTCGGGCCGATCGCGACCGTCGCCGACGGCTGGTACCTCGTCTCCGGCCACGCCGCGGTCGAGCGGGTCCTGCGCGATCCGGGGTTCGGATTTCCCGAGAACGACGAGCCGACCGAGCAGGACGCGCTCGCGGCCCTGGACCGGTCCATCCTGCGGTCCAACCCGCCCGAGCACGGCCGGATGCGGTCCCTGATCGCCTCGGTGTTCACGCCACGGCGGATCGCGGCCCTACGGCCGGCTATCGAGAACGCGGTCGACCAGCTACTGGACGGGCTGGCAGACACGGCCACGGGAACGCCCATCGACTTCATGGCGGAGTTCGCGTTCCAGCTCCCGGTCTCGGTGATCTGCGAGCTGCTCGGCGTCCCGACCCGCGACCGTCACCGGTTCCGGGCGCTGGCCGCGGACCTGACCGCCGCCCTGGAGCTCACGGCCGACCCCGGCGAGCTGGAGCCGGCTGGCGCGGCGGCCGCGGAGCTGTCGCACTACTTCGGGGAGCTGATCGCCGAGAGCCGCGGCGATGGTCTCATCAGCGCGCTTGTCGCCGCCCGCGACGCCGAGGACGGGCGGCTGTCCGACGTCGAGCTGGTCGCCAATCTGGTCGTCCTGCTGGTCGCTGGATTCGAGACGACCACAAACCTGCTCGGCAACGGCCTCACGATCCTGTTCGAGCGGCCCCGGCTCGCGGCACGGCTGCGGTCCGGCGATCTCGCGGTCGAGGGGTTCGTCACCGAGGTCCTGCGCTACGACGCCCCGGTCCAGGCGACCACCCGGCTGGCCCGCGCGGACGGCCTGACCCTGGCCGGGGTGCCGGTCCCGCGAGGTAGCCAGCTGATCCTGCTGATCGGCGCCGCCAACCGGGATCCCGACCGCTATCCCGATCCCGACCGTTTCGACCCCGATCGCGTTGGGAGCGCGCCGCTCAGCTTCGGCGCGGGTGCCCACGTCTGCCTCGGCAACAGCCTGGCCCGGCTTGAGGCGAGCACAGCGTTCCCCCGGCTGCTCAGCCGCTTCCCCGACCTGGCACCCGCCGCGGCGCCCACCCGCCGCGACCGCCTCGTCCTGCGCGGCTACGAGATTCTCCCGACCGTGTTACGTTCCATTTGAACACTGGTCAAATGGAGGGGCGCCATGGAGCTGGGGAAGTACGGGCCGTGGGCCCTGGTCGTCGGTGGCTCGGAGGGCATCGGTGCGAGCTACGCCCGGAAACTGGCTGCGCAGGGATTCAACCTGGTGCTCACGGCCCGAAAGACGGCCCCCTTACAGGCGTTGGCGGACGACCTGATCACGGGCGGAACCCAGGTGCGCGTCCTGTCGGTCGACCTGAGCGAACCGGACGCACTGGAACGGACCCTGACCGCGACCGACGACCTGGAAATCGGCTTGCTGATCTACAACGCCGGCGCCAACAGCGTGCGCGGCGACTTCGTCGACCTGGACCCGGCGGTCTACCGATCGGTCATCGCCGTCAATGTGCTGGGTCAGGCCGAGTTCGCGCATCACTACGGCGCGCTCATGTGCGGGCGGGGGCGTGGCGGAATCATCCTCTCCGGCTCGCACGCGAGCTTCATGGGCGCGCCGACCCTGGCCGCCTACTGCGGTTCCAAGGCGTTCAGCCGGGTCTTCAGCGAGGCGCTGTGGATCGAGTGCGAGAAACACGGCGTCGACGTGCTGCACCTGAGCGTCGGCTTCACCGCGACTCCGGCGATGGCCCGGCTCGGCTATCCCCTCGACACCGCCCAGTCGCCCGACGAGGCCGCGCAGGAGGCTCTGGACAACATCGCCAACGGCCCGCTGTGGATCGCGGGCGGGCAGCCGTCCCTGGACACGGCGACCAGGCGGTCCACGGTGACCGGCCGAGCCGAGGCCATCCGGGCCTTCGCCACCCCGGGCCGGTTCTGACGCCGCAGGCACCGGCGGCCAAGTCGATCACCGGATCAACAGCGGGAGCGTCTCCCAGCCGCGGACGGTCGAGGTCTGCGCCATCTTCGCGTTCTGCCAGTCGACGTCCCAGCGGGGGAACCGGGTGAGCAGCTCCTGCGTCGCGATCCGGCCCTGCAGGCGGGCCAGCGCGGCGCCGAGGCAGTAGTGCGCGCCCAGCCCGAGGGTCAGGTGCTGGCCGACCTCGCGGTGGATGTCGAACGCGTCCGCGTGCGGGTAACGGCGGTCGTCCCGGTTGGCGCTTCCGACGACGAAGAGCAGCGCGGCGCCGGCGGGCACGGTGGTGCCGTGCCACTCGGCGTCCCGGTGCACCGTACGGGCGATGACCATGCTCGGCGGCTCGTACCGCAGGACCTCCTCGACCGCGTTCGGGATCAGGGCGGGATCGTCGACGAGCTCCTGGCGCTGGTCGGGGTGCGCGGCCAGGGCGGAGCCGATCCAGCCGACCAGCCGTCCGGTGGTCTCGTTGCCGGCGCCGGAGAGGATGGTGACGTAGCCGAGCACCTCGTCCCTCGTCAGGGCGCGGCGCACGCCGTTCTCGTCCTCGAACTCGGTGTGCAGCAGTTCCGTCATGAGGTCGTCGCCCGGGTGGTCGCGTCGCCAGTCGATGTAGTCGCCGTAGATGTCGCCGGACAGTAGCGCGGCGTTGTTGACGTCCATGCCACTGCCGTCGTCGATCGAAATCGATTTTCCGACGTGGTCGCGGACGGAGGCCTGGTCGGCCTCCGGGATTCCGAGCAGCATCCCGATGACCCGCATGGGCAGCTCGCCGCCGAGCGCCTCCATCAGGTCGAACTGGTCGCGGCCTCGGTACGGGTCGAGGGCGCGGGCGCAGAACTCCCGCACCTTCGGCTCCAGCGCGCCGATGCGGCGCGGCGTGAACACCTTCACCAGCAGCCGGCGGTGAATGGTGTGGACGGGCGGGTCCTCCATGATCAGGGTGCCCGGCGGGATCTCGAAGCCCGACTTGATGATTTCCAGGACCATGCCGCGCCCGGACCGGTAGTTGTCCCAGTCCGGCAGCCCCTGTTCGCAGTCGGAATAGCGGCTCAGCGCATAGAAGTCGTGTTCCTCGTTGTAGTAGAGCGGCGCCTCCTCCCGTAACCGCCGGTAGGTCGGATACGGATCGGCGGCGAGCCCGGAGTCATAGGGGTCCCACTGGACCGTGGCGACCGTGGTCATGCAGTCCCTCCGAAGCGAACGTGGGTCGACGTACGAGGGCGACGAGCCAGGCGGGCCACCGCCGTCGACGCGGTGAGAATTCCCCGGGCGTGCGGAAACCCGTGGTTCACGCCGACGGGGTGAACAGGACGGGGAGTGAGGTGGGCGAGCGGAACACCTGGCCGTGAATGTGGGGGTCGTCGCCGTCGGGGTCGAGGCGCAGGTCGGGGAGCCGGTCGAGCAGGGTGTTGAGCGCGACGCGCATCTCGAGGCGGGCGAGGTGCATGCCGAGGCAGATGTGCACGCCGTGGCCGTAGGAGATGTGCTGTCGCCCGGAGCGGAAGATGTCGAAGCGGTCGGGTTCGGGATTGCGTTCGGGCTCGCGGTTGGCCGAGCCGAGCATCGGCATGACAGCGGAGCCGGCGGGGATCGCGACTCCGGACAGTTCGGTGTCACGAGTCGCGACCCTGGTGATGGACAGCAGCGGCGGCTCCCAACGCACCGCCTCCTCGATCGCCTGCGGGATCAGGGAGCGGTCTGCGCGGACGGCGTCGAGCTGGTCCGGATGCGACAGCAGGCCGAAGAGCAGGCTGCCGGTCGACCGGTAGGTGGTCTCGACGCCGGCGGGCAGCAGCAGGCGCAGGAACGAGAAGATCTCCTCGTCGGAGAGCCGCTCTCCGTCGATCTCCGCGACCGCGAGGTCACTGATCAGGTCATCGTGGGGGTCGGTGCGCCGGTCGGCGAGGATCGGGGCGAAGTACTGCTTGAGGGCCTCGGCGGCGGCCAGCCCTCGTTCCCGGTTGGTGAGGATGCTCAGCAGGGAGATCGACCAGCGTTGGAAGCGCGGGTAGTCCTCGCGGGGCAGGCCGAGCAGGCTCGCGATGATCTGGGTCGGGTACGGGAAGGTGAACTGCCGGACGAGGTCGGCGCGGCCGTCGCGGGCGAACTGGTCGACGAGCTCGTTCGCGATCCGGTCGACGAGGCCGTGCTCGCGGCGGGCGATCGCCTTCTGGGAGAACGCACCCGCGACCAGACCGCGGTGGCGACGGTGCTCGGGCTCGTCCATCCCGAGCATGACGTGCGGCCCGAGGGCGTCCCCGAAGAAGTCGAGGATGATCGAGGAGGAGAACGTCTCGTTGTCGCGCAGGACGCGGGCGATGTCGTCGTACCGGTACACGAAGAAGATCGGCTTCGCGTCATCGTGAGGCATGTCGGAGAAGTCGAGCCGCTGGACCGGCTCGTCACGCCACATCCGGGCCAGCTCCGGGTAGGGGTCCCGGACGTCGCCCGCGACGGCGTCGTCGAAGCTCCCGAAGTCGTCGAGGTCGTCGAACAGCTTCATCGTCGGTCTCCTCAGGTTCGCAGGGAGCCGGGTCGGGGCAGGCCGATGGCCTTCCCGATGAGGGCTCGGAAGATCCGGTCCGGCAGCAGCGCGCGGCCGGCGAGCAGCAGGCGGGCGTCGCCGCCCACCGGGTGACGGGCGAAGGGAGCTCGGTCGCGCAGCGCCCGCGCCAGTCCCGGCGGGAAGGCCTCCGGGGGGCTGACGGATCGAAGGACGCGCTCGCCGGCCCGCGCGAGCCCGGCGTGCAGTACGGCGTAGGGCCCGGCGGGGTCGGCATAGGTGACGGTCTCGTCCAGCCCGGTGTCGAACGTGCCGGGCACGAGCACGGTCACGCCCAGCCCGAAGGGGGCGATCTCCTGGGCGAGGGCCTCGGCCCACCGTTCGAGTGCGCCCTTCGAGGCGGAGTAGGCGCTGGTCGTCGGCATGCCGCGGACGCCGGCCGCACTGGACACCACGACGATCCGGCCGTGCCCGGCGGCGCGCATGGCGGGCAGCAGCTCCTGGGTGAGATGGACCGGCCCCAGCACGTTGGTGGACAGGATCTGCCGCCAGACGCTGGGCGGCGTCTCCTCGACGCAGCCGGCGACCATGAAGGCCGCGTTGTGCACGACCGCGTCGGGCGAGCCGACCGCCTTCTCGATCGCCCGCGCCGCGTCGGTGATCGACCCAGCGTCGTCGAGGTCGAGGCGCACGGCGGTGAGGCGGGGGTCGTCGGGCGGCGCGCCGGTGGCCTCTCGCAGGCGGGCCAGGCCCGCGTCGGGCGTCCGCATCGCGGCGACCACATGCCAGCCCTGCCGGTACAGGTAGGCGGCCGAGGCCAGCCCGAGCCCGCGGGACGCGCCCGTGATCACGACGCTGCGCGGCTGCCCCTGGTTCGACGGCTCAGCCATCTGCGCCGCCGCAGCGCCCGCCGCTCGCCGGCGTGGACGTGTCGGGACGGCCGGACTGGCCGCTCTCCCAGCCGGACCAGTTGCCGGCGAAATAGGGGCCGGGCTGGCCGGCCTTGGCGTAGAAGCCGTTCGGGTCGTACACCTTGGCCTCCGGGTACGGCCAGGGACAGGCGACGGACGTCGCCGACTTCGTGTCCCGGATGATCGCGAATCCGGCGCCGTACGCGAGATAGGCGACGTTGAGAATGACGAACATGACCAGGAAGGTCCCGAGCGCGGGACGCCGGGCGAAGACGCGCAGCCGCAGGGCGAGTTTCTCCGCCTTCGTACGCCCGGTGTCGTCGCGGTACACCAGTAGACCGGCGGGAATCATCACGAGGGTGACGAGCGAGGACTCCCACAGCAGCGGGAACTGGTAGTACTTGCCCGCCCACAGCGAGCCGAACGGGATCACCTGCGAATAGATGTAGAGCCCGGTACGCACGCAGACGATCTCGAGAACGGCGTCGTACACGAAGCCGATTACGAAGATCATCAAACTCAGTGTGACGAGCGGATGCCGGGAGACGAACGAGGTGAGTGGTCGGCGGGCCTGAAGCCGGCGCAGGATCCAGATCGCCGGAAAGTAGGGCCCGGCGTAGAAGGTCAGATAGCCGATCACGAGGAACGGCTCGACAGTGGGCGCCAGCGAGACCAGCGGCCAGGTCTCCGGCCAGTGCGTGAGCTGCGGGTTGTAGACCGCGTAGGGCGCCCAGTTCATCACCGGGTCCAGCCAGACGATGCCGGTCGCCGCGAGCAGCATCAGGAGGACCGGATGCCGCGGATGACGCCGCCAGTAGACCACCATGACCGCCACGACGACGACCACCGTCAGCGCGAGCTGTGTTTCCTCGAAGACGATCCAGTCCGACTTCCCGAACAGGAACCTGACCGGGCGCGGGGCTCCCACGACCTCCCGGTTGGTGATCCGCCCGGCCACCGCGCCGCGGCGCGCGTTGTAGAGCACGGCCAGCAGCGCCACGTTCAGGGCTGCGAAGATCAGTAACAGCCATAACGGGGGGCGCCGGCGAACGACGCCGGGCGTGGCGGCGGCGGGCGCGATCGTCCTGGTCACCGTCCCACCTCCCCGAAGCGGCCGACGAGCGGCGAGTTCACACTGGCGAGGTCTCCGTTCCTTCTGGCCGGTGCCAGGTCTTCGTCGAGGTAGACATCGATCATCTGGATGAGGCCGGCGGTCACCGAGGGGTCGTCCGTCAGCGGGCCGGCTATCGCGGCGCGGGCCGCTGCCCGGGGCGTCAGTCCCTCGGTGATCAGCTGCCCGGCGGCGATCAGCACCCGGGTGGACGCCACCTCGCGCAGTCCCGGTGTCTCCAGGCGGCGGATCACCTGGCCGAACAGCACCAGCCGGGCGGCCGTCTCGGCGTCGACCCCGGCCTCGTGCGCGACGACCTTCTCCTCGACGTCGGCCGGGGGGAAGCCGAGCTCGATGGCGACCATGCGCTGCCGGGTCGAGTCCTTGAGGTCCTTCAACACGCTCTGGTATCCCGGGTTGTAGGAGACGACGAGGCAGAAGCCGGGGGCTGCGTCGAGGGTCAGTCCGAGGCGGTCGATCGGAAGCTGCCGGCGGTGGTCCCCGAGCGGGTGGAGCACCACCGTCGTGTCCTGCCTGGCTTCGACGACCTCGTCGAGGTAGCAGATGGCGCCGTCACGCACGGCTCTCGTCAGCGGCCCGTCCACCCATTCGGTCTCACCGCCGCGCAGCAGGAACCGCCCGACCAGATCGGCGGTCGTCAGATCGTCATGGCAGGCGACCGTGACCAGCGGCCGGTCCAGGTCGTGCGCCATCGCCTGGACGAATCGGGTCTTCCCACATCCCGTCGGCCCCTTGAGCAGGATCGCCAGCTTCTGCCGAAAGGCCGCTTTGAATACCTGCTCCTCGTCGCCGGCCGGCACGTAGTAGGGCCGCACGCCGCGTCCCATACCGTTCTCCTCTCACCCGCGTTGGTTGCTCGGTGCTGGCAGTGGGCGCTAGGCCGCGCGGCGCCGCCCTTCGGCCGCCCGCAACGCCGAGCGGAACAGCGGTCCGACGACGCGGGGCAGGTGTTCGGGCCGCGAGATCACCGCGTGCGCCGCCGGCCCGAACACCCGCCGCAGGGCCGCGGCGTCGGTGCCCGCGCCGAAGCTCAGCGAGACGGCGCCGATCCCACGCCGGCGAGCCTCGGCGAGTGCCCGCCGGGCGTCCGCCTCGCCGTAGTCGGGTTCGTAGCCGTGGTCGTAGGCGAGGCCGTCGGACAGGACGACGAGCAGGCGCCTGGCCGTACCGCCGTCGTTCTCCAGTACCCGGGCGCCGTGCCGGATCGCCGCGCCGAGCCGGGTGTAGCCACCGGGCGCCAAGCCGCCCAGCCGCCGCGCGACCCGGGTGTCCAGGGCGTCCTCGAACCGCTTCACGGCCTGCAGCTGGACGGCCGACCTCCCCTGGGAACGGAAGGCGTAGAGGGCGACCCGGTCACCAAGGTCGTGCAGCGCGCCGAGGAGGGCCGCGGCCGCCGCACGTTGCTGCTCGTGCACCGAGACCCCGGTCGCACCGGGCGCCGACGCCGAGCTCGAACAGTCGAGAAGCACCAGCGCCGCGAGGTCACGGCGGCGCGGCAGGCTGTCGACGTAGACGGCAGCACCGGGCGCCGAACCGGCTCGCGTCGCGACGATGGTGTCGACCAGCGCGTCGATGTCGAGCTCGTCGCCCGACAGCTGGCGCCGGCGCCGGTCGGGGCCGAGGCCGACGCGGGCAAGCGGCCGGCGCAGCGCGGCACCGTCGAGCGGGACCGCCGGAGCGTCCGGCTCAATCCTCGCCACGGTCTCCCGCACGGTGCACCAGTCCAACCGGTACCGGCGCTGATAGGCGTCCCACTCGGGATACCGCCAGCCCTGACCGCGCACGTCGTCCGGGCCGCCCGCCGGCATCGCCAGGCGGCCGGCGAACACAGCCGGACGACCGACCCTCGCGCCGCCGCGTCCGCGATGCGTCGGCGCGTCCGCGCCCGCCGGCCCAGCCCCCGGCGCCCGCGCCGGGCCGAACATCCGCGCCAGCAGTCGCCCCAGCGGACCGCCGCCGCCGACGGGGCTCGCCAGCAGTTGCAGGACAGGCCCGACCTCGTCGGCGTCCTCCGTGAGCTCGGCCAGCTCCGGCTTCCGGCCCGGTCGCGCGGCGAGGTCACGCGTCGGGGCCGCGTCCGGCATCCCCGCGGCGACGACTCTGCGCGGGTGGATCGCCCCGAAGAGCTCGGGTAGGGCGTCGATCGGCTGCCGGCCGCGGGCCGCGGCCAGGGACGCCGCCGGAGAACCGCTACGAGCGGCGACCTCCTGGTCGACGAGGCCGCGCGCGGCTGGCGGAAGAACGTCCGCGTTCGCCGCCAGGGCCCGATGGCCCTCGACCGCGAGGTAACGGTCCGCCAGCTTTGGGTGCCGGTTGAGCTCACGCAGCACGTCGGGCGCCAGGCTGCCGGCCGCGAGCAGGGAAGCCTGCACCGCCAGTGCCAGCACCGCGCCACGCGGACCGGCGTCGGCGTCAAGGAAGACCGTCGCGCCATCCGTCCAGGCCCGCTCCCCGCGGCCGGCCGGTGCCACTCGCAGCGAGCGGCCGCCCAGGGCCGAGGCCAGCAGGCTCAGGTGCTCCAGATCCACCCCGTCACGTCCCGAAGGCTGGGCAGGGGCACGTCAGCCCGACGGGTAATCGCGGGCGGCACTGCCCGCGAGCGGCGCCGATCGTGCGCACGACGACGAGCGACATCGCGCCTCCATCCCAGCCCCCACGAGCACGAACAAAATGTTGTCCCGAAAGGTAGGTGTCGGCCATGGTGCCGTCAACCGTTCGCTGACCCGGTTTGCGACCCCCCAGGACACGCCTTGACCAAACAGTTGTCCCGAACCTAAAGTCCAGACGTCGTGCCCAGCCAGAGCAGGTCCCGACAGCTACCTCCAGGACGGGGGCGGGCAACCCGCGCTTCGAGCGCGACCGGGTCAGTACCGTCGTGGCCAGGAACGGGCAACCGTCGTGACCAGGAGCGGGCAGAGGAGCGGAAGCGGTGGCGATCGACGGGGCGCGCAGGGCGGAGATCCTCGACGCGGCCGCGGCGCTGTTCGCCTCCACCGGCGTGCGCACACCGCTGCGGGACATCGCGGACGCCTGCGGCATCCTGCCCGGCAGCCTCTACCACCACTTCGACTCGAAAGACGCGATCATCGTCGAGCTGGTCAGGCGCTACCAGAACGACCTTGACGACGTCGCCAGCGCGGCCCTCGAAGCGCTCCAGCAGCCGAACGACCGACTGCCGGCCGAGATCATCATCGGGCTCGGCGAGGCGATAGCCGCCTGCGCGGTACGACACCGCGCCGCGTTGCTCCTCACCTTCTACGAGCCACCCGCCGGGTCCAGCGAGGAACTGGTCCAGCGCGCGGCCCGGGCACCCGTCATGATCCAGGCGGCCATGCTGGAGGCCTTGCGGGCCGGCCGGGCGAGCGGCTACCTGCGCCCAGGCCTCGATCTCGCGTTGCTCGCCGACCGGCTCTGCCAGAGCATGCTGCACGTCGGCATCGGGGTCTCCCACCGCCTGCCCGGCGGCCACCGCATCGCGGCCATCAAGTGCCGCATCCTGCTCGACGGCCTCGCGGTCGACGCCCCGCCTGACCAGAAGCTGGACCAGGCACCGGCCTTTCTCGCGGCCAACAAGCTGATCACCAGCTGGGACGCGGACCCCGGCGCCGACGAGAACGACCGCGAGGCGGTCGTCCGGGCGATCGCCAGGGTCGAGTTCGGCCGCCGTGGGTACGAGGCCACCACCATCCGGGACATCGCCGCCGCCGCGGGCCTCGGCACCGGCAGCGTCTCGCGCGCCATCGGCTCGAAGGAACGCCTCCTCACGTCGATCATGGCCTCGTACGTCGCCCAGGTCACGGCCGGCTGGCGGGCAGTCCTGCGCGCTCCTTCGTCCGCGGTCGAGCGGCTCGACGCCCTCATGTGGTTCGACATCAACCTGATGACCCGGTTCAGCGAGGAGTTCAAGATCCAGTTCGCTGGGCTCCGCGAGGCCCCGCCGGACAGCCCCGACCTCACCTGGACGTTCCCCACCCAGCTGCGGCAGGTGAAATCGCTGCTGGCGGGCGGCATTGAGGCCGGCGATTTCCATCTCGACGGCGCCTCGCTGGACCTGCGCGCGCGGTGCCTGTTCAGCGTGATCTGGATGCCGCAGAACATCGTGCACAGCGCCGGGACACAGGCCGCGCGCGCGCTCTCGCGAGACACCGTTCTGCGCGGCGCGGTGGATCGCACGACCGAGCACCGCGAGGCGGACGGAAGGCGCGTCGATCGGGGCCGAGGCGCCGTGGGGGCAGCGGGCTTCCTCGTTCCGTAAGGCGCCGCGGGGCCGCGGCCGGCCGGCGGCGATCTAGCGTGACTCGACGTGAACCCGTTCACCAGGCCGTTGCCGCCACCACCTGAAACCCTGCGGCGCGGCCCGCTGCGGGCGGGCCGTTTCCCGAGCCGACTGCATGATCCGAGGGTCGCCTCGTTGCTGGGCATCTGGTTGGGGATCGCCTTCACGACCTGTTTCGTCACCGGTCTCGTCTCGCACTTCATGCAGCACCCGGCGCCGTGGCTGCAATGGCCGTCCCGGCCCGTCAGCCTTTACCGCGTCACGCAGGGGCTGCACGTGGCGACGGGCCTCGCGACGGTGCCGTTGCTGCTGGCAAAGCTGTGGACGGTCGCGCCGTTGTTCTGGAAGTGGCCGCCGCTGCGCAGTGTGGCCGGCGCCCTGGAACGCCTGTCCATCGTTCCGTTGATCGGTGGAGCGCTCTTCCAGCTCTCGACCGGAATCGCGAACATCGCGCAGTGGTACCCGTTCCGGTTCTTCTTCACGGTTGCCCACTACTGGGGCGCGTGGGTGACGATGGGGGCGCTGCTCATCCACGTCGGGGCGAAGATCGTGACCGTCCGGGCGAACGTCGGACCGGGCCGGGAGGCTCGGGCGGCGGAAGCGCTCCGCGCCGGGACGACCGACCGGATCAGCACTCCCGAACCGCCCGGGGGCGGCCTGTCGCGTCGCGGGTTGCTGACGGCGGTGGCCGCCGCCTCCGGGCTCATCACGGTGGTGACGGTCGGTCAGTCGGTTCCCGGGCTGTCCGACGTGGCGCTGCTCGCCCCGCGCAAGCCAGATCTCGGCCCGCAACGCCTGCCGGTGAACAAGACGGCGGCCGGCGCCCGGGTACTGACCGCGGCCCGCGACCCGGCCTACACGCTGGAGGTCGTCGGGCCCCGCCCGTTCACGCTGAGCCTGGCCGCCCTGATGGCGATGCCGCACGTGACCTCCCACCTGCCCATCACCTGCGTCGAGGGCTGGTCGGCCGACGGCACCTGGACGGGAGTGCGGCTGCGGGATCTGCTGGACCAGGCGGAGGTCCCGCACGGACGCAGCGTTCAGGTGGAGTCGCTGGAGTCCTCCGGGCCGTACCGGCTCAGCGAGGTGAACCCGTCGCACGCCCGCGATCCCCTCACGCTGATCGCGACAGGTCTTCACGGCGAGCGACTCGCGCTCGACCACGGCTATCCGGCCCGGCTGATCGCGCCCAACCGACCCGGCGTCCTACAGACCAAATGGATACACCGCATCGTGATGCTGCCGTGACCGCGCCGGACCCGCCGACTGACCAGCCGAGCCCCACCGCCGTCGCCGGGCGCGGCTCACCCGGCTGGACGGTCCGGATCGTGCGGGCGGCGTTCGTCCTGATCGGCCTGGCCGGACTGCTCTATGGCGTGCACGGCGCACTCGGCGCGCCTCGGCTGACCAACCCGCTCTACTCGCTGAAATGGGCGATCGTCGCGATCGTGCTCCACGACGCCGTCCTGATCCCGGTCATCGCGGTCATCGGCTGGCTGCTGGCGCGGCTGATTCCCGCGCCCTACCGGGCCGTCGTGCAGGTCGCCCTGTTCGTCAGCGGCAGCGTGGCCCTGATGTCCCTCCCCCTGTGGCGCGGGTACACGAGCAATCCTGGCAATGTCACCGTCGACCCGCTGCCGTACGTGCGGAACCTGTTGATCGTGCTCGGGGTGGTCTGGTTCGGCGCCGCCACCGCCATGGTCGTCCTGCGGCGCCGGAGGTTCTTACAGGGCGGTGAACGCTCGCCGCGCCCGGTCCGGGACCGCCTAGCCTGGGCCCATGGCCCGGGTGCTGATTGTCGACGACGATCCGACCGTCGCCGACGTCCTGAGCCGCTACCTGCAACGGGCCGGGTACGACGTCGACCTTGCCGTCGACGGCCCCGGCGCCCTCGCGGCCGCGGCCACGACCCCGCCTGACCTGGTGGTCCTCGACCTGATGCTGCCCGGCATCAACGGTCTCGAGGTGTGCCGGCGACTCCGGGAGACCGGGCCCGTGCCCGTCGTGATGCTGACCGCGCTGGGTGCCGAGCACGACCGCATCGTCGGCCTCGAGTACGGCGCGGACGACTACGTGACCAAGCCGTTCTCCCCCAGGGAGCTCACGCTGCGGGTCCAGTCGGTGTTGCGCCGGGCGGCCGGCCCACTCACGCCGGTGGCCGGTGGCGTGATCGACGTCGGCCCGTTCGTCGTCGATCTGCCTGCCCGCGAGGTGCGGGGTGCGCAGGGCGCGATCGCGCTGACCGTCCGAGAGTTCGACCTGCTGGCCTACCTCGTCCGCCACCCGCGCCGGGCGTTCTCGCGGCCCGAGTTGATGGAGACGGTCTGGGGCTGGTCCTACGGTGACCAGTCGACGGTCACGGTCCACATCCGCCGGCTCCGGGAGAAGCTCGAGGCCGACCCCTCGTCGCCGTCGATCCTGGTGACCGTCTGGGGCGTCGGCTACCGCTACGAGCCGCCCGGCCCGGCAGCGGCGTAGATAAACCACTCGAACTGGTTTAAGCCTTACCGTTCTGGTTATGCGCCTTCGCCCGCGGGGCCGCGTGAAATTCCTGGCTGGCGCCAAGAAGTTTTCTCCAGTTTGTGGCCGAGCGACCAATCCCGCGGGATGCGGGCTCCGAATCTCTCTCGTCGCCTCACAAATGGGAGAGATCAATGCGCACCCGATTCCTGGCCACCTCCGCGGTCCTCGCCGGTTCCCTCACCGTCGGGCTCGCGGCCTGCGGTGGCAGCAGCGACGGCCCCGCCGCGTCCGCCGCCACGGCCGCTTCCTCCAGTCCCACCCCGGCGGCGACGATCGCCAGCGTCACCGGGGTGGATACCGCGGTCGCGGTCGAGCCGGCGACGCTGGCAGCCCTCAAGAGCCTCGGGGTGGCGGTGGCACCGTCCGGCACCGGCACACTGACCTCCCAGTACGGACCGACCCTGGTATTTCCCATCACCGGCGGGAATGTGACCATCTATCCCAAGGGCCAGGTGACACCCTATGTCCAGGGGATCATCCACCACGACGGCAGCGGTCTGACCTTCACCGGAAATGGCAAGACCCTCACGGTCGACAATTTCGACGTGAACCCGGGGACCTCGCTGCTGACCGCTGAGGTCGTGCAGATGAACAACGCTCGCGTCCCGTTGTTCAACCTGGACGGCACGGATCTGGCCATCACGAAGGACGCGCAGGGTCACGCGAAGCTCGACGGGACGAAGGTCGAGCTGACCAGCACGGCAGCCGGCGCGCTGAACACGACGTTCGGCGTCACCGCGTTCAAGGCCGGGATGCTCATCGGCATCGCGCACATCACCGCGAGCTGACCGCCCGCCCGACACCACCTCGCGCAGCGGGGGCGGGCCCGGCGAACCGGCGCCTCGCCCCCGCCGCGGAGGTCCATCACGCGGCCCCCGACGAAGGCCGCCGTGCGGACTCGCAGGGAGCAGCCGCATGCACGTGACAACCGCCTGCGCGGGCAGCGCGGCCGCCCTGCTGCTCGCCGCGGTCGCGGCCGTCCTGGCAGCCCGGTACATCCGCCGCCTGCGCGCCGAGCTGCACCTCGTCCACGACGGGGCGCTGGCCGTCGGCCAGCCGGCCTACCGACGCCTGCGGCCCCGGACGAGCGCCGAACTGGCCCGGCTCGCCGAGGCACTCGACACCGCGCATCTGCGGCTCCTCGACGTCCTCGCGCGGAAGGCGGAGGCGGATCGACAGCACCGGCGTGAGGTCACGCGCGCGGGGCACGACCTGCGCGGCCCGCTGGACAGCGTCCGCGCGGCGGTCCTCGCCGTGGCTGGCGGCGCCGAGGCGCGAACACCGGCGTCCTGCGACTACGAACGCGTGGCCGCCACCGCCGCCGACCTAGCCGGCCTGGTCGACGCCCTGCTCGAGGCCACCTGTCGATCCCTGGATCCGCCCGCGGGTCAGGCACGCAGCGGGTCGTGGGCGAACGCGGTCATCCCTGCCTCGAAGGTCACCGCCGCCCGGTAGCCGAGGAGCTCCCGGGCCCGGTCGGAGGAGGCGACGATGTGGCGGACGTCGCCGACGCGGTACTGACCGGTGACGACAGGCCGTGGCCCACCGAAGGCACTGGCCAGCGCGCCCGCCATCGCACCGACGGTGTGGGCCTGCCCCGAGCCGACGTTGACCGGGACGAACCGGCCACCCTCGCAGCTGTGCGCCAGTGCCGCCAGGTTGGCGCTGGCGACGTCCCGGACGTGGACGAAGTCACGCAGCTGGCCACCGTCCTCGAAGACCCGGGGCGCCTCCCCGCGCTCCAGCGCGCTGCGAAACAGCGACGCGACGCCGGCGTAGGGAGTGTTCCGCGGCATCCGCGGGCCGTAGACGTTGTGGTAGCGCAACGCGACGGCGGTACCGCCGGAGGCTGCCGCCCAGGCGGCGGCGAGATGTTCCTGAGCGACCTTGGTGGCCGCGTAGACGTTCCTCGGGTCGAGCGGCGCGTCCTCGGTGACGGGAGTCGACCGCAGCGGCGCGCCGCACCGCGGGCACGGCGGTTCGAACCGCCCGCTGTCCAGGTCCGCCGGCCGGCGGGCACCCGGGCGTACCGGCCCGTCGGTCGCGCACCGGAAACCGCCCTCGCCGTAGACGACCATCGAGCTGGCCAGGACGAGCCGGCCGACCCCCCGGCGGGCCATCGCCGCGAGCAGGACCGCGGTGCCCAGGTCGTTGTGGGTGGCGTAGACGGGCAGGTCGTCCAGATCGACGCCGAGGCCGACCATCGCCGCCTGGTGGCAGACGGCGTCCACCCCGTCGAGCGCCGCCTCGACCGCGACCCGGTCGGTCACGTCCCCCGTGCGGAACTCAGCCGCGTGGTTGACCTCGGGTTTGACGCGGTGCACGGCCGGCAGCAGGGCGTCGAGCACCCGCACCGTGTGACCCGCGTCGACCAGGGCGTCGACGATATGGGAACCGATGAAGCCGGCGCCGCCGGTGACGAGAACCCGCATGTCCGCGACGCTAATGGCAGACCGGCGCCATGGATCTTACGAGTCGCGGAACCCCGTTCGGGGCGACGGCCTGAGGTGGCCCGGCTTCAGGCGGCCGGCAGGGCGACGACGAAGCGGCAGCCACCGTGCTGGTTGTGGACGGTGACGTCGCCGCCGTGGGCCTCGACGATGCCGCGGACGATCGCCAGCCCGATGCCGGACCGCACCCGGGGCTGGTGCGGATGATCGCCACCGTCGCCCGGCGTGCGCGCGCTCTCCCCGCGGAACCCGAGGTCGAACAGCCGGGGCAGGTCCTCGGCGGGGATGCCGCCGCACCGGTCCGCGACCGCGACGATCGCCCGGCCCTCGTCGAGCGCGCCCTGTCCTTCGCCGCGCTGTCCCTCGCCGCGCTGTCCCTCGCCGCCTGGCGCGTCGCGCTCCCAGCCGACCCTGACCTCGACCGTGCCGTCGTCGGGGGTGTGGCGGATGGCGTTGACCAGCAGGTTGATCAGCACCCGGCTGACCTGGGTGGCGTCCGCGTCGACGTAGACGGCGTCGTCCGTGTCGCCGGTGACGGTGACCCGCTTGGCGCGGGCGATCGGATCGACGGTCGCGACGGCGTCGGACACGATGTCGGCGAGGCAGACCTTCTCCACCGCCAGCTCGAGCGCTCCGGCCTGGAGCCGGGCGAGCTCGAACAGGTCGTCGACCATGCCGGTCAGCCGCTCGGCGTCGGCGAGCATCTGCCGGTGATAGCGCTCGGTCGTCGCGGCGTCCGTCACGAGCCCGTCCGCCATCGCCTCCGCGGTGGCCCTGATGCCGGCCAGCGGGGTGCGCAGGTCGTGGCTGATCCAGGCCACCAGCTCGCGTCGGCTGGCCTCCAAGGCGCGCTCGCGTCCGCGCGACTCCACCAGGCGCTGGTGGGTCGCGTCGAGCGTTTCCGCGAGGGCGGTCAGCTCGGCGGTCGGGAGCCGCCCGGCCTGCCGGTAGACCGGCTCACCCAGCGTGTCCGCCGACCGGGTCAGCAGGCTGGTGGCCGTGACCAGCGGCCGGCCGAGGCCCGCCGCCACGCCGGCGGCGACGACCGCGGAGACGGCGACGACGATCAGGACGACGCGCAGGTCGTGGTGTGAGAGGAACATGGCGCGCGCGGTCCCGACGACGCCGACCGCGACCGCGACGATCGGAACGACGCACAGCACACCCGCGGTGGCCCACAGCGGGCGGGCGCGCAGGACGCGAAGCAGGGGAACGCCGGTCAGCGCGACGGCCGCCGAGCAGGCCAGGGCGATCCCCACGACCTGCAGATCGGCGCTCATACCCGCGACGATAGGCCGCCGCAGCCCGACGCGGCCCACGCCCGGGCGAGCCGTCAGGGATTCGTAAGAAAGCCCGGGGCAGCCGGGCAGCGCTGGTCGGAGTTCCTTATTCGGTAAGGGTCGATGTTGGCGGACCGTCACTAGAGTCGTGATCATGCTCACGCAAAGTCACGAGACGGCGGTGTCAGTCGACGTCGTGCTGCCCTGTCTGAACGAGGCCGAGGCACTCCCCTGGGTCCTCGGCCGGATTCCATCCGGCTATCGAGCCATCGTCGCCGACAACGGGTCCAGCGACGGCTCAGCGGAGCTGGCCCGCCAGCGGGGCGCGGTGGTCGTCGACGCGCCACGGCGTGGCTACGGGGCGGCCGTACAGGCCGGCCTGCTCGCGGCCGACGCCGACGTGGTCTGTGTGTGCGACGCCGACGCCTCGCTCGATCCCGGGCAGCTTCCCGAGCTCGTCGCCGAGCTGACCGGCGGACGCGCGGACCTCGCCCTGGGGCGGCGCCGACCCACCTCCGCGCGGGCCTGGCCGCCGCATGCCCGGCTCGGCAACGCGGTGGTCGCCCAGCGGCTGCGCCGGCGCGGCGTCCCGGTCCACGACCTCGGGCCGATGCGGGCCGCCCGCCGCACCCAGCTGCTGGGCCTGCCCGTGGCGGACCGCCGTTTCGGCTACCCGCTGGAGCTCCTGCTGCGCGCCGCGCAGGCGGGCTGGCGCATCACCGAGACCGACGTCGCCTACCACCCCCGAGTCGGCCGCTCGAAGGTGACCGGGACGCCACTCGGCACGGCCCGCACCGTGCGGGACATGACGGCCGCGCTGGCGAGCCTGCGATGACCACTCGACGTCCGGCAGCGGCCACGCCGGCGATCACCCTGCTGGTGGTGGCGAAGGAACCGGTCCCCGGTCGGGTGAAGACCCGGCTGACACCCCCGTTCACCTCGGCGCAGGCCGCGGCCGTGGCCGAGTCGGCCATCGCGGACACGTTGACGGCGGTCCGCGGCCTGGCCCGCGTTCCCGGCCTCGGGCCGGTCAGGCCGGTCCTCGTTCTCGACGGCGCCGTCGGCGCCTGGCTGCGCGTCCCGATCGAGGTGATCCCCCAGGGCGAGGGACCGTTCGACGCCCGGCTCGCCGCCGCGTTCGACGCCGTCACCGGACCGACGCTCCTGATCGGCATGGACACCCCGCAGGTCACCGCGACGCTGCTCGCCGACGCCTGCCGGACGCTGGCCCACGTCGACGCGGTGCTCGGGCCGGCCGCTGACGGCGGCTGGTGGGCGCTCGGCCTGCGTCGCCCCGACGGCCGACTGCTGCGCGGGGTCGCGACCTCCCGGCCTGACACCGGAGCCCGCCAGCGGGAACGGCTGGACCACGCCGGCCTGCGGGTCGCGACGCTGCCCGTCCTGCGCGACGTCGACACCGTCGCCGACGCCGACGCGGTCGCCCAGCTCGTCCCGCACGGCCGGTTCGCCGCCACCGTGCGCGACGCCCACCGGACCGCGGACCCGTTGGCGGGCGCGGGGCGGCCGCGGGGGGGGCGGTGGCCGCCGGCGCCCCCCCCC